>JAZKFC010000012.1:111806-198496 GCA_040386615.1 Bacteroidota bacterium
GGCCGATACTATGAAATTTACAGGGCACGGTCCACCCTGACATGAAACAGTTTGAGGAGCAATCTGCAAAAGCGTACCGCTGGTGTCGGCGCCGGTGTAGAGCTTTAAAGTGCAGGCTCCGGCCATACTGTCAACAAACACTATCTCTATTCCCACCAGGGTGCCGGTTACACCCGCGGTAAACGACTGAAAAATATTATAACCGTTGAGCGTTCTGCCACTCAATGGGATATTATAAATTTGATGGCTCTGGTCAACGACCTGTGCTCTTAGCTTCAAATTGACCAATGAGCAAAGAAAAAAAACTAAAATTATAAAAGTCTTATGTGGATTCACCTTTGGTTAACGGTTTTACTAAAGATACCGTTTTTTATTTAAGTGCTCAACATTCAGTTCCATCTGTACTATTTCAAGAATTTAATCAGAGGGCTCAAAGCAGGCGTTGATGGTTTTCTCAAAGATCTTGCCCACTTTGTGAGTGAATTTTTCAATGTTGTTCACCTTTTCAGAAAACGCATTTTCTTCGGGAGAATATATACTCACGCTGAGGATTTATATATTCCCCTAAACGCTGGATCAATGTTGCCAGTTCGCAGGATTTAAGTCACCCGGGTTCAGGGAAAATTTTCCTCAAAGTGTGGTGGAGAATTTATTTAACGCGGGCACGGGGATTGTTGCCATTGTTAAAAAACAACCAATATGAAAAAGACACTCTTATTAATTGCCTGTTTAGGACTTGTAAGCCTCAGGGCGCAAAACCCCGGGATATCAAAGCAGGACAAAGAATTTGCAGAAAGCGCGCTGAAAGCCAACATAGAAGTATTAAAGGTGAGTCAGCTGGCACAAACCAAAGGTTTTTCGCCTGAAGTAAAAGAATTGGCGCAACACATGGTAGAAGATCATAAGAAACCTGACGACCTGTTAAGGCAGATCACAGCCGGAAAATCTATCAATGCGCCAACCGCCCTGGACGACAACCAGCAAAAAGATTACAACAAACTGTCAGATAAGGTTGGAGAAGACTTCGATAAATCTTATACAGAGTGTATGGCAAAACACCATAAAAAAATCATCGATCTCTACGAAAAAGAAACCAAAAAAGGAGAGAACACTGAGCTAAGAGCTTTTGCAACAAACACTTTACCGAGCCTTAATCATCATAAAAACATGGCCGACGAAACCTGTAAAAAGCTTAAAAAATAAACAAACCTCTAACTATAAAACCTCTTTGTGCACCGGCTGCAAAAAGAGGTTTTATTTTTGGCTGGAATTTAACGTAGGTTTTTGCTGTGATCAGGTATCCGAAAGCACCTCGCAGCAATAACCCAGGTCTGAAAGTATTGAAATGATGAGTTGAATATTGATCTCAACGGAGGCCACTCTCAGGATCCTGTCACAATCCTCAAGGTCGAAATTGATCTCCGAGGCAGGGCAGAGTTTACTGAGCGATTGAACGATAACATCCGCCACATCCGCCGCCTGAACATTCGTTTTAAATACTTCCACCATCATCAGTCTGTTTAACCTTCGAGTATAGTTTTTAAACCAGATAACCCGGTTACAAGACTTTTATTCAGCATGCCCGAGATCAAAGGCTTCATAATGCTGCCAGGAAATTTCATACGGCTGTGAAAAGCCCAGCGTACTTTTGTCTGGTTAACCCCAAGAGCGGTAAAGATGAACTTTGCCTGCGCCACATCCTGTCTTGGTTTAATAAAACGGATTTCATGCTCAATACTCTGTCCGTCGGTGATGGTTTTTATTTGCTGCTCTCCCGTTCCAACATTTTTTTCCTTCTTGCTGTCCCAGGCATAAACAAAACCAACCTGTCCGTCGGTACCACGGTATTCTTTTTTCATATCCGGATCCATCATGGCCCACACGCTGAAATTGTCGTGGTTCTTTATGTATTTAACGTAGTCAAACACTTCATTTTTAGGTTTGTCGATCACGATGGTTTGTTCAACATTCATTTCTTTAGGCATCAGTGCCGCTATTAAAAGCAGCAGCGCGATTACGCAAACGATAATAATTATTGCTGTCATTTTTTTTTGATGAAGGGTTTTTAAAATCAGCGTGTTAATGTTACGCTTTGCCTGAGTTTTTTGTGGTAATAAATATAAGAGAGCGTAGCCAGACCAAGGGGCAGGATCATAAACCCGTAATTGGCAACAGGTGCGCCTACCGCTATGATAGAATAAGTAGCGCCGATGAGGTCAAAAAACAGGCCGGCATAAGCCCACTCAGTAATTCGTGGGAAACCGGGAATTAAGATGGCAATCACGCCCAGTATTTTGGCAACGCCAATAAAGGGTACAAAATACAGCGGGAAGCCCAGGTCTTCATGCATACCTTTTACCGCTACTTCAGAGCACAGCACATCAGGAATTGCGGAGCCAAACATCATAAAGGCGAACAATCCTGTAAAGGTCCAATAGAGAATTTTTGTCTTTTTCATTTTTGTCTTTTTTAAATATTATTATTTATAGTGGAGATCACATTACAAATATGCGACGATAAAATAGAAATCCGGATGTGGAGATCTGACAATAAAAGGGTGTTTTGCGACAATTTTTTATTTGTAAAAACGCAGGTAAAATGAACTACATTTATGATAATCCAACCACCCACTTATGAAAAAGCACGTTTTTGTAGTTCTGGCCCTCTTTGTCCTGGTTTCGATAAGGGCACAAATTCCAACTGCCGGTTTAATAGCTTATTACCCGATGTGTGGTAATGCTAATGATTTTTCGGGCAATAGTCTCAATGGCACTGTTAATGGCGCCGTACTTACCAGCGACAGGTTTGGCAAGCCAAACAGCGCGTACAATTTTAATGGCGTCAACAACTATATCAGTCTGCCACCGGCGAGCTTTGTGGGATTAAATGTTTATTCTTACAGCCTTTGGATGAAGCCCACCTCTAATGCGACCAGCGGGTTTATTGCCTATAGTGTTGGCTCATCCACCGACCCTTATTGTTTGAGCGTAAATTACAACAGTCCTACTGTTTTTGCGGGCTCCTACAATGTTGGCTCCAATCCTTTACAATCCTACATCTTTTCCCCAGCAAACAACGCCTTTTTTAATAATTGGATCCACGTGGTTGTAACCAGGAACGCGACTACTTTAACTATGTATGTGAATTCTGTCCTGGTACAGCAACAGGCCACTGCCAATACAAATAATCAGCCCGCCAATTATGGGTCGGCCCCGTATCGCGCCCTGCTTGGGGCACGCTCGTCGCTGGCGAATTTTTTTCCCGGCGGTATTGATGAGCTGCGGGTTTATACTTCGGTACTCACACAAAATGATGTGAACGCACTTTACAACGAGGCCCCGTTTTCAATCGCGGTCAGCAGCGGAACCATTTGCAGTGGTAATTCATTTGTTTTAACGCCAAGCGGCGCGAGTTCATATACTTATTCCGGAGGTACAGCCACTGTCTCACCTTTGGCTACATCCATTTACACGGTTACGTCAATCAACAGCCTGGGATGTATGGCCTCGGCAATGGCGACGGTACAAGTCGCAAACTGCACCGCAATAAAGCAGCAACAAGGTAATGAAGAGGATCTCAGTATTTTTCCGAATCCGGGTAACGGCAGTTTCATAATAAAGCTGAATAACCTTAACGGACAAGCCTGCCAGTTTGTTATCAAAGACCTGCAAGGCAGAATTATTAACACGTGCAGTCAAACGGCGGTCGACGGTGAAATGAAGATCAATGTCATGCTGGCCGAAGGCTGTTATACCGGAGAATTGTTCGTAGACCAGCAGTTGGTTTCAAGAAAAAAAATTATTGTTGCGCAATAAAATCCATCACCGCTTCAAAAAATTCTTTCGGCTTTTCGGCGTGTACCCAGTGCCCTGCACCGGCAATGGTTTGTATTTTATGGTTTGGAAATCTGGCCTCGAACTCAGGAAAGTCTTTTTCGCTTACGTAATTTGATTTTTCGCCCCGCAGCACCAAAGTGTTCACCGGGCTTGTACCATGGGGAACAGCTTCCAGGATGTCCTCATATTTTTGTGAGATCACCTCCAGGTTAAAACGCCAGCTCATTTGTTTATTTCCTTCTTCTTTCCAGTAAATATTTTTTAATAAAAATTGTTTGGTGCCAAAATCAGGAATGTATTGATTTAAAACGGCCTCGGCTTCTTTCCTGTTTTCGAGTTTAGAAAAATCAACAGCGTTGAGCGCTTTTAACACGCCATCATGTTGTCTTGCCGCGGTTCCCGGCGACATGTCGACAATAATTAATTTTGAAGCAACACCGGGAAATTTAAGTTCAAAGAACATGGCTGTTTTGCCGCCCATGCTGTGACCTATAATCACGGGGTTTTGCAGCTGACGGTCGTCGATAAATTCTTTCAGGTCATCCGCCATCACCTCGTAATTCCAATCGTCGCTGTGGGGTGAAAGGCCGTGGTTGCGCTGATCGACGGTGAACACATGAAAACCCTGCTCAGCGAAATTTTTAGCGAGGGTGTTCCAGTTATCGCTTTGCCCGAACAAACCATGTAAAATAATAAGCGCCTGTCCCTGTCCGAATTCCCTGAATGCTAATTTCATTTCTTATTGTTTTAGTGCTGTAAAGTATCCTGATTTATTTCAATTGCCGCAAATACAATTGCACGGTGTTTTCCAATCCAAAATACAAAGCGTCGCTGATCAACGCGTGGCCGATCGACACTTCGAGCAGGCCCGGAACCTGCTCCTTAAAGTAGCGCAGATTTTCAAGATTAAGATCATGACCTGCATTTACTCCCATACCCAGTTCGGTGGCCAATTTAGCGCCCTCAGCAAAAGGTTTGATTATTTTTTCTCTTTGGGTGGCATATAACCTTGCGTATTCCTCGGTATATAATTCGATCCTGTCGGTGCCCACCGCCTGCGCGCCCTCAATCATTTTAAGATCGGCGTCAACAAAAACCGAGGTGCGGATGCCCTGTGCTTTGAAGAAGGCGATCGTTTCTTTTAAATAATTTTTTTCTTTAATGGTGTCCCAGCCATGGTCACTGGTAATTTGTCCCTGTACATCGGGCACCAGGGTTACCTGTTGAGGTTTTATCGCGAGTACCAGGTCGACGAATTTTTTTTCTTTGGGATTACCTTCAATGTTGAACTCTGTTTTTAAGAGCGGTTTCAGATCGTGAACATCCCTGTAGGTAATATGTCTTTCATCGGGTCTTGGATGCACGGTGATGCCTTGCGCGCCAAAACGTTCTATGTCGGCGGCGGCTTTAAGAAGGTCGGGAATGTTGCCGCCCCTTGCGTTCCGCAGGGTGGCAATCTTATTTATATTTACACTTAACTTGGTCATTCCAGGGGATTCTGAGTGTTTTAAAATTAATTCAAAAATCGTGATTAATGTTTAAACAATTGTTAGTTTTTGATAAAATACTATCAGGATTAATTAATTTATTACTTTTGCGATGAATGTTAGTAGGCGATTTAATAACCGACGAGATCCCACCTTTGAAGATCACAGACACTGTTGAGCTGGCGCTTGACTGGATGGAACAATTCAAGGTATCGCATCTTGCTGTGGTAAATAACCGAGAGTTGATTGGTGTGGTTTCTGAAGCCGACCTTATGGATTACGAGCATCCCGATGAACAGATCAACATCAGCAAACTGCACCTGATGCGCCCTGTTATTCATCACTACCAACACACTTACGATTTAGTGAGATTGATGAGCAGCCTTAATCTCACACTCATTCCTGTGATCGACGAAAAAGAACTATACAAGGGCTGCATTACGCTGAGAGGCATTGTACAAAATCTTAGTACCATGATCGCCGTGCAAAACCCGGGTGGCGTAATTGTTCTGGAACTTAACCAACACGATTATTCAGTTACCCAGATAGGCAATATCATTGAAAGCAACGATGCCAAGATCCTGAGCCTGCACGTTTCTTCGGCGCCCGATAGCATAAAAATGGAAGTCACCATTAAAGTGAACCGCGAAGACCTTTCGGGCATCCTGCAAACTTTTAATCGTTATAATTACGCGGTTAAAGCCACTTTTCACCAGGGAGATTTTGACAAGGGCATGAATGACCGGCTGGATGAGTTTATGCATTTTTTGAATATTTAGCCTCTCGACTCCGCTCGAGGCGACACGGCCGGCTCGAGGTGACACGGCTCCGCTCGCTCAATACCCTTTTCTTATGCGACCTTTTTCTTTGTGGCTCAAAAACACCAGGTGGTTCAAAATACTTCGGGATGAAAATCCAAAGGAGATACCGCGTCTTTTAATTCAAAGTTTCCGATGCGGGTGCGGCACAATTTAGTAAGATGCGCCCCGCTGTTTAGCAGGAGACCAAAGTCCCTGGCGATGCTCCTGATATAAGTGCCTTTACTGCACACGATCCTGAAGTCAACGCTTGGCAGCGCAATGTTACTGATCTCAAATTCGCGGATCTCGATCTCACGGGCTTTAATTTCGGCGTCTACACCGGCTCTTGCCAATTCATAGGCCCTTTTGCCATTGATCATTATAGCGCTGAACAACGGCGGCACCTGCTGTTGTACGCCAACAAAACTTTTGGCAGCGGCCTGCAGCATTTCTTCAGTGATATGTTCGGTGGGGAATTGATGGTCGACAGGTTTTTCCAGATCAAAACAGGGTGTTGTCGCGCCAATGTAAAAAGTGCCTGTGTATTCTTTTTCGAGACCCATCAGTGCGTCGATGGTTTTTGTTTTTTTGCCGGTACAAACGATGAGCAGCCCGGTGGCGAGTGGATCAAGTGTACCAGCGTGCCCCACTTTGGGTTTCACTTTTACATTTTCAACCAGCAGTGAAGGGTGTTGCCTGATGGCGTACCTGATCTTGTTAACTGCCTGAAAACTGCTCCAGGTGTATGGTTTATCAATTAGAAGAAGTTCTCCGGTATAAAAATCATAATTCATCCAGGAAGTTTTACCGGTTTAATAATTCGATTAAAATACCTCCGCCGCTACAGCGCGTGTTGCGTCGGAAGAGCCCATCGTGTAAAAATGCAGGCAGGGTACACCGGCTTTCACCAGTTCCTTGCTTTGCTGGGTGCACCACTCAATGCCCAACTCTCTGATCTGCTGGTCATTTGTGCATTTCTCGAGCTCTTCATAAAATGGTTGCGGGATATCGCATTGAAAGATCTTAGGCAGGGCCGTGATCTGTTTTTTGTTGGATAATATTTTTAATCCGGGAATAATAGGAACAGTAATGCCGTGTTCCTTGCACATTTTCACAAAATCAAAATACTTTTTATTGTCGAAAAACATTTGGGTCACGATGTATTCAGCACCCGCATCCACTTTGGCTTTCAGGTATTTTAAGTCGCTGATCATGTTGGGCGCTTCAAAGTGTTTTTCAGGATAACAGGCCACCCCAATACAAAAATTGGTTGGCGCCGCGTCTTTCATATCGCTGTCGAGGTAGGAGGCACGGTTCATGTCGGTGATCTGTTTTACCAGGTCGAGCGCGTAGGCGTGTCCGCCCGGTTCGGGTACAAATGATGGTTCGGTCTTGATGCTGTCGCCTCTCAGGGCCAGCACGTTATCCACACCCAGGAACTGGAGATCGATGAGGGCATTTTCTGTTTCTTCGCGTGTAAAACCGCCGCAGATGATATGAGGCACGGCATCCACGTTATACTTGTTCATGATGGCGGCGCAAATGCCTACAGTGCCCGGGCGCTTGCGAATGCTTACTTTTTCAAGGTAACCACCGTCTCTTTTTTTATAAATGTATTCTTCGCGGTGATAGGTTACATCAACAAACGCCGGTTTAAACTCCATCAGGGGATCAATGCCGTCGTAAATGCTTTGTATACTTTTTCCCTTTAACGGCGGGAGGATTTCAATAGAAAACAAAGTTTTTTTGCTTTCACTTAGCTTTTGGGTGAGCTTCATAAATTAATTAACGGAAATGATTTCTTTTATTTCAGGAACAGCGCGGCGGATGGTTTCTTCGATGCCCGAGCGCATGGTCATGTGGCTCATGTTGCAGGTCTTGCAGGCGCCTTTCAGTTCAATTCTCAGGGTCTGATCGCTCGTTATTTCAATTACTTCAACATTTCCGCCGTCCGCTTCCAGGTAGGGGCGGATAGTGTCCAACGCGTCCTCAACTTTACGGTATAACGTATCCATCTTTCTAAATTTAAGTAAAGATACGAGTAAAGCCTGACATGGCAAATTCCACCCCATTTTTAATGCTTAAAAACAAACGGCCAGGGAAGGGCATTTGCTAAATGAAATAAATTTGATGTACTTTGTTTTAATGGAAGACAACTTGATTTTTGGCATGAGGGCTGTGATAGAAGCGCTTGAGGCCGGCAAAGACATTGAAAAAATTATCATTCAAAAAGGCTTATCCAACGAACTGTATAACCAGTTGCGGCAGGCGCTGAAGGGGCAAACAGTTCCCATTCAGTTTGTGCCACCCGAAAAATTGAAACGTGTTACCGACGCTTCTCCCGGCCTGGCAGGCAAGAACCACCAGGGGGTGATCGCTTATTTAACCGAAATAAATTATTACGACTGTGAGACATTGTTAAGCGCCGTATTTGAAAAGGGCAGGATTCCGCTGGTGCTGATCCTCGATCGTATTACCGACGTAAGGAATTTTGGCGCGATCGCGAGAACGGCTGAATGCGCCGGAGTCGATTTTGTTGTTATTCCGAGCCGGGGTGCGGCCCAGATAAACGGCGACGCTATTAAAACCAGCGCGGGTGCGCTTCACCGCCTTAAGGTGTGCAGGGAAGACAATTTAAAAACCACCATCGAATACCTGAAGGAAAGCGGCCTGCAAATTGTGAGTTGCCACGAAAAAACAAACCAGCTGTTTTACGACGCTGATTTTACAAAGCCCACAGCGGTGATCATGGGCAGTGAAGAGAATGGCATCAGCAATGAATATTTAAAACGCAGTGATGTGCAGGTAAAGATTCCTATGATTGGGCAGATCGCTTCTTTGAACGTGTCGGTGGCAAGCGGCATAGTTTTGTTTGAAGCGCTTAAACAACGTCTTTAGTATTTTTCTCAGTTTCCTTTCAACCAACCGGTGAGGCTCAGACGTACCTGGCTGGTTGGTAAAACCTCATGAATCAGTTCATTGCTTTTAAAGAACACGGTTTTGCCCTGGGTGGGCGCAATGCGTTGATCACCCAGCGCCTGGCTGATCAATAATTCGCCGCCGTGCTCCTGTTGCCAGTCTGAATTAAGATAAGAGATCATAGAATACTTCCTTCCCTTGTGGTTTTTAAACTGGTCGCGGTGCCTGGAGTAAAAGCTACCGGCTTCATACAGCGAGTAATGAAATTCGTAACCCGTAATGCCGGCGAAACAACTTTTATTAAGATACCTGATAAAATCTTCCACCAGGTCGAAAAATTCATTCTCAAAACTATTGTTGTGTTTACGGTCGAGCCAGTAAATAACATCACTTCTCACGTGGGCATTGAAGTTGAGTTTTTCGCCATTTCCGGTGCCTGCCGACACTAATAATTTCTGGTGGTGAAGCGACAATAAATTCTCTTTAAGGTGGGTGGCAAGGCGTTCGCTTAAAAAATGATCCGAAATCCCGATCTTTGTTTCAATAAAACCGGCAATCAGCGTTTCAAAGTCTTTTTCCATGGCTTGTGGCCTGAAATGACAGACAGAAGTAAAGGTAACATAATAAAGGCCGGTTACTACAAAGTTGTTTGTGTTCAAAACCAGGCCTCGCGAATGGCGGGAAGCTTTTATTTTCTTTTCAGGAGTGCCAGCTTGCAGCTGCGCGCCAGAGATATGGCCAGCCTGTCGCCTTCTTTCGTGAAGGGCCATACAAACAGGGTTTTGATGGGATGGTTGTTGACAATGCTGGCGATGGCCTTTAAACACAGGTCCCTGGTTTTTCCTTTGCCCCTGTATTCAGGTAGGGTTGTTACAGAACATAAATAAATACAATCGTAGCTGTGGCCGGGTTTTGTTTTGTCAAGCAGTTCTTTTTCGGAGATCTCTTTGTGTATAAAGGCATTCATGATGGCGCTGGTGGTGGGTATCATCAGCACCCAGATCACCGGTCCGTTTTCGTCCGCCAACTCTGTTAGGGCCGCGGGGTGAATGTTGTTAAGTTTTTCAATTTGTTGCCGGGTAACCTGTAATTGGTCAGGATCCTGGCGTGTTGCAAACACCTCGTCGATGAGCTGCAGCATTCTGTTAAAATTATTTTTGTGAGGCGACATCTTTGAACACTAATTGCAGGGTAGAGTTGGCATGGCCGACAAATTTAGCAATTCTCAAAAAGTCCCCGGTGATAAACCCCGGGATAAATTCTAACTTTGTATTATATTTCTAACATTGGAGCAAACACTTAAACAGGTTAAGATCAACGAGGCAACTATCACATTGGGCAATGATGGGATAGTACACGTTTTGTTTCATAAAAATGTGGTGCTGGACCTGAAATTGCAAATGCTACTGCTGAACATCTACAATGATATTACCGCCAGAAAAAGACATCCCTTTTTATTTGAAGCGCTTAGGGGTGTTAAAGTAACGCGGGAAGCAAAAGAGAATGCCATCAGGATTGAGTCGGAGGCGCCCGGTTCGGCCTACGCCATTATTGCCGATTCGCTGGCCTACCAGTTGATAGCAAATTTTTACCTGATCGTAAAAAAACCCAGGAACCCTTATAAGGTATTTCGTAAAAAAGAAGAGGCAACCGCCTGGCTTAAGGGGTTTATGTGATACCGATGCGAGCGGTATTAAAACACGTGGCTGTTACTCTTTTATGATTTTAAAGGTTTTCTTCTGTTGGCCTATTTTTATGAAATAGAATCCTGGCGCGAACAGTTGCAGATCTACGACTGTCAGTCCAGACTTGTTTGTTGTTCCTTCCACTAAATTGCTCCCATCCATATCGTTGATCGTAAAAGGAACTTTGTTTAAAGATGAGCCAGACTCAATGAAAAGTGATTTTCCAGCGGGATTTGGATAAATGCTGATAGCCTCATCATCCTTTATTTCTTCAATGGAAACGGGGTCGTATACATTTAGAATGCCGGCATCGGAAGAAATTGCACAGCCCAGGTTTTCAACAATACAACGATAAGAATAGTTATCCTGACTTAGAAGTACATTAGATACCGTTAAGGTTGCCGTGTTAATTCCGGAATAAGTCGTTGAACCCGAAAGATTAGCAAAACCTGAGCCTGAATTTTCCTGCCACTGAAATAACAGTGACGACCCGCCTGCGTTGATCGTAAACTGCGCATTCGAATTTATTGTCAAATTTTGATTTGAAGGCTGGATGTTGATATTCGGCAGCGCAGTAACCGTTACCATTAAGGCGACGGTTAAGGGTACGCCGCATGAATTTTCTGACATCACTGAAACACTACCACTTGCAGCGGCAAACAAAACACTTAGTGTAGCAGTATTTTGCCCGGACACTATAACAGCGCCCGGAATAACAGACCAGTTATGACTATTTAATCCTGTGGCACCACTTAAAGTATAAGAGGCGCTGCCATTTTCGCAGACTGTCTGTGAACCTGCAATAACCGGAACAGTGCAAGAGAGCTTTTCAATAAACAGGTCAGCCCCACCTGCCGCTGAAAGCGTATAACTGGCTGGTCCCGGATCAAAGTCTACGGTTGCCGCATAATCACCGGTAACGTAAATATCGCCAAGAGGAGTTACGGCAATGGAACAAATGTATTCATAGCTAGGTCCTCCTATCGTTTTAACCCAGATGAAATTACCCGCCGCGCTTAATTTTAAGATAAATCCGTCACTTAAAACGCCGTTAACTGTGTAGGTCGAGGGGGACGGATCGAAATCAACAACCGACCCAAAGTCGCCAGTAATCAGGATGTTTCCGGCCGGCTCTATAAGAATGCCTGTGCTAATTTCATAATTCGAATTTTGGTTTCCCAAACTCTTAGCCCAAATAAAATTGCCGTTGGCGTCAAGTGATAAAATAAAGACATGGTATGGTCCGTTGGAAGTAAGTGAATAGGTCGCCGGGCCAGGATCGAAATCGACGTTTCCTGAAAAGCAACCAGTAGCATACAAGTTACCCATGGCGTCAACGGTGATCGCTGTTCCGATGTCGGTATCGTTACCGCCAATGGTTTTAACCCATAAAAAATTACCGGCCGGGTCAAGCTTTAAAATAAAAAGGTCGTTGCTTAAGCCAAAAAGAGGAGTGGGCACTGTATTCACAGTAAAAGTACCTGGTCCCGGATCAAAATCTGTTATACCTAAAAAAAATCCCGCGAGGCAAATATTCCCGCTGCCGTCCAGCTTCGCGGAATAGCAGTACGATTTTTGGTTGATACTATTACCCAGCGATTTTGCCCAGATAAAATTGCCGGTGGCACCTAGCTTTAATACAAAGCCGTTACCCGTAAAGCCATTTAGCGTGTAGGTAGCGACACCCGGATCGAAATCAACTGTCAATTCAAAATTTCCTGCTACATAAACATTTCCTGAGGCATCAAAATTAATGGAGGTGCCTGCATCATATCCGGTGTCGCCAATTCTTAACGCCCAGAGGAAATTTCCATTGGCATCCAGTTTCAAAATAAAGGCATCTCCGTCGTAGGCAGGGGTTGAAGTGAGATTAAAAACAGCAGGCCCCGTATCGAAGTCAACTGTACCTTTAAAAAACCCTGTTACATAAATGTTACCCACGGCGTCCAAAGCAATGAAAGCGCCATTATCCATGCCCGTTGAACCAAATCTTTTAGCCCATAAAAAATTGCCATTTGCGTCGTTCTTGGAAACAAAAATATCTGTGCTGCCCGCTGACGTCATTGTATAAGTTGCGGCGCCTGGATCAAAATCAACAGAACTGCTAAACCAGCCTGTTGTGTAACCATTGCCAGACGGATCAACAGCGATTGAAGCGCCAAGATCATAGCCTGTCGATCCGGCGCCGGTTGCCCATGCAAAATTTTGAGCATATGAAAAATGCAGGCAGCAGGAGATGGCTAATAACAATAAGTGCTTTTTCACTGTATTAATTTTCAGGTACTTAAATATATTACTTTTTTACAAAAAACCAACAAAATTTACTCTTTCAAACACGAATTAAATCGAAAGTTGTACCCCCCGACAGTGAAACCTTATTATCTTTGCCGCGATGTTTTACAGCCAGATCATAGGTCAGCAGGAACCCAAACACCGTTTGTTGAAAATGGTGAATGAAGAACGTGTGCCCCATGCTTTGTTATTTGCAGGAAAAGAAGGCAGTGGCAACCTGCCCGCGGCAGTGGCTTTTGCCCAACACCTGTATTGCAGCAGTAAAACTCCTGAGGGGGCCTGTGGTTCGTGTGCTTCCTGTAACAAGGTTTCCAAACTCATTCATCCCGACCTGCACCTGGTTTTTCCTATTGCCAAAAGCAAAGACGTAAAAAGCAGCAACGATCTAATCAAAGAATTCAGGGAAGCGTTTTTAAATAATATTTACCTGAACCTGAACGACTGGTTCAATGAACTGAGCGCCGAAAATAAACAACCCATCATTCCTGTTGAAGAAGCCAACGATATTTTAAGAAAACTGAGTTATACCAGTTATGAAGGCTCCTATAAAATGATGATCATCTGGCAGCCAGAAAAAATGAACCAGGAAGCGTCTAATAAACTGCTGAAGATCCTCGAAGAGCCACCTGAGAAAACCATTTTTGTGCTGGTGTCCAATCATCCCGAACAATTATTGGCCACCATTATATCAAGGGTGCAGCAAATTCCGTTTTATAATTGTAGCGAGACCGAAATTACCGAGGCATTAATTTCTAATTATAAGGTGAACGCTGAGGTGGCGAAGCAAACAGCCATGCTGGCCAACGGTAACTACGCTGAAGCCGTGAGTCTGCTCACACACAATGAAGAGAGCGTGTCGTTCTTAAATAATTTCCAGGCTTTTATGCGGCTCGCATTAAAATTTGATTGCGGTAAAGTGTTGCTGTGGATAGACGAGAATGCAACTTCCGGAAGAGAAAAACAAAAACAATTTCTGCAATATGGCCTGGAAGTATTCAGGGACTGTTTGATGTTTAACTATGGCGACAAAAACCTGGTGCGCCTGAGCGGTCAGGAGAAACAGTTTCTCGAAAAATTCGCGCCCTTTGTTAACCAGAAAAATTATGAACGGCTGATTGAGGAGTTTAATTCCAACTATTATTACATTGAGCGCAATGCCAATCCCAAGATCCTATTTATGGATCTGTTTTTAAAAACGAATGAACTGATCAATTTAAAGTAGAGACCATTTCTTGCCCGTAGTACCATTTATTGTACTTTGTAAATGATGGGCATTGTGTAATAAACCTTAACAGGTCGTCCATCCACACAACCTGGTTTCCAGCGGGGCATCATGGAAATAACGCGTGTTGATTCCACATCGCAACCGGGGCAGGCAGGCGCGCCTTTTAGGATCCGGATGTCGTGTATGGTTCCGTCTTCATAAACAATAAATTTTACAAAAACTTTGATGGTGCTGTAGTGTAATGAGTACATTTCTTCCGGCATTATTATATTTTGCATAATAGATTTGTAACCAAAATTGATGCCTCCAGGATAATCCGGCATAACTTCTCCTTTAAAATTAGGGTCACAGGCCTTTGGATCTATCAGCGAATCGCTCAGCTGACTGTAGTATTTTTGTTTAAACGCGATTTTTTTTCCTTCCGGTAAAACGTATGTGATCAGTTCTGACAGGATGACCGTTTTTGTAAAGTTCTGATCGAGTTTGGGATGGGTGGTGTCTATGCTTCCGCAGGATTTTAGGAACAGGGCGGTAGCTTTTGACTCGCCACAGGCACTTGCATTGGCGAGGTCTTCACAATATCCATTTTTATCGGCCATTTTGCCCCTGCACAAAGCGCGGCTGAAATAATTGTCCTTGTCGGGCTGCAATTGAATAGATAATCCGAAAAGAGAATCGGCAACGCGGTAATGCTGTTGATTATAGTATTTTACGGCGTCATTGTACAAGAGAATGGCTTTTTTGTTCTGGCAAAAACTTCCAAAGCAAAGCAGCATTAAAAACAAAAAAACCAAGCTCTTCACACCTCTTCTTTTAACATGAACTTACGTAATATATTCAGCGCGGTGTTCGCAGTCATGGTGATATTAAAAACCCTGTTGGTACCGAACTGGAATTTACGGGTGATCACCTGCGATTGATCGGCAACAGCCACCCAAACAGTACCTACCGGTTTTTCATCAGTACCCCCGGTTGGGCCGGCAATGCCCGAAATGGCGATGGCATAATCGCTGCTGAATTTTTTAAGTACATGTGCGGCCAGTTGTTCAACGCATTCAGCGCTCACCGCGCCCACCGTAGTAAATATTTTTTCATCCACTTCAAGGAGCTCATGTTTGGCTGCGTTGGTATATGGCACTATGGCGCCTTTAAAAATATCGGAAGCGCCGGGAATAGCGGTGATAAGTGAGGCTATGTATCCACCGGTGCAGCTTTCGGCTAAAGCCAGGGTTTGTTTTTTATCACGCAGCAGGCGGCTTACAATGCTCTCCAGCGAAGGACTTTCTTCTCCGTAATTTTCGTAACCGTAAACGTATTGATGCGCAATGGTATTTAATTCGAGGATCTTTTTTTCGACATTGTCTTTCAGAATATTTAAGTCGCTGCCGTAAGAGGATAACCTTAATCGCACAAGACCCGCCTGTGGCAGGTAAGCCAGCTTGATGTTTTTTTCCTGCAGGCTGTCTTCCCAGGCTTCGATGAGCTCGGCAAGCGCGCTTTCGCCAATTCCCTGGGTCAATACCGTTTTATGATAAATATGAGGCAGTGTATTTTCTTTTTTTATTTTAGGCAATACCCAATCCGCTACCATGGCTTTCATCTCATGAGGTACACCAGGCATACTGATAAAGACGGTATCGTTTTTTTTCATCCACATGCCGGGGGCGGTGCCGTTCCTGTTTCTGATCACCGTACTGCCTTTTGGTACCAAAGCCTGGTTGCGGTTGATGTCCGTCAAGGTACGTCCACGTTTTGTAAAAAAAGAATCCACGTCAGAAAGGACATCCTGGTCGATTTGCAGTTCTGTGTTAAAAAAAGCAGCGAAGATCTTTTTTGTGATGTCATCTTTGGTAGGACCGAGACCGCCCGTAATAAAAACAAAATCGGCGCGCTGCATGGCGTCGTTAAAGGCTTTGATAATGGCTTCACCCTCGTCGGACACGCTGGCCATATGAACTGTTTTAATGCCCACCAGATTCAGCTGTTGCGCGATCCACACGCTGTTGGTGTTGGTGATCTGGCCTATTAAAATTTCATCCCCAATGGTCAGTATTTCAGCTCGCATAATAACAATTTCACATTTTTTAAATTCTTAACTTCACGATTCCACTATCTTTGGTACAAATTTAATTTAATTATCATGAAAAAGATCGCTTTATTCAGCCTGCTTGTTTTTTCCTTATCCCTGAGCTGCCAAACCCTCAAGGGCCTGAAAGACAAGGTGAAAACCGTTACAACCACCACCAAGCCCAAACTCAGCAACGAGGAGGTTATTAAAGGTCTGAAAGAAGCTTTATCTGTTGGAACCAACAATTCTTCATCGATGGCAAGTAAACTCGACGGCTTCAATAAAAATCCAATGATCTATATTCCATGGCCACCTGAAGCACAGGAGATGAAAACAAAATTAACCCAATTGGGCTTCTCAAAAAAGATCGAGGAGTTTGAGATCAGCCTGAACCGTGCCGCTGAGGAAGCCGCGTTAAAGGCTGCTCCAATTTTTGTGGACGCGGTCACCAATATGAGCGTGCAGGATGGTTTTGCGATTCTGAATGGCGCCGATACGGCCGCTACAAATTATTTACGCAAGTCAACCTATAGTTCTTTAAGCGCGCAGTTTATGCCGGTGGTAAAGGCCGCCATCGAAAAGGTAAAGGTCACCAGCTACTGGCAACCCCTGGTAACTGCTTACAATAAAATCCCGATGGTGAAAAAACAAAATCCAAATCTCGACGAATACGTGAACAATAAGGCTATTAACGGTTTAATGCTGCTCATTGCCAATGAAGAAATTAAGATCAGGCGGGATCCAGCGGCGCGTGTTTCAGATCTGTTGAAGAAGGTTTTTGGGAAGTAGCGCGGGTTATTTGAGCATATTTTTGAGCCAAATAAGGAACAGAAGAAATTATTGACCGCTTATGTGTTCTTGGTTGGTTGATGTTTTCCTGTGTCTACGCCCACTTTTCAAGCACGGCCCCTTTTTTAAAAAAGCGTTCAATACTTTTTTCTGTTTCAGGCAATACTTTAAGTTCAGGCGCGTGGTGCGGCTTTTTGCGCGCATCGATGATCATCGGGCCGGAGCAACCCCAATGCTTGTGTTCGGTAAATTCATTCACACCGTAGATATCGTTTGCCGGATTACTGCGGGTATAGGTGATCCAGAGATAATCATTTAAACCTTCTGATGCCGGCGCAAATTTAAAATCGTCGTAAATAACTATTTGTACAATACCCTCCAATTCATTTTGTGCGGCTCCCAGCCGCGATGACAATTGTTGAATTTCAGCCTTGGCGTTTTCGTATGTGGTAAATGGTTTTAAGCAGAGACCCACCACGCCATCCATTAGTTTAACCACTGATGAAACCAGATCACAATTCAAAATTACAGCCGGTACGGTTTGGGCGAGTGTTCTTTTTTTATCACCGTAGGCCGCTACAACCAGTTTGCTTCCTTCGTTGATGCCAGTGCCGCTGTAGTCTAAAGTATCTATTGTTGTTTTTGTTTGGAAATGAAGGTCGCGGCCCAGATCGATTCTTTCAAATACATATTTAAAAAATCCTGCAATGTCGTAACAACTGATCTCCTTTTCGGCGTCAGCGCAAATAAAAAGGTATTTAGCTAGGCTCAATTGCCCGGTGCCGAGGATCCGGTTGGCCTGAGTGAGTATTTCAGCTGGACGAGCGGTTTTTAAATAAGGGGTATACCTTTCGCTACCCACCGCAAGGAGTAAGGGATGCACACCGGCCGCGTCAACCGCGTGAACGGCTTTTACGCCCGGAATTTCATTCGGGATAGCTTTGCCGCTGATCTCATGAATCAATGCGCCGAAGGCTGTGTCTTCCTGGGGTGGACGTCCCACCACCGTGAATGGCCAGATGCCTTTTTGTTTTGCATACACTTTGTGCACGCGCATTAAAGGAAAATCATGTTTCAGGCTGTAGTAACCGAGATGATCACCAAAAGGACCCTCCGGTTTATTTTCATTGGGATATACTTCTCCGGTAATTACAAAGTCGGCGTCGAGTGAAATACAATAGCCGTCAACGTAACTGTATTTAAAACGCCTGCCGCCCAAAGCGCCGGCAAAAGTGAGCTCACTCAGGCCCTCGGGTAGTGGCATTACGGCTGCCAGTGAATGTGCGGGAGGTCCTCCCACAAACACGCTCACTTTTAAAGGTTTATTTTTTTTGTTGCTTTTGTACTGGTGTACACCAATGCCGCGGTGCAGCTGGTAGTGCAGGCCAATCTCGCTGTCTTTTACATAATCATTTCCATCCAGCTGAATCCTATACATGCCCAGGTTAGACGACATCACACCGGGTTGATCGATGTCTTCCGAATACACCTGCGGCATGGTGACAAAAGCGCCGCCATCCATGGGCCAGTGTTTAATTAACGGCAGGTCAGAAATAGCTATCTCCTTAAAACCGGCAGAGGCGAATGAAGATCTTTTTGGCAAGGCTTTAATGGCTGCCATGCCTGTTGAAAAATATTTCAGGGGTTTTTTTAGCGCGGCTAGTGGGTTATTCCGCAGTTCAACCATTTCACGCATTTTTTCAAGCTGACCCCTGAACATGAATTTACTTCGTTCAACCGAACCAAATAAGTTACTCAGGGCCATGTATTCGCTGCCTTTCACTTTTTCAAATAAAATCGCGGGACCGTTATTCCTGAACATCCTCAGGTGGATGGCCGCCATTTCAAGGTTTGGGTCCACCTCTTCTTTAATGCGCACGAGGTGACCATGTTTTTCAAGATCAATCAGGCATTCATGTAGGCTCCGGTAATTCATAGTGCAAATGCTTCAGGCATGAAATTATATTTTTAAATCGAGTTATAGAATTTTGTTTTCTGAAATTTTTTATAAAATTCGGCCATTTCACGATCGAAGCGCCGGTCGAAACATAAACCAGCGGTGCGCGCGTGTGCAAAAAAATAATAGCAAGGATAGGTAATACGTTTTTTTCATTTTTTAATTAGCTTTGTGAAGGTATAAATTTTTGATTATGTTATATTTTTTAGACGCACCCGAGGGGTTAAAGAAAATAATTCCAGACCCGGAAGTGGTGAAAGAAAAACTGGCGGAGAAGGAGCTTAAACTGAATTTCTATTACGGGAAGTTTACCGATACAATTCTTGAATACACGCCCAGGGTAATTTCCGCGGCGCTTGTGCTTTTGATTGGGATGTGGCTCATCAGGCGCATTGCCCGTATTTCAGATAAAACCATGACCAGGCGCGAACTTGATGTGAGCCTAAAAACCTTTCTTAAAAGTTTGATCAGTATTGGATTAAAAATAGTACTTATCGTTACCGTTGCGGGTATGATAGGCGTGGGTACCGCGAGTTTTGTCACCATCCTTGGCGCTGCGGGACTGGCCGTTGGCCTTGCCTTGCAGGGATCACTCTCCAATTTCGCGGGTGGTGTACTCATTCTCATTTTTAAACCTTTTAAAGTGGGCGATGCCATAGAAGCCGGCGGCCAAACCGGCGACGTGCTCGAGATCCAGATCTTTAACACCATTTTGCTCACCGCCGATCATAAAACAGTGATCCTTCCGAACGGACCGCTGTCAAACGGCACTATTGTCAATAACACACGGTACGGGAACCTGCGCATCGATCTCGAATTTAAGATCAGTAACGATAATGATCTCAGCAAAGTGAAACTCATCATCTACAATACCCTTGGAAAAAACAATAAAGTGCTCGCCGGGGAAAAAACGGAGGTGATCATCGGGAAATTTTCTGAAGGCGTGCTGCAAGTCAATGTAAAACCTTTTTGCCTGCCTGGCAACACAGCGGGTTTACTGAGTGAGTTGTACGAAGAAATAAAACAGGCTTTTGAAGCCAATGGTGTTAAACTGGCTGTTGTAAATTCATTTAAACCAATCCTATGACCATTCAGGACGCACAGGCCACAGTAGATCAATGGATCAAAAAATACGGAGTCCGTTATTTTAACGAACTCACCAATACCGTCATTTTAATGGAAGAGGTTGGAGAAGTGGCCCGCATTATGGCACGACGCTACGGTGAGCAAAGTGAAAAAGAAAGCGACAAACATAAAAGCCTTGAGGACGAAATGGCGGATGTGCTGTTTGTATTGATCTGCCTGGCCAATCAGACTGGTGTTGACCTGGAAGAGGCGCTCAAAAAAAACCTCGATAAAAAAACGAATAGGGATAGTGACAGACATTTGAATAACGAGAAGCTTAAATAACAGTTCATTGCACGCATTTGATAATTTCGCTGGTTCCTAATAGCAAGGTGTTTAAACACCTTGCTATTTATTTTGACAAATCTATAAAATGGTTTTAACCATTTGCCGATTTTCCCACCCAAAATTAAAATGTGACGCCTCAATAAAATAAATTCGCGTTACTGTACAGGTTGATATAAGGCCTTGCTTTTTTTATTTTTTGTCCGGGTTTGTGCAGGTACTGATCTCCTTTATCGTCCAGCATAGGCATGTGGCAATTCTTCAGCGTGATCCATTTTCTGGGAATAAAGACCATGTCGTGGATCAGCTTGTTTTGTACCGCGTTTCTTACCTGCTCCGCGTCCACACCAACATTGGCCTGCACAATCTGCGAGTGACCCACATTATATTTAACCTGGGCGCTCAATAAGCCATGAGAATAATTGGTGTAAATGCCTCCCGTAGTATCCATATAACAAACGGCGTTAAATTCTCTGTTGTCGCGCACCTGCCGTCCCATTTTACCTGTCCACAAAGCGCAGTTAACCGCCGCCTGGAATTGATTTTCATACTGGTACTGCAACAAAAACCCGCCAGTCCTGAAGCGGTCGTAATAACCGCGGGCAAGTATATCGTTTTCAGCAATAATACTCACGCGGTCGAACTGAAAAGCCACGAGGCCCGTTTGCTGCGTGGTTCGTATCTTGTTGAACCAGGCATTATAAGAGTAGGCGAAGGCGTTTGAATAACCCGTTTGGTTGGAAATTGAACTGATAAAAGGATTAAAAAAAGACTGAAGTTTTCCATAACCAAAAACCACACCCTGCGATAATACCAGTTCGGGGTATATTTTTTTAGGTCCCAGGTTTTTAAAATTCATGTAAACCCTTACTTCGGAATTAGCCTGGAAAAAATCGTTGATGTAAAAAAAATTGAAGTTAAGGCCAAGTCTCTGGAAGTGCGTGCCAAAGGCCAGGTTAAGACCAATATTTCCGCCAAAATTCCTCTCATTCACCAGCAGGTCCTGCGCGTTTATTTTTGCAGGGATGAGCAGTGAAAAGAGGATGAATTTAAATAGGACTATTTTCGTTTTTGAAGTCAATGATCTTTTGCTGCAAAGTTTGTACTGATAAATTGGATCCGTTTACGATTAAATGGGCCTGTCTGTAAAAAATTTCCCGGTCGCTTAATTTCCCGGCGATGTTTGTTACAAGTTCTTCGGTATTTACGTTTTTTAAAAGAGGACGCTCACTGAGATTGTTTTTCAACCTGATGGCCAGGTCAGCGGCGCTTAGTTCAAGGTAAACAAGCAGCCCGGCATTTTTCACCTGTGCAAGATTGTTGCCGAAACAGATAGTTCCGCCGCCGAGCGCGATCACCGAAGGTTGCTGAACATCCAGTACTTCAAGTAAACAAGTACTTTCAATTTTCCTGAAACTGTTTTCTCCCTGTTGTTCAAAAATAAGTGTAATGCTTTTTTTTTCGTGGGTTTCGATGTAGTTGTCGAGGTCTATAAAATTAAGCTGAAGCAGCCCGGCGAGGTTTTTGCCCAACGTACTTTTGCCGCTGCCCATAAAACCGGTTAAAAAGATATGTTGCTGCGCTCGTTGCATTTTGTTTAATAGTTTGATTGTTCAGGCCAGGCTGCAACCGCGAATTTAGAATTGCCGGGTGATGGGATAGGGAAAATATTAATTGAGCGAGTTGATCTCAAAATTAATATTGAATAAAAAATGAGTGTCGTAGTTTTTGAACCTGTAATTACAATTGTCAGAAACCAGCACCAGGTCTATAAGCCCCAAACCCGTACCTTCGGCCACGGACTGGTGGTTGTTTTTTAAGATGATCTGTTTTTTGAGATCATGCAGTTCTGCCTTGCTCTTAACGCTTAAATTTGATAACTGCTGGTGAATGCTTTCTTTCTGATGGCCGTTGATCACATTAATGGTATCAATAAAATAAGAACCGCTTTTGCCTGACACCACTATCAGCGATTTGTAGGCAAGAAGGTCTTCCTCAGGAAAAAAATTATGCTCAATGATGTTTTCAACGCAGTCGTTAATAGCATTGTGGATTCTTTCGATCAGCGCGGGCGGCTCGCTGAAGCTTTCGAGTTTGCTCCTGGTGATCCTTAGTACTTCGGCGAGCACACTGCTATCCACATAGCCATAGTAGCTGAAAAGTACATTATCATTGTATAGTCTTTCAGTGAGCGATCGCATGCCGGTTAAATGAAAAGTTTAGCTAAGTTAATTATTTCCGGGATTCGGCAAACTCTTTGGCAAAATAGCTCAGAATAACGGAGGCCCCGGCTCTTTTAATGCTGAGTAGTAATTCGTCCCTGGCCCTGTCGCCATCGATCCAGCCTTTCTGCGCGGCAGCTTTGATCATGGCGTATTCACCGCTCACATTGTAAGCCGCAATGGGTAAGGTAAAATTGTCGTTCAGTAATTTAATAATGTCAAGATATGCCATGGCGGGTTTTACCATCAGAAAATCTGCGCCTTCCTGGTAATCGAGGTCAGCTTCTTTCAGGGCTTCCTTGCTGTTGGCCGGATCCATCTGGTAGGTTTTTTTATCGCCGAATTTAGGAGCGCTGTCGAGAGCTTCCCTGAATGGACCATAAAACGCGCTGGCATATTTGGCAGTGTAACTCATGATAGACACATCGGTAAAATCGTTTTCATCCAATGCCTCCCTGATAAAACCCACGCGTCCATCCATCATGTCGCTTGGTCCGATAATGTCGGCGCCTGCTTCGGCCTGTGCCACGGCCATTTTTGCGAGAATCTCCAGGGTTTCGTCATTCAATACCTGCCCGTTCTTTACAAAGCCGTCATGCCCGTCGCTGCTGTATGGGTCCATGGCCACGTCGGTCATAACAACGGCCTCCGGAAATTTCTTTTTTATTTCCCTGATGGTGGAAAGGTACAGCCCTTTTTTATTTAAAGATTCGCTGGCCCTTTTGTCTTTGAGTTTATCGTTGAGCGCCGGAAAAATATCAAAAGTGGTAATGCCCAATTTCAGGCAAGCCTCAATCTCTTTCAACAGCAAGTCCTGGCTCAGCCTGAATATGCCCGGCATGGAACTCACCGCAGTTTTTTTGTTTTTTCCTTCGATAAGGAACAGTGGAAAAATGAGATCGTTCACTGTTACTGAGTTTTCGCTGACCAGGTTTCTGATGGCAGCGCTCTTGCGGTTGCGTCGGGGACGATGAGGTAAATGGATCATAAAGCAATGATTTCGACCAAAATTACGGGATTTTTAATTAATAATCCGTAGTCGGTGTGTCAGGGAATAAAGAGATCAATTGGAAAATTCGCTTTTTTTCAATACTTCGATGCGGTCATTCATTTCGAACATTGCCGCCAGGATCAGCTGCGAATAGTTTTGCGAGGCACTTTTGAATCTTGATGTTTGAGCTCTCCACAGGTTGTAAATAAGGTTCATATTGCCTTCCACCGGCCTGAAGGTAAACAGGGCCGACTGAACATTGTAGGATCCCGCGTGATAGATATGCATGACCAGCAGTTTAAACCAAAGTTCAGTTTCATTGTAATCTCTGATGCCAAGCGAGTCGAGCATTTTATGGGCTTTTGGAATGCAAATGGTTTTAATCAAACTGCTTGCGGCATAGGCGCTTCTTTCAAAATCGGCACGTTCATCAATGGTTTTGTTCACTTTTAAGCCGTAAAGCCTTGCTACATCTTTCATGAGCTGGAATGAGCCATAGGCACCGGCGGTCGATTTCTGAAGTTTGTTAGGACTTTCAATGAGCAGGATGGCCTGCGCGAACCAGGGGTCTACATTATTTTCAACAAAACAATGTATGCCTTTTTGAAAATTCAGCGAGGTCTTGTCGAAATCATAAAAGAATTTTTTCCCTGTGGTAACCAGCACACGCTGCGTGGTGTCAAAACTGTTCACCAAACGTACACTGTCGCGGTATGATTTTTTGAGAGAATCTGTTTTTTGATTCCAGTCTTTCATGCTGATCTTCTGGATCACTCCCCTTGAGTTGGCAAAATTTACGATGGCGCTGTCTTCGTGTAACTTCATAATATTGCGCCAGAATTTTACCTGTGCCAGGGTGTCTAACTTGAGGTGATAAAGCGACCTGTCGAAAACATAATTTTCATTGCAATTGGTGAGCGGGTTAACAATACCCACCACGTTATCGCATAAGCGCTCGCATGAAACTTTTGTTTCGGCTTTGGCTTCAAGCGTATCGGGTGAATTAACGGCAGCATGCGTGCAGGCCGATAAAAAAACGCATATGAAGAGTGGGAATTTCAAGTTGTACTAAGTTAGCGAAAAAGCGCAGAAGATCAAAAGGCATTTGGTTAAAAAAATGAAAGGCAGCTTGTTAATTATTTTCTGCGGATGGATGGTTCACGCAGATCCCACAGATTAACGCAGATAGGATGTTCCCGCAGCTCACGCAGATTGACGCAGATGGAATGTTCCGGCAGGAGAATAGGATGGTGAAAAAGGGTGTTGTGAGCTTTATTTTTTCTTTGTTTTTGGGGCAGCCTTAACCGGTTTTTGAGGTTTATCCGTCCAGGTTTTCATGAACTCAGGGAAGGTTTTTGTTTTATACGAGTTGTCTGCCAGGTAATTCAGGATGGGTTTGATGTGTTCGGGTGACTGGTAATAATTTAGTACCTCGATGGTGTTGAGCTGTTCATCAAGTACACAGATGGCAGGCAGGCTGAACCGGTTAGCGGCGAGTTTTAGAGACAGGCTGTTCATCGGGAAATTATTGACCAGGGATTTAAAATATTTTTCATTCCTGAATAAAATAGTATCGTTGGTTTCGACATTAAAATTAACCAGGTAAAAATTATCATTGATATAGCCTGCCACGCTTGAATCACGGAATGTGGTTTTTTCCATCACCTTGCAACTGTTGCAAAAGCTTGAACTGAAATTGACCAGTACTTTTTTAGGTTTCTTTTTCTGTAATTTTTCCAGGTCCTCAATGGCGTATACTTTTACCGGGCCTTTCGCAAAATTGGTATCATAAAAGGTATTACCGAAATGTTTGTTAAACTCGTCGTAGATGCCGGTACGCCATGCGTTTTCGAGCATGAAGATCAAAATGGGTTCAAGCTTCTTGTCTTCCAGAAATCCCTGGGTCAATAAAGTATATTCGTAATTGTTGGTTACGAAAGCGGTGGAGGGATAGCTCAGGCTGTTTCCGAGAAACTTGATGGTTAACTCGTGCGGGGTTTTTGGATCCTTTGAAAGGGGTTTGTAGATCTTGCCGTTGTACTCTATCGTGTCCTTGGTTTCGGCATTGAATTTTACAGGGTAAAAATTATTGTTGATATAACCCGCAAGGGCAGGATTGGAATAAGTGGTCTTCATCATGTGCTTGCACCAGCCGCACCAGTCTGTATAAAAATCAATTAAAAAAGGCTTTTGCGCCACTTTGTTCTTTTGCTGGGCCTCTTTAAAATCAAGCCATTTAACAAGCCCTTCGTTCTCATTTTGAGAAAAGCAAGACAATGATGTCAAAAAAAAACAGGTAAGAATGATAAGAGCCTTATTCATAAAAAATACTTTGGGTTAAAAATTTCTCCTAAAATTATAAAACTTTGGTGATATGGGCAATGGGGTCGGTGAGTACACCATAACGAGTCGGAACCACTGAGGCACATAGGGCACAAAGGACCACTAAGAAGGAAAAAAATACTGAAAAAAAATAGAAATCTTAGTGATACTTAGTGGTCTTTGTGTCTTAGTGGTAAGGTATTACAGATTTTTGTTCGTCGAATGCGGTTTAAAATCACTCACCACCAACTCCGTATCACAAAAAAAATGTTCGTCGTTTAAAGCGTTTGAACACACAATGATAGTGCGGTTCGTCGAATGGGCGGTTACGAGTTGTTTATACCAGTCGATGGCGTTTTTATCAAGGTTGGAGATAGGTTCATCTAACAATAACAGTGGCGTATCGCTTAAAATGGCCAGCCCTAATTTAAGACGTTGTTTCATGCCGCTCGAAAACTGGCGGATGTATTTGGTTTTGGCGTTTGTTAATTCGATGGCCGACATAAATTCATTTGTTGAAAGGGTCGAGGAGAAAGGTTTGTAAATTTTTATGTGCTCAACAAGTTCCTCCAGTGTAAATTCCTCCACTAACTGCAGGTAGGGTGACGCAAATGAAAGATGGTTTTTTATCTCATCCACTGCTACGTTTGTCCCGTTGAGGTTGTAAAGTATATTTCCCTCGTTGGGTGTGATAAAGCCGCTCAGCACCTGCAGCAGGGTGGATTTGCCGGAACCATTTCCCCCCGAGATGAGCAATTTACGCCCCGCAGGAATACTATGGCTAAGGTCTCTAAAGATCCATTCCTTATTGAATTTTTTGCCGAGCGTATGTAACTGAATTGATAGCATTTAATTAATTCGCTGCGCCGGCTTCGCCGGGTTGGTGTTGTGTTTTGCCACGAATTTCACAAATTTACACTAATCGTATTGAAAAATTCGTTAGTAAAATCGCAGAGCATCTCAGGTGTAACGTGTTTTAAATTCCTTTTACAATACCATCCGGCTGGTTCCTGATAAAGTCGAGGATCTCTTTGCGGATAGGGGTGTCGGCCATTTCGCCTTCTACGATCTCGAGCGCGTTGCTCAGGTTATGCCCACGCACAAAGATGATGCGGTAAATGTCTTCTATCTGTTTAATGGTTTCTTTGTCGAAACCCCTGCGGGCAAGGCCAATGGTATTCACACCGATGAACTGCAGCGGTTCGCGCGCCACGCGGATGTACGGGGGAATACTTTTTCTCACGAGTGAGGCGCCGGCTACAAATGAATGCGCGCCAATGTTCACAAACTGCTGTGCCGCCACAACGCCTTCAATGATCACAAAGTCTTCAACAGTGATGTGCCCGGCGAGACTGCCATTGTTAGCAATGATCACGTTATTGCCCAGCCAGCAATCGTGGCCCAGGTGCGTGTAACACATGATCAGGCAGTTGTCGCCCACTTTGGTGGTGATGCGGTCTGCCGTGCCTTTATGAATGGTAGCAAACTCCCTGATGGTAGTGTTTTTGCCAATGATAGTATTGCTATACTCGCCCTTGTACTTGAGGTCCTGGCTCACAATGCCAATTACCGCACCGGGAAAAATTTTACAGCCCGAACCAATAATGGTATCGGGGTAGATAACAGCGTTGGGATGAATGTAGCAGTCATCTCCAATTTCAACATCATGGTAGATGGTAGCGAAAGCCTCAATGGTAACGTTTTTGCCAATTTTTGCCTTCGGGCTTACATTTGCGAGGGGTGAAATCATAAGCGTTTAAGCTAACTGTGCTTCTGGTGTTTTAACTTCGGTGTTTCTTACTTTAACGATCTGTGCCATCATTTCGGCTTCCATTACCGGTTTGTTGCTCACATAGGCTACACCGCGCATATGGCAAATACCGCGACGGATGGGCGTGATGAGGTTGAGGCTAAACACAACGGTATCTCCCGGAATCACTTTTTGTTTAAATTTCACACCGTCTATCTTCATAAAAAAGGTAAGATAATTTTCGGGATCGGGCACGGTTTTTAAAACGAGTACCCCACCGCACTGGGCCATGGCTTCGATGAGCATTACGCCAGGCATTACAGGGTTATCGGGGAAGTGACCTTTAAAGAACTCCTCGTTAAGCGTCACATTTTTAACGCCTATCACGTGCTCCGAAGACAATTCCATGATCTTATCCACCAGCAGCATTGGCTGACGGTGAGGCAGGATCTTCATGATATCGGTAATGTTCAAAAGTGGTGGCTTATTGAGATCGATCTTGGGATAATCTTTTTCGGCTTTTTGTTTTTTAGCGAGTCCTTTTAATTTTTTAGCGAAGTCAACGTTGCCCGCGTGGCCTGGTCTAGCCGCCAACACGTGGATCTTCATCATTTTACCGACCAGGGCCAGGTCGCCAACAATGTCGAGCAGTTTATGACGCGCCGGTTCGTTGTAAAAATGAAGTTTGGTATTATTTAAAACACCCCTGCCTTTAACTTCTACATTGGGTTTGTTGAAGACAGCACGCAAATGGTTCAGTTTTTCTTCGGGCAGTTCGCTGTCAACAAGAACGATGGCGTTGTCAAGATCACCGCCTTTGATGAGGTTGTGCTCCAGCAACATCTCCAGTTCCCTTAAAAACACAAAGGTTCTGCAGGGCGCTATTTCTTTTTTAAATTCCCCGATGTTGTACATGGAAGCATGTTGTGTTCCCAGCACTTCACTGCCGTAGTCCACCATCACGGTTACGCGGAAGTCGTCCTGCGGCACGGCCAGCATTTCCACTTTCTTCACGGTATCCTCAAAGGTGAGATTCTCGGTGAGTTCAAAATATTCCCTTTCAGCTTCCTGTTCCTGGATGCCGGCTTCTTCAAGGATCTCAATAAATTTTAGTGAGCTTCCGTCCATGATGGGCATTTCGGGACCGGTTACCTGGATGAGGCAATTATCTATTTGCAGGCCCATTAAAGCGGCCAGCACATGTTCGGTGGTGTGTACCTTAGCGCCGTTCTTTTCGAGGGTGGTGCCACGCGAGGTGTCAACAGCCAGGTCGGCATCAGCGTCAATAATAGGTTGGCTCTCAAGGTCAACACGCTGGAATTTATGCCAGTGGTGCTCGGGCGCGGGATTAAAAGTGAGGGTAACAGGTTTACCGGTGTGTAAACCCACACCTGAAATGGAAACCGCTTTCTTTATCGTTCTTTGTTTATCACTCATGAGCGTTGAATAAAATATTGTTTAAATATACTATTTTTTGCAGAAATGCTTATCCCGGGCGCAAAAACCGGGGATTTTGAAGCCTATCGTCGTGCGATACGTTTTTTGCGATCCCGATGAAATTAGAGATACAATTTGGATTGCGATACTTATAGCTTTTTCGGAACGCATTTGAAACTCTGAGAATTTTAAATCAAATCTTATAAGGCAGACCAAGTTAGCAACACGTAAGCACCTAACCCCACACACAGAGGGTCCCGTGCGTTGGCAATGGCGCTGCGCGAAGTCGGTCACTGTGAATTGATTTGTTTCTGAAAAGATGTTAGTTTTTTCCCTTCCACTTTTTCTTGCGCCGCCGCTGCACGCGTGCCGCAGAAGCTTTAGCGTAGGCGCAAGCTAAGGCGGCACGCGGTGATAAAAAGTGGAGCATCCCGATACCCAACGAATAGGCGTTGAGATAAGTTCATACTTTACCCCGACCTATCTTAGCATACTGGCTATCTCCGTGCTTTTCCTCTTACTTTTTCCTTGATGAAAAAGTAAGCAAAAAATCAATGCGCTTTGCCAACCTTCATTTTTCGCTGGGTTTGTCAAACCCAGCACCCATTCAACGAAAAATGAGGGTTCGCACCAAAGCGCCGTCAGCCACCGCACTATCCCAGACGTAGCTGTGTGCCTATTTATTCCTTTTTTTCGTTTCAAAGCGCCCAGGACAAAACTGAGCCTTGAAGTTTGCCTTGTTCACAAAAATATAAACATAACAATGCAGCAAAAATTATTCAAACAGCAGGTAAGGAAGCAGTTTTTGATAAAGCGCCTCGTCGGCCAGGATCTCTTTGAGATTGCCTGTGTTAACCGGATTTTTTCTCCGGTAGTTAAAAATAGCTTTGGTTAATTCATAACTTAAATAAGGATGTTTATTAATGGTTTTAAAATCGTCTTTGTTAAGGTTTATTTTTTTGACCAGAGTTGCATTCACGGTAACCGAGGATTTTACTTTTTCAAACAATTCCTCATTAAAACCATATACCTCTTTGAGTTGGTCAGCACTGACATAGCCGCCCAGAACGTTTCTGTATTTAAGTATTCTTCTGGCAAAGGCCACACCTATGCCGGGAAGTGCCTCCAAAGCTGCGCTGTCGGCCGAGTTCAGTTCGACCATGACAGGGTTTTGTTTTTTCTGTTGCGGTTCTTTGTGAGATGGCGGGGTTTTAATAACGGTTTTGGGGTTGACGTTTTTGCCCGCTATCAAAATGTAGGGTTCCAGCGTTTCGTAAAACTGTGTTGAAATGCCATACACTTTTTGCAGGTCTTTTTTCTCTTTAAAAATAAAACCCCGCTCCCTGAATTTTAAGAAGGTGCCCGCTTTTTTCTCGCTGAAACCCAGCTGCAGTAATTGTTTGAAGGATACCGTATTTGGATCGAAGACAAACAATTCGTTTTTTTTATAAGCGGTGTAATAATCGCGACGCGTAAATTTTTTTGACCTTTGAACGGCGCTGTCCAGTTTTCGTTCAATGAGGGGAAGGTTCTCAACCCTGATGTCGGCGGGTGTAATAAAAAGAGGTAACAGGAGCCGGGCGACAAGTAAAAAGAAACTGATCAGCAATAATACAAAAAGGCCGTTGCGCTGTTGCCTGTTAAAGCCGAAATAGTTTTTTATGAAAGCATTGGCTGCCATCTCCAAATTATTTTCTACACATTCTTTTTGTTAAAGACGTAAAACACGGGGATGCCTATTGCCATGATGAGCAAACCTGAAAAAGTATTGAGGGGCTTAAAGATCAGGAGGTCGACACAAACCGCGCCTGCGAGTATAATATACAGGGCGGGCACGAGAGGATAACCAAAGGCTTTGTAGGGTCTTGGCGCCTCGGGTTCTTTGCGGCGCAGGTAAAACAGCGAGCAAATGGTGACTATGTAAAAGAGCAGGGATGCAAAGGTGCAATAATTGAGCAGGGAACCATAAGAGCCGCTGAGGCAAAGTACGGAGGCCCAAACGCACTGCATCCATAAAGCTTTGGAAGGCACCTGGTTCTCGTTGATGTATTTGGCTGAACGAAAAAACAATCCTTCGTGCGCCATGGATTGAAACAGCCTGGCCCCGGATAAGATCAAACCATTATTGCAGCCAAAGGTGGAGATCATGATAAGCAGCGCCATCAGGTAAACCGATACATCGCCAAACACGCCGTACATGGCGGCGGTGCCCACCCTTTCATTTTCGGCGTAAGCAATGCCGCGTTCCAACACGGTTTGTCCTTCAGGTGAACCCAGGGCCGGCAACAACATAAAATAGGCCACGTTGGCAAGGATGTACAATACCGTTACTATTAATACCCCTATCAGTAAACCCAGAGGAATATTTTTTTGAGGTTCTTTTACTTCGCCTGCTATAAAGGTGACGTTGTTCCAGGCGTCGCTGCTAAAGAGGGAGCCTATTAAGGCAACGCCCAAAGCGCCGAGCAGGGCGCTTAGTTTAAATTCAGCGGGTGGCTGTGTGAGGTTGTTGAAGGGCAATTGCAGGTTGCTGTGCCAGTAGTTGTCTTTGGCGGCGACCAAAAAGCCGATGAGAATCAAACCCAGCAGGGCAAGGATCTTGGCGCTGGTAAAAACACGTTGAATGATCTTGCCGTTATTGATGCCCAGTGTATTTAACCAGGTGAGAAAAACCACCGAGGCAACACCGAGTAATTGTGTTGTGGAGATGGTAAACTCACCAACACCCAGTACAACATTACTTTCGTTAAAAAAAGGAATGAACACGCCGGTGAATTTCGCGAAGGCGACGGCCACCGCGGCGATTACGCCGGTCTGGATCACGGTAAAAACCGTCCACCCATATACAAAAGCGGTGAGCCTGCCGTAGGCGCGTTTGATGTAAATGAACTGTCCGCCCGCGTTGGGCATCATGCCTGCCAGTTCACCGTAACTGAGAGCGGCAAGGAGGGTGATGAGCCCACTGATGAGCCAGCAGATCAATACCCAAAAGGCGGAGCCCAGGTTTTTGGTCATGTCGGCGGTTACGATAAAAATACCGGAACCGATCATGCTGCCGGATACCAGCATCACTGTGTCGAATAAATTAAGGCTTCTTTTTACGTCTGGCATATTAGATAAGATGTGTAAAACCCTGTGTTTGGAAGAAAATGGACTTTTCCACCAAACACTAGATAATCGTTTAAAGTTATCTTATTTTTGCAAAATAACAAACGCAAGAAATACAACGTAATATTACGTAAGAATGAAAGTCATTGGCAAACGCATCAGCATTTTAAAAAAAGATAAGCTACTCAGCATTGTGATCTTACCCACCGACGATAACAGGAAGCTGGTACTTTTATTTTTGTGGCTCATGGCCTGGACGGTTTGCGGGCTGATTGTGCTTGTGAATTATTTCAGGATGTCCGACGCCAATTCCAAATTATTTATAATCATCTACCTGGCTTTCTGGGTTTATTTTGAGGTGAGCATTTTACGGGCTTTTGTCTGGAAAAAATTCGGCCGCGAAAAATTATGGATCCAGGATAATGTGCTGCGTTACCAGCGCGAGGTGAATAAAAAAGGAAAGATCAGGGAATTTAACCTGGACCTTATCAGCCGTTTCAGGATAGTGGATCTCAGCAAAACCAAGCTGGCCGATACCATTAACCAGAGTTTTTGGGTAAAAGGTGGTGAGAGGCTGGAGTTTGACTCCCAGAGCCAGCTGATCAGGCTGGGCATGCAACTAAGCGACGAAGAAGCGAGACTGGTACTGAATGAGGTGAATGGGTTTATGAAGTAGTTTGCCTTAAACGATTGCCAGGTTCAACGCCTCAACTATAATTCCTCCCTATGCGAATAAAAAAGTGCCGTTAAAATGGTCTCACTTTTTGTGGGCAGGATCTAATAAATGGCTAAATTTGATAATACGGCTTTGATTTATAAACCTATGCTTATCCGGTAAAAATTGCAAGATAGGCTTAAGAAAATAAATGGTATAAGGAAGTTAGGCGTAATTATAACGACTAGCGATAAATTGACCCAACTATAAACAGACAATCAATGAACGATTCGCTGACAAATAAGTACTTTTATTTACAAACTCTTTCGAAGACTTCCGAATCAGTAAGTAAAGACCTTCACGGAATACACACTGAACTTATTGAGTATAATAAATTACAGCGTCAAGAAAAGCCCCAAGTAAGTAGCGACACCATTTATACCGTAAAAGTGACTTTGTTCATTTTTATTATTGGAATAATAATTGACCGATTATTAAAACTCATCGACAGAAAATGGAAAGAAGCAAATAGTAGAAAGTACTTTATTTTCCATTTAAATCAAATAAATACTCATTTGACAACGAAACTAAGGGATGCGTACAAAAAATTTCATGACATAACTGATGTCGACACTGGGATTACATCTACACCTCCAATTGTGATATCCAGCGACTTTCAAAGACTGCTCACAATAAACCACGAAGAAATATTTAAAGCTTACGCTAAAAAAGAAATTCTTTCAAAAATTATGGGTCAAATTGCGTTTATCGACAAAGTTCAGATACAAGTGGCGGAATTTCATGAACGAGTTCGTGAAGACAGCGGTAAAGTGAGAGACGAACTAGAAAATAAAAACGATGAATATCTTTCTCTCTTAAGTAAATATATAGAATGGGAAAAACAAAACAATCCTAATCATGGTTCTTCAGAAACATACAATTTAATAAACGGTCTAGTAATTAAATATTACAAAGAAATTTCTGGAACGCGTAAGTTGACGGTTTTTTATTCTGACATTATTCGCGTTATACAGGAGAAAATTGTTTCAACAAACGAATTCCGAACGCATTTGATTTTAGCCGAAGTAGCCGAAAATGGAAGAAAGTTATCACATTTAATTACTAAGCTGACGGACAAAACTAAAGAAATCACTGACCAGTATCTAGTTTTTTCGAACTACATGGACTCTGCTAAAAATAAATTGGACTCATTAATTCCCACTTTAAAATAACAAAGGCAAATAGCTGAGGGCGGAGGACACAAACCAAGATCAATCAAGCAACTTAGACAAGGATATCTCTAGAGAATTTGCAATTTTCATCAAAGTAAGCAGACGAGGATTCGTTTTCCCATTTTCAATCATGTGTAATTGAGTTCGCCCAATTTCACAATCAAAGGCAAAGGCTTTTTGGTCGAGACCCTTTTCTTCCCGCAATTCTTTAATTCTCAGACCTAATTTTTTAAAATATTTCGAATCTTTCGTGTTCACTATAGCGAATATCTAAATATTCTTTGTACATTGTGTTCGGTATAACGAACATACAATTATGAGTCTTTTTAAAAAACTAAAAATACACAGTAAGTATCGTGCAAGACGCTGGGACGACATTACGGTTCCTGAAATCAGGCTCGAGGGCCATTGGCTCGACAAACTCGGTTTCAAAAAAGGTGACACTGTTAAAGTAAAAATGCAGGACAACAAACTGACAATTACCCTGGACAAGGGACAGAAATAACTACGCCTAACAGCAAGCGTAGCGTCATGCCGGGTATCTTTTTTATTTTGGCATCTCGCTGGACTTTTGTAAATTTAGCATACGCACGACCGGCACGAACGCCAGCTTGCCATCCGTTAGCGGTAATTATGACGAACAGACTAATTATAATATTTATTTTAGCATTTAGACCATCGTTTGGACAAATTGACTCGACAAAAGCTCAAATACCGTCAGTGTCTTTTCTCAAAGGAATTGGTGGTTTTATGTTCGGTGGACATTTTATAGGGAAAACAATTTGTGCCGAAATAGGTTTTGTAAAAAGTAACGTGACAAAAGTAAAAGACTACAGAGCTGACATTAGAAATGATAGTTTAAAAGAACATTTTTATAGTCAATTCCCTCATTCACTTATTGGTTTAGCTTCCGAATTATTTCTAATGCCAGAAAATCAACTTGGTCTTGGACCCAAAATTGGTTATGAATATTGTGGACTCCTTTTTAAAGCTAAAATTTATACGACTCTATATTCAGACTTTAAAGGCAAAATTGATTTTAGAATTTCACCTTCACTTGGTTTAAATTTATTTCTTGGTAACATTGTTTACAATTTTAATTACCCACTTTTAAACTCAAGGTTTAGCAATATAAGTATCCATAGAATTTCAGTATTTATATATCTAGACAGAAAACAATAACTACCGCTAACCAGCAAGCAAAAGTAAGCGGTAATTTGACAGACAGACATGGGAGTAACAATTCATTTCGAGGGACAATTAAAGTCAGACAAAGATTTTGACAGCGTAATGACCAAAGCTAAAAACTTTGCTTTGACAAATGATATGCCGCACGACTTCTTTTCCGACCCGCTCAAAAAACTTGGTCGCGTAAAAGACGAGGAAGACTGGGACTACGAAGGACCAACAAAAGGAATTAAAATACAACCAGACGAAAATTCAGATCCTTTGTGGTTAGAGTTTGACAAACACAATTACATTCAAGAGTACTGTAAAACGCAATTCGCTGGAATTGATACGCACTTACAAATAATTTCTCTTCTAAAAGAAATTCAACCACACTTTGTCGACCTGCAAGTAGTAGACGAAGGTGAATATTGGGACACTCAAGACAAAACATTGCTCCAAAATAGCTTAGACAATTTTTTTGACGCCGCAGAAAAAGCCAAAGCATAAAATCCTAAATTAAATGGGCCATTCAGACTTCAAGACGGTCGACTGATCGACTTAATGGAAGACAATTAAAACTACCGCTAACCAGCAAGCAAAAGTAAGCGGGCGGAATCGGTCATCGTTCGCGCGCAAGACAGTGGCCCCTTCGGGAAATTTTGTTTGCGGCTCACTAATAAAGTAAGTATCTTTAAAATACCTTTGGTCGGTTGGGAAAGATGGTGCTTCGTAAGCCCGCCTACTTTTGCTCGCCAAACGTTAGCTGCAACTGTGGACATCAGAAATGGACGAACAAAACGAAAATTATAGAAAAATTTCGTTCTTTACCCGTTTTGCGGACGTCCGTCAAGTGGAATTCCATGCGCAGCGTAACCGCTTGATTTGCAATTTTATCCACTAAACATTGGCATCTTCAGTTGATTTTCGGTACTTTTAAACTACCACACCTTTAAAATCAACTACCAATGACAAATAACGACACTTATACACTATTACATAAAGCAATCAAAATCGCTCCTGAATATGGGATCTTTCCTCTTTTAGGATGTTTGGAAGAAGCGATGGATAATGAGAAGGATCCAGACAAAATATCGCAAGCTTATGGGCCTGTTCGGAAGTTATTTATGGAAAGTTATGGAAATCCTGACCCCTCTGGACATTCTAATTTTTTCAGTCTTAACGATGCAGGACGAAAATTAAGAGCCGAACCATTATCAAACTAAATTTAAGGCAAAACCACTATCTCTTTAGGAATTTGTCTACCCAGGGAGTAAACTTTTCGCTCTTCAATTCCTCAAAAAACGCCGGGTGTTTTTGGAAGAATTGATCCCAGTGGGATTTTACTTCCAAAGAATTTACACTGAAAAGGATAATAGCGAGGAATGTAAACTTCTCAATTCGTTCCTCCAAAGACAGGGTTAAAGGATCTCCCATCTTAAAAAACGAGACATATGTATCTATTTCGTCAGTTTGCGGCTTTTTTAGGAGTTCATGTGCAACTTCATTCCTAATATCATTCAATTCCTCCAAACCTGGGATTAAACAGCAAAATACCTTGCCTTCCCGTGGTAATCTGTCTATTTTCTTTTTAAACGGTAAATCTTTGGCTTTACCCTCGGAACAAAGATTCAGGGACACCAAGGTGTTGTTTATTAAATCAGTAAGCACCAGATGATAGTGTACTATTTTACCAGCATAATGATCAGAATTTTCAAGTATAGCTTCATATTTGATTTTAACCTGGTCCCAGGATTTCGCTGAATTGATAAACGTGCAGAATAAATCAGCAAGCCCTTCACCGATTCTTTCCATATCCTCGTCTGAAATATCTATTTTACCTTCGTTATCCACTAATTCTGTCAAACTAATTTACTTAAATTTTGGGAATCATAAAAGCTGAACTTTGCGTGCAACCTAATGGTTTGATTTTAAGCTACTTTTTTCGGCTCATGACAATCAAAATCCAGTCTCTGAATTTCATAATCAGACGATATAACAGAAACTTTTTCTTAAATCCTCCATTTCCAGCCTCAACATTTTTAGAATTGAAGTCTAGTCTAACTCCATTCAAGCTAGAATCATACTTCAACTTAAGTTTTAGCGTCGCATCCGAGGAAACTACAACAGCTATATCATGTAAGGAACCCAAATCCAGCATTGCGGGAGTTAGCTGATTTGATTCAATTAAAACCCGAAATTCCTGTTGGTAAGAATAAGCAGAGCGTTTTTTAAAAAGATCGAGGTCGCCAACGAAATCTGATTCATCAAAATACTCTACATGTCCGTATTTAAGTCCTGACCAATTGGGTGCAGGTAACGCCTTTTCAATACGCTGGAGAAATTCGCCGACATTTGTAATAATGATCGCATGAGAGCCGAACTCGACCATTTTACGATCAATTGGCCTAAATTTCCCTGAGTTAAAATCTTCGTCTGTGACTGAGTAAAATGAACAAATGTTTCCTGGCACCAAATCGTATTTTACAGCATACGTTAAGTTTAAGGCTTTTGTTTTTATAGGAATACCATTTCCAACAGTCGGCGTTAAAGTTAAATCGACTGGCCCCTTTGAAAAATAACGTGTAGCACCTTCAAGATGATCAATCTGATGGTTATCTTGTTTTTTATCTCCACTGGCCCTTAAAGTCTCGACGGAGCTTAAATACAACTTTCCTGTCTCCAAAAGCGATATCAGCCTATCAAGCTTTCCGTATTTAACTAAAACAAATAGTGATCTCTGATTCATGATTATATTGAATTTCTCTTGTTTAATGTAAACAATCAGGAGGAAAAAGCAAAGGCATCTTACAACAGTGCTAACAGATTGTTAGTAAAATGGCTGGTTAAAAACCTTGCAAGTATAAATTTCGACCATAGCTTTAAGATGTAAATTATCATTATGGAAATAGAAATTCTAAATGACCTGGACGTAAATGCAAAGGGTCAAAGCAAACTGCATCGGATAACGAGTTTTACGCCTCTTATTCAAAATCCGAGCCTTCAATTGGTTGGAGAAATAAACTTGACAATGCATGAAAAAGTGCATGAGCCTGACGTGCTTGTAATTTATAAAATTCAGTTTGTTGCCTCATGCAAGATTGAAGGGTGGAAAAATGAAATAGTTTTAGCATTTTATATGGAAGGTAACAATGAGTGGTTCGCACATCCCATAAGCCAATTACCTGATGAATATTACGTAAGGTCCCATTCTTCTCATTTAATTGATTATAAATCATACACCGAAAACTGCAAACTTATGGATAAAAAAATTCTCACATTCAAGGAATACTTTGAAGAGGTGAAGAGTGGTAATTTAGATGTAATATTTTTCGCCTAACATATGATTACGATTGGTTTTAGCCATTGTTGATCGACTGAGTTAACTTTCAATACCAAATTTTTCCGTCAAGCAGTTTTGACACTTCAGCAGAGGTCATCCCAGTTCTAAAGCCAGGAATTTCGTCAAGCCAAAAATATCTTTTTGCTCTTATACCATATTGGGATTCCTTGAAGTAGTAGGTCTCTGGGAATGCATCAACTAAATAGAACTTATTTCCCTTTGTTAAGTCGTAATATGAAGTGTTTTGAATAGCACCTTTTATACGTTCACGCTCATCTGGAGTCAATTTAGCGATGTCATAACCCCTAGTTCCTACCAATTCGCCATCGACAAGATCACAATACACAATTTTAACGACTTCACCGACGTTTTTAATTGTTTTTTCGTTGTATAACCCAATGTATCGAAAAGGATAGTTATGATTGCGATCAACAGGATCATAGTATAATCTGTAAGTCAAATTTTCCGCCAAGGAATCTCCTACAGCGAAGGCAAGCATTGTTCTATCTTTTACATTATCCTGAAGATTTGCCGTTTTGTGATGTTCAACTTTAACAGATTCAATTTTTTGTTCAATATTTTGAAATCTTTCGGTTAGTACCTGTCTGACTAGTCTTTCCTTTTCTTCTCTGTTTATTATTGCTGAAGATTGTATATCCTCTACCTCGCTGGTAAGCTCTTCGATGATAGCTTGTTTTTTGGCCTCACTGAACTCGGTTTTAGAGCCTGCTATTTCAAAGTGTTTGACTCGATCAATTAGCGAACGGAGCTGCGTCCGAAATGTCAGTAAAACAATTAGAATAAGTGTTGGCCACACCAGAACGCCTATTAAGGTTATCAAAATTTTTGCTGCTTCCATACGTGGGTTTTATGTATGCGGCCAATGTATGTAATCAGAATGACAAAAAAAGGGCGGTTAACCGCCCTTTTTTGCTAAATATCGCCCCTTTTCAGGTTTTCGGGGTAGTTGTTTGGTTTTTGATTAACGCCACGACCCAGACTGATTGATCGGCCCATTCCTTCTTCAACTTCGTCAGAATCTACCTTTTCAGCCACTTTATCTGCTGCGTTGATCAATTCATGTTCATCTTCGTTTATCGGTGAGTCTACCGCTTCTTCTAGAGTTTTGCGGATGTAGTCTCGTAGTTTATTATTATCCATTTTCAGTAGTTTTTCATAAATAGTAGAAAAATTGGTGTTCTCGCATTTTTTAAACAGAGGCCTAATTTTTTTATTTACTGTAACGCCACATATCACTTGCCCAATTTTTCACCTGTTCATTTTCAACGAAAGAGAGAGGATACTTTCTTGCTTCAGACATTTTCTTTCCTCCAGGGGCTATATACGAGGTGGTTGCTATCAAGCCGTGTTTTGCATCCAAGAATTTCACATCAGCGTAAAGTGCTTTTACGGTCTCAATTTTGACTTCCTTTGTTTTTTTATACCTTTTGCACTGGATTAATATTAACGGCGTACTAGGGTCGCTTTTATCAAAAACCCGAATGTCGATTCCTCCATCGTTTGTACCTGGCCCTAACACTGTTTCGTAGCCCAGCCTTTGAAAGTATTCAGCGCAGAACCTTTCAAAATTTCGCCAATGAATAATTTGCATCTTTTCAGGATTTGCTGCTAAATAATCTATAAACTTTTGGTCAAAATAATTTTCATTGCCACTTTTTAACTCACAATTAAATAAGTGGCCGAGAGGCGTGAAACCATCCCAATCCATGCTTTGTGGTAGCAGAAAAACGCTTTGATTTTGGTTGTGAATGACGTATTTAATAAATTCTACTATCAGCCCAGGTGGGGCATCGGTCTTTTCTTTAATTCTTCCCATGATGAATTCAGGATCAGTCGCATTGCCTTCATCAACCAAGTTCGAAAACTCGTCGACAACTGAGCTATAATACTTTTCGTCCCATTGAAGAAAATTCTTGAAGGGATATGGATTCATACCTTCTTCCGAGATATTTCCTATTTTTTTCCTTACAATATTAACATCCTCTTCAATGCTTTCAGCACGAAGTCTAATAACTGAGCTGGAAGTTAAACCAGCATAATATCCAGGATCATGATTTTCTTTCAGGATGGATATTATATTATTTTTCGGAAGCAATATACCAGATTTAACAGCCACTAGTTCAGTGATTGTATCAAGATATTCTCTAAAAGAAAATGTAACGCCTCCCATATTACATAAAGATAAAAACTAGTAGATAATAAAACCAATTATTTGGCCGTTTCATTACTTTTTGAATATTTTAATTGAATAAAAACCTAATTAAGAATTTTTTCAAAAAATATTAAATTGTTATTTATTATTGCTAGTCAATTGCTTATTTTATTACCATGACTGGGGAAACATATGTAATAGAGCAGAATAATATCCGTAATTGGACATTAGAGGATTGCCAGGGTGAAGAATACTGGCGTAAACTTTTCGAGCTGGGAGTAGATTTCTTTATAGCAGCACTGGATGGCGAGATGTTTCCTTCCTGGAAAGAGTCCAGAATATTGGGTTTCGTAGATGGTAATGCCGTGGTAGCGGAAAAAATGCTTTCTGATTTAATCCAGAACCGATATCTTCTGGGATATATCAAGGAGGAAAAAGTAATTAATGCAAGGCCACTATGGTTTATAAAAAACTCTTAGGACAGACAACTCTTACTCTTTGCTTTGTGCGATCCCAACATCGTTCGATTTATCATAAATTTCACCAACAAACTCATAATTAGAGCCTGTTGAAATGGTGAAGGAGACGGTACTAATTATTGTATCCAGGTCAAGTTCCTTCACAACAACAATCACCCGTTCCTTTATGTCTTGATTTTGAACATGCCCATCAAAATCACATAGAAATAATATATTTCCCTGTGGCATTTTAACAAAATGCAAAAAAACCTCTATGTTCTTCGCCATAGTAGGCCTTGTTAAAGTAATTGTTAACTTTTGAGTCGGTGTTTTTTCGATAATATCAAAAGCGCTCTCATTTTTTAATGAAAATATTCCTGAAATTTTTTCCTTCATAATAAAGAAAATTAGTATTAGTAGCTGGACAGTTTTTTAGTGAGTGAAATGAAATTCCTTTTACTATACCATTTTATTTGACTTAATTTCAAATGGTATCCGCAATAAACCATCTTTAATAAATTTAATAGTATTAGGTTGAAGTGAGCCCCTCAATTTTATTGCTTTCCACTCAGCTACTCCATCATAAATTGAATGGCGGATAAAGTTAGTAAGTGAATCAGCGCTTGTCATCTCCTGTACGTGAGGGTGAAGCATATTAATCATAACAATTACTTTATTACTTTCAATTGTAGTCTGAGTTAATACGTATGGTTCAAATTCAGATTTTTCGCTGAAATATACCAATACATAAATGGTATCATTATCGCTCCCAATCGTAGCCTCGATATCAGGTAGATTTTCACCTTCAATCATTACCAACGTTTTGGTGTAGGATAGCTCAATTATCTTTTCTGGGTAGGGCTGCGTAGTTTTTATGTAATTTGTAAGCTCGTTTGACTTTAGTTCGCTTGTTAAAACTGTTGTAGCTTCTTCCTTAAACTTGGCCAAATAATCATTACCTTCTTTATTAAATCTAAGGGTTAATGCCAATTGCTTTGCATCGTTGCAATACTGACCTAATTTTTCATCTAATAAACTTTCCTCATCATCTTCCCAAATTATTTTATCCTTTGTATGACTTACAGAAAAATCATTGAGAAAAAGCTCTCCAACTACACGTTGATTCACTAAGTCATTACTGCCTTCATCTTGATCACCGAAAATAGAAGTTGGTTTATATGATCCCTGTATTACCCTCTTATTTTGAATCAATGAAAAACCAGCCTTTTTTCGACTTCCATAACCTCTGCCCAACACCCCAACCCAGCCACTAACTGACTTTCCATTTACCTCAAATTCAAATAATTTCTTAAATTTGACTCCATCTTCAGTAACATATAATTCGTCTTCGTAGCCCTCATATGTCAGAATTTGTTCATTCCACTTAATTTGCGTTCCCTCCGAAATATCGAAGCGATAAATTGAACTCAAATACTGTTTTATCCTTCCAAGTGTCCTCCCAACGAACTTTCGATTTAAATCCGTTATTGTAAGAATCGTATAATGTTCCTCTGGCGCAGCTGGTTCAATTGTAGTAGGTAGAATGACTTCCCCAACGTGTCTAGCTATAGCATCTACATCTATAAAAATTTCATAAGAATAGACCTCGTTAAGTTTTTTGCTTTTTATACTCCATTTATCACCAAACCAGCAGGAAGCAGTTTTCATCCCTAAGCCATACTTGCTTCTTCCAGTGGGATTTTCTGGAGGTTTTCCTACCTTAAATGCACGAATTAAATCGGTCTCATTCATTCCTATCGAATTGTCAGTAATAACAATTTTATCAGCCGAGGGATTATATTCGATTGAAATACATAACCTATCACCAGTTTTCGCAAATTCAGCATCCAGAATTTCCCTGTTGTCAAAGTATGCCTGAGTTGAATTATCGACGAGTTCAGCGAAAGCATACCAGGGATCGTATGATAACCTCTTATAGGCAGAAATGGAATTATTTTCGATTTCGTATCTCATGATTATTCTTTTGTAAAACTGAATGAATTATTTATTTGAACCTGAGACTTGTTTAACCAATTTAGAAGCCGAATTTTAATAGTATTGCCTGTCGGTTGGCTCACCCGTCTTGTCTTATAGTAGTTTAACCGATATCGGGAAGTGAGAGAATCCAAGGGTGCAGTCGGACTTTTACAAGTTAAGAAAACTTCTGAACCATAATCCTCTCGTACCCATACATTTCTTACACCATTAAACTCAATATCAACTGAATCACCATTTGAAATATTATATGAACTCAGAAAACCTTCCTCGTTTAAAATTTTGATTGCAAAAGGTAGGCTTTTTTCGAACGTGCAATTGCGAAAATTTGTGTAGATAAAAGGATGTTCGCCTTGAAGACGGAAAATTTTCCTTCCCCCAAAGTCATTGTATATTTGAAAAACACACATTTTACAGCTATACTTTTTCAAGCCCTTTTTCCACTCTTTCTTTTCTTCATTTACAATAACCATAAGCTCTGGATTCTTTCCAGTTACTAACACTGTAAGCGATGTTAAATTTAAAGTATTATTTTGATTATGAATGTGGCTTGCATGCGCAGCAGTATAGGTGCAATTTGCGAATGTGTCAATTTGTTTAATGACTTCCGCTTCCGAATGTCCTCCCAGTTCAACCTCAATTACGTACCATTCGGTATAATCGAATTTGATCATACATAAGTCGGCTTTATTCTTTTTCCCTGTTACATTGTGAGTCAGTTCGACCTTAAATGACGCTGGAATATATTCTGGGAAAATAACTGATATATTGTGCATGATCTCACGTTCCAGATCTATCTCCTTATAGAAATCCTGAGCAGCAACTTCTTGATACCAATTGTTTGTTTCTCTATCTATAATTTTTGACATTATATAAACTAATTTCCAAGAAAGTATTTTGTACTCTTCTGCACGAATCGAAAGTCTAGCTTTTCGACATCTGCTGAATCCTCAAACTTTTCAAAAGGATTGATATCAGAAAGGAACACGATTCTATCAGTCGCTGTTGCATTACCCTTAGTTCCTGCCCATATCCTAGTAGTTTTATCTGTGTCGGAAATAGCATCATTAATACACCACACGTTTTCGAAGATCTTTTCTTCACGAACCATCCTCGCAAACTCCCTTGCTAAAGGAATCACACTAGTTTTCGATTTAGCTACATCCCCAATCACAAAGACCACAACACCATCTCTTTTTATGAATTTCTTCAGTTCTGTTACCACGTCTTTCGAAAATTTCACCCACTCTTCTAAGTTAAGGTCATCATCGAGATCAGCAGATACTTTGATAGGATCCTCATTCATAAACCAGCTTCTTATCCAATTTTGTTTAGCATAATTTACAATACCCAAATATGGTGGCGAAGTCAAAACTAAACTAACTTTTTTATGATATGGCATTAATTCTGGGATTTCGCTGAGTTTCCTGGCGTTAGCCCTAATAACTGCGCCTGATTGCTTTATGCCTGAATGTTTCTTGTACAATCTTTCAGTCTTTTCCCTAAGTAAGCCAAATACATTCCTATAAAATCTATTTAGTTGATTTGACTGAACAAATTTTCTAACGTAATCAGGAGACATACTGAAAGTATTTGGCATATCAATAGATGCATAACCCGAAGTGCCATTTAATCTCTCGCCGCCGTGCAGAACACCTAAAGCGATCCCAATCAGATATCTGTCAACTTGGTTCTCAGATTTCAGAAGTTTTCGTCGGAGGTATACCAGTTCTGATAATGTTCGAGGATGAAATATTAAATGAACTTCTTCGGCTTGAGCGTAAGCTTCCTGCTGATACAAAGTTACGTCGCATTTTCTTTCAAGTTCATCAATTCTGGCGAAAATTTCCTCTTTTGTTAAGCTAGCATTTTTCGCATGACACAAAGCAAGTGCAATTGGATTGAGATCAGTTGCTAGTGACTTTCGATTTAAGAGTCGGGCCTCCAGTGGTGTTGTACCTCTTCCTGCGAAAGGATCAAAAACAATATCGCCCTTTTCAGAGAAGTATCTAATAAAATAATTTGCTAAGGCAGGAGGAAATGCGCCTAAATATGAGCACATCCCATGCCATGCATCATGTTCTCTAGACTTACCGTTTGCCCATGGAGTTACAAAATTTTCAAGTGTCGCTATTGCCATTATACTGCTAGTTCCTCGGTTTCAGTTCTTATATAATCAAAAAAATCGGTAATCATACCACAAATTGTTTCGCAGCCATTTTCTAAATCAGCCTGCTTTATTTGCTCAACAATATCTGGGTCCACTGGTTTACCATCATCTGTATTAATCCGCTCTTCTATTTTGTTTTTATCCATCATGAAAGCACAAAAGGCAACATGCTCTCTATATCGGTTTTTAATCGAGTCTACTGTAGTTGTACTATATTGTTGAGCTCGTTCCAGGAGCTTAGTCAAATATTGATTTGAATCGTTGATATAAATAAATACTGCGTCTTGATCATCCGCTACTTCCGCTACGGTGGTTTTGTTCCAACCATGCTCTTTATAATAAGGATGATTTTCATTTACTGCGATGATCTCGATATTTGGAGTATTTTTCGTCCCAGAGTTTTTATCATCAGCTCCTACTGGAAGTGGAGCAGCAATAACTGTTATACTGTCGCTAATTGTTTTTTGTCTTGGAGGGCGTAATTCCAGCGTTATCTTAGATTTTGTGCCTTCCTCAACTGTATCATTTGCTCTGAAATAAGCTATACCATATCCATCGACGACTCGAGCTGACCCTGTAAATGTACCAAAGGATGGAAACTCAGTCCCTGCGAAAAACCAATCAGGGTTTGAGAACATATTTGGATGGGCATCAGTTTTAAACTTTACATTAAACGTTTTGCCAATAAATACTTCCTTTTTATTTGGGGTAATGATTTCGAGAAATGTGGGGGGATCGTTTATCGGTATTGGTGGCTGTTTTCTTGCCTTTACCGATTCCATGGTATCTGTAACTTTAACGGCCTTTCCGCCACCTGTAGCTTTTAAATAGTGATTTATACGTGATGCCAATCTCTTTTTAAGTTTGTCCATCGCATCAGTTTCGTCCTTTTGGAGATAGCGATCTCTCCTTTCCTTGTCTAATCTTTTTAATTCATCATCAGCGTCAAGAGCATCAATTACCATTTTCTCTAACTCCTTTTTAATTGAAGTATCTCTGGTACTTTCCCTGGTGCTGCTAAATAATTGCCTTTTAGATTCATTGTCTAAATGATCACACTCAATTTGAACAACCAAATACTTCTCTAAAAAAGGCAACTTTAAGTCTGATTTGATAATTGAATTATTTAAACTGCCTTGCTTCTGACCATTAAATGTGATAACTATTGGTTGGGAAGCCTGAGTGTAATTCTTGATGCGATCCCAAGGCTTCTCGCCTTCTATCGTTAATACCCAATAATATAAAGTAACCTTACCATCTTTAAATGTAAACGTAGCATCTCTTTTATATTGCGTCAGTTCTTTTTCATCACCTCCACCGAGTGTAAGTCGACGGTTGTTTCCGAGAACGCTTCTATTTTCTTTTTTTCCTTTAGTTAAATCTGCTTGGCGCTCACCTGTGATTGTGAATGGGAGTACAGCATCAAACATATAATGATGCGCCAGATACCACAAAGATGACGTAGGGCCTGTGATTTTAGCTTTAAATTTCCCAATATCCATTCCGATGTGCCTAACCAAAGTTCCAGCTTTAAACTTGTCTTCTGGCAACTCTAGTGAAATCGGCTTTTTATCAGTTCCAACGCAGTATTCGTACCAACCCAACTTTCTCTGACCGAGCCCACCATCGTTAAAACGAACAATGGTAAAAGCCACAGCGTTTCCTTTTTTAAGTATTTTTTGAGGCCTAGAAATTATAATTGTAAAGGTGTTAAATGATAGCGCTGTTGAACCACCTTGGCCATACGCCCCCATTTGATGGAGCTTATTTATTTTATTATCATCATTTAAGCTTAGGATTGTTCTTGAAAAGTCATCACCCTTTATCCCTGTACCATAATCTCGAATTTCGACTGTTGGAAAATCCTCTCTCTCCGAATCTTTTAATGTGACGGAAATTAATTTTGCAAGCTCTTGAATGTTTTTTGCCGAGGCGTCTTTCACGTTCCTCAATTTCCCTTCAGAAAGTTTGAACCACTTTTCCGCCGCCAACCTTGGATTATCAATGTCTTTTGGGCAACCTTGATTGTACCATTCTAAGTCAAGGACAGCGTCAATTGAATTTGTAATTCTTTCTATTAATCCAGCAGCAGGATCCGTACCCATATTTATGGTTGACTGATTATTGCCACGACCCCCAACTGACTCCCAGCTCAAGTCGTGGTTGTCTGTTAACTCCTCAAGAATATCAGTGACTTCCCTTGCGGTGTTTGCTTTAAGAAGTTGCTCAAATATTTTTTTCATGTTTGCTGCTGCCATTGAATTGAAATGTATTTTTGGTTGATTTTGTATTGCTGTTATAGGATGACTCCAAGGATCTTACTTTTTCTTGTATTGCCTTTATCATTTTGCTGACATCATGCGCCTCATAGTCGTAATTGTTTTTATTTGCGCATTTTGACAAACTATCTATACTGTCTAAGATTTTTTGTACCCGCCGTCCAGCGACATTAACAAATCTTTCTCTCTTAATATTTTGCTTCTTTGCCATTAATGAGATTATAAGGAAGCAAATATAGGATTTGTAATATATTTCATTCAATATATGTATAAATATATTTAAATGAGCGTATTATTTGGCGACAATACGAGCTGATTTTTAGGCAATCGCTATTCTTTTTTACCGAGTTTATATCCGAAACCAATCGAAAACCATGGCTTTTTCTGATATTCCCAGTCATCATAAGGGGCGAACATCATATCCCATCCTACAAACGCTCCAACATTAAAACTTTCATATTCTAGGGTAGCTCCAAAGGAATAATATGTGAATGACACAGTTTCTTCTTTTTTTGGTTCTTTACCCTCTAAAACAAATTTACTATCCTGAACATATTTCTCTTTATTGAAGGCTAGTGCATATGGGATTATATTAAAATAAGTTTTTTTATATGGATTATTGCTTATCTTAAATTTATACCCGAATGAATAACCTAAAGACAGATCTGCTGTAATGCTTTTACTTCTTATCTTTATTGGTAAGGTGATCGGCATTCCCATTAATGATTGAGAGCATAAATAATGCTGATTCGGCTCTGGTTCAGACACCAACTTAAAATAATAATTAGACGCATCCAACGTATTAGCGCCCAAATCACTATAATCATATGGTTTTATAAAGATAGTGTTTGTATTGGCCGAAGCAGGTAAAGCGGTTAACTGGGTATTTGGAGCAGTGCTATTTGTAAATCGGACGAGAGGGAGTATATAAACATATGGGTTGTCTCCTTCTTGAACTACCGTATAACGGATTTTGCTAAAATTATTGCTCGGCTTTAAAATGTAAACGTTTTCATCATTGATCCCTGCGCTATTACCCTGGTCATAAACTCGTTTTAAAACCACATCAGTCTTAGTTTTATAAACGTTTTTATTTCTGAAAGTGGCTATCACAGCTGGTGGCATGCATGATGTCAAAATAGCTGGTGCGAGAATAAATAGTAAATATTTTTTCATGGTTACCTTTGTGTTTATCCAAAAATAACCATCTTCTGCAACAAAAAAAGGGCGGTTTACCGCCCTTTTTTGCGAAAAATGACACCTAAAGAGCCTTTTGACCAATTATCACGATTAAATAGGATGCCGTAGATTTTACGCCGTAAAGTATTCTTGTATTCGAAAGTAATAATCTTTAGTTTTATTTAGTGGACGCAAGTGACTTTAACAAACTAGAAATGGGAGATAAAGCGGAGATTCTTTGGCCCAATGGGATGTTCGTCGATCAAAGGGTAGAATATGGTGAAAGGGTTGTGGTTATTTACAGAATGCCAAACTTTTATGTTGAAGTTAAATTTGATTTGAATTCCAGCGGTATAAAAGAAATTATCGCTTTGGAAACCGAAAAGCACTTCGATGGTTACCTGAATAGCATAAGCCTTTTCCAAATGCTCTATTAGTAGTAGTTCCAATCCGTCGCTTAGCTATCTACATGACTTTACTATATTTGGTGTATGAAAAAATTCACATAGGTAGGATCCGTTTTAAAATCGTGTACTTTTGAATTTGCGGATTCACTATTCTTTTATGATCATAAATGTTCTACTTGCGAATCCTTTTTCAAGTTTTAGGTAGAATATTCCACTAGACAAATAGCTGAGATCAATTTCTTTATCCACCATACCCTTTACTTCAAACACAGTTTGTCCCAACGTATTGAACACCGATAGCCTGTCGGAACTACTACCTAAATTGTCAATTCTGATTTTGGCATTAAACGGATTTGGATAGACTTTAACGTCAGAAAATAATTGCTCATTCTCCTTAATAGCAACATTGGGAGGCACGGCGTTTCCATAGCTTTTAATATACTCAACTGAACAATCATTAAAAACTTTGAATTGCCAGTATCTTCTGAACATACAGCCATTCCAGCAATCACCCCACCCATAAGAGTATTCCAGCATTGTAAAGTTTACATTCAATGAGTCTTCTATGTCCGTGCCATCTATTGTCGTAGTATTTGGGCCAGAAGATGATGGAATGGCGCTAAAGATCAATCCAAGTTTGTACATATTTAGATTGCCATTCGTCTTTTTGTAAGTCACAGAATGTATATTCCACCAACTCGGAGCGCTAAATGATGTCTTTTGTAGTCCGTATTTTATAATTGCATTATCTATTACTGGCTTACCGCAAGGCGAAACGTTATATCTGATATTTTTTAGCCAAACTAAATTGGAATCACCAGCTATAAAGATTGTCTTAGTATCTGGATTCGGTGAAACGTGAATTTTACATTTATTTATTACGGTATCTCTTGCTGGCAACATTGTTGCGTTATACACCGCAAGAAGTGCTTTTAAATAACGACTTCGTAGTGTAGTGTCTATAAATACACTGTCTTTCCAGGTAGAATTTACGTGAAATGATCTTCTCAGACACAGTCTATCAATATCATCTCGATAAGAATTTACTACGCTATCCGATGCAACGCAAGAAGAAACAACTGTCTGACAATAGTAGGAACTAATGAAAAGTGTTAGAATAACCGAAAATATGTTCTTTTTCATAAAATAGAGAAAGGAAATGAAGCCGTTTCCAAGTTCATTTCCAATTATTTTTAGTCCTTAATTAGTTTCTCTTTATAGACCAATTTCTTATTATCAAAGATATTCAAAATATAGACACCATTTGTTAAATCCCCTAAGTGCAACGGTATCTTATTGATGCCTTCTGAAGGTGTATAGACACCCTTTCTAACTTCCTGACCTAATAAATTAGAAACTGTATAATTTAACTGAGAATGGCTTTCTGAATTGAATAGAACATCAAATTCACCAGTACTAGGATTTGGGTATGTTATGAAATTTCGTTCTTTATTTTCAATTCTCTGCGCTAGTCCAACGGTTCCAGTAGAATCATAGGTGTATAGCGTAAAAGCTTGCCTAATGTTCGCAGGAATATCAGGGAAAGACAAATTATTCGGGTTATAATTGTAGTAATAAGTTTTCAAGACCGCCTGAGTATTTGACATCGAAATGATCTTAGAATAAAAAGGTCTATCCAAGTCAACGTAAGAACTATCCATTTTAATACCCCAACATTCCTTATTTAAAGGCCAGTAGGCAATGATAACTTCACTTGGCAATAGTTGGAAGTTAATTGTAGAAGTTAATTCAAAAATATCAGTACTATAATTCCCTGAAACTATTGTTTGAAATGCTGGCCAAGCCATTGTTAGGTTTGTTGCCTTAGTGGCTGTAGTTCTTACAACAGACGTATTACCAACTGCCTCTGAAATGTGCCTAAACCTGTAATAGTTTTTATCTATTTTCTTCATAACTTTTGCCACATTTATTCTGCCCCAACCCGTTACAGTATCGTAACCCACACTTTCATTGTAGGTAGCAGATTGTGCTAGATCAGTACAAGTTCTCTGTAGCATTTGCTCGCAATCTTCATGCACTAAATTGTCCCAATGTGGAAATGATTTATTTCTGTAACTCATAATTAGAGCAGCGGCACCAGCAATATGTGGTGAAGCGTGTGAAGTTCCACTTTCTTGTTTATACCCTTGTGAATCATTCAGGGTATAAACCAGACTATCTGTTCCAGGTGCGCAGAAATCTATGTTACCCCAGGTAGTTGAAGCGTTATCACAATTAACAGTGTATCTGCAATGGTGGCCATTGCGTCCAGTACTTCCGACACTCATGGTAATTTCATCTGAATAATCCGCTGGAAATGTGAAAGTACCGATGTTAGAGAGGTTTCCTTTTGAGGCTGCCACTGCTACGCCGTTTCTGTTGGCATCATTCATAGCCTTAATCATCAAGCTTGAGCCAGCATACACGAATTGATTGTAGTAACTATAGGCAAGGCGAATACTCATATTAGCAACATTCACGGCATAACCGCCAACATTTGTTCCCGCTATTGCTTTTGCTAATCCAGGTGCAACAATTGTTGTTAGGCAGGTTGAAGCGTCACACACTTTACAATCAACAAGTGTTACACCTGGGCTGGCTGGATTCGCTGCGTCTTTTCCAGCCATTCCTGCGATTCCAAGGTTGTTATTTCTTACAGCCGAAATAATACCTGAAACGCCAGTGCCGTGGTCGCCATCATCTACATTGATAGCATTCTGGCTGTTTATGAAATCATATCCCAAAGTGGTCATTCCTCCGTAATCTGGGTGGTTAAAATCTATACCCGAATCCAACACCCCGACTCTCACATAAGGCTGTCCCCCATTGCCGACAATCCAAGCAGAATCACAATTAATGTGGCCGTTTTGATAATTCGTAATTCCATGCAACGCCCCTTGATCTGTAAGGTAGTTCGGGTCATTTGCGTTTGTCAACTCATAAACTTTATTTAATTCACAGGTGTGTATGTCCTTCTTCACAGTTGGTAATTGGGCATTAGCGTTCAGCAAGTTTATGTTTGAGGGGAACTTTACAGCCAGATAACAAATATAATTTGGAACTTTAACATAGTTGCCGCTCCTGGTCATTGAGAGAGAATCTGCCTCGGTGAGATCCAAAAATATTTTCCTGGCTGATAATTCTACAGCTTCTAAACCCAAACTTCCATCATGGTCAAGTTTATCTGTAATCTTTGCACAAGTGCTGTCGTGAACAAATACGTTCAGGTTTCCAAACAATAGTTTTTTATTGTTGATGGCTGACATCTTCAGCGCCTTCTTATCAAATTCAATAATAAGTTCATCATCCACAAACTTATAGCCTCCCGCTGTGTCCAGCTGGAAATTGCCAAAGTCTTTGTACTGATATTCAATAACAATATTATCATCATCTGTACCATTAAATGATCTCGCAGAAACAAAAATGTGGTTATTGCTTCCCAATACCAAATCCATAAATTTATCTGTTCCCGTTGCACCACCGTTGTAAACCTTATTCATATTCACGTATCCAGTGCTATCTAAACGAATGGTACATAAATCCTGGTTTGAATTTGTTGTAACATTTCCTCCTGCAAAAATTTCATTCAAATTTTTCACTTTAATTCGGTAACCCTCCGAAGTCGTATTTGTTATGTCATTAGGATATTTTACCCACTTTAAAGTCCCTGAATTATCGTATTTCAAGACGACCATTTGTTTATTTGTATTGCTCTTGGAGGCATACCCAGTTACATATACATTTAGATTTGCATCGAGATCAATATTTACCCCAGCATCATCAAAGCCAAATCCATCAAAGTTTTGTGACCAAACCACAGTTAAACCTGTATCTAGCTTTTGAACCAGAATATTATAGTTGGTTCCAATAAGGGTGGTTCCAACATTGTAAACATTCCCCTGGCTGTCAGCTACCATGCTACTGAGAACATCCTGCGCTCCCGTATTGGTATTTGCTGTTCTTTGAACATCGGTCTGAGTGCCAGAGGTTGCATTAATTCGAATAACAACTAAATCATTATTTGTAAAGGAAGAACCTGAGAAGCCCCCAACAATAACTTCACCACCATCTAATTCTATTGCTGTTGGAACATCAATTAAATTTGAATAATCATAAGGTGTTGACCACTGTTGAACACCCGATGAATTATAACAAATAGTAACCATATCTATTAAGTCAGGAAATGTGTTTGTACAAGCCCCTGTAACAAAAACGTCTCCTGTGGCATCATCAACGACAACAGCCGAGGCCACATCTGTAGACGAACCAGTTCCGTTGAAGAACTCTGTCCAAACGATAGTGCCAGAGGAGGTGAGTTTTTGAACAAAATAATCTAGCCCGTTTCCTGTGTTTGTTGTTCTGGCTGCTCCAACATTATAAATATACCCCGCTGCGTCGTGTGTGCTAGCTGTAACGAAACACTTTAAATTAGATGAATTATAAGAATTAACCCAGGCAACAGCAGCATTTGGGAACTGTGCAGCGGTTGTAGCGTCATACTGTGTAGAATTTAACTTCGTGTTCCCAGACATAATTATTTTACCATCCACATTAATTTGTAACGGCAAATAGTCAGCGGTATCAGTGGTCCCGTGTGTTGTGACCGTTATTGTATTCACTAAACATTGTCCCTGTAACCTGACAATGAAAAATAAATTCATTGTCAAAAGCAATAGTTTTGTTTTCATACTAATAGTTTTAAGTGGTTATTAATTAATGAATGGGGACTAAAGTAATGTTCTTAAACCACAAAAAGAGGGCGGTTTACCGCCCTTTTTTGCCGTTTTGGAGCCTATTTTTTAGTTTTTAGCCTTCAATTCGTATTTTGAGTTATTTACAAGAATGCTATAGCCCCCATTCTCATTCGGCAATAACTGTCCAAACGTACTTTCTCTCCCCACCTCCATACCGTTTTCAGATATAGAATAATTTTGAATATGCATGTTGCCATTCTGATCAACGCCAAGTAAAATGTTGCCCATGCCCATGTATTCGGGCACACAATAACTATCTCGTCCAGCGATGACTTCATTGGTGTCAAGGCCAAAACAGTACTGGACCATGTAATATTTGCCAATATATTTTTTATCAAAAGGAAAAAATTTATGGTCACTGAACCGCACCTTTGTGTTCACAGGAAATTTACCGACTGACCATGAATCTGCACTCCCTTTGTAGTGCTTATAGCAGCCAAGGATTGGATCCAGATTTGTTTCCAACTTAACTGCTGCTTCGGCAGTTGAAGTAGGTGATTCTGGTGAGGGAGTATTATTTTTATTGTTGTCGCCTCCGCAGGATGATAAAAATATTGCAGTTGAAATTATTAATGCTGCTCTTGTTAGTTTATTCATGTTTTTCTGTTTTTTGTTTATTTATTAATCGAGTTATTTTTTACTTAATATTTTATTAATTACGTTTTTAAGATTGGTAATCTCTGCTTTTAAGGATGTGATATGGCTTTCGTGGGATTTAATTATTTCCTGTTGTGACATCTGATTAATGTTGACACCAATGCCTTTTTTATTATGCGTCACATTGAAAAACAAATTATCGTTGCTGAAGCCCATGATTTGCTCAGGCTCAACTCCTAGTATAGATGCTATTTCCTGAAAGCGGCTGAATGTTAAGTCACTGGAACCGCTTTCAATTTTTGAATATGATGATTGGCTTATTTTCAGTTTACCTGCAACAAAGGATTGAGAAATGTTCTTCATTTCCCGAAGCTTTTTTATTTTGCTGCCGATTTGCATTCCTGGGTTTTAAAAGTATGTTCTGCATATAGAATATAAAATTCATTGCTTGAATAATTTATTCCTTTTAAAGTCAGCGATTTTTCTCAAGTTAAACGCAATGTCCTTGGCGGTACTGTGCCTTCCCAAAGTTTTTGTGTCGTATTGGTCGGAAGATTGATTCCCTTCGGCTTCCAGTATGGCAAAAAATTCTTCTGGCAGAGATAAGCCGAATGTTATATAAACACCAGTTATGCCGTCTACGCCTTTTCCACCTAGGTTGTAGCATACGTAACCGATTTCGTCCAAATAGAATTCTGGAAATATATCACTGAGATACATCAATACCCATTTGTGGTATAAAACACCGTAAGTGAAGGCGTATCCTTCGTGCAAGTGTAAAAATGTATCATACCCAAGATCGTTTTTTTCTGGAGTTGCGATTGACTCTAAATAGTCAGCGGCCTTTTCCAGCCTGCTGATATACATTTCTGTTGTATATTTTTCGTAATTGTTCATTTGATTTATTTTTTATTGATAGTTATAACGTTTTAAGTGTTGACGGATTAGATCAGACCAGATTTCCTTACTGACAATGTAGTTTCTGTTTGGAGCATCAGTGTACAGAAAGATGACGTCGGGTTTGAGTCTAAATTTGGTATTGGAAATACGTATATGATTTCCTGGCTGACGAACGGTGTCAAAAAAATGTTGCAGCAGATGGTCGTCAAATGTTCTGGGTTTCAAGTTGGATTTTTTCATAATTTTCTTTTTTTGGATGCTTCATTTCTGCAGACGTTCATTTGGGTAATGAAACGGTAAGCGACACTCGCTTCGTTAACAGCTTGTAAGTAGTCTTTTTGGTCTGGACAATAATCTCTGAAGGCATTAAATAATTGCCGTTCTATGAAAATTTGTCTCGGTTTTTTATTTGTTCTCATTTTTGCTTGGTTGAAGTTATTTTTCTTAATGCATCCAGAATTTCGATCATAGCCTTAACGTCCTGGCCACAATAAACTAATAAAGCATTGCGTATTTCCTTTTGTTTTTGTTGTGGATACTGGTCAATCTGCTCGTACATAACCGAAGCGAGTGCTCCGTTATTGATTTCAAGATTTGAGTAGGACAAACTTGGAACCAAAACGGGTAGAACAGCCTTAATGCTATGGCTTCCCTTTTGTAAATGTGAATAAAACCATCGTTTTCCGAATGGAATCATAAGGTCTTTTATCCTGGTGATCCGTTGAAAAATTTCACTTTTGAATTCTGGAAATTGGTTTGCTAGCTCTTGGAGACGACCAATCTCAAACAGCTTGTTGTAAACCACTATGTCTCCAGATTCTTTGGTGTCTTCGAGAAGTCTTTCAATAAATTGTCTCCTTGGATCAATTGAATGATCGGCCAAAAAATCTTTCTGAATTATCTCTCCACCTTTCTTCAACCTGGTCATCACACAATACTGAAAGCAGATTTGTTGGTAAACACCAGTGCCTTCATATTTTGCAATTCCCTGGATAGACTCAAAGTCCATAAAATGCAATGGCTCCTGGAGGCCTGCTAAAAAGTTCTTCAGTTCCTTGTGGTCCATGAACGGACTTTCATTCACGGCTGACTGTACCTCAGTCCACTGCTTGTCGCTCATTTGGATGTCTTTCGGAATGTCTGACAGTTCAATAAATCCACTATTGTACAACTCATATGCCTTTCTCTTCCTTAACCGCCCTATATTTAATACTGACAGTTCGGGAACATCTTTGTGACAGAAATCATGAAATGGGCATTGATAAGGTTTATGGCAATACTCAGATATCGCCATGCTCGGCGCAGTCGGATTTTCCAAAGTAGATTCTATCTGCAATACGTGGTATTTTATCTTTTCTTGGGAGTCTAAAACCCGCTGAGTTACGTTCTCGACAGTAAACAATTCACTGGTAATTTCTCCTTGCCGAACATATGATCCGTTAAGGTGGGCAATGTAACATTCGACAGGTTTTTGGTAGCCACTTTGCCTAAGAGTGAAGAACTGAAAGCCCAGATCAAGAATGTATTCGTCCTTAATGCTGGTGGAGCTTTTTACCTCTATAATCTTTGCCCCATCAGCGGACTCAACAAAAATATCCGCTTGGAATCTTAGTGATAGATTTTTGCTTGCGAAACCTGCTTCATAATAAATGCCACTCGTTCTTTCGGATAGCGCTTTTTTCGTCGCATCAAGCAGTTCGGGCATTACGATTTTACCGCCCTGAGTAAGATCAATGCCGCCAGGAAATAATAGATCCCTGGCCATCAACCCTACTTGTGTTCCTCGATCAACTATTGCCTGTTGATCAATACTTAAGGGCTTTTTTAATTGCGCATTGTTATAATGCAGGTGGATTGCTTTCAAACACTGGTGTGAGAGCATAAAAGCAGACTTCGATACTTTGTGTTTCATTTGATTTTTTTTATTTATGATTAACCTTTTCTTTTAAGAATTGAACAATAGATTGCATTGCTGAAGCTTCGAACGTGCTATAAGCGTTAAGCAATACTTTGTGAGTGGTGATGCTTTTTGTGTTACCGCACTTTATTTTGTAATATGTTTCTTGGGCTTGTCTTTTGGTTACTACAATCAAATCCTTCTTGTTAACTTCTGGTGCAATGGTTTTAGCAACAGTCCAAAGATCAGTCCGTCCCCGAAACTTCGAGTCATAGTAAAGATTTTCTTTAAAAACCTTCATTAAACCTACGGTCCTTGCTTTGATGGAATCTATTGCGTCTGAATACTCTGGATACCAAGCGTTAAAGTCCGTCAGATGCGATTTAAACGAATCCGCATTCCAAACGATGATTTTTGCATCAGGAAATGCCCCCATTCGAGAGATAAAGTAGTCTATGAGTTCTTTTCTGGTGTCATATTTACCCCTTGTATTGATAGTAAAATGCTCTTCAACATTTGTATCATTAATGTTTCTCCTCAAGGCAAAATGATATGGGAGCAGCGAAAACGGCTTTGTATTAATGAAACTTGGTAGAGCGATCCTAACTGTAAGAAGATCCAGGAAAATGAGCCTTTTCCCATTAAGTTTCTCCAAAAACCTTGACAAATACTCTTTTCTGATCACTGATTCGCCAGTAACTGCGGCCTCCACCTGAACGTCATCTTCTGGAGACAATTTGAGCCATTTCGGAATGTTTTTCAGGTCAGCATTTACTCCGTGAGCTCTGATCTTTTGTTTATACGTAATATTATTTAATTCGAATACGCTTCCTGGTTTTACTTCATTAAAACAAGTTCTGTGAAACTCGCACTGAAATGGCTCGAAACACTGGTATCCCAATTGAACAATTGGTTGCGAATTATAATTGAGAACCTTTTTTAAGTACCCAAGGTCATTTTTTACATCATCGTTAAATAGCCTGCACTTCCTAATCGCATCAGCGCAGTCATACAAGTCATTGTAATTACCCTGGTTGACGAACTTCGGATTGAGGCGCACAATCTGGAAATTGTCCACCTGGATACCGCACTTTGCCAGAACATAATACTGATAGGCAGCAGCTAAAAAATCATCGTGATATATTTCAGTGCTGGTAGTATTAAATTCCCAAATTGATACCTTACCACCCTTTTGTATACAATTTATTATAGCCACTTCGTTATCCTTAGTTATAAAAACAGCATTCTTAATTGCGTATCTTTTTTTACTGCAGATCTCTGAAGTTCTTGCTTCCATTTCTTGGAGGTCCCCACCTTTAATAGTGGGGATTCCAGGAAGTAAAATCTTGTGAAACTCCTCACTCAATTCATTTGTACTTCCTGGAGTTAGGTAGAGCTTGGAATCGTCTACGAGTTCGGGGTTTTTAGCGTTTAGGTACGCAGCTCTACTGCATCTGTTTAATTTTAAAAACAGTTCTTTTGTGATCATGTTTTTCATAGTTTGGCTTCTGTTTTTACAAATGGTGGTAGAGCTTTAAATATATCGGAGATCATTTCCAGAGAAGTTTTCTTTCTTTTTGTGAATCTAAAAATGCACTCATCCAGATACTTTTCTAGATGTCTTCTCGATACGCCGTTGTAAACCCGATATAGTGGATTTTTTAAACAATGATGCAGGCCTTCACATGAATTTGTATGTCCTTTATCATCGCCAACCCACTTGTAAGTCCTGTGGTGGCATTTTTTATGTTGATACCCATTGCTTTCTAAAAAACTGTAAATCGGGCTCTCATCAGTGTTAATTGGGTTTTGGGTTGTTAGACCAGCTCTGTTAAGGACCTCTAGTGCATTTTGGGCTGTAGTATGTTTATAAATATAAGCCTTGGCAACACCACTCGTTCTCCCGACCACTGTGTAAACTGGAGTTACCCGTTGACTGCCGTGGCCCCTTTTCAATTTTTTGGGGTGTGGGTCTCCATAGTTTTTGGTTGTGATGTAGACTTCATCCATTTCAGCTTCTTCCGTGGGTAGAAAACTATCATTATTTGAAGCAAGTTGAAATAATTTTCGAATTCTGTGGAGAGTGGACCAGGCAGTCTCATTCTTGATTCCATAATATTCTGCGACTCGATTTGCAGGTAGGCCTCCTTTGCTATTGAACATGCGAAAAATTATTTCGACAATAATTGCCAGTCGCACATGCGTCTTCGCTAATGGCGTATCCTTAAGTGGAAAAATTTTCTTATTGCACAGTTTACACTTGTATGCTGGCTGACCAACAACCTTTCGATAATAAATTGTGATTGGATGACCGCATCCTTCACATTTGTCTTCAGATTTGGCCAACCTGGAATTGAAAATTGCACTCAATACAGTTTCTTCGTCCTTGTAGATTTCTTTGAATGCCGCCAAAGTATTCAAGGCCAACCTAGCGCCTTTAGCAGTTTCCTTTTTTGCCCACAAACGCTGTGTTTCTTCACTATATGGGCCTTCCAGCCTTAGTGGTGTTATTTGTTTATGCTGATTTTTCATGTTGTTTTTTTTTATTTGGGCAAGAGAATCCCAGGGCTCCATTTTTGGGGCCATTAGCATTTCCAGTCCTGATTAATTATTATTTATTTAGCCATGTAATTTTTTCTGCGTTTCGTACATCCACATGCAGATTTCCAAACGATTCGTTTGATGGATAGTGATCCTTTTGTATATCTGTTTTGTCTGGCGTTAGCCATTCAGGTAGTAAATAGAAAGTATAAATATTGGCCTCGTTAAACTTTGCGATTTTCAGAATACCTTGGTTACCCAATAGTTTTAATTTACTTCCTAAATTTCCTCCTGTTGTTTGATTAGCCTTTTCCTGACCTTCTATATTTACCAGCCAGTCCTGAAACTCACTATTCTTAAACGCCCTGTTTATTTCTCTTGCATAATAAAGAGTCTTTTCTCTAATATGCCAATCGACTTTGTAATCATGGCGCTCCAACTGTGGAAGATTCTTGTGCGATTCATTGAGCTGATCCTTAACAAGGCCGATATTTGCTTTGTTAAGTAAGAAATCACTGGTTTCGTGTGAAACTGTATTTGAAGCGATGACTTTTAGAAAGCCATCCCATACTTCGATTTCCTGGCGCAGTCTTGCAAGATTTTCTTGCGCTGCTATTTTTATTTCATCTATGTTCATTTTCTAAATTTTAAATTTGTATTTAACTGCTTTCTGGACACTTATACGTGAAACTTGTTGAAAAGGTTGTTAATAAGTTTACATAAATGTGAACTTTTTTATGAAACTGGCAGGCTAAAAACTGAAATGGAATAGCCTCATTTTTTAAAAAACTCAACAAATTCAACAGATACCAAAGCTTTTCCCTGACGTTTTACGGGTATCCAAAAAACCGTAAAGTGGAAAAGATTTGAACAAAATTTACGAGCTGTCGAATACTTGAGTCGGCTGATATATTTCTCTGATGATGTTCATACCTATCTAGGGACAGGTATTAGAAAAAGAATATTCAACGAGCACTAAAACGCTTATCTACCTGAAAACCAAAGTTTTGATTTCAAGACGGTCTCAGAATTGAGTTTTTAATTATATTTTTATCAAGTTTTAGCTTGATAAAAATATGGAAGAGACAAACCCAATCAAAGAATTATATCATAAACTCCAGGAATTCAGGAAAGTAAAAACGGCAACCCCAAAACATGGGTGGATTAGAGAAATACGCAAGACTTTAAATATGCCGACAGATCACATTGCAAAACTTATCGGCAAGTCGCCACAGTCAGTAATTGAGTTTGAAAAAGGCGAGGCTAATAAAACAATCACGTTAAAGTCTTTGGAAAAGATTGCTAAGGCCCTGGATATGGAATTAGTGTATGGGTTTGTGCCAAAGGATCCAGATGCTTACACGAATCTCAAAACTGAACTTGGTCGACGAATGCTGTGGGGCGAATATATGGGAAATACGACAGCAGCAATGCGACGAGGAAATGGAGGGGTTATTATTTTTGAAAAAATGAAACAAAAAAACCTTAGGAATTTTCCTAAGGCTTTTTGGAAGAAAAAGAAATAGCTTATTTCACTCCCTTAAAAAAATCTTCTAGTTTATAACCCAACGCAATACTTAGTTTCCGCAACGTCAATAGGGAAGGATTAGCGTCACCTGATTCAAGCCGTGAAATAGCAGATTTATTCATTTTAAGCAGATCCGCCAAATTAACAGCGGAAATTTTTTTTGCTTTTCTCAAGCGTTTTAATTTTATCGCAAAAGTTTCGAGAAACTCCTCTGGGGTCTGTATTTTTTTCTTTGCCATTACACCTCGAATATATAAAAATCTACAATATTTATTATAAAGTTTTATGAGCGATCATTTGGTTAATAATGTGCTACTCGAAATAGGTGAGCCAACGCTTAGTAATATAATAAGGTACGTATATGGAGCTGGCGACCTTTCTCTAATGGATGCTTTTAATACCGCCAACAAAGAAATATTGGTCAATTTAAAAAGCAAGGAAAAGGAGGAGATCAAAGACCAGGAGCTTGCTCAACCTGAAATACCGATGTGGAACGGAAAACCTCTTTATAAAAAACACTCTGTTCCAAAACCGTTAAAACGAACTGGAAGTCTTTCAACAAATTATAGAAAGGTTTTTGATTATGTGGTGAATCGAAAATTGGATTATAGCGAGATATTGGACCTTGATCCGCAATTTAAAACAACGCAGGATATTAAGGCAATATTTGCAAATTTGAAAGGAAGTCAATATGCTCAATATATAGATTCAGTTTACAAGAAACATCATCTAAACCTACCACCATTTTCTACTTGGAAGGCCAGCGATCTAAATAAAGGCCCTTCTGATCGTGGAGAGTTAAAACCAGAACCTAGCGAATTTGGGAAGGACCAGTTTGGGAATTTGTCAAGAGTAAAATATGACAAGTTTGGACAATCGTCCACAGAACGAATATCTCACTACAGAGATTTCATGACTGACGTTCTGAAAGAAATGACGATTTTAACGAAGAATATAATCGTCTGAGTTTCTGTCACGCTCTATTTAAATACGTGATCGAAGATTATTTTTTTACTATCCGCATGGAGACCATGGTAAAAGAACTCCATAAAATTACTTTTATAATCATCGGTGAATTTTTTCCAAAGATGAGTCCCTACGCCGTCTCCAAACAATTCCTTAAATTCAATCTCTCCAGAGTTAACGGAGAAGCTGTACAATTTATCAAAATCTGCTATAGTCATGATTTTTTATGTTTGATTTATAACCTAAGCTACTAATTTGATCATCACTTTCCAACTTAAAATGCTAATGTGGACCAAATGGGATTATAAATCAGGCGATTACGCTGCGCATAGAATTCCGTTTGACGGACGACCGCAAAACGGGTAAAGAACGAAAAATTTTATTCCGGTTTCATAGTGACGTATTGGACGAAGAAACAGTTGAAACTATGTGGGCAATAATTGTCGACGAAAGTAAAGGTCTTTTCGAGCTTGACAGCATTCCGTTTTATGCCCCGAATATTGCTTCTGGTGACATCATCCACGCAGAGTATGACGACGATGAGGAAATGCTAACATATCGGGACACAATTAAATTTTCTGGCAATTCGACTGTTCAAGTTGTTATAATGGACAAGACTACTGTTACAAATGAGATCCGTGACATATTTAATGCCCTTGGTTGTTCTTCCGAAAAATTTAAAGAAGGGTATTTTGTAATTGACGTTCCATTTGACGTAGACTATAATCCCATTAAGCAAAAACTTGACATGCTAGAGCAAAGTGACATTCTTGGTTATGCAGAACCATGCCTATCAGACATCCATAGACAAAACAGCAGCAACTAACAGCAGCTCAGGCGCCAGCGGACATTTGTACATGCATTTGCAAATAATATTGCCCGCTTCGCGGACCGTTTTAGTTTTTGCAAATGCTCATTTTATTGTAAATTCACGTTGGACATCGGAACATTTTAGCATCGTCGAAATCTTTTTTTTCGCCGGCGCTAAGCCCGGGTCCGTTACCTGCAAGCGTAGACAGACACTCATGAAAAAAAGTAACTTCAGGACAAAAACATTTTTCGTTTCGTCAATTATATTTTCGCTTCTGACTTTCGCGACACTTGTGTGTGCAGGAGCGGAAGACGAAGGAACTGGAAATATTATTTCAGCAGTTTTTTCAAAATTGTTTTGCGTATTTCGCTTCCCGACACACACTTTATTTTGGACAACATTTAATCACGGACCTTCTTTTATCTGGGGTCTTTTGATTAATTCAGTATTTTATGGGCTTATTACCGAAAAAGTAATTTCAATAATTCGTCAACGAAAACATAGCAATGGACAAGCTACTTAGACAGAAATTTCGTGACGACTTTAATTTAATGCGGACACTCATTAACGAGTTTGACCCTTGCAGCTTCATTAATGGTGGCGCACCGGACGACGAGTATGACGCTTTGACGCATAAAACCCTCTCACATATTTATCTGGGTAAAACCAGAGACGAAATAAAAAGAATGATTATGTCGGACCTTGAATTTTACTATGGTTGCGTTGACGAGACAGCGTTTCAAGAAAACAGAGAATTCGAACGAAAATTTAAAACGGACTTCGAAGTATTTCTTGACAAACTCGAGACAACGTACACGGACAAAAACGCCAGCAGGTAACAGCGCATAACACCGCCAACATTAAGCGGACAGAAAGATGCAAGACATGTATTGTCGCAAACAACCCTTTAATTGTCATTTTAACACATCAAGTTTTAAAACCGGGTTTAATATTTTTGCTCTAAGATATAAGAGTGAAAAAAATGCGAAAATTAATTTTGGAAGTGCAAGTGTCTATTGACGGATTTATTGCCGAATTAAATGGAAACACAGACTGGATGCTTTGGAATTGGGGACCCGATTGGACATGGGATAACGAATTGCAGAAATATCATACAGACCTGACAAAATCTGTAGACTGTATCCTTCTTAGCAGACAAATGGCAGAAGAAGGTTTTATCGCCCATTGGGCAAATGCGGCTGAAAATTCTAAAGACACCCGATTTGAATTCGCTAAGCATATAACTGATACTCACAAAATTGTTTTTACTAAAACCATCGATAAATCAGCTTCAATTCCCGGAGGATGGGATAAGGCTGATATTGCTGAAGGAGACTTTGTAGATGTAATTAATAAATTGAAGAAAAAGAAAGGTAAAGATATTATCGTGTATGGGGGTGCTACTTTTGTTTCTTCGTTAATTAGAGCGAAGCTTGTTGACGAATTTCATCTACTTGTAAACCCCGTTGCTATTGGCGCAGGGCTCCCGATTTTCAATGACCTTTCCGGCAGGCAAAATATGACTTTGGTAAAATCTAAAGCTTTTGATGGCGGAATGGTCTTACTTCATTGTAAACTATAAGCAGGCAAAACAACGAACCGCCGAAAACAACTACCAGTATCTGGCGCAGACGAGGGAGTATAAAGTTTTGTATCTTTAAACAACCATTTGTGGTTACAGGCAGTTGAGTGGTCCAAAAAGACTAACTAACTGGTGCTTGATTATCGTGGTTTCGGCAAAAGTGATGGCAGCATAAACGGGCAAACTGAACTATTAAAGATCTTCAAACAGTTTATGACGAATTGAAAAAACTCTATCGCTTGCAAATAAACTAAATTGCATCTGCGCAAAAAAATATTTAGCAGCCTGGTTGAACCTGACTGCAAACAGGTTCGATCCAAGTAAGTTGTATTTTTCAGGCGTGTTGATGAAATATTTCCTTTTTTTGATACATTTTGCAACGGGAAAGGCTATTTTTATTAAATACAATAATTCATGTATGCATTTGATCTGCCCGATAATAGCGCTTGGTTTTTTAACATCCGGGTTTGCCCAAACAAGTACGGAAAAATTTAAGCCGTTCATAGATTCAGTAGTTCGGACCTCGATGGTACAGGAAAATGCCGTGGGAGTTGCAGTCGGGGTTGTAATGGACGGAAAGATCTATTATAACCAGGGATATGGATCAAAAGAAGTAAACATCAGGAAGCCAGTTGATTCCCTTACTAATTTTCATCTCGCTTCTATTTCAAAAGTTTTTGTTGCGACAGCAATTATGCAATTGGTCGAGCAGCATAAAATAAGCCTTGACGGCAAACTACTCGATTACATTCATGTTAATACACTTAACGACGAACGATTTAAAGAAATTACGATACAGCAAATGCTCACACATACTTCTGGTATACCGGATGTGAACAACTATTCCTGGGATAAGCCTAAGAACGATGACCCTGCGCTTGGAAATTATGCCAGGAAGATGATTGAGAGTCAGAAATTGTTATTTGATCCGGGAACGAAATGGGAATATAGTAATATGGCATTTGAGATGTTGGGACATGTGATTGAAAAAGTTTCGGATAAAACATTCAATGCCTATGAGTTAGATAAAGTGCTAAGCCGGGTTGGATTAAGCCACAGCAATTTTGACTATACCAAAACCGATCCGGATATGAGAAGTTCGCCTCATATAAAAAGACATGGAAAGGTAAAGGCATCCAAAATTTATCCATATAACCGCGAACATGGTCCAAGTAGTACATTGAACTCATGCACCCATGACATGTGCCAATGGATTCTTGAGATGCTGCAAATTTATGATGATCAGGCCAACTCTTATCAAGGAGTACTTAAACATCAAACTTTGAGGGACATGTGGATTATGAAGCATAGTTCCTTTTCACCGGAAGATTCTATTGGACTAACCTGGCACCTATCACTGACTCCGTTGGGTTTATGCGCCTGGCATTCAGGGCAAGACCTGGGCTACCTTAGTATGCTGGTAATTTATCCCGAGCAGAAAATGGGTATAATTTTGCTGGCAAATGGCGACTACCCGGAAGCGCTAACCGGCATTCCATATAGAATAGCGCTTTTCTTAAAAGGCAGGATCAAAAAAGTACCCCTTGAGCATTTGCGGATTTTGGAAGGAGAATATACAGCGACCAATCCTCCAAGCTGGTCAAAACATCCGTGGAAATTTTCATTTAAGGAAGTGAACGGGGATTTGGTGGCAAGTGATGGAAGCACCCGATTCAAGTTGGTTCCGCTTGGCGACAATGAGTTTCTTTTCCCTGAAGAACGGGTTTCATTCTTGTTCAATACCAAGGAAGAACTTGCCCCTGGCGTGACGATTGGAAAGTTTAATTTCAAAAAAACAGAGTAACGCATTAACGGCAATAAACGTGCTTCCGTAAAGCGCGCTGAACCTAACAGCAGCAATGGTTTCATGCCGGATTTCTCTGTATTTTAAAATCTCAACAGACATTTGTACATTTATAACATCGCGCAATGTTGCCGAACGACCGTGCGGATATTTAACAGACAGCATTAACTTTGTAAATAAAAAATGTGAACACATGCAAAAATTACAATTTAAAAAGCAAATAAATGCATCGGCTCAAAAAGTATATGAAACGATGCTGGGCTTAAAGGACAAGGCCACTTATGGTTACTGGACAGCAACTTTTAACCCTACCTCCACTTATGAGGGTAGCTGGAACAAAGGAAGCAAAATCCTTTTTGTAGGAGTAGATGAAAACGGCAAAAAAGGGGGAATGGTTTCGGAAATTGCGGAACACAAACCTGCCAGTTTTGTTTCTATTCGTCATTACGGATTTTTGGACGGAGATACCGAAATAACCACAGGCGAACAGGTTGAAAAATGGGCAGGCGGACACGAAAATTACAGCTTTCAGGAGAATAACGGCATTACAACCTTAACCGTAGAGATGGATACTATAGATGAATACCTGGATTACTTCAATAACACTTATCCAAAAGCATTGGATAAATTAAAAGAAATTTCAGAGCATTAAAAAGAGCAGATGAAAGTCGGAAAATTTGCCAACTGAAATGCCTATTGGTGATGGTTTTTGCTCTATCGAAATGATAAATAAGCCCCGGATAAAAGTTGATAATCCTTGTCCAATGACACATGGACGATTGAAAGACGGCGACAATTTTTCCTGTAAAAGTTGTAATCAGACCCTCGTAGACTTTCGTGACAAAACTGAAGACGAAATTATTAAAGTTATTTCCGTTAAAAAGACCTGTGGCATTTTCAACGACAATCAGGTGACTGTTCCAGATTTTTCATTTACAAATAAACTCATTTTTAAAATTCTGGCAGTACTGGCAGTTTTTGGTTTTAATGTGAAACCATTAAACGCCCAGACGAATCAAGCTCCCAAAGACAGCGCCAGTATTCAAAAACAAAAAACCACCACGAACACTAAAACAGAAAATAAAGTAACTGCAAGCGACTCTACACAGGCTAAATCAATTAATAAAAAGTGGTGGCGTAAAAACAAGAAACATAAATACCGGATAATTGGCACACCGTCATTTTAATGATATTTGAGACAAGGTAAAGAATATGGTAAGAAAAATAACAATCGAGACAGTTTATTCCATCATCGCGTTTTGTGTTGTTTCGTTTATTTCCGTTATGACTTCGCTTCTCGCCTCGGTTGGTGACCTTTCTAAAAAGCCGGTGACTAATATTGGTTTTCCGTTTAAGTATTATTATCAATTTTGGACTGGCGGGGCAGATTCACCAAATTGCGGCTGGCGACTTGATTACTTTCTTTACGACTGTTTAATTATATGGGCAATCACATTAATCATCTATTTCTTTCTGGGAAGAAATAGGAAAGTCTGACGAATAGTTTGACGCAAATGCCCCGACCAACGGATGGAGAAATGATTGTAACCTTTCAAATTGACTGCATTATAAAGGCTATGAAGAAAATATTTATTACCTCAATCATTTGTCTTTGTATATCTACAGCTTTATACGGACAAAAACTGACAAAAAAGCAAGCCCGACAAATCCTCGGCAAAGCTATAAGCAGTCTGCAAAGCTCAGACAGCACTACATTTGTTAGTCTGTGGCATTTTAGTGGGACACCACCGGCTTGTGACAACCATCCCTTCACTGAAAAAACAGCAATAACGTACTATCACTATCTGCGCGAATTCCTGGACACCGCATTAACCCACAACTTAAAGATCGATAACATCGACATTGAAAAAACAGACGCGGAGCAACAAGCATTGAACTTTGGTAAATACAATATTAAGGCCTGGTTCAAATACGCTGACAAGTATTATAAAGGCTTCGGGTTTTATATGGACTTTATTGAAGGCAAATGGGTCGTTCGTTTCAGTCCAGACACATCGACAATGACCTGCGGATGATAATCTGTGTGTCAACACCTCTGGTCGCGGCATATGTAGATTTAGCAAGGGTGAGGCAAGTGCCTAAACCAGTGGGCAAATGTAATTTAACGGGAAACCGAACATCGAACACTAACAGTGGTTTTAGCCATACTTAGATCTTAGCAGCAGATACTTGTCCTTTTCAACCCATACAGCTGCTTACCAAAACGGGTCCTTATAGGTTCCGTTCCTGGTGACAAACACTATCCTGAATCCCACAAAAGGAGAGCAATCAAACTTTTTAAAGTCGTTGGCCATTTTTAAATAGTCGGCTTTGTCTTTCCAGCAGCAACCCCTTAACGTAGTATTCCCGCCTTTTGTATTGATCAGTTCCACCACGTGCCCAGCCAGGCAGCAATCTTCCACCTTTTCGGGGGAGAAGGCCGGTGCCTGAACAGTTTTTTTCCGCTTAAAGTTCATGCCCTCCTTATAAATGGCTATCATCTCCTGCTCGCTCATTCCAAAACGGTTGATGTCGTTGAGATGATCAATCCTGTTGAGTTTTTTCTTAGCCTGTTTACTTAACTGCGAGGTGCGTTTAAAAAAGTTGCTATTCACCAGGCCTTCAGAAGGGTCGTAAATGGTATTATAACCACCACAGTCAGGTATGATCGCGTAGGAAGCATCCGCAGCGTAGATCCATTCATAATCGTAGGGTAAACGCACGATCACTTCTTTCTTTTTGCGTGCCATTTTTGAATTGGGGCGTGTATACCCGGCCAGGGATTTATTCATCTCCTCTTCCATCCATTCACAGAAAAGCAGCATGGCCACTGGACTGACGTTCACCACCGGAAAATAATTATAGGCCTCGCTCCTGAAATAATTTTCAGCCAATTGGCCGCAGGCATATTCCTTCCACACTTCGTCCCTGGGTAAACATTTTTCAAGTTCGTTTATTTTACCCTGCCTGAACAGGTCTGCCAGAAACACTTTGTATTGCAGGTTGGTGACCGGAAAATCACTCATCACAAATGGAGATACCAGCATCTCGCGGTTTTGGTAGAGGGTGGCGCCGGGCTCCATCTTCATATACAACTGATCATCCAGCTTCAGCAATTTTAATAATATTTCGTTTTTTACAGACTGGAAATAAGCCAGGCCGGCTTCATCAAAATAAGGAAGCAGTTTTTTCTTGTTCTCTTCTACCAGTGCTTTTTGTTCTCTGGTTTCAGCATCAACAGTATAAACAGAGTCCGTCGGGACCACGCTCGTATTATTGTTCGTTCCCGCCGTAGGTGTGATGATCGCGGGGCTTACCGATTTATCATCAGGCGTTTTTGTGGGCAGGTTTGTAGTCTGGATACCGGTTGGTATGTTTTCGGGTTTTAAAGTTGATCGGTCGGGCCGGGCGCTCACAGGGAAATGGGTGACTCCTTTTTGGTCGGTAATGCTAAAATAGATTGGCAATACGATGGCCGCGATAAGTACTATGAGTGCGAGCAAGAAAAATAACCCACCTCTTCGCCCACTGAGTTTGTTAAGGAGCTTTTTTTTCTTTTTCTCCGGCATCACCACATTATATTCCTGTTCCAGGACAAAGCGCGCCAGGCCTTCATCTTCCTTTTGACTGTATGTGTCGAGGAACAGGGCGTTGAGGGCGCCATCCAACTCGTTTTCTTTTATTGAAGACTGTTCTTTCATTTCGTTTTTTGCTGAAGGCAATCGTTTGTTTTTTCAGTGACTACTTTTTTAAGCCGGTGGTGATACACCTTTAATTGTTCGCCAGGGCGGGAAACATATTTGGAGATGTCTTCGTAGGCATGCTCCTGTGCCCTCATCAACAAAAGCACACGCTGCCAGTCCTCCAGCACGGCCAACACCTTTTGCAGGCAAGCCATCAGTGGGCTTTGTTTTTCATTAGCGCTACTCCCGGCATCGTCCCCTTCTTTGCGGTCGTGGGCCCATTTCTCGTGTTTTTCGAGCAGCTCAACTTCCACTACCCCTTTGGCTTTTGTATCGCGGTAATGATTCCGCAGGTTATTTACAAATACCTTAAAAAGGAAAGCGCCAAATTTATCTTCGTTTATAAATGTATAGCGGTCGCCAACTTTCAAAACTTTGTACAGGGTCTTATATACCATGTTCCAGGCGTCATCTTCACTCAGCTTCCATTTTGCAACGGCAAAGCCATACAGTCTTTTCCCATAAAGGTCATAGAGCCAGGCTATGGTTTCGTTATTTTTATATTTCAATATGGTGTTGATGTCGTTCATGCTTGCACAATACGGGCCTGACTAAGATATGGATTTATACCGTTACGCGATATCCAAGTGGCCAATTCCAGAGAACTGTTATTTGGACCAAATAGCGGGACAAGATTAAAACCTGGAGCGCACTTTTCTTTTAAAACCATCCTGTTTAGTTAGTTTAATGTTGTATTGAAAGGTTTCGCGATCCATGTTTTTCAGGTCATCGATCAGCAAAGTATATTCAGTCAGTTTTTTATCAAGTTCGCGAAGAAAAATATGCTCACCTACTTTTTTGAAATGTGTATCCAAAACAAGGCGCGCCTCATCCACTTTAATTTTAGCGTCCTTATACTTATTGGCACTGGCCAGGTCTACCGCTTCATCGTACAAATTCTGCGAAATAGCCAAAGCGTAACCTTCGCTCGCGGCGGGATTGTAACCACCGTCGTATTCTTTCTGATTGGTGAACGGTTTTATTTCTGATTTCCTTACATCGGTTACATGGCTCATGGAGTCAGTGGCGTTGAGATAGGCGATCGTGCTTTCGATCGCAATGGGCGAACTTATCTTACCATTGGTCTTAAAACAAATGAGAATGGATTTTTGCTCATCGGCAAACAGGTCGTTGAAACTGATCTCGAGTTCATTTTTTTTCAGTTTGCTGTTAAAAGAAAAGGTGCGCTCGTAACTTAATTCTTGTGGAAATTTAATTTTGATGGTGGTATTTTTAGCCACCACTTTCGACAAACCCTTTAACTCTTCATCAAAGATTGCCGGCAGTTTTTCCGGGGAATAAATAAAATAGTAGAGGCCCCCGCCCTGCAATGCAATTTTAGCCATGAGGTTCTCATTGTAATCGTTACCAACGCCGAAAGTAGAAATGGAAATATGGTCATTCTCAAAATATGTACGGGTGATGGTGCTCAGGGCCTCAGGGTCTATTTCGCCTACATTGGCCAGGCCGTCTGAAAGTAATAATACCCTGTTGATCATTTCAGCGCTGTTTAGTTTTTTTACCTTGTTCACTAATTCATATCCTTTCCTGATGCCGCCTTCAAGATTGGTGCTCCCGCCGGTCACTATCCCGTCGATGTCGGCCAGCAATTTATTTTTGTCTTCAAGGTGCTGGGGCTCCAGGAATACCTGCACATCGGTGTCGTACAAAACGATAGAAAGTATATCCCGCTCATGAAGTTGCTTCACGACATACTTTAAGGCTTCTTTGGTATAATTCAGTTTGTTGCCGTTCATCGATCCGCTTCTGTCAAGCACCACCGACAAGTTGAGGGGAACACGCCCGGTTTTTTGATTGCTTGCTTTATTTACACCCTGCAGGTGCAGATAATAATAAAGGTTACCCTGCTTGTCGGGTAAAAAATTGTTTACTGGTTCGGCCCTGAAATAGAGTGAACCATTAGCGCTGAGTTCACCATGATGAATGGGCTGTGCTTGCATTGCGAGGGTCGCCAACTGTGCCACTGCAATAATTTTAGTTAAGAAGGTCATGTGCTTTTTTTTATGGTTGTTTATTTAATTGTTCCTGTATTTCTTTTTGTTTTTGTTCAAGGAGTTTCTTTTTCTCATCACTATTTTGAATCATCTGCCTTTCTATACGGATCTTTGGTAACTTAATACTTAGCTGAAATTTCACACCATAAGTGAAGGTGCTTGCATTGGCTTTTGCTTTAAAATGCCCGTTCCCGGTTCCGAGGTAAGGTTCAACTGCCAGTCGCAGGTTGTTGTTAAATAAAAAAACCTGGCTGCACATGCCAATGGTGACAGAATGTTGAAATTCGCGCGCGGCGGGATCATATGCTGAAAAAAAGGAGCTGGAATCGGCCGCGCCATGGTTGGTGACAACAAAGTTGTTTGCGGTGAGGAAGGAAGGAACGTAGGCGATGGTGAGTCCGGAACGAAATGCGTTTCCGGGAGATCTGAAATGGCTTCTTCTGCCCAATGTCTTTACAAGCGTTAACGAGAAAGGAAAACTTAAATACTGGCTTTTTGCTTTTAAAGTAGTACTGCCAAATTTATGATTGTCAGGGAAAAATCCCAGCCATTGTTTCTCATATTCAATCTTTGTAAGTCCTGCGCCGAAACCAAAAGTATTAACCTTACCAAAGCCCATTTGAAGCGACTCACCGATGTAGGTTCCGTTATAACGGAGTAAATTAACCTGGAGATTTCCAGGAAAAGTTGTCTCCGTTTTCGGTTTCATAACAAAAGAAGAAAATTCCAGCGAGAGATAATTACTCTGCGATGAGCAGTACATTACCATCAAGGTAAAAAGTAAAAGGATCATGTGGCGTTTTAGTATCATGCTTAGGCTTTTGGCTGTACTAATAACACAAACAGGTTACAGGGTTGTTAATGTATTTATATTCAGTTAGTTAAGAATGAAGAAATAGGTCGTGGCGATTCTTTAGCACTATATTAAACCATCTGGCATGCTACACGGAGACACTGGGAAATTCTAGTCTGTGTCGCGGTGACTCTTTGACTCTGTGTTAAATCCTCGGAAGTGGAACACAGAGACGCTGTGGCACCGAGGCACTGAGATTGTTCGGGTGTTTCCCTGTGCCTCTTCAACTCTGTGTTGAGATGAACCGAGGTAACAATGGCACAATATTTTCAGTAATGACTGTAAAAGAAAAATGAAATTTTACCTCCTTATATTTTACCTGGTCTTTTGCCTCACAGGCCGGAGCCAGGAAGAAATGCCGCTTAGTCCTTCTGACTCCGTAAGCCTGTCGAATACCTGGGAAAAATTGGCGAAGGCAATTACAGCCCGGAATAAGCCGCAATTGAGACAATTGTCGGTTCCCCTCATCGATTGCCAGGTGTGTTCAGAAATTGATTCTAATTTTGTGCGCCAGTTTGTGTCCCCGGACCGGTTCTTTGAAATGATCTTTGCTTTAACGAAAACAACCAACCTGGCAACCGCCCTGCAATCAAAAGACCTTCATGTTGGAGTTACAAAATTCGTAGACTTTCAACCCAATCATTCGGGGCTGAAAGATGGAGAGGACTTTATTATGTACCATGCGTCTGTCAAGGTTGAATCAACATCAACTAACGCAAATCAAACACCGCATAAAAACGAAGGCGCTTACATCTTTCAATTCGTAAAAAAAAGCGGGCGCTTTATGTTTTATGGTTTTGATACCCTGCCCTGAAGCCACCTTTTGAATTAAAACATAAAGGCAATAAAACTTTCTGCCGGAAGCGAATCCGCATACCGCAAACAGGGTAGCCCCTTTATGGTAGCTTGCTCCCATCTTTAAGGTATTTTGCTATTGTAATTAGTTTAAGACTTTGCATTAGCATATTTTCGCCGTTTAGAATCAATCTATATTTGAATTTTGGTTAAATCAGTCTGCATACTCGAAACAAGTTTCATTGTTAACGAAGGTTTAAAGCATATAGTTTCAGGGCTCACGGATTTTGAAATAAAGGCACATTTTGAAACCTTACCCGAACTGGAGAAGTCAACAAAGATCAAAGCCTGTAATTTATTGGTCTGTAATCCCGACCTCATTAAAAATTCTCATACTCTTACCAAGCTAAAGATCAATAATCCTTCGTTAAAAATCCTGGTGGTTGACCAGGAAAAGAATGCATACAAAGATTTTTTTACCCCGGCTTCGGTAGACGGATACATTTTTTTATGCTGTCACACCGAAGAAGTCTTAAAGGCCCTGTTGGCCGTTACACATGGCGAAAAGTTCTTTTGCGATAAAGCGCTTGGTTATATTTTATCTTCAAAAAGCAAAATGCAGTCCTGCAACCCCATTAATTTATCTGAAAGGGAAATTGAAATATTGAAGCTGATCGTCAAGGGGCATTCTTCAAAAGAAATTTCTGAACTGATCAATGTAAGCATTCACACTGTTAATACACACAGGAAAAACATGTTCAGAAAATTAAAGGTGAACAAGGTAAATGACCTTATTGCCACAGCGCATAAATTAAAGATTGGATAACCTACCTTATTTACGCTACCTACATCCGGCGATACAGTTTAACCATTTGTAGCGATTGCGCGCGAGCGGCATTAGGCAGACATTTGTAGAAAAAAAATTAAAAACTACTCATGAAAAAAAACCTACTCACGCTTTCTCTCGCAATCGCTTTCGTCTCCATAAAATCACAAGTGATCATTGATACAGTTTCAGTTGGGCCAGCTTACGCTAACCAGGTTTGGTACAGTCTGGCCAACGATAACCAGGGAAGCGCTTCCAAAAGTAACTGGGACCTGGCTTTTGATTGCTCCGGCCAGGGCTCAACCATTCACATTAATTCAGTTACCGGCACCACCCTTTGGCAATACCCCGGCGCCGACACTACAGGATGGAACACACTGGACACAGCCGGGATCAATTCATGGTCGAAGCGCTGGAACTCCGATACATCATGGGCAATGGGCGCAATGGGCCGCTACGCCTCTTTGAGCAATCCCAATGATCTCGACTGGGGCGTATACAGTAGCATCACACACGTTGTAACGGGCGATTCACTTTACGTGATCAAACTGGCGAATGGGGCATACAAAAAACTGCACATTCGTACTTTGAGTGGCGGGACTTATAATTTTCGTTATGCCGATCTTGGCGGAGCAAATCTTCAAAATGCTACACTTACAAAGTCAGTTTACGCAGGGCAAAATTTTGGATATTATTCAATTCAAAACAATGCAGTGTTAAGCCGCGAGCCCCTTTCGGCTAATTGGGACCTGTTATTCACGCAATACACTGCCTACATTCCCACCCCTTATACAGTAACTGGTGTATTGCAGAACAAAGGTGTTAAGGTTGCAAAAGTAAAACCTGTAGCAAACGCAAATTCTTATGTGAGCTGGTCAGCGCATACATTTAAAACCGCCATCAATGTTATTGGTTATGATTGGAAAGCTTTCGGCACCGGGTGGACGATAGAGGATTCGCTTGTTTATTTTGTTCAGTCAAAGCCGGGAGCGATCTGGAAAGTAATTCCAACAGGTTTTGGCGGCAGCGCGAATGGAAATAATATTTTTTCAAAGGAAATGTTAAGCGCGGTGGGTATTAAAGAGGCTAACGGAAATAACATCGCAACGATGGTCGTTTATCCCAATCCTTCCGATGGCAATAATGTTTCTCTTATCCTTTCCACAGAAGAGGTCATCCAGGACCCGTTATTGCGCCTGTATGATGGTAATGGAAGGATGGTACGTGAAACACATTTGAACAGTACCAAAAACGATCAACTCAATGTATTTCAAATAGACACGCATGACCTTGAAAATGGAATTTACATGCTTAGCCTGTCGATCAACGGCAAGACGGCAAATCAAAAATTAATTATAACAAAATAAAATATGAACACAACAACCGCCCTGCGCTTTGGTTTTAATATTATTTTACCACTGAGCATTGTATTACTACTTTCTTTTTGCTCAACAAAGCCCGGAGAGGTAAAAAACGCCGATAACATAGCCCCGAAAAAAATCGGGGTTTTAATGGTGAACCACGGGTCCCGCTCCGAAACATGGCGCAACGCCCTGCTCGCGCTTGAGACTTCGGTTAAAGACAGTATTCTTCAAACCGGTCTTGTAAAGGGCACTAAAACCGCTTTCATGGAATACAATGAGCCGTCTATTGCTACCCGTTTAAAGGAGTTCGACAAAGAGGGTTTTACTGATGTGATTATAGTTCCGGTTTTTTTAACAGTAAGTCCGCACTCTTTCGACGATATACCCACCATTATTGGTCAAAAAGAAAATCCTGAATCGATGGAAGCATTGAAGCTTGAAAAAATAGAACGTTATACCCCAAAAGCCAGGACCCACCTCACGCCTTTATTGGATTTTACGGATGTTTTAGAAAAAAATATTCTACGGCGGTACAAGGATGTTTCAAAAGATCCTGCAAAGGAGGGGCTGGTACTAATGGCTTATGGCGATGTAACTTATGTGAAGGAATGGTCGGCCTTACTCAACAATGTGGGCAATTACGTATCAAAAAATACCGGCATGAGTGATTTTTCATTTGGCTGGTGCGGGCACATTGCACATTACAATCCCGATTCAACAACGGTTGCAATTAACAGGGTATTAAGGAAAAAGGAAACAGCCGTGGTGATTCCGGTGCTGGTGGCGCACGACGAGATGTTCCAGGTAAAAATTATCGGAGATGGCATAGCTAAGATTAGCAACGACAAAGAAAAAGTAATTTACAGGCCCGATGCGATCCTTCCTGATCCAAATGTTGAACACTGGGTAATAATGGCCGTTGCGGAGCAACTGAGAAAAATAACGGACGAAAACATTACCGCGCAGATAAAGTGATGTCGGGTCCGCTTTTAAGAAAAGTGCGGCGCTTGAATATTGCAACGCACCGTGATGTAGGATATTTTTTTTCGAGCCTGATTATCATTTACTGTTTATCCGGCATAGCCCTCAATCATATTGATGATTGGAACCCTGACTTTATTGTAAGCAAGAGGACAATTGAGATCGATAAAAAGTACAAGGCGACAGATTTAACCAAAGAAACTGTTGGTGTTTTTAATAAAATGGTTGGTGAGGAAAAATATAAGGTGTTTGACGCACCCACTTTTGACCAGGTAAAGATCTACTATAATAACGCGACACTGCATCTTAACTTCACAACGCACGAAGGCGCTTACGAAAGTATAACACGCCGTCCGGTGTTTTACCACGCCAACGTACTTCATAAAAACAGTCTGAAGGGATGGAAATGGGTTTCGGACGTGTTTGCAGTGATGCTTATTTTAATCAGTGTAACAGGACTTTTTATTTTAAAAGGTAAGAACGGTTTCGGCAGACGGGGAGTATGGTTATTACTTGGCGGGCTCATTCCTCCCGTTATCGCCTGGATCATTCATTCATTTATTTAGAATTTCAATGCGTGCATTTAACCGATACATAATTCTTTGTTTTTTTTGTATACAATATTGTGTATGTTCGGCGCAAAAAGATTCGCTAAAGCGTGAACATAAACTTGATGAAGTAGTGATTACCGCTCAATACGAATCCGGTTCGGTTGAAAAATCCATTTATAAAATAAAAGTAATTGATGCCGAAAAGCTTGAAGCGCTTGCGGCCGTTAATTTAAAGGACGCCCTAGGCAACGAACTTAACATTCGGTTAAACCAGGACCCTGTTTTAGGGAGCAGCATGAGCCTGCAGGGACTTTCGGGGCAAAATGTAAAGATCCTGGTTGACGGTGTTCCTGTGATTGGAAGGCAAAATGGCAATCTTGACCTTTCACAGATCAACCTCAACAACGCAGAGCGGATAGAGATAGTTGAGGGCCCCATGGCTGTTAACTATGGAACAAACGCCCTTGCTGGAGTGATCAATATCATTAGCAAAAAGCCAAAATCCAACAATATTGGCGGGAGTGCAAATACTTATTATGAAACCAATAATAATTACAACGCCGGGATCGGTTTGTCGGCGGGCAGAAAATCCCAGAGCTTTCAGGTGAACATCGGCCGAAATTATTTTAACGGATGGGATTTAAAAGACAGGTTCTACCTCCTTCCTGAAAAGACGCATGCCGACACCAACAGGTTCAAAAACTGGAAACCAAAGGAGCAGGTGTTTGGCGACATACAATACCATCTCGAAAAAAGCAAATTCAAATTGAGTTACCGTTCTGCTTATTTTGAAGAAGTGATCCTGAACAGGGGATATCCTGCCAGGCCTTACTATGAGACTGCTTTTGACGATTATTATAAGACCAGGCGGTTCGACAACAGTTTAAACGCCGGGCATAAATTCAAACATTTTAAATCCTGTAACAACACCATTGCTTATAATTATTACAGGCGCAATAAAAACACCTATTATAAAAACCTGACAGATCTCAGCGAACAATTGGCTTCAGACCCATCCCTGCAAGACACCGCAGTATTTAATCAATGGATGGCACGAGGTTCTTTTGTGAGTAACACACCCTACCAGACGTGGAATGACACGATTTCAAAAATTAATCGCCTGAACTACGAGCTCGGTTACGATCTCAACTATAACGCGGCTTACGGGAAACGGATAAAAAATAAAACCCAGGTAATTGGTGACTACGCTATTTTTGCAAGTGCGGAAATTCGTCCCGCCAAAACGTTTGTTATCAGGCCCGGGCTTCGTTACGCGTATAATTCGGTTTATACCTCACCGCTTATTTCCTCATTAAATATTAAATACAACACACAAAAATGGACCCTGAGGGCTTCCTACGCCGAAGGATTCAGGGCACCGGATTTAAAAGAACTGCATTTTGAATTTGTTGACATTAATCATAACATTTCAGGGAATACAGATTTAAAACCGGAGAAATCTGATAATTACAATCTAAGTATCGGGTTTGCTGACAAAAAGAAGGATAAAGAGTTTGTGATTGAAACTTCGGGATTTTACAATGCAATTAATGACCTTATAACGCTTGCTTTGATAAGAGGAACAGAATACACTTATGTGAATATTGGCGAGTTCAGATCTTACGGCGCATCAATGAACGCAAGCTATAGGTATAAAAAATTTAACTGCTCAGCCGGTTCATCCCTTGTAGCCCGTCTCAACAGCCTGAGCCTTGAATACTCAACAGTAGAAGAATATTCTTATACCCCCGAAATTCGCGGCTCACTTCAATACAAAATTGAAAAGTGGAAAAGCTCTGTGAACTGTTTCTATAAATACACCGGCAGGCTTCCGGGATATGCCAGGGACTCAGAAGGAAATGTGACACAGATTTTTGTTGAAGGTTTTAGCATGCTCGACGCCAATATAAGCAAGCAACTATTTAAGAAACATTTTACCATTACGCTGGGCGCTAAAAACATTCTGAATGTTAATAACGTGCGGGCCAGCCTGGCAGGCGGGGTGCATTCGGGAAATTCCTCTTCAACTCCAATAGCAATGGGCCGTACATTTTTTTTAAGGTTGCAATATGTATTTGAAAAATAGCTGGTTTTATTTATATGCGGTATTGTTGTTCCTGGTTTCATGCCGGAAACAGGAAATACCAATTAAACCTTTAGACAGAGGAGATATTATCACAAATTCGGTTGACATGAACGCAGATTACAGGCAACAATTATTTTTCTCGCTTTCAGCGAACACGGTTGTGGCAGGTAATTTGAAGACCGCCTGGGACATTGCCTTTGAATGCGGCGCAGCAGGCTTTCACCTGAGAATAAATACCGCTAAAGCCATGTGCGTTGCCAATACCTCACAAACTACTTTTAACCTTGTAAACGATACATCAAACTTCAGCGTACGCAGGCAATACGATTCTCCAACCGGCAATGAAGACAGCACGGCTTTTGGTAACTGGCAAACTTCAAAACCTGTTTTTATTGTTGACAGGGGATATAATGAAACCGGTACGCCCCAGGGTTTCAGAAAAATTCAAATACTTGGGGTTTCGGCAAACGATTATACCATTAAACTGGCCAATGTTGATGGAAGTAACGAATTAACCTTAACCCTGCCTAAAAGCCCAGATAAAAATTACGTTCAATTTTCATTTTCTTCCAATAGCCTGGTGCAAATAGAACCGGCCCGTGACAATTATGACCTTTTGTTTTCTCAGTACACCCATATTTACAGCAATCCTTTTTCAACCTATTTGGTGGCGGGTGTGCTGGCTAACCCCTATAAAGTTATGATAGCACCCGTATTTGATAAAGCGTTTCGTGATATTGTTTTACAGGATACAATTACTCATCCTTTCAGCCGGTTGCACAACACCATTGGTTATTACTGGAAAACCTACGATTTTCAGAGCGCATCCTATGTAATTAATTTCAATATGAGTTATATCATTAAAGATGTAAACGGATTTTATTATAAACTTCATTTTATTGACTTTTACAATTCGCTAGGTGTAAAAGGCTTTCCGAAGTTTGAATTTAAAAAATTGTAATTGAAGAATCCGCCGGGCTTTCTCATTTGCTCCCGGCGGATTCTTTTGTGAGGTCACATTTCAATAAATCACAGATGTTCACACCTCCAGCTATTATTTGGATAAGATCTCATTATTTTTTGCAGACCGCAATAGTTTTCTCACAAGTACAAATGTAAGTCCAAGAATTAAAAGCAGTCCCCAGCTGTTGATCAGGAAGAGGATACAGGTTTTAAGTAATTCAAAACCGTTCATAAAAGATTTCGCCAGTTTACCGGTGAAGGGCATTTCATAAGGTTCAGGGTTCAGTGGTCTCACTACAACCTGTGTGCTGATTTGCTGGTCCTGGTATAACTCCAGTGTAATGGTGCTGTAATTCACCTGTTCAGCCAGGTCGTATTGTTCGATGGTGGTTTCGTCTATTCTAGCCTGTTTTCCGAGCAGGTTGTCTTCAGTGGATACTACCTGGTCAGCCGTTTTTTTCCTGGAGGCGGTTTTGTCTTTAACGTTCAATGCAAATTGCCTTAAACGCGCTTCTTCGAGTTTGCGGGCCGCGAGTTTTAATTTAACGTCATCCGCGCGTTGCTTTCTAAAGTCAATGAACACGGCCAGGTCTGAGATCTTCCTGATCACAGAATCAAGGCTTTTCGCGGGAACACGCATGGTGATAAGATTAACTACAGAGTAATGCGACAATTCAAGCAGGGAATCTTTTTTGATCTGTATGCTATTGCTAAAATCAATTTTGGAAGAGAGGTCGCTGGCTGAAAGGTATCCACCCTGCTGTGCAATGAGGTCTTCAATGTTCCTTGTGGCGGTAAGAACATTTTTCACCTTGCATTTTAAGTCGGCGCTCCGGATAAAATTATGCGCCAGGCCGTTAATAGTGTCGGTGGTGATGTCGGATTGACCTTTTAAAATAGCCGCTGCTTTGGCCCTTGCCTCATCCAGCAATTTTTCTTCGTGGGAAGCCCCGCAGCCTGCAAAGAAAAGGAAGCAGACGATAAGGCAAAAAATTGAAAAGGATTTTCCGGACAAAATAATGCCGGGCCTAACGCGCCAGGTAGGTGCATTAGAACAATTGTTTGGATTGCTCATGGTTTAGGATTTTTTTATTGATACAGCAAATAAAAAAAGGTAACCTTTAATAAAAGATAATTTTTTCCGCTCGCTGTAAAAAGGTAAAGGCGTTTAATGCAGGATCTTGAAAATCAATTCCCTCAATAGTTCCCCGTTATTGATGCCGCTGTTGTCAACCCCTTTTGATTTAAGGTCGTATTCTTTGAGGTAAGAAAAAATGTGTTTCAGTTTTAAGGTATTGTAATTAAGGGCGGCCTTAGCGTATCCATCTACAAAATAGGGATTTACGCCCAGAGCCCCGGCTGCGGCGAATTTACTTTTATCGGCAAGGAACTGGTACTTCAGGATCTTACTGAAATACCCGAACAAAGAGCTCAGCACCATTACAGCGGGGTGCTCTTTGTCGTTAGCCGCGAAATGATTAATGATGCGGTTTGCCTTTAACACATCTTTTTTGGCCAGGGCGTCCTGCAATTCAAAAATGTTATAGTCTTTGCTGATGCCTATATTTTCCTGCACCAATTCAGCTGTTATTTCGCTTGCCGCGGGTAGACTTATAAGCAGCTTGTTGACCTCATTCGCGATCTTGCCAAGGTCGTTACCTAAAAATTCAGACATTAAGAATGTAGCTTTGGGTCCTATGCTGTAACCTTTGTCTTTTACGTAGCCGCTGATCCAGTCAGGTACCTGGTTGTCGTACAACTTTGGTGATTCAAGATAAACCGCGTGTTTTTGAAGCGCTTTGGCCACGGCGCTGCGTTTGTCGATGGTTTTGTATTTGAAACAAAAAACCAGGATGGTTGTTGGCTGCGGGTTGTGAATGTAACCCAAAAATTGCTGGCTCGCTGAGTTGGAACCGGATTTGGAGGTTTCACCTTCGTCGCTGCCCGCGCTTTTGTTAAGCTCTTTGAGATTCTGCGCTTCCTTTACGATCACCACCTGGTGTTCGCTCATCATGGGAAATTGTTTAGCCAGGCCCAGGATGCTCACGAGGTCTGTATCTTTTCCATATACAACGGTCTGGTTAAATTCACGGTCGGCAGCTTCCAACACGTTATGCTCTATATAGTCGCTGATCACATCAATGTAATGCGCTTCTTCGCCGCATAAAAAATAAACAGGTTTAAAGATCCTGCGCTTAAGGTCTAAAAGTATCTGGTTAACTTCTTTCACAATCAGGGTTTAGTTTGTTTTTTTAATTTGTAAGGTAAACATGGTGCCGGTCACGTTTTCAATTGTCAACTGCGAGTCCAGTTGTTCTGCCAGGATATAGATGAGTTCCATGCCCAGGGTCTTTCTTTCGGTGGAATCAAAGTCGGTTGGCAGGCCAATGCCATTATCGCTGATTGCCAGCGTAAACGTTTTTTCGTGTTCAACCAAAGTAACAGTAACCTCACCTTTGGCGTTTTCGGGAAAAGCGTGTTTGTACGCGTTGGTGAGCATTTCATTAATAAGTAAACCCAAAGGTACGGCATTGTCTATGGTAAGTCTGCTTCCCTGTGTGCTGATGGCTGTGATCAATTTTACGTTGGAGCTCGGCATCAGGTACTCTACCTGCCTCACCAGTCTCTCAATATATTCGCCAAGATTGATGTTGGAAAGGTTTTCTTTCTGGTACAGCATTTGGTGCGTTAAGGCGATGGAGCTGATGCGCTGGCGGGCGTCACGCAGAATAAGCCCTGTTTTTTCATCGTTCACTTTGGCGATCTGCAGGCTGAGCATGCTCGTGATGATCTGCAGGTTATTCTTTACCCGGTGGTGAATCTCTTTGATAAGAATCTCCTTGTCTTTCAGGGCCTGCTCTATCAGTTGTTTCTGCGCGCTGATCTGCAGGTTTTTAATGGAGAGCTGCACTTCGCGTTTTTTTACGCCATGGTTATTGTACACGAGCAGACCCACCACGAGTAACAGTATCACGATGCCCGTGAACAAATAAGCCTGGTAGGATTTTTGCTTCGCTTCTTTGAGCTGGGCTTCTTTGAGGAGATTGTCCTTTTCGTTTAGCTCACTTTCTCTTTGTTCAACACTCAGCGAGATGTTTTCATTGGTGTGTTGTTGTTCATTCTCTATTTCAAGCGCCGTATTGCTCAGCGCGATATAGTCGTGGTAGCTCTGATTGGCCATTTGCAGGTTACCGGTGGCACTATAATACTCAGCTTTTGTAAGGAGGAATTTCAGTTTGGGACGAATGTCGGCGATCTCGTCGCGGATGAGTAGTTCAGCGCTGTCGAGGTAGCGGCCTGCGATGTTTTTTTCTTTAAGGTCGAGGTAACATTTGATCAACAGCAAATTGCTGTTTAATGCGCTTTCGAAATTGTTGGATTTTACGCTGCAATAAACGTCTCTTTTCAACCGGGGAATGGCTTCTTTGATCCTGCCGCTGTTATAGTAAGCGAGACCCAGGTTGCCGTCGACCAGCGCTTTAAAAAAACTGATGTAGGTTTCGTTGATGGCCGGGTACCGCATTTTTTCGAGCAGCAATTTAGCTTTTACAAAATAATATTCGGCGCTGTCGGAGTTTTTAATCACATTATAAAAAACCCCAATGTCATTGTAATACGAAACCAGCGCGTTGGTGTCGGTTTTGAATTCGAGCCGGTTAAATTCTTTTCTTCTTTCATGTATGGCTTTTTCTATTAAGCCCAGCTGGTAGTAGATCTTGCTTTTGCCAGCGCCATAATCAATGCTTACACTATCGCTTTTACGCGGCCATTTTTTTTCGAGCACATAACACAATTCTATGGCTTTACTGTAATTTTTGATGTTAATAAACAGGTCTTTGAGTTCAACGATACATTTGAGCGAGTCGTTGATATCGGCGGCATGGTTGCGCAGGCTGTTCTCTAAAATAAGGATTGCCCTGATGTAGTTTTTATTGTGTGCCTGGATGCCAGCGTCAATTTTATCGAAAAGAAACTTGAGCCGGTAAAGACTGGCGTCGGAGTAGGCAGATTTTTTTATGGCCGCCAGCGTATCTTTTATTAAGGGATACACAGGATCTATTTCGGCATAACTTTTAGAGGCTACCAGTTTTACTTTTTCGGCCGGTGCGGCTTTATTGAATTCTTTTAAAAAAATCTGACCTGCTTTTTGCGCCGTTGTATCAAAACAAAAGAAAATGAAGACCAGGTATGTATAAATCCATTTTAAGCGCATCCCTATAATCTTCCCATCTTAATTTATTTTTTGATCGTTTAAAACTATTGGCTTCCCAATGCCCTCAATAGATGGTTCAGGCGCGCAAAACAGCAAAAAACAAGATCTTTATTTAACAACTTAAATCTACAAATAAGATTTTAAAATCTATTGCCCAGGCCTAAAATTTTTAGACGAAGTATCGTTCTGAGAATATAGCTGCGATTTTTTTTGGAGCAGAAGATTATTTTCACCCCGCCCAACCATCACGGTCAAGGCTCCTGTACTGAATAGCCTCTGCAAGGTGATGGGTTTCAATATTGTCTGATGCCTCAAGATCGGCGATGGTCCGCGCCACTTTTAAGATGCGGTCATAAGCCCTCGCACTTAGTCCCAGTTTCTCCATAGCGTTCTGCAACAATACATTTCCCGCTTCTGTTAACTGACAATGTTCTTTAAGATGTCCGGTTTTCATTTGCGCGTTGCAGTGAATTTGTTTTTCGTTTTTATAACGGTCACCCTGTATCAATCTTGTTTTGATGACCCTTTGACGGATGTCTTTGCTGGACTCGGAGACTTGCGCCCTGCTTAATTCATTAAAGGGTACCGGGGTTACTTCAATGTGCAGGTCTATTCTGTCTAATAACGGACCGCTGATTTTGTTAAGATATTTCTGAACGATGCCCGGCGCGCAAACGCATTCTTTTTCGGGGTGGTTGTAATACCCGCAGGGACAAGGATTCATGCTGGCGATCAACATAAAACCCGCGGGATATTCAACACTGAACTTTGCCCGGCTGATAGTGATGGAGCGGTCTTCTATCGGTTGCCTGAGTACTTCCAAAACCGTGCGTTTAAATTCAGGCAATTCATCCAAAAATAAAACACCGTTGTGCGCTAAACTTATTTCGCCTGGTTGCGGATTGTTTCCGCCGCCAACAAGCGCAATATCGCTGATGGTATGGTGCGGACTCCTGAAGGGACGTTGTGTGACCAGGCCGTCGCTTTTGCCTGTTCTTCCGGCAACGCTGTGAATCTTGGTGGTTTCGAGCGCCTCGTCGATGGTGAGCGGAGGCAGTATGCTTGGTAATCTTTTGCTGAGCATTGTCTTGCCCGCACCGGGCGGCCCAATCAGAATAGCATTGTGACCGCCGGCAGCTGCTATCTCCAACGCACGTTTAATGTTCTCCTGACCTTTAACGTCTGAAAAATCAAATTCGGCAACGTTGGTCTTATTTGAAAAAGCCTCTTCAAGATTAATTTCGGCCCTTGGCAGAGGGGCTGTGTCATTGAAGAAATCGATCACCTGAGCGATGTTGTTGGCGTACAGAACTTCCAGTCCTGCTACGACTGCCGCTTCCGGCGCATTTTGTTCGGGCAGGATGAGACCTTTGAAACCTTCGAGTTTTGTTTTTAAAGCAATGGGCAGAGCGCCTTTGATGGCCCTGAGTTCCCCGTCAAGCGCCAGTTCTCCCATTACAACATAATCGCCCATTTTGGTATCGGGCACCTGTTCGCTGGCGGCAAGAATGCCCAACGCGATAGTAAGATCGTAGGCGGAGCCCTCTTTCCTGATATCGGCAGG
>JAZKFC010000012.1:198506-199537 GCA_040386615.1 Bacteroidota bacterium
TCACAGTGATTTGTTTGCCCGGTACTTTATAGCCGTGCTGTTTTAATGCTGTGTGGATCCTGTGTTGGCTTTCTTTTACCGCGTTGTCGGGCAGGCCGACCATGTAAAAATTGAGACCAATGCCAACACTCACCTCAACAGTTACTTTTGTGGCACTGATGCCCTGAACTGCGTATCCGAATGTTTTTACCAGCATAGTACAAATTAAGGCAACGATATACAAAGCAAGGGCCAAGCTCTTAAAAATATTTTACGTTGTGTTACGTGGTACTTTGCTTTCCCTAGAAAAGAATAAGGAAAATCCCATCAGAAAGTTGTGCATGTCCTTGCAAATTAACCATTTAATTTTGGCGATGCTTAATAATTATTTAAATTTTTTTTGTAGGTTTGGCTGGATAATCAAAAAAGATGAAAAAGCTAGCTACCATTTTTGCCATACTGTTTTCGTTTGTTTCTCTGGCCCAGGAGAAGCAGGTAGAACTGAATTGTTATAATAAATGGGCCGCGAAATTTGAAGACAGAGGGGCCGACGAGATCAAAGACGGTATTTACGAAGATGTGATCATTACCACCAGGCAGGGTTCCAAAGCGGTTTGCAATAATGGTAAGGCCGAGGTAAGAAAAGGCAAGGTCATCCATTTTTACGTTTTGTTAAGCGATGGCTCACATGAAGAAGTAGTTAAAAGCTGGAAAAACAATTCACACGACAATATTACCATCGCCAACGGCATGAGCAAAACCCTTTTGACAGTTCACAACGAACTCATCAACATCCTGTGGCCCAACAGCATAAAGGCAAAAAAGGCCAAACCTATGTCGGCACCTGAGCCAACAGATGATTAAAATCAGGTATTTAACCACGTATTTTGGGGTTAAATGACAATTTTATGACAATTTAAAGGCCTTTATATACCATCTTTGTGGTATAAAATTGAACTCTTTTAAGGTCATAGCGTTTACACACAAAAGTCTTCCTTTTGAATTAATAGGTAAACTTCACCTTTCCCACGAATCTCAATCTGAGCTTTTAG
>JAZKFC010000012.1:199547-236166 GCA_040386615.1 Bacteroidota bacterium
TGAAAAAACACTTTGATTTTACCGAATTAATGTTCCTGAGCACCTGCAACCGCATAGAATTATTTGTGGTGAGCCAGGCGGATATTACCAGAACCCTTGTTAAAGAGATAGCGCTTTACCTGAACGGTGCACTGAATAATTTTGAAGCCCGGGCCCTGTCTGATACCGCTGAAGTGTATGTAGGCGACGAAGCAGTAGAGCATATTTTAAAAGTGGCCTCCTCGCTTGAATCGCTGGTTGTTGGCGAACGCGAGATCATTACCCAGGTTAGAAAAGCGTATGAATTTTGTAACTCACTGGGCCTGACCGGCGATTTTATCAGGCTGCTTACCAGGCAGACCATAGAAACTGCTAAAGACATTTATACCAATACAGATATCGCGAAAAATCCCGTGTCGGTAGCGTCGTTGGCTTACCGCCAGCTGCGCGGCCTGGGCATAAAAAACGACGCACGCATTTTATTTGTGGGCAGCGGCGAAACCAATACCGTATTGGCCAGTTACCTTAAAAAACACCAGTTTGCCAACTTTACCGTTTTTAACCGCACGCTCGGGAACGCACAAAAATTAGCGGCACTTTTAAGCGGTGATGCTTTTGAATTAAACGCGCTTAAGAATTACGACAAGGGGTTTGATGTACTTTTTGTGTGCACCGGCAGTTCAGAGCCTGTAATTAACGGCGAAATTTATTCGGTTTTAAAAAGAAACGAAAGTTCGAGGAAGGTCATCATCGATCTGGCTCTGCCTGCTAATGTAACTGAGGATGTTTCGTCAGACAGGCAGGTGCATTATATAGATATTAATTCACTAAAGGCCCAGGCAGAGGCCAATTTGCAACTGCGCAAAAATGAAATTGTAAAGTGCGAAGAAATGATCAGGGCCAAAACTGCTCAGTTTAATTTATTGTACCAGCAGCGCCAGGTGGAGCTCGCGTTTGGCGAAGTGCCCAAACAGGTAAAGGCCATTAAAGACCTGGCAGTGAATGAGGTTTTTGCCCGTGAAATAAACATGCTCGATCAGCAGGGCAAAGAGGTGCTTGAAAAAGTGCTTTTGTATATGGAAAAAAAGTATAACGCTGTGGCGATAAAAACGGCGAAGGAAGTTTTTTTATCCTCCAAAAGCCAATAAGAGAGAATTCCTTATTTCACAATAGCGATTTTTGTCGTTTGAATGCAGCTACTGGCATCCAGTATCTTTAAAAAGTAAAACCCCGACCCATCGTTACCTACTATTATTTCTGAAGTATTTTCATTCACCTGTTTTTTTGTGAAGGGTATTGCTCTGCCTGTAATATCAAAGACTGAAACCAGATTTTCACCCAGGCGATCTACATAGATTTTTCCATTGGTAGGATTTGGATAAATAAAAAGCCCCTCTCAATTGAGAAGGGCTTTTTAGATTGTAAAATTATTTTTCGGATACAATCATTCTTTTTGAATCCACAATTTTTCCATCGGCAACAATCGAATAAATATAGATGCCGGCTGCAAGCTTTTCTGAAGTGAGCGTGATTGCTGATGAGCCCAGATCAAGGATCGGGAAGGATGTTAGCTGTTTGCCTGTTAAATCATACACGGCCAAAAACGCGTTTGAAGTAGTTGATGGCAGGGTGTATTTAACAACAGTTTCATGAGTGAACGGATTTGGAACGTTTTGATCCATAGCAAAACCATCGGCAACTTTTATTTCGTTAATGCCCGTAACACCCGCGGTTTTTGCATTAAGCCTATCGTTTAGATTTGCAATTAGCAGTTTTTGTTCGTCGATTTGTTTTTGCTGTTCCTGTATGCCTTTTGTCAGGATAGCGATAAATCCATTATAGTTAAGACCTAAAAATTCTTTTTGTGGACTTACCTCTTTTCCATCTTCACCTATTTTAGCAGGATGAATTACTGTTTTGGTAAGTTCCGGCAGAATTTCTTTTATTTCCTGGGAAATAAAGCCATATTGCTTTTCGACTGGTAAAGCCATGTAAGGATTGGATTTTGTATCAAAATTATAGGTTACAGGACGTAGCTTGTTAATAATACTGAGGGAGTTGTCAATATTAATTATATCCTTTTTCATTCTTTTATCTGAAGTATAGTATTGACTTGAGGTGGTGACAACATCACCATTAAAATATCCCGCCATAGCTAATGTGTTATAACTACTTCCTCCGCTGTTACCACCAACGGTTGAGTAAATGCCGTAATTTACACCGCCATTATTTGGATAATAAATTTCAGCTACTACGCCGTAAGAGGCTACGCCAGATGAGCCACCTGTTGATACAAAATAGCCACCCGTGTTGACCTGAGCCCCTGTGGCCCTGCCGGCTATACCAACTGCCCCGCCTGAGGCGCTTGAAATTCCAGTTCCATTACCTGCTACTCCAGTGCATGTTGAAGCGTTTGCATCGCCCCGGGCTCCTACTGTAGTACCGGAAGCGTGTAACTTCGCCTGCGGGATCGTTGTTCCAATTCCAACGAAACCTGCCGGAGTATTACCACCACCGCCGCTGATAAAAAGACGATTTCCGGCTGACATGTCCCAGATGCCGAAATCTCCCGGATCTGGCGTATCACCCTGGCCCAAAGATAAAAACCCCCAGTTTTTTCCACCGGAAGTGTTGTTCCTTAAGTAAAATGCCGCAGATCCATAGGTAGTTTGAGTCAGGCGAATTCCACCGCTTGAAGATGCTGTTACAACGTCGAGTTCAAGTCCCGGGGAAGTTGTGCCAATTCCAACATTGCCACTACCGGAACCGTTTGGCACCGTATTTTGTGATTGTCCGATGCTTGCAAACGCAATGAGACTCCCTAAAATTAGATTTTTTTTCATGATCTTGATTTTTATTGTTTACCTACTCTGTTTAAGCTTTTCGGTTTTCGCTTTCGGACCAGACCTTGTCGGTGGCCCAAAAGCTAAATTAATTCCGATCAAAGAGGAAAATAAATGAAACCGCCAGCCGCCTGCTTTTATTTGCCATACGCCGGGTTAAAAACAACAAGTGTTTTGTTAAAGAGACGCCAGGCGCTGAAGGAATTGATCTTTTTTGCGCGTGGCAACGGGCAATGCTGAATTGTTTGTGAGAATGACTTTTCCTCCATCACCTTTTTCAAAGCGTTTAAAATAACTCAGGTTCAGCAGGAAAGACTGGTGGATACGAAAAAACCCGTAATCATTGAATAACTCTTCGTAATCACCCAGGGTGGTCGACACCATGATGCGGCTTTTGTCGGCGAGGTAAAAATTGGTATAACTCCGGTCAGCTTCGCAATACATAATATCACGCAGGTGCACCAGGTGAATGGTTTCAGCTGTCTTTAACACAATTTTTTTTGTGTCTTTAGAAAGGTCATTGATATTGTGCAGGAAAGAGTCGATCTTGGTAGTAATTTTTTCCTTGTCAATCACATCGGTTGCTTTTTTAAGAGCATCGGCAAGCAGATCCGGATCAACGGGTTTCAGTAAATAATCCAGGGCAGAAAAACGGAAGGCCTGCAATGCATATTGCTGGTAGGCCGTTATAAATATGACCCGGAAATCAGGTTGAGGAAAGTGCTTAAAAATATCGAAGCCGTTTTCCTTTCCTATTTCGATATCAAGCAATAAAATATCGGGATGATATTGTTTAATAGCTGTAACCGCGGAGGAAAGCGAAGCACACGAAGCGCAGACCGTAACCTCCGGATGGCTTTCAAGCAGTTGACCTAAGGCTTCTCTTACATTTTCTTCGTCGTCAACCACTATTACTTTTAGCATAAAGCCCTGAATTTTGTCGCAATTTATGAATTATAAATAATCCTGCGCCAGGTAAATTAATTTTTTTGTCGTGCAATCTCTGTAGAAACCACGTTATTTGTGAAGGGGATAAAAGATAAATAATTTAAAACGTTATAGGACATAAAATTACTGAGGCGTAAGCGGGAGTGAAAAGCTGACCTTTACACCTTTTTGTTCTTCCTGCAAGGGGAAAGCTTCTCCGATCGTAAATAACACTTTTTGTTTCGCTTTTTTATTCATTAATGCCACTCTCTCTTTGGTAATTTCCAAAGCAAGTGATTGGTGTTGTTTGCTCTGCGCGTAACCCTCCTTCATCCCGATACCGTTGTCGACAATTTCCATGAGCAATTCATTTTTCCCGATTGTATACGAAACCGTTATTCTTCCCTGTCCTTTAAGATCGTGAAATCCATGTTCTACGGCGTTTTCTATAAAAGGCTGAGCGAGCATTGGGGGAATTGTTGTGTTTTCAATGTCAATCGTTTCGTCCACATGTATTTCATAATCAAAACGGTTTTTAAAGCGTAATTTTTGCAGCTGTAAATAATTTTCAAGCAAAGTAATTTCCTTTTTTAGTGGAATGAACTCCATCCTCGAATTTTCCAACACATTACGCGTTACCGAAGCGAAGGAGCTTAAGTACCGGACAGCTTCCTTCTCATCGTGTTTCAAAATAAAATTCTGAATTGCCTGCAAAGAATTGAAAATAAAATGCGGGTTCATTTGCGAGCGCAATAGTTTTTGTTCCAGTTGTGAACTTTGCTGTTCGGTTTTAATTTTATTTTGCCTGATGAAGAGATAGGCTATAACTAATACAAGCAATACCAGCACGCCCATACCCAAAAGGAAATAGTTGTTTTGGCGCAATTCCAGGGCCTGGATCTGGTTTTGCTGAACAAGCAATTTATTTTCATTCTCTTTTTTCTCGAATTCATAGTCAAATTCGTTTTCGGAGGCGAGCTTGCGGTTTTTTTCGTTGGCGATGCTGTCTTTAGTCGTTACGTGAATTTCATATGCCTCAAGCGCTTCTTTGTAATTTTTGTCTTTAAGTAATATTTTTTTAAGAGTTAGCGCTGCTACCGGTATTTGCGCTATAAAATTTATGCTTCTACACAATTTAAGAGCTTCTGCCGCTTGTGTTTTTGCTTCGCTGTTTTTGCCCATCAGGTAATTGTTGTCTGCGATTTGTACCAATGAGCCAAGCATACCTTTTTTAAGATTGTTTGATTCAGCAATTTTATATGCTTTTTCAAGGAAGAATGCGGCTGAATCATATTGACGCTTCATTTTGTAGCCCGCCCCCACCGCGCTGTACACCATGCATGCTATGTGACCCTTACTTTGTTGAGGAAAAAACCTGATACTTTCCATGTAACATCTGCCAGCGTTAGGTAAATCGTTAAGCATCTCATAAGTATCGCCAAGGTTGATTAAGGCTGTACAAATACTCACACTGTCATTCAATTCGGTCTTAAGCTTTAGACTCTCGAGACGTTTCGTAAGCGCTTTGTTGTAATCACCGGTAGTCCAGTATGCCAGGCCAAGCAAGCCGTTGAAATTTGCTATCGCGTCTTTGTCTTTTAGCTCCTCGGCAAGCTTTAATCCCTTATAAGCAATGCTTAATCCTTTTCTTAATTTTAAATTCAGGATACAGAAATTTCCATAATTTAACAGCAGGTTTAGTTGCGTTGATTTGTAATTATTTTCTTCCGCTATTTTTATACTTTTTTCCTGGTAGCCAATAAACCTGGAAGTGTCGCCATTTAAATGGGACACAAATGCCACGTTATTCAGTGCCCAACATTCGGTTAAGTACACATGATGAATATGTGCATCCTTCGCCAGACTATCCCAATAACCCACACGTAGCACCGAGCCATGGTCGCCAATTTCGTAACGCAACTTTATTTTTGTTGAATCCTCTTTTGCAATGCGCAGTTCTTTCTTCAATGAGTCAACAATTCGTCCTTCCCTGGAGATTGGGCTTTGCGCTATAATATTCCAGGAGAGAAGCCAAAGAAGTGTAACCAACCCACAGATAATTTTTGATTTCATATTTGCATTCTTCAAAGTGTAAAAAATGCCTGAATATAATATTTTTTTATTTGTGGGTTTTAACCGTGACGAGTTAATGGAAAGTAAGAATTCTGAAAACGGGCTGAGGATATCAAATCTCTTGAGGCCCCGGCCAATTTGCAATTGCACAAAAATGAAATTGTAAAGTGCGAAGAAATAATCAGGGCAAAAACTGCTCAGTTTAATTTATTGTGCCAGCAGCGCCAGGTGGAGCTCGCGTTTGGAGAAGCTCGCAAACAGGTAAAGGCTATTAAAGATCTTGGCAGTGAATGAGGTTTTTGCCCGTGAAATAAACATGCTCGATCAGCAGGGCAAAGAAGTGCCGGAGAAAATGCTTTTGTACGTGGAAAAAAATATAACGCTGTGGCTATTAGTAGCGTTTAAGAAATTTTTCTGGAAAAAAATTAGACTAAGATTTTTATAAGTGAAAAGCCCCTTCTCTGATTGGAGAAGGGGCTTTTAAGTTTTAATGTCCAAACCAATTTAATTTGAACATTTCGGTGCAGAACCAATTGACCGGGAACCATCTTTACAAATTGCATAAACTCTCCAAGAATAGCAAAATGGAATTCCATCATTAAGACCGCTAAAATCGGCCGGGCTTAATTGGTAGGAATTGTTATCGACATGGATGATCTGAGGTGCTGAAATGCTACTTCCTCCAGATCCACCGTGGTAGCAAGGACAAGATGGATCATTTACATTAATCTCAATAATATAGTTTACGCTGGCACCAGGTACCGCATCCCATGTCAACAAGCCACTTTGATTTTGATTTAAATTCTTTGGTTTGTCTAAGATACATTCTCCATCTTCACAGGCTAAGTTGCAGATACTTTGACCTTGGCAAGACGATCCGCAAACATTCGTCAATTGATGTGTCACATAATAGCAGAATTGATAGCCGGGTGTCAATGGCATTGAAAAATTTGAACTATTAAATGTTCCAACTGCACTATACGGCCCGGTATTAACGTTTGGACTTTTGTATACATTCCAGAGATGCGTTCCTTTACCAGAGTTTCCCAACAATGTATTCCCATTAGATGTGGTTAAATTAAATGAGGCGTCGAGGCTTTTGTCACAGCAGACGTATTTAAAATCTTTTTCGAATTTAACCTGTCCGCACGGGGTAGTAGCCGTGATTTTAACAGTATATGGATGGTTAGGTTGAAATACGAAGGGGCTTGTTGAATTCTGAAAGAGGTTTGTTAAGTTGATAAGGTTGGCCGATTCTCTCAAATTTTGAATTGAGGACAATGGGGTATTGCCACCTACATCAAACAATTCTAAAGTGTAATTATTTGTATTGATATTGCCGCCCTCAATCAGAATGTCCTCGCCAATGCAAAACTCGCTTTTTTCATTACCATCTTTATCTGTTAGGGTCCAGTAATCAAGTTGCAGTTCTCCATTTATTTCCAGGCCCGTATAAGATTTTGTATTGTAGGGGTTACCAGGCCCGCAAGCATTGTTACCAATCATTATCATTATAACATTTTGTCCTGAATTTATGTAGGATGGAGGAATTGAAACTTCGACATTGGTAACCGAACCAATACCCCAGCTACTTCCATATGGAAATGGAGAAATGAGTTGCCCGTTGACCCAGAGATAATGAAAAGTATCATCATACCCAATATAATCGAACTTAAAAGTAGCAGCTTTAAATGATTGCACGGGAGCGTTACATTCTTGTAAATTAAGGGAACAAAAAGAGGTATTGAAGGTCATTTTATAAAAATAATAACCAAAAACTGCGTTGTAGGCATGTTCTCCATTTGGATTCAAGTATGGTGAGATCCACCTGGCACCCCCGCTAGGATCATGTGGAGAGGATGAGGGCTGGAATTGCCCGCAAGGATCTGTCATGTCCTGAATTCCGTTTCCAATACCCACCGGAAAAAACGAAGTTGGCTGCGCCATGTTCGGATCAAGCAGGAGGTTTGGAGTCGCTTGTATAAAGCCATATGTCCAGGTGTCATCTACAGAATTGTAAGGATTAACAGCTGAATTTATGGGTAGCAAGGAATGTGGAGGAGTATTACTAACACCAGTTCCCAAATCTATCGACAGCTGACAGAATGAGTGCCCGCATCCAAGTAATAGAAATGTAGCTAAAATAAATTTTAATAAGCTTTTCATGATTTCTGATTTTATTCTATGATTAATTTTTTAGTAAAGATCTGATGATCGGAAGTCAACACCTTAACAAGGTAAACCCCTTTTGAAAATGATTCGGTATTTAACTTTAAACTTGATTTTTTTTCAGATGTTTTAATATTTTCAAAAGATTTGACAAGCTTTCCGATATTGTTAACGATGCTGACATCAATCTCAAGGTCTTTATTACAATTAAGTTCGATTAATACAACCGATGTTGCCGGATTAGGAGACAAGGTTAGGTTTGTACTATTGGTACTTTCAGTTTTTTTGGTTGCATTTGTGAATGACTGTCTGTTACCGCCGACCATGACACAGGGGAGCTCTGCCGCGATAGATCTCCCGCCATCCGGACATACAGCATACACCCTGACCTCGTAACATTGGATCAGTAACTCGCCTGGACCGGCATCTTCGATACTACCCAATGCATTAAGGTCAATTTGGAAGGGACTGGTACTCGTATTAAAAGTATGTAGTTGACTTGACGAGATTGGTCCGCTACCGCCAGGAGTCGCACAACATCCATTGATGATAATTTCAATGATATAACCCACGCCGGGTATAGCGTTCCAGGTCAACTGATCTCCGTTCAGTGCTAAATTTTCCGGGCTGGACAGATTACACTCTTTTTCTTCGCAACCAAATTTGCAAAAACGTTGGGAGGAGCAACCAGAACCGCAAACATTTGTTATTGTGTGCTTTATATAATAACATGGCCCGCCTGTTTCCATTACAAGTGTGGGAGTTTCAAAAAGGATCTTGGCAGGGTCTATGCTTCCGCTGCCTGGAGAAATATTATGCACTTCCCAACTATGAGCTCCATGCATCCAGCTTGTTCCTTTTAATTTTGGGCTACCCGAACCGATTAAACTAAACGATGCATCGGTACTTTTATCACAGCATTTGAAAAGAAAATTCAGTTCACGCGAATAGCATCCGCACAGACCGTTCACTTTTAACCTTATTCTATAGCTGGTGTTCAATTGAAACGGAAAATTGGAGAAAATAGCTGTCAGGTTAATACCATTTAAGGGAGTGGTTTGATTATCAAAGAAAGCAAGAGGTGTGTCATTTCCTGGTGCCGGTAAGAGTTCAATTTTGCAATCGTTTGTTATTGCACCAAACCCGTTCAGAAAAACATCTTCGCCCACACAAAACTCATTTTTGATAACGCCGTTTTCGTCAGCGAGATCATAATGTGCACTAGCATAACCTGCTGTTCCTCCTCCCCCATGTATGCCACCTAAGACCAACTGGAACGGACTGCCGCTCTGGCTAAAGTAATTAACTGCTATAATAATTTGTTCTCCGGCAAGTACACTTATTCCGCTTAACAACCCATTACCACTATTTTGGGTTTCACAAATATCTGCTGGTGCTTCCGTTGTGCTCATTCCAGTGATATAAGGCGCTGGAGCATCAAACGATAACCTGTCGGGAATTGTTGTAGTAATATTATGACAATCAGCATTTTTCCATATCGCCCAATCATAATCTGTCGGTGCGATTTCTCCGGGAGAATCTACTACGCCGTTATTATTTAAGTCTGTCCCGGGCCTGATTAAAAATGTAAATATTCCAGGACTTGTAATAGTTACTTTGTAAAATAATGTGGGCGCATTATACAGGTTCGCGCAAAAGTTGAAATTTGTTGAGAAAAAATTTCCGGTAGGAACTGCTGTAATGAACTCATTAGCGCAAAATATTTGTTGCGCGGTACAGGGTGTCGTATTATTTTGAGACGAGATAGAACTCCATGCTGCAAAGAGCAGAAATATATATAGTTTAATTTTTTTCATTGTATAATAATTTGATGTTTGTTTATTTAATGAAGTTCTTTCTGTAAAGTTCCTTTTCACCCCTTAGTATCACTATGAAGAAGTTTTGACCTGGTGTATTGACAACATTTAATTTTGAAATGTAACCATCTTCAATAGTCAATTTTTCAGATCGTAAAATTTTATCTTCAGAGTTTCTTATCTGAATTTCTATCTGTGATGCCTCTAAGTTGGATATTTTGTAAACCCATGACGGCCCGCCATTTTCGAGGATGGAAAATTCGATTTTTTCTTTAATCCCGGTAGTAGGAATTTGTTTATTCGTCTGACAAAACGCGTAGTTTAATCCTATTAAGAATAAAAAACTACAAATAAGATTTCTTTGTTTCATGATTTTAGTTTTTAATTGCTCTTACTTTTGTTTTAAGCGTTTGTTCGGATTATTCCGCTTTAGTATTTGACACTGAGATAAAAATTACTCTTGCCAATTTTGATTATAATCGATACCGAAGTAAGTTCAATCATCGCGGAGAAAAAAAGTGAGTAGTGTCAATCCTTAAAAGCATTTAATAACTGGCCGGTTTTTTAGCGTAGAAATTTAATCCGTCGATTTCAGAATTTGTGTCAGAGGAGAACACAATAAATTTAATGTACTACCGTTGCAGCAAATGCAACGATAGGATTGAAGACGAATACAAACGGCTGGGTACCCCTCAATGCCTGAAATTAATCAGCTTTAAAAAAGCCTCTTTTTTGTTTTTTGAAATGGGAATGGATTTTCTGGACTGGATCACCGCGTAACCTCCGTCGTCCTTCAGGTAACGGGTTACGTAATTAACATTGATAATGTATGAATTGTGGATGCGGATAAAAGCCAACTCATTTTTACACAATTGTTGCTCGTAGTCTTTCAATGCTTTATATACCGTAAACTCTTTTCCGTTTCTGAGAAAAACCACCGCGTAATTGCTGAAGGCTTCTATGTACACAATGTCGTTGGGAGAAACATATTCAATCGCGGTTTTGGTAGGAAGCGACACCCTGGTGTCCTGGATCTCGTAAATGTGTTTTAAAATATCCAAAGCGTCGGGCTGCTTTTGTTTTTCAGATATTTTTTGTTTTACCTTTTCTACCGCCAGGTTAAGGTCCGTCGCGTCGATGGGTTTTAACAGATAATCTGTGGCGCTTTCTTTGATGGCTTTGAGCGCGTATTCGCGGTGTGCCGTGGTGAAGATGAGGTGAAAGGCACTGAACTCCAGTTTTTTAAGCAATTCAAAACCGTTCAGGTTGGGCATATTGATGTCGAGGAAAACTATATCTGGCCGGTAGTTATTGATAAGCTCCACACCTTTTAACGGATCAATGGTGGAAGCGACTACCTTCACATCGGCCACAAATTTCTCAATTAAAAGTTCAAGGCTTTTCAAACCGTTGTATTCGTCGTCTATAAGAACAGCGTGGATCATGATCAGTTTAATTTTGGAATAGTGATTTCTACCCTGGTCCCACCAGCACTTCCGTCGGGATTTATTTTATCAGTTATTTTGTAAGAGCAGGTGGCGCCAGTCGATTTTTCAAGCAGTTCGAGGCGTTGTTTAATGAACTCAAGCGCCAGCGATTTTTTCTTCAGCGGATCTTTCTGGCCGGCACTGTATTCTCTTCCTACACCATTATCTTCTACCACGCAAAGGATCATGCCTGGTGCCCACATTGAAAAATCGATGCTCAGCTGACGGTTGCCTTTCATAGGAAGCAGGCCGTGCCAGATCGCGTTTTCAACGAAGGGCTGAACCAAAAGAAAAGGTATATAAAAATTTCCGGGATCGGGAACTATACATGTGATCTGGTATTCAAACGAATCGCTGAATCGTAATTTTTCTATTTCCAGGTAGCTGTTAAGTATTTCAATTTCTTCGGCTAGTGAAACCGATTCAGCAGTGCTGCTTTCAAGAATTTTGCGTAACAGTTTCGAGAATTTTGCCAGGTAAGAGTGCGCGCCTTTGATGTCTTCCTCCAGAATAAAGCGCTGCAGTGTGTTTAATGAATTGAACATAAAATGCGGGTTCATCTGCGTCCTGATGGCTTTGGTTTCCAGGTCAATTAACCGCATGCTCACCCGGTTCTTCTCTTTTTCATTGGCCAGCGCCTGCCTGTAGCGCTTTGTGATCAGTATCACGATAACGGTAACAATAAGAATAAGCCCTATGCATCTCGCGAACCACAGCCAATAGATGCGGTTTTTGTTCGGGTCGGGCGCCTTGTACAATTCATAAACTTCGTCGAGGGACAATACCCTGTTATAGATCCTGATATCGTCAACGCAGCCGCTCATACAGCGTTTGTTTTTAATGTTGGCCATGTTTCCTACCACCACAGAGTCCGTTTCAAGGAATTGTGTCCTGAAATTTTTGACCATGGGTTTATTGTCGTTTTGCAAAAGCCCGTCAACATATAACCACATGTATTCGTCGTTGTAACACATAACAAGGTGATGCCAGTTGTTCAGCGACAAGGGCTCTGTGCCGGTAACGGTAACTCCCTGTGCTTCGTCGGTGGCCGATGCGCAATTGAGTATGAATGTTTCTTTCTCGAAACCCATGAAATAGCCTTCATAAAAATCGTTTCCGCCGTGACTTTTGGTGATGATAATGGGATTATAGGGCACGCCTTGACCCTTGTGTACACCCCGGTCGATATTTACCCAGAGCGAAATAGTAGCCTTAACCGGCTTTAATGTGCTGCTGGTGCCCAGGTTGATGTAGCTGTTGTAATTGCCCTGCAGGTAATAGGCCGATCTTGGATTGCCAAATCTATCCTTCACGAGTGCCGCGCCCACAATTTTACCGTCATTTTTGCCCGCCTCATCAACAGCGTTGCCACTATTAAAAGTATAGTCGGCAACCAGGCCATCGGTGGTTTGGCCAGGTAATAAAACAGAAACAAATAAAAGAAAGGCAAATGGTAAATGTTTGATCATGCCCCACAAAGATTAGAAAATAAAAACTAAGACGCCCGCATATTCAGCAATTCCATATAAATATTCCACATATAAAAAACGACCAGTTAATGCCTGAAGTTGATCTTTTGCAGACTGAGTGGACGGTTTAACTCTTCAGTTATATATCTGGTAGCGTTCATTGAGCAAATACATATCTGAACGGGCAATAATTGAAATTAAAATATTTATATTGCCATTGCCTTAACAAACATTTTCAGGTAAAATGGCTTTAAAATATCGGGGAGTATACCTTTTTGCCTTGTTCCTCCTGCTGGGAACCGCCATGAAATCGCAGGAGAAAAAAGGGCCCACGGCCCGGTTTTCATTTAATAACCTTAAAAATTACGACGAGGTAAGCCAGCGCAGGGTAAAACTGGTAGGTACTAACTTCACGGTTGACCGGTTCAACAACGAGAACAGCGCGGTTTTTTTGCATGGCAGCCCCTTCAGCTACATTAACCTCGGAAATTATCCGGCCATAAAGCCGGTAATCGGAAGTATTTCCATTTGGATCAAATTGCAGGGAGAGATGTGGGCTGGAACGGGCTACACTGTGAATCCCATTATTCTGACCAAAAATTCAAACAAGAATGATTTTTTCGAATCTTATGGCATCAATTATATCCCTGAGCAGAATATAATTACGGCGGGATGTTCGAAGGATTCTTCGATGCAGGTGAGCATCACCAGCGTGGGAGACTTCGAGCTTTTTGAGTGGCACCACCTCGTATTGACCTGGGATAATGAATTTCTTTCGTTTTATTGTGATGGCAAACTTGAAAACAAATTACCCAAGAATTTTATTACAAAATTTGTGAGCACCGACTCGGTATTGGTTGGTGTAAGCGCAAATAAAAAGAACAACCGTTCCTCATACATGTCGGCCGATGACATAGAGTTTTACGATCATGTTCTCAATGCTGACGATGTGCTTGAGTTGTACAATGCCCCCAATCCAAATAAAGGCAAAATGATCTTTAACTGGGTCTTAATTGCCATAGGTTTTGGTTTTATAGTGTTATGCATTTACTTTTTCGCAAAACACAGGCTCACGGTCACCCTCCACAAGGAGAAGCAACGGCTTGAATTGTACAACATTATCCTGGAAACCGAACTCAGGGTGAACAGGGCCCTGATGAATCCACATTTTGTTTTTAATTCTTTAAACGCTTTGCAGAATTTTATTCTGAAAAATGAAAACGACCGGGCCAATCACTACCTCGTTAAATTTTCGAAACTCATGCGTAAGATCCTTGAAAATAACATGTCAGACAGCATTCCACTTGAAATGGAGATCGATCTTTTGCAAAAATATCTCGAAATAGAGGATCTGCGCTTTGAGGAAAACATTGTTCACACCATCCATGTTGATCCCGGGGTTAAACCTTCAGCGATCAAGATCCCTATCATGATGCTACAACCCTTCATAGAAAACGCCATCTGGCATGGGCTGCTTAAGAAGCAGGGAACAAAAACAATCGACATTTCCTTTTTTATGCACGACGTAGATTATGTGGAATGCATCATTGAGGACAATGGCATAGGAAGAAAGAAGAACGAGGATTACAACCTCGAGAAAAAATCACTGGGCATCAGTTTTGTGGAACAAAGACTAAAATTGTTTAACAAGATCCACGGCTTAAATTGCAGCCTCCTAATACAGGACAAGGCGGGCGACGCAGGCACCATCGTGAGAATTATTTTACCAATTCTTAATAAATAACATATGCTTATAAGAGCGCTAATCATTGATGACGAACAAAAAGGGATCGACGCCCTTAAGATCCTTATCAACAGGTTTATTGAAGGCATCAAGGTGATTGCCGAGTCAACAAACGCCTCCGAAGGCATCGAAATGATAGAGAATTTTAAGCCCGATATTGTGTTCCTGGACATTAACATGCCCGAGATGAACGGTTTTGAATTGCTCGAGAAATTAACCTGGAAAGATTTTAACCTTGTATTTACAACAGCTCACCAGGAGTATGCCTTAAAGGCGTTGAAGAACAATGCCGTCGACTATCTGCTCAAACCCATCGATCATGAAGACCTAAGCAAAGCGGTTAGCCGCATCACCGAAAAAATAAAGTCGAATGAGAATTTCGACAACCGCTTCAATTATAATAATTTGTTATCGGTTATAAAAAGCAATTCAAGGAGTAAAATCATTATTAATTCCAAAGCAGGCATCGAGTCGCTTGAAACCAACGATATCATTTGCCTCGAATCCATGTCGAATTACACCAGGATCTACCTGCCCGATTCACGTGAAATTCTTACATCCAAAACCATGAAGGAATTTGAATCTATATTGTGCCTCAAAGGCCAGCCGTTTATGAGAATCCATCATTCCTACATCATCAACCTGCATAAAGTGGCCAGGTACATTAAAAGCACCGACAGCATTGTGATGAACAACGACCAAAAAATTCCCCTGGCCAAGAGCAAACGCGACGCCTTTTTTAACTGGCTGGAAATTGAATAGATAATCAGGGCATGCTGTTGTTACTGTAACAAGGTGTGGTTTGTTTTTGCTGCCAATTGCGGGCAGAGAGCGGCGTGTTAATGAATGTGAACACAAGCACACACAGGGCTTTTTGATTGATTTCTTCATGAAAATACAGCCTTAAACTTGAGCACTTTCGATTAAAATTTTACCTTTGCCGCGTGGAAAGAAAAATCATTATAGGAACCCGGGGCAGCGATCTTGCCCTTTGGCAGGCAAATTATACTAAGAAATTGCTTGAGGAAAAAGGTCACGCTGTTGAAATAAAAATTATAGCCACCGAAGGCGACAAATCGCAGCAATGGAACACCAGTTTTGATAAACTTGAGGGGAAAGGTTTTTTTACCAAAGAGCTTGAAGATGAACTGTTGAACCGAACCATCGACCTTGCGGTGCATTCACACAAGGATCTTCCAACCACAAGTCCCGACGGGCTTTTGATAGCAGGCGTATCCAAAAGGGAGGACCCCTCTGATATGCTCATCATCAAGGATGATTCGGTGGACGATAAATTAAAATTCGGTCTTAAAAAAAACGCCGTTGTGGGCACGTCTTCAGCAAGAAGAAAATCGCAGTTACTGGCTTTTCGCCCTGATATTCAAATCAAAGACCTGCGTGGCAACGTGCCAACCAGGGTTAAAAAATTAAAAGAGCAGGATTATGACGCCATCCTTCTCGCAACCGCTGGAGTGGAGCGACTTGAGTTAGACCTCGACGAGTTTACTGTTCAGAAACTCAGCACTTCTGAGTTTGTTCCCGCGCCGGCTCAGGGTGTTTTGGCCTGGCAAACCAGGGAAGATGATGATGAGTTGCTGGAGGTGATCGACGAGATCAGCGACCTGGATGTTTTAATCAAAATAAATATCGAACGGCAATTGCTGGCCATGTTCGACGGCGGCTGCCATTTGCCATTTGGCGCTTATTGCGACACTGAAGTCGACGACGAAGACCGCCTGCGTTTTAAAGTGTGGGTGAGCGTGGCCGAGAGCTGGGACAAACAGCCCAAACAGTTTTATTTCGAAACACTCGATACCGACGGGTTCACCGACGAGATGTTTGATCACATCCAGTCAGTACAGCCCAAAAAAATATTTGTTACAAAGAATTTTAAAGAAGACGATTACCTGCAGCAGGCGCTTGGCAAACTGGGCTTTACTGTTGAGGGCGCCAGCCTTATTGAGTTCAAAGAAATCAAGATCAAATTTTTACCAAGAACAGAGTGGATCTTTTTTAGCAGCAAACACGCGGTAAGGTATTTTTTCAACCAAAAACCCAAACTCGAAAAAACCGTGAAGTTTGGCTGCGTGGGCTCTTCCACGGCGGCTGAATTACGGGCTTTCGGTCAGCGCGCCAATTTTATCGGGCAGAGTACCGACATTAAACTGGTTGGTAAGCAGTTCAGCAGCATAGCCGGCAGCAACTCGGTGCTTTTTCCTATCGCGCGCGGCAGTATGCAAAGCATTCAATGGCAGATGGTAAAAAGAGACAGCGTTATTAATCTTGAAGTGTATGCCACTTTAAACAAAAGCCGTGAAATTTCTTCTGATTTTGATGTGGTCATTTTTACCAGCCCAAGCAATGTAGAGTCTTACTTTGAAAAAAACACCTGGTCGCCCGCGCAAAAGGCAATTGCTATGGGCGAGGCTACAGGCAAGGCTTTGGAAAAGGTGAAAATTAAAAAATACACTATGCCAAAGAGTTTTGATGACCTTGGTTTGCTGCTGGCAGTCATGGCATTAAAAAATCAGGCGGTAATGGAGTGACAACCACTAAGGCACCGAGTGCACAGAGAATCACTAAGAATTTGTATAATTTTGGTACGCTTAGTGTTTTTTTAGTGCTCTGAGTGCCTTAGTGGTAAAGAAAAACCGGTTACAAAAGCGTGTTCGCCAGGTTAGCCAGCTCGCTGCGTTCACCTTTCTCAAGCGTGACGTGCGCGTAAAGTTTTTGCCCTTTTAATTTCTCTATCATATAGCTGAGGCCGTTACTTTGCGCGTCGAGGTATGGGGTATCGATCTGGTGAATATCACCCGTAAAAATGATCTTTGTATTTTCTCCCGCCCTGGTAATAATAGTTTTTACTTCGTGTGGCGTTAAGTTCTGCGCTTCATCCACAATAAAAAAAACATTGCTCAGGCTCCGGCCGCGAATGTAGGCCAACGGACATACCACCAGCTTTTGCGCTTCCACCATCTCGTTCAGTTGTTTGTGCTCTTTGTCTTTTTCGCTGAACAGACTTTTAATGTATTTTAAATTATCCCACAGTGGCTCCATGTAGGGGTTGAGTTTGCTGTTCACGTCGCCGGGCAGGTAACCAATGTCTTTATTGCTTAAGGGTACGATTGGCCTGGCCAGATAAATCTGGTGGTAGTTTCTGCGTTGTTCGAGGGCGCCGGCCAGCGACAATAGAGTTTTGCCTGTTCCGGCAACTCCCTGAATACTCACCAGTTTAATGTCGGGATTCATTATCGCGTCGAGCGCAAAGGCCTGCTCGGCATTTTTAGGGATCACACCATAGGCCGCGGTTTTGATCACGCGCTGCATGGTTTCTTCCTCTTTGTTATAGCGGGCCAGTACACTTTGAGAACCGTTCTTCAACACATAGTACTGGTTGTCGAGCGCCTCGCTCTTTTTAATGATGGGTTTCGAGCTGCAATTGCCCTTGTTATAAATTGTGGCGATTTGTTCGGCCGTAGCTTTTACATTCTCACTGTTTCCGGTGTAGAGCTCGTCAATGGTCTTAATTTTACCGGTCTCGTAATCTTCCGAAAGCAGACTCAGGCTTTTTGCCTTAATGCGGAGGTTGATGTCTTTGGTAACAAGGATCACCTTTCTGCCGGGATTAGACTCGGCGGTATAGAGCGCTGTGTTCAATATACGGTGGTCGGCTTTGCGGTCGTCGAAGATCTTTTCGGCGTTGATCTTGGAGGCGCTGTGCATCTCAATTTTAAAACTGCCACGCGTGGGCCCATTGATCGAGGTCCAGTTTTGCAGGGTGTTTTTGCCGCTGAGTTTATCGATGTAACGCGTAAATTCACGCGCCGAAAAATTCTTGCTGTCGTTGCCCTTTTTAAAATTATCCAACTCCTCTAAAACGGTAATTGGAATAACCACATCGTGCTCGGCGAAATTTCTCATTGCCGTGTGGTCGTAAATTATAACAGAGGTGTCGAGTACAAATATTTTGCGTTCCCCGATACTTGTTTTGCTTGCTTTCTTTAGGGCCATATAAAAAAATTAAATAACTTGGGATAAAGCTATATATTGGACATGCTTTTTCTTGTTAAGATAAAAATTGATTTGAACAGGGAAATGTTTATTATGGTCGGGAGCAAAAAAAGCCCGATCTTTCCAGATTGGGCTTTTTTCGATCTGAGTAAATGATTATTGCGCTTCGAGTTTTTTGCTCATGCGTTTTCTTTCGTTTTCTTCGAGGTAAATTTTACGAAGACGGATGAAGGTTGGTGTGATCTCAACATATTCATCGCCCTGGATGTATTCCATGGCCTCTTCAAGACTGAATTTTATTTTCGGAACTATCCTCATCTTCTCGTCAGTACCGGAGGCACGCATGTTCGTCAATTGTTTTTCTGTACAAACATTTACCACTAAATCATCAGGACGGATGTGTTCGCCGATGATCATGCCCGGGTAAATTTCTTCTCCGGCTTCGATGAAGAATTTGCCGCGATCCTGTAATTTATCTATAGAATAAGCCACCGCGCTGCCTTTGTCTTTGCTGATCAAAACACCCGCGATCCTGTTAGGGATAGACCCTTTCCATGGCTCATACGCTTTAAAACGGTGCGCCATGATGGCTTCGCCGGCAGTAGCGGTTAATACGTTGTTACGCAGACCAATGATACCGCGCGACGGGATCTCAAATTCAATATGGGTCAAATCACCTTTAGGCTCCATAATTAACAGGTTGCCTTTACGCTGGCTTACCAGGTCAATCACTTTACTTGACGATTCCTGCGGTACATCTACAGTGAGTACCTCTATTGGCTCACATTTTACACCGTCGATCTCTTTTACAATTACCTGCGGTTGACCGAGTTGTAATTCGTAACCTTCGCGGCGCATGGTTTCAATCAATACCGAAAGGTGAAGAATCCCACGACCAAACACCAGGTAAGAATCAGGAGAGCCTGTTTCTTCTACGCGCATGGCAAGATTCTTTTCGAGTTCTTTCATGAGGCGGTCACGGAGGTGACGTGAGGTCACATATTTACCGTCTTTACCAAAGAAAGGAGAATTGTTGATGGTGAACAACATGCTCATTGTTGGCTCGTCGATGTGCATGGTGGGCATGCCTTCAGGATTTTCGAAGTCAGCAACGGTATCGCCGATCTCAAAGCCTTCAATGCCTGTAAAGGCGCAAATATCACCGGTTTCAGCTTCAGTCACTTTCAGCTTACCCAGTCCGTCGAAAATAAAAAGTTCTTTGATCCTTGATTTTTGGATCCTGCCATCACGTTTTACAACGCTAACCGGCATGTTTTCCTTGATCACACCACGGTAAATGCGGCCCACAGCGATACGCCCGATAAACGAAGAGTAATCGAGAGAAGTGATCTGGATCTGTAAGGTACCTTCTCTTTTAGGAGCGGTTGGAATATTTTCGATGATGGTATCCAGCAGGTGGGTAACATCAGTTGTAGGTGTTTTATAATCAGGACCCATCCAGCCTTGTTTGCTCGAACCGTAAACAGTAGGGAAGTTTAACTGGTCTTCAGTGGCGTCGAGGTTAAAGAACAGGTCAAATACGTTGTCGTGCACTTCTTCAGGGCGACAATTTGGTTTATCTACCTTGTTGATCACCAGGATGGCTTTTTTTCCGGCAGCGATCGCTTTTTGCAGTACAAAACGGGTTTGTGGCATCGGCCCTTCAAAGGCATCAACCAGGAGAATAACACCGTCGGCCATGTTCATCACACGTTCCACTTCTCCGCCAAAATCGGCGTGACCTGGTGTGTCAATGATATTGATCTTGGTGTCCTTATATTTTACCGAAACGTTCTTGGCAAGAATGGTAATTCCGCGCTCACGTTCAAGGTCGTTGTTATCAAGGATCAGTTCGCCAGTGGCCTGGTTTTCACGGAATAAATTACATTGGTGTAAGATTTTATCTACCAGGGTCGTTTTACCGTGGTCAACGTGGGCAATAATGGCAATGTTTCTAATTTCAGACATGTTTCAATTTTAAGGGCGCAAAGATAGTGAATTTTAGGCAAATTACCGCAAGTCTTTTAAAATGAGGGGGTAGAATCATTAAATAATAGTTAAATAAGGTGCTTTAGAAGCGTTAGAACACAGATTTTATGATCTAAGGGATTACCGCAGATTTTTTATCCGTGTCAATCAGTCGATCGGGTTCATCCGTGTTCCCATTTTTGAACGCGGATCTAACTGATTTAACAAATTTCCACAGATGTTTTCTGCCAGTGCCAATCTATCAAATCCCTGACTACTTCGCCTTCGCTTAGCCTCTTGCGCCTCCGCTAACCGCGTGCGCTAAAGCGGTGGCGCAAGCTTCTGCGACACGCATACGGCGGAGCAAGGCCGGCGGGCAGGCGTGTCATCCGTGTTCTATTTTTTGTTTAACCCTTTTCATTAGTGCTCCATTTATGTTTCAATCTTTTTTTCTTAGCCTAAAAGCCGTATATTTCAGCATATTTTTGGCTCCGAAACAAACATATACCCAGGACGAACTCATTGTGTTGATAAGGGATCGCGATCAGAAAGCGTTTTCTTATTTGTACGACAACTATTCGCAGGCCCTTTATAATGTGGTTAATTACATCGTTAATGATGTTGAGGAGTCTGAAGACGTGATCCAGAAAGTTTTTTTAAAGGTGTGGAACAATTTCGCGAGTTACGATCCGCAGAAGGGCCGTTTATACACCTGGATGTTAAACATTGCAAGAAATCTTGCCATCGATAGCAAACGCTCCAAACACCAGAAAATCAAATCTAAAATCCAAAATACGGGAGACGCCGTATATGAAAGAAATAACCTGTTTGTTGAGGACAATTCACACGAATCAATTGGGTTTAAAGGCATATTAAATAATTTAAAGGAAGATCACAGGATCATCATCGATCTTGCATATTTTGAAGGATACACGCAGGACGAAATTTCAAAAAAGCTGAACATTCCCCTGGGTACTGTAAAAACCAAAGTACGGCAGGCGATTATGACATTAAGGGACCTGACAAAGAAGGAGTTTTTGCAGTGAAAGTAAGTGAAGTAATAGCGTCCGGTTTACTTGAAACCTACATCTTGGGTGGCGCAACCGATGAGGAGGTGCTTATGATCCGCGAACTTTGCAGAAAACACCCTGAACTGATCACCGAAATTGAACGCGTTGAAGCCAGGATCATTGAGGCCTCCTCGCATTTAAATGAACCGTTGAACCCTGGCTTGAAAGATAAGATCTCGGCACAGCTTTCATTCAGGGCTAATGCAGCACCGCCTAAAATTGTTGACCTTCAGAACACGCAGCTGGGTTTTTACAAGTTTGGCATTGCGGCGAGCCTGTTGTTGTTTGTCTCCAGTTTTTTTTACATCCTGGTACTTCAGCAGAAACTCAACCGGCTGAACGGTGAAGTGGCAGCACTGAGCGCGTCAAAGACCTACATGGCCGAAGAATTAAAAATACAGCAGGCGTCCCTTTTTACTATCAACTCCGAATTAAGGGTTGTTTCAGATCCCAGCATCAAAAAAATACCTTTAAAGGGAATGAATTCACTCGCATCCAGTTCTGCGGTGATCCACTGGAACCCGCAAACCAGCGAAGTTTATTTTAATGCGGCCCTGCTACCAAAGCCCGAAAATAAACAATACCAGCTCTGGGCCATTGTTGATGGAAAGCCCGTGGACGCCGGCATGATCAACCCCGAAGGAGATCTTATTTTTCAGAAAATGAAAGCGATAGCCTCCGCGCAGGCATTTGCAGTTACCATCGAAAAGCCCGGAGGTAGCGCCACTCCAAGCATGGAGACCATGTGTTTGTTGGGGAATGTTTAGTTACTTGTTAATCGTTATTCGTTAATCGTTACTCGTTATTCGTTACTCGTTAATCGTTACTCGTTAATCGTTATTCGTTAATCGTTACTCGTTATTCGTTACTCGTTATTCGTTATTCGTTACTCGTTAATCGTTATTTTTTAACCACTAACCTATAACTAATAACCTATAACCACTAACCACTAACCACTAACCACTAACCTATAACAAATAACCTATAACTAATAACCCGAAACCCCGAACCTAAAGTCCTTCACAACATCCACAAACAACTTTACTTTTTCTTTGTCAATATCCGGGTATAGCCCATGACCGAGGTTGCAGATGTATTTATCTTTTCCAAACTGCTGTAACATGGCTTTGGTATCGGTTATGATCTTATTTTCGTTAGCGTACAAAAGACAAGGGTCGGCGTTTCCCTGCAGCGTTTTTGCGCCTGCCTGTTTTCTTGCCTGCAGTGGGTTGATGGTCCAGTCTAAACCTATGGCACTGCACGAGGTGTCAGAGATTTTTGAAACGGCATAATGCGCGTCTTTCGCAAATACTGTTACAGGCACCAGTGGCGAAAGGGCATCACAGATCTTTGAAATATAAGCCAGGGAGAACTCGTAGAACATTTTTTCGCTGAGCACGCCTGCCCACGAATCGAAGAGTTGAATAAGATCCGCGCCTGAAGCTACCTGGCCCTTTAAATAATTAATGGTGCTTTTTGTGATCTTGTCGAGGAGCAGGTGCGACAACTCAGGTTCGGTGTATAAAAACTGTTTGGCTTTGCTGAATGTTTTACTGCCGCTACCTTCTATCATATACGCGAAAATGGTCCAGGGCGCGCCGGCGAAACCTATGAGCGGCACGCGTCCGTTTAAACCTTTTTTTGTGAGCTGCAGCGCTTTCATTACATAATCGAGGTCGCCAGCTTCTGCAATTCTCAGCTGGTCGATGTCGTTTTTGTTACGGATGGTATTTTCGAACCAGGGACCCTTTGCTTCTATCATTTGATAGGGTAGGCCCATGGCTTCCGGAATCACGAGAATGTCGCTGAAAATAATGGCTGCGTCAACGCCGAGTATGTCAACGGGTTGTATTGAAACTTCGGAGGCCAGCTCGGGGTTTTTGACAAACTCAACAAAGTTTTTTGCCCTCGCCCGGGTGGCCCGGTATTCGGGTAATACGCGCCCTGCCTGGCGCATCAGCCATACAGGCGCTCTTTCAACTTCCTGCCCGCGGGCGGCACGTATCAGTAGATCATTTTTTAACATCGCGCAAAGTTACAGTTCAAATTGTATAATTCAGAAAAAATTTATTGTTCCCGGGTTGAGGTCAGATTTTCGGTCAGGAATTGTTTAACCGGTTAAGTTCATGTGATAAATGGTTCAGGAATTAGTATTTAGTGTTGTACCTTGCGTTAAAATCTTTTCCCCATGAAGAAACTTTTACTACTTATCTCATTTTTACCCTTTATCGCCCAATCGCAGGAAAATCCTTGCGCCAAAGCGAAACAAAGATCTTTTGTTCAAAGGATCGAACAGCAGGCCAGAACGGCCAACACCAACTCATTGGTGTCTCATGAGCTAAAATACGATGTAAAGTTCGTGCACCTCGATTTGAATCTTGAGCGTTATACCACCTACATTCGCGGCAATGTAAAAACCGTTGCAACGGTTATTAACCCCCTGGATACTTTTATGACCCTGCTTCACAGCGATTTCGTAATAGATTCGGTAAGGTTCAACGGGGCCTTATTGCCTTCGTTAAGGGTTGACAGTATTGTTAAAGTAAAGGTTCCCGCAACCCTGCCTGGTGGCTCATCATTTACCGTTATTGTTCATTACAGGGGTTATTCGCCTCCTGGTGGCTCCGCCATTGGAAGCGCCTTCGATACCGAACTGACCTGGCAACCCTACAGCGATTCATGCACCTGGAGCCTGAGCGAACCTTTTGGCGCTTACCGTTGGTGGCCGTGTAAACAGTCCTTAACCGACAAGATCGATTCGAGCTGGGTGTCTGTAACCACCGACTCTACCAATAAAGTGGGTTCAAATGGCCGTCTCAAAAATGTGGTTACCATCGGCAATAAAAAACGTTATGAATGGAAGTCGCGCACACTCATCGATTATTACCTGATCTCGGTTGCTGTTGCCCGGTACAAAGAATATAACATCTATGCCAAACCCTTGTATCTTAACAATGATTCCATCCTGATTCAGAACTATATCTTCGCCAGTGCTATTAATCATCCCTTCTTTATAACGAATGAAAAGCCCGGGCTCGACCAAACACCAGCCCTCATGAAACTGTATAGCAACCTCTTCGGTATGTATCCTTTTTATAAAGAAAAATACGGGCACTGTATGGCCCCTCTTGGTGGTGGTATGGAGCACCAGACCATGACCACCCTGGGATTTTTTGATTTTTACCTTGTGGCGCACGAATTGGGCCACCAATGGTGGGGCGATAATGTTACCTGCAAAAGATGGAACGATATTTTTATCAACGAGGGTTTTGCAACCTATTGCGGGATGCTCGCTGCGCAATACCTGGACCCTGCAAGCTTTGCATCAGAAGTGAATGACAATCACAATAACGTTATGGGAGCTCCGGGCGGCAGTTGTTATTTCACCAACCAGGATACCATGAAGGCCAGCGTGATCTTTGATGGGCGTTTAACCTACTCTAAAGGCGGGTCTATCATCAGATCGTTGCAGTTTGTGACCAATAACGATTCGCTGTGGTTCGGCACGCTGAGGGGTTTTCAAAACACCTATAAAAACAGCAACGCCACGGTGATAGATTTTAAAAATTATTACCAGGCGCAAACCGGGATTAATCCCACCCAGTTTTTTAACCAGTGGTATTACGGCGAAGGTTATCCTACATTTCACGTAAAATATAATTCCGGTGGAGGTATGTTTGTATTTCAGAGTACCCAAACGGTCAGCAAACCCACTGTTACCCCGTTTTTTATTACACCCATCGAATACAGGATCAAACGAACCGGCTATGCCGACACGATTGTGAGGGTAATGCAAAATACGGCCAGTGATTTGTTCTCTTTTAATTTACAGGGAACGGTAACAGGTGTGTTTTGTGACCCAAACAACTGGCTGATCAATAAAGCCACGCTGGCGGTTCTGGATACGACCCTTGCGAGCGGCATTAACATCACCCAGGCGGGAGTGGATGAAATTAAGATCGCGCCAAATCCTTCGAGGGGTATTTTTACGGTACACAATCCCGCAAATTTAACCGGAAGCATCATGGTGTGGGACCTGCAGGGCAGGTTGATTATGCAGCGCGAGATGGAAGGTAATTCAACTGTCGACCTGTCGAGATATGCACGTGGACTTTACGAACTACGCATTATCAACCGCGACAAACAAGCCATTTATTCGCAGAAGATCATTAGTGAGTAGGCTAACTTTAGTCATTACTGCCAACTGTTAACTGCCAATTGTAAACTGCTCACTGCCAACTGTTAACTGCGCACTCTTTATTAACAACTGCCAACTGCAAAGGAACAATCCAACCTCTCAGTGCTGTTGCGAAAACCTGTTCGAAGACTTGATGAGCCCATCGGGCACTTTCTCTTTTTGAAACTGTTTCATCATGTGTACTACCATGATGCTTATTACAGCTGCGAAAAAACACCACACCGAGATGAGGTAACTTTCATAGATCAGTTTTGAAGCAAGAAGAGAGAGCGTTAACAGGGTTCCAAGTATTTTTGTTTCTTTAACCGAAGAAATAAATGGAGGAAGAATGATGGCTATCACATACAGAATGCTGCTCGTTACAACTATGAATTGTGTGGTGCCGATATTATAATAAATATGCCGGCAATCGATCTCGGCCCTCACCTCATAAAAAACAAGCCGGTAACCAAGCAGTAACGAATCACAGATGCCGGCAGCGAGGCTGGCATAAAGCAGTTTTTTACGGAGCGGATTTTTTTCCATCAGCAGGAATGATAAGGGAATAAAGGTGGTCCAGAGCACCTGCGCAAAAAAAAGAAAGATAAAGGTAAAGGGCGTCTGCATTTTCACTAAACAAGAATGCGTGAGCGACAGCCATAAAACGCCCTCACAGGCTTGTTGTATGCCGAATAAAAGCGGGAGGGAGGCGAACATAACCTGTCCGCGTTGACTTACTTTTTTTAAAGAAATGACGCCCGCTCCGCCAAGCACCGCGGCTGCGCCAAAACTTACTCCTGCTGAGAAACACATGTCAAAGTTTTTTAGGGTTCAATGCCATTATTGCACCTTTTTTTGACTTTCAAAATTGATGCCAATGCCTGGAAAGTGAAGGGGGTTTGCGGAAAATACGCTGTGATTCAGATGTAAACTGTTGATTTTCATCAAAATGAAAAAAAGCAGCCATAGGGTTGCTTCAAAGTGGTGCCAACGGGAACTGCGTCGAACTTTGACACTGAAGACCTGATAGTTTTGATTTCCTCAAGTTCATCTGACTAGCCGCTCTTCTGAAGGGCAATCCATTTTCGATATTTCAAAAATTGTTTTCTTCATTTCAAATAATAAAGCGCTCCCCCGAAGGGAAGCGCTTTGCATTTATTTTTTGCAACACTCTGTCGGATCAGGACAGTCTGCAGTTGGTTTGCAAACGCCTTGTTCGCATTTTGTTTTATCGCAGCATTCTTCTGGCGTGCTGTTATAGTTGTTCGCGATTAAGACCGCGCTGGAGGTAGCCAATAGGGTAGCTCCAATTAAAATTATCTTTTTCATTTTTAATTGATTGAATGTTTAACTTAATTAAATAGTAATAGTTTGAATTAAGCTAATTCAGGTGGCTGAAAACACTCAGAGGTGAAACCGGAAAGCAGGAATTGTTCTGCTGCCGAATTGGTTTTAATACCGGTATCAAAAACTTTTATAACGATCTTGTCCTGGGTTACCGGACAAGCAAAACAGCAGAAAGCACATTGCCCTGCATTGCAGGCTCCCGGCGGGCAGCATTCCATATCTTCAACGTCACAGGTCATTTCCTCCCCGGCCATACAGCAAATGCCTTCGCTGCAAGCCATTTCAACTACCGGAGCATTCATCAGAATCAACGGTGAAGTTACGACCGATAGAAAGGAGAAAAGGAGTATGTATTGTAAAAGTCTCACTAACTCAAATATAAGAAATATCGGGCTTTGGTTCAACACTAAAGTTTAAAAAGAAAGGCCCCGAAAGACCTTTCAAAAACATGCTAATTTCAAGTAGTATGAATCCTCTTTGATTTTCTCCTGACAGTGTAAAACAGTTGGAGCAGCTTTTATTTTGTCTTCAATCTTATTTCCACTTGAAACCTGTTTAAGACCCCAACTGGTCATAAGTTTTTGAATCATATATAAAACCTCACGTCCCTCCGTTCTATCCAATAAGGATTTTTTTATTCCTCAACACAATTTGATTTTGTATGATGACAGGCTGCCTTTTTTAATGTAGAAAACAGGATAAAATGGCTATAAAATCTTCTCAAAGTACACGACATCAACCCACTTCCCAAACTTAAAACCAACCTCTTTAAAATGCGCCACCTGCTCAAAGCCAAACTTTTTATGCAGGGCGATACACGCGTCATTTGGCAGCGCCATCCCACCAATGATCCCATGTAAGTCTAAATCTTTGAGTTTTTCCATAAGTACAGTGTATAAAGCTGTACCAATGCCTTTACGAGAAAGACCATTCTGCAAGTAAACAGAAGTTTCAACTGAATAACGGTAGGCACATCGTGACTTCCAGGCACCCGCATAGGCGTAACCGATAACTTTCCCATTCTGCTCGTAAACAAGCCAGGGATATTTTTCAATGACCTCTGCAATTCTTCCTTGCATGGTTTCTGGTGAAACCGCTTCCTCTTCAAAGGTTACGGTAGTATTTAAAATATAATAATTATAGATTTCTGCTATTCTGGCAGCATCATTTATGATGGCGGGTCTGATCATATTACTGAAACAAATGTCGGTTAAAGATGGATTTAATCAAAACCCCTTAAACAACAAAACCCGGGTTTCAGGGGCTTTGAAGCTGTTTAAAACATTTTTTGTGGCTCGGCAAGAATCGAACCTACCTTGCTATTACGCTATAACACAGCTCAATAAAATTTCAACAGCAGCCCCTTGTGAAACATTATGAAACATTTTTGCTGTTGATAAAAAGGAATCGAACCCGTAGAAAAAGATTGGGAAACGAGCAAACAGAAAAAAACAAGGCCGGATATTTACCCGGCCTTCTCTTTTTTAAATTAATCAATGATCTATTTCGCTCCTTTATACAGCAGCTTGCTGGAACTGCTATTGTGGTCTACGGTTACATTTAATAAGTACATTCCTTCTGATACACCCAGGCTTTCAAAATCGATCTCCTGCTGATAGGTGCCTGCCTGAGGTTGCACGGCGTTAATCATTTTTACTGTTTGCCCAAGCATGTTGCGCAGCTCAATTTTTATCTGGCTGTTATCTGCAGCAGAAAATGAAACCATTACTTTGTTGGTTACCGGATTTGGATACACTTCGGTTTTCACTCCGGAATTTGAGTTCGCGGCGATGCCCGTCGTCCTGGTGTTGTCGCCTGGAGGACTTGAAAAACCAAAGACGGCAGGACAGGTTGCCCAGGTAGATTCCAGCGATGGAACAACGGTTCCGAACAACGTAAAATTGTTCGGGCAGGGATTGGCCGGGTAAGGATTTGTGCCTGGAGCCACCGAACCCACGAGTCCGGGACCTGCATGCAGGTTGTTAGCGGACTGCACAATTTCATTGCAGCCGATCACGCCATTGAAGTAGGCTTTTGCAAACACGTGGTTATTGCCAACACCCGGATCGTCGGTGCTCCAGGCCTGGAAGCCATCGTTGATGCCGGTGCCGTCACCGATGATCTCGATCTGGGCTGCGGAAGCTTGCGTCCACATGTTGGTGCCGGTTCCGAGCGGATAGACGAACTCATTGCTCGGATTGCGCCATCCACCGTTCTCACTCAGCCTCCACACTACCATGTGATCCCCGGTGATATCGGTGCAGGCGGCAATGCCGTAATATTCGTAATTCGATTCATTGGTGCCATAAGGGTTCGGGCGTTCGAGCACATCGTTGATCTCGGCGGTAATCACTCCTCCGGCACCGAACTGGTGCTCTATTTGTGTACTCCATACCACGTTGCCAGTCGGGTCCAGTTTAATCATCCATGGAATTGCCTGGTAGTTAACAGGGTTCGACGGGCAAAGCGCGCGGCCGCCGATGATATAGCCGGGGCTCTGGGTGCCGTTCCAGGTAGATTGCGCCACCTGGATGGAGGTGAACCAGTCATCGCCGCAGTTTGTACCATAATAGTTATAGGCCACCGCCGCACCCATGCCGGCGTTACTGGCGTTGAGGGTCATAAAGAAGCCATCGAAATTAAACCGACTGCCCACCACAATAAGGTCAAGACCACCGGGGCTGCTTGGAGCATAAGGTGATTCGATCATTGCCCTGATCTGCCCTTCGTTGTAGTAATTTTCCCATAATACTGCGCAGCCCCCGGTAATCTTCATCACGTAGCTGGTCATGCTTAGGTTTTCTCCACCTCCGATATAGTACTCGTGGGGTGTGGCCACCGATTCAACGATTATAGGTTCTTCAGGTATATTGATTCCGGGAGGAAGCGGCCAGCGGTATGAATTGAGCGGTGCTCCGTTTATATCGAGCGTTGCAAAAAACACGCCCTTGTCATAGGCCCCAGCCAGCGCGTAGGCCTCTATCTGGCCCGGCGTTGATGGATCGTCGGTAGTCTCGATCACACTCACCCCAACACAGTTCAATATGAACTGCGGTGCTCCACAGTTGAGATCGTCGGTGTAGAAGTAGTCACTTGTAAAGTGCTGTCCCGGCACGGTGAACTGCCCGATAATATCCGTTCTGTCTATCACAAAATTGCCGGCTCCGGGCACATTCATGGGGTAGAAGCCCGCCGTGACATAACCGGCTCCTGGCCCAAGGTTAACGGTTTTAGCTGAGGACAGCCTGTTGTTCAGGTGGGGATAAAGTCTCCCCCCATACTGGGCCTGTGCCGACATTGCAAGCAGGCAGGCCCCGATCATGAGATAAGTTGTTTTCATGGGTCATTTGTTTTAGGACTACAAAATTACGGCGGCATTTGTCCCTTGTGCATCTGGTTCAGGTATATAGATCATCCGACTTTATAAGTGGTTATGTTTTTGGATAATTGCTTTCAAATGGAAAAATAAGCTGTCGGAGATGCGACAGGCTTTGTCGGAAAAGCGCCAGGACTCTGTTAAATTTTAGAATTTAGAATTTTACCATACGAAATTATCAGACAAAAGCCGATCAAGACGAATGATCATATTTGAAAAACCAACCAAAGAATTATTTTTTTCTTTAAACGTTTAATGATCTCCCCTTTATTTTCAGGGTTAATGGCAATATTTCTGTTATTCACAGTTACACAATCCTGCTCCGCAGGTTCCGATGGGCATCGGAATACAATCCTGTTGCGTACCATAAAAGTACAAAATTCTAATGGTATTGAGTCGTTGCTTAAGCACGCCACGTCCAATATTCCTTCCAAACCGCAATAATTCTATGCCGAGGAATAGAGCCATTCCTGGGAACAATCCAATCAACAACTGTTAGTGTTATAAAATACGCCCGGTCTGTTTTAATGGTCTGCTTAACTGATTTCTCACAAGTAAATTTATGTGTTTTTTAGAATGATAAAAGTTAAGTGGTATAATAGATTCGATTTTTTGCAGAATGAAGACTAATGATTGGGGCAGCAGAAATTTAAGGTCCGGATTGTAAATCCCGTAATGTTGAACTATTCCGCAGGCTTGCAAATCCTACGGAGCGGGGGCGCTCTGTCTCACTCACAAGCCGCGCGAATTGGGTAAAGTTTATTCATATTTTTCAAGGTCAATAACAAACTGTTCTCCATACACGGCGATCAGATCGTTCCTATGCCTTTTAAGCTCATTCTTAAATTGAGAAAGGAAATGTCGTTGTGCCTCGGGGTCATTTATATAAAGTTCAGCCGACTGGCCGAAAATGCCGCCACCTTTTACAATCTGCTCATAAAGTTTAATAGTATTGTTATCCATAGGTCTCAATTTTTTTTAAAGCCGTTGTCCTCATCTTTTTAGTTGATGTCTATAATCTTAGAGCATTAGTCGAATTTAAACATCAAATAGTGTTTTCTGAACGAAAAAAGAAATATATTTATTTTACCCACGCCAAGAATTAGCGATGTCCTTCAAAACGTAGTCCTCCATTTTCGTCGTGAATGTGTGCTTTTCAATGTGGAAAAAGGCCTTAAACGTATTTTGTTATGATGGAAAAAACTTTTCTCGGAAGCAAGACCTCGATCGTGGTAGTAGAAGATCACGACCTTGTAAGAAAGGGTATTATTAGCCTTCTGTCAAAGGAACCGGGATTTAAAGTCATTGGTGAAGCTGAGAACGGTAAGGAATGTCTCGAGTTGTTGAAAACGACCAAGCCAGACATTGTATTAATGGACATAGAGATGCCCGTTATGGACGGACGACAGGCACTTAGGATCATCAACCGGCGCGATCCTGATATCAAAGTCATCATGCTGACTATCAGAAACGACGAAGCAACAATGGCGGAATTTATCGCCAGCGGTGCACGGGCATTTATGACAAAAAATTCAAGTGACCAGGCTTTGTTTAAAGCCATCAGGGAAGTGCAAAAAGAAGGACACTACTTTGGTAAAACAGTCGCCACCGCTATGTTCAAGACACTTCAGAATGACAGGCAACTCGGCGCTGTGGGTCACAAAATGGCGCTGACCAAAAGAGAAATTGAGGTGCTCAAGAACATTTGCAATGGCAAAAGCAACAAAGAAATTGCTGCGTCACTTAGTATAGAAGCTGGAACTGTCAATTTCCATAGAGTGAACCTGTATAGAAAAACCAAGTCACACAATATTACAGACCTCATTAAATTCGGCTTCAGGAACGCGATTATTAGTCTCTCGGAGTAGTCTCTAAAACTTATTTTCGCACTTCCGAATTGTCCTTAAAAGTGATTGTGTTGATGCCGGCGATCAAAACGTTACCATGTTATCACGGAAAAAATAGACTAAAAAAGGGCGGTTTACCGCCCCTTTTGGAAAATTGACCAGGAATTAATTTGACACAGAAAGAGCAAATCGTTATTTTTGATTAAGACCCAAATTGGTAACATTTTGTTACCTACCCTTGATAACGGTTGCCACTTTAAAATTCGAATTATGCCTGAGAAAAAGAAATATAAACGTGTTCCGGCATTATTTGTTGTATTGCTTTCCATATCAATATCGGCTTATAGCCAGGGATCATTAACTGCGGATAAGTTTTCAGGCGTTCCAGGCTTTATTGAAAATAAAGGGCAACTCTTTGGGTATGATGGCCAGAGGCATGATGAAGTGAAATACATATTCGAGAGTGGTGACCTACAGTTGTTCGTCAACGAAAAAGGAATCTCTTATCAATTTACGAAAGTAACATTTCCGGAAAAAAAGCAGGAAGAGTTTAAATTGCGCGCGGTGCAGCTAAAGGAAGAATTGAATAAAAATCGGGATCGCGGAACAGTTGAGACATTCAGGATGGATATGGTTTTGGAAGGGTCGAATCCTCATCCCACAATAAGCCGGGAGGACCAAAATGATGCCGTTTTCCATTACTACAACAAAAACGTTGTAAACGTACATAGTTACAATCGTCTGGTGTTTCACGAAGTTTACCCTGGAATAGACTGGGCAATCTATCTTAATAACGGGCAAGTTAAATATGATTTTATCGTAAAAGTCGGCGCAGATCATTCTATGCTAAAACTTAAATTTACGGACACAGAAAGAATATCGCTCAATGAAAAAGGATGCCTGCGCCTTGACTGCCCATTAGGTTCCGTAACTGAGAACAAACCTGTTAGCTTTCAGGATGGAAAAAAGATCAGCACTAATTTTGTTTTGGATAAAAATGTCATTTCATTTTCCATCGCTGCTTACCAAAAAGACAGGCCCCTTGTGATCGATCCTGCCATCGTCTGGTCCACTTATTACAGTGGCGCTGCCGGCAGTGAAGGTTCGGGCAGTGCTTCAGATGCTTCTGGCAATGTTTACCTGGTGGGTTATACTGCCTCTACTTCATCCATAGCATCGGGTGGTTATCAGAATTCTATTGGAGGAAATACTGACGCTTTCCTTGCAAAGTTCAATGCGTCAGGGAACCTGCTTTGGGCAACCTATTATGGTGGAGTGGAGGATGATTTCGGGCAAGCCTGTGCAGTCGACCAGTCAGGAAATGTGTTTCTCACAGGGATTGCAAATTCAACGACAAACATTGCCTCCGGGGGCTTTCAGAATTCGCATGCAGGCATAGTCGATGCTTTCGTTGTTAAATTCGATGCGCTTGGCATCCGACAGTGGGCAAGTTATTACGGAGGACCCGGTGGTGATCTCGGACGCGCCTGTACAGTGGATGCTTCAGGCAACATTTATATTTCGGGTTACACCACTTCGCCGACCGGAATTGCATCAGGTGGTTACCAAAATTCCAAAGCGCAATTTGATTCCGGTTTTTTAGCTAAGTTTACTACCGCAGGAGCCTTGTTATGGGCTACTTATTATGGCGAAGACGGAACGTCCTGCGTTACGGACAATTCTGGAAATGTTTTTTTGACGGGTATCACTGGCGCTACTTCAGGCATTGCTTCAGTTGGTGCGCATCAAACTGTCATCGGCGGCGGAGGTTTGCCAACCATTGATGGTTTCCTCGTTAAATTTAATAGCAGTGGTGGTAGACTTTGGGGTACTTATTACGGTGGCTGGGGCGACGATCTGAGTACTTCTGTATCAGCCGATGCTGCTGGGAATGTTTTTATGTCTGGTTACACTAGCTCGACTTTCACAATTACCTCAAATGGCTTCCAAAATACCTTTGGAGGGGGCTTTTACGATTCATTTATAGTAAAATTTAACAGCGGTGGTGTACGACAGTGGGGAAGTTATTATGGGGGCAGCGGAAATGAGCAGCATGCTTATTGCCTTGCTGATCCTTCAGGAGCCGTTTATCTTGCTGGTATTACCTCTTCAACAATAGGTATTGCATCTGGAGGTTTTCAGAATAATAAGAACGGTTCTACCGATGCGTTTTTGGTGAAATTCGATGCGAGTGGGATTAGGCTCTGGGGTACTTATTTTGGCGGCAGCGGAAGTGATAAATTCCAGGGAGCCATTAGCACTCATACACCCTCGGGTTCGATCTACGCGAGCGGGTCCAGCGGCTCAAACTCTGGTGTCGCGCTTGGAGGTCACCAGGTAACGCCACCCACCACAAGCTTTAAAGCAATCCTTGTCAAAATATGCGATGGGGTAAGCGGTCAATCACCAATCAGCGGGCCCACGCTGGCCTGCAATGGGTCAACACTCAGCTATTCGGGCAGTAATATGACCGGAGCTACTTCTTATAGCTGGTCCCTGCCTTCTGGCTGGAGTGGCGCATCAAGCACGAATAGCATTTTAGTAACTGCGGGGACCGGTACCGGAAATATTTCACTGAGCGCAAGCACCGCCTGCGGGGTTTTATATCCACAGACACTTGCTGTAATAGTTAATAATACTTCTCCAGCGCCACCGGCTATTTCCGGTAGTAGTATAGTGTGTAGTAGTGCGGTTGCTGCCTACTCAGTAACCCCTGATCCAAACGTCGGTTTTTACACCTGGAGCCTACCACCCGGATGGTCCGGTAGCCAGGTAGCTGCAGCTATAACAGCCACAGCAGGTAGCAGCGGTTCATTCAGTGTTACCGCAGTCAATGGCTGTGGCACTTCTACACAACAATACAGCGTAACAGTCCCATCCTCATCAACGCTTTCGGTAAACAGCGCCACGATCTGTAGCGGCAATTCCGTCACTATTGTACCTGGCGGCGCAAATACTTATACGGTCACGGGCAATAATTTTGTCGTTAGTCCGACAAATACCTCCACTTATTCGATAACTGGTAGTGACGTATACGGCTGCCGAGCATCAAACACGGTCATATCTACAGTATCGGTAAACATCACGCCAACTATCAACGTCACCAGCGGCACGATCTGCTCCGGCAAATCATTTACTATTCTGCCGGGAGGCGCTAACACCTATAGCATCACTGGAAATACATTTACCGTAACGCCTATCCTCACGAGTACCTACCTGGTCACGGGCACCGGTACCAATAATTGCGTCTCCACTAACACTGCCGTATCGATAGTATCCGTTAACATCACGCCAACAATAACAGTGAATAGTGGTACGATCTGTACCGGAAAATCATTTACCATTCTGCCTTCGGGTGCGAACACCTACACTGTAAACGGCAATCTCTTTACTGTATCACCGGCGCTGACCAGTACCTATCTTGTTACCGGCACCGCGACAAATAACTGCGTCGGCAGCAATACTGCGGTATCGATAGTATCCGTTAACATCACACCCACCGTGAGCGCAAACAGCGGCAGCATCTGCTCAGGTATATTTTTTACGATCACGCCCTCCGGCGCGAGCATCTACACGGTCACTGGAAACAACTTTACTGTATCACCGGCGCTGACCAGCACCTATCTCGTTACCGGCACCGCGACAAATAATTGCGTCAGTAGCAATACCGCCGTATCCATCGTATCCGTTAACATCACACCAACTGTGAGCGTTAACAGCGGCAGCATTTGCTCTGGACAAAGCTTCACGATCATACCAAGCGGGGCCAATACTTATACGGTGTCTGGCAACAGCTTCACAGTATCACCGGTGCAAAACAACACTTACCTCGTTACAGGAACCGGCACTAACAATTGTGTATCCGGCAATACGGCTTCGGCCATTGTGTTGGTAGCTGTATCGCCGACCTTAAGCGTGAACAGTGGGAGCATCTGCTCGGGACAGGTCTTTACCCTGAATCCCTCCGGTGCGGGCACTTATAGTGTAACAGGCAACAGCCTGAACGTTTCTCCCGTTATGACCAGCACCTATCTGGTCACGGGAACCGGCACCAACAATTGCGCCGCGACGAACACTGCTGTTTCGATCTTAACAGTAGCCATTACTCCTACGGTAAGCATCAACAGCGGAAGCATCTGTGCAGGTCAGGCCTTCACGCTTGTTCCTTCGGGAGCGTTTAATTATACGATCAGCGGGGGAAGCTACACAGTGAGTCCAATGGTTAGCAGCTCTTATTTACTCCAGGGGATCAGTTCTGAAGGCTGCCTTTCAGCCAACCTGGCCGTAAGCTCCATAACTGTTGATGCATTGCCGC
>JAZKFC010000013.1:0-2812 GCA_040386615.1 Bacteroidota bacterium
GCAGGGCTGGTTGATCACCACTACCTGTTTGATGGTGTCGGTGCCGCCGCCGCAGCTATAATACATAACGAGTGTTGTTGTATAGGTACCAAGCGATGTAAAGGCATGTGCAGGATTGGTGAGGGTGGAAGTGTTGGCAGATCCCGATGCCGGGTTGCCAAAATTCCAGAGCATACCGGTAAGAGAATATCCTAAAGAAGAACAGCCCAGCAGCGAATAATTGGTAATAGCCGGTGGCGCGGTATAGGAAGCAGTCTGGCAACCATAGGAGTTGCTGACCGTATGTGTAAAAGGAAGTGGAGGAGGTTTTAAACCAGAGGTAATGAAGTTTGGAAGTCCGTAGCTACAGGTTTTGGGCGAGATAGACTGCCCGCCTACCACATAATTGCAACCCACTCCGGCAACGTTAGGGTTGTTGATCACGCTCAGTGATTGTGAACCTACTACCGAAACATAGATTTTTCCATCCGGGCCTAACTGCAAAGCTCCCTTGGTGCCAATGTTGTTCGGGGTTACGGAATAAAGAGAGGCTGCGATCGCTGTGCCGGTGCCAGCGCAAAGATCCCACTGGTAGATATCAAAACCATTAGACCATTTGGCACCGTAAAACTTTGTCCCATCGGGTGAAAATTCACAGCCGTAGGCGCCAGCGCCCCCATACAAACTCAATGAATTGGATACCACGCCGGTTGTATTATCAAAATCATAAACCTCGAAACTAGAGCCCACATTGTTGTACATGCCAATGCCGATGCGTTTTCCATTAGGAGAGACTTTTAAATAACCCGCCACCGTTGAAATGCTGGAATGGTTGGTGCCTATTGATGACAGAACCCCGGTGAGATTCACCCCCGTAGAGCTCACCAGGTTAGCCCTGAAATTGGTGCTCAGGTAATCGTGGGAGATCACCCAGATATCAACACCATTGCAGTGCTTTACAGCCGTAACCCTTTCTGAACTTGGGGTATAAACGAGCGTGTTTTTAGCTGTGACCGACCCGTTGCCTGAAGACAGGCTCATATCTACCGTTGAATACCTGAGACCGTCAATGCCGGCAGCATCGTCAACCGTGAAAATAAAATAAATATTGCTGTTACCGGGTTGTTTAACGATCACACCCGACTGTGTTGACGAGCCGTTGCCCTGTAAGCCGGTACCGTTGGCCATGGTATTGTGGGTTTGGTCCCACACGGTAATGCCATTGGTGTAGAACAAAAGATTACCTGTAACCTGATCAGCAATACTCGCGCATCCCTCGAGGTTGGTCATGGCGCCATTTGTCAAAATTGTTGGAGGCACAGTCATAAAATCCAGGCCGGCCTGGTTGCCAAAGTACCATTTCTTTGAATCGTTTTGCCCGACAATAACATTGCTTAGTATCAATAAGCAAAGCAACGACAAAAATAAAATTGACTTAAATAAACGCATTAACCAGTTAAATGGGAACCTTTTAAAGATAAACAAAAAAAAATAAAAAAGAGATTTATTGACTCACTACAAACTCCGATTTAAGAACTTTTTGAGCCGTATCGGTTATTGCCCGCCTAAATTAATGAAGGTGAACAGTAATGAAGCTCAAATTACCTGTTCTTTAACACCACCACGACCCTACTACAAGTGCTGATAAATTACAGGGGAAATCTTTATTTTTTATGCTATTTTGTTGTCTTATCCATTTAAATGATCTATAAGATCCTCATACTGCTTGCGCTTTTTTGCTGTGAGAAAACACAGGGTCAAAACAACACGTATAGCGTTTCGCTTTTTTATGACGTGAATAAAACGAGGCCCATGGATTTAAAAAAATTAGATTCACTCTATAACTCCGTGAATGAAAAAATTCAGTTTATTAAAATTATAGGCTATGCCGATTTTTTAGGTGATCAAAAATTGAACGAAAATCTTTCTAAAAAAAGGGCAGAAGCGCTGGTTAATTATTTTGAGACTAACCTTAAACACCGGGCCGATCCTGCTACTATTAGAACAGAGAGCAGGGGCGAGCGCGCGTCTGTCGACAACCATTCGGCCCTTGGAGAGCCCTACCAACGTAGAGCAGATGTGTTTCTTGCCATACAATCAACCAGTGTTGAACCCGCCACCACCACCCATAAAAAAGAAGAAAACAAAGCAGGCAAAGATCTTTCTGAAAACATCAGGGACTTAAAAATCGGCCAAACGATGGCCATAGAGGGTTTGTTATTCATACCCGGCCGGCATGTGGCTCTCCAGTCTTCGATGCCAGTATTGGAACAACTAGTGGAAACACTCAAACAAAATCCTAATTTAAAGATCGAAATCCAGGGTCACATTTGTTGCCTTAGCGACGAAGCCGACGGTTTTGACTACGACGACCTTAACAGGAAGCTCTCTGAAAACAGGGCCAAAGCCGTGTACGAATACCTGATCAAGAAAGGTGTCAGCGCTTCAAGGCTGAGCTATAAAGGATATGGACATAGTCGTCCCAAGGTTTTTCCTGAAACCAACGAGGTGGATGAACAAATGAACAGGCGGGTGGAGATAAAAGTTGTTGAGTTTTAGAGGTAAGATTTTTTGAAGTTATAAACCATAACTTAAAAATTCATCAATTCAACAAATCAAAAATTAAGAAAGCTTCTGATAAGTCTGCCACCAGCGGTCGGGAATCTCATTTTTTACTGCAAGGTCGTAATCTTTATAGCTGCAGGGGATGAGAGTGTGCCTCTCAAACTTAAGGTCTTTATGAGGCGGGTAGGGGATCTCCATCCACCAGCGGTCGCTCTTTTTACTTTTGTAGAAATTAATCTCATACTTTTCGTCCTGCAACACCACATGA
>JAZKFC010000013.1:2834-6961 GCA_040386615.1 Bacteroidota bacterium
CCGGGAAAATCATTTTTACGGTTGTAATAGCCCTCCATAAAACACCATATCATTTGCGCCGCGAGATGAGAGGTTTTACCACTCACATCATACTCGGGGTTGATCTCGTAAATGCCGATAGAAGATAATTTATCATTCATTCCTGCATACCGCATCATCTGGCAGGCTTCCTCGGCATAAAAGCCATTTGGTGAAGCGTTTGGATTAGCAGGCGCGTCGGAGTGTTTGATAGAGGTAATGTCAAAAGTGATCATGTCGGCCTGGCGGATAATAGGCTCTGCCTCCTCGATTTTATCTCGCACCTGCCCCAGCCTGTAACTGTCGAAATACAAGCGGTTCATCATTTGTGTGCTTGATTGATCTACAAGATAGGTCTGGTAACCAATGTTACTGTAGTTGAATAAATAATTAGGCTGGTACAAAATAATTTTGCCCAGGTACGAGGTGTTCGTGATGTCTTCATCGGGATTACCCAGGTCGAAAGTACTGTCTATAGCCACCACATTAATGGTTTGCTCCAGGTCTTTATACCCTAAAAACTGGGGATAGGTGAGATCCTGTGAACCGCCAATAATTACGGGGATGATGTTTTTTCGGATGAGAAAATCAACTGTTTGCCTCAGGGCAAAATAAGTATCTTCGGTGGTATGACCGGGACTAATATTACCCAGGTCTGCTACCCGCACATTAAAGCCGCCACCGTATAACCTGTAAAGATGAGTCCTCACTGTGTCGGGCGCCAACTCGCAGCCTCCATTGTTGCCCGAGTTGCGCGATTCGCCCACACCTACAATTGCCAGGTCTATCCCTTCGAGCTCAGGGAAATTATCGCGACCATCGTGGATCGAAAATAATGAACCGAACTGCAATTCCTTTAAAGAAACATTTCCCAATACTTCCTCTATATTTACAGGGCTAAAAAACTGTGCGATGTCGCTCATGAAGGCTTTAATTTAATTTAAATGTAGGATGGATTTAAACGTGGATTCAGTTGGCCAAAATTTAATATTAACAAAGTCTTATTAGAAACTCATGCGGGCATTTGCTTATTTTTATATCCTGGGCTAAATTATAAAACATGCAATTTTTAAAGAACCGGGTGAATGCTTTCGGGTACGCGCTAAGTGGCCTGGTACAGGCATTTAAACAGGAAACGCATTTAAAAATAATGGGTGGCGTGGGTCTGTTGGTGGTTGGGCTTGCCCGGTATTGTGGCCTCACAAAACATGAATGGCTCGCCGTTCTTGGCTGCATCGCCCTGGTTATTTGTCTGGAGTTACTGAACTCCGCCATCGAAAAGTTGTGTGACAGGCTATTGCCTGATATCGACCCGAAGGTAAAATATATAAAAGACGTGGCAGCAGGCGCTGTGCTAGTTGCCAGTATTTTTTCACTCATCACCGGCATCCTTATTTTTCTTCCCTACGCGCTGGCCCTGTTTAACTAAAACGTTATGTTGTAGTTTGCGGTTGAATTTTGGCCTTTTCAATGCCATGTCACTTCGACCTGACGCATTTCCAACCGTAAACTACAACAGGATCAACTAAAACAATAATAACACAGGCAACTCAATAACTTTTAAGGCCGGGTGACAAAACCTGCTTTAACTTCTTTAATTTAGTGAGATCAATTCCATCATTGTATATTCACCCAAAGCTGCCAACAGGTTGAGCTATACCTTAAAGACCTTGTTCAATGAGGGTTTGGGACTTGATTACCATTTGGTTACCGACACCGAGGAATTTAAATCGTCAACCCTTCCAAAATTAAATTACTCTGCAAGCGATAACAAAGACGCGTTCAACATCAGGCCGCACCCTATATTGCTGGATTACGGCATAAAGGATTACCCCCTTGAAGTGATCTCTGACCCAGATTTTAAGAAAATATTCTTTAAGAACGGCGGGGGCGACCTGCCCTTTGATCTGCTGGGCGCCTCTTTTTGGTTATTGGCGAGGTATGAAGAATACCTGCCACATAAAACCGACAGCTTTAACCGTTTCCATTACAGGTCGAGCCTTGCTTACCAGTATGATTTTATACAGTTACCGCTCATCAATTTGTGGCTGGCGGAGCTAAAGCGCCGTTTATTACAAAAATTTCCGGGACTGGATTTTAAGCAACGCGGATATAATTTTTTATCAAGCGTTGATATTGACAATGCCTATAAATACAAATACAAGGGCCTGGTGAGGACCATTGCCGGCTTTATTTCAGACCGGAGTTTCCAAAGCATGAAGGCGCGTTTCAATATCACCTTCAAAAACAAAAAAGATCCTTTTGATTGTTATGATTTCCTGATCGCCGCGCACCGCGACAATGATATCAAGGCCATTTACTTTTTCCTGCTGGGGGATTATGGCGATAACGATAAAAACCATTCTTCGTCCAACCTCAATTTCCAGTCTCTGATCAAACACCTGGCAGATTATTCAATGGTGGGTATTCATCCTTCATTTGGTTCAAAAAATAATTTGCACCAGCTAAGGGTGGAAGCCAGTCGCCTGAGCAACATTACCCACAAAGTGATCACCAAAAGCAGGCAGCACTTTTCCATTTTGAAATTTCCGAATACCTACCGTGATTTATTGCAGGCCGGCATCCTGGCCGACTATTCGCTGGGCTACACAAATTTTAATGGTTTCAGGGCATCCTATTGTTATCCATTTTATTGGTACAGTCTCGATATTGAATCTCAAAGCGCCCTGCAGGTGCATCCTTTCGCCATTACCGAAAATACGGTGGCGCTCGACGCTGAACGCGACAGCAAATCGTTTATCGAAACCGCCCGGCCATTGATTGACGAAGTAAAAAAGTATCATGGCCAGCTGATCTCAATATTCCACAACGATACTTTTACCGAAGAAATGAAGAAAAATTACCTGGCATTTCTTCAAATGGCGAAGTCTGGCACAAGTTTTTGAGCGTTGTGGCTATAATCACAAACTAAAATCAAAAAAAATGAAAAAACTACTGATCATGGCGGTCCTTTCTTTGGGCCTTGCCACTACAGTTCAGGCTCAGAAACCTGAAATTATTACAAGTGACAAAAAAGGCTGGCACAAAATAGGTGAAACCACCGTAGATTTTAAAACCGATCACGACGAGATTGCCGTGATGGGTGCTGACAAATTTAAGGCGATTTTATTTAAAGTGACCGATGCTCCAATTCACCTGATCCGCGGAAATATAAGCTACGAAAGTGGCACCGGCGAAGATTTTAAAATGGACTACCCCGTTCAGGTAGCCGGTGAAAGCGGTATCATTAACATAAAAGGCGGCGAACGCGAAATCAAGAGAATTACTTTTGTTTACAGAACGCTTCCCAACCGCGAAGACGATAAAGCGCGTGTTGAGATCTGGGGTTTAAAAACAAACGCTGATAAAAAACCAAACGGCGATAAAAAATCCAAATAAACACTTACTACTGCGCTTTGACTAATTGTGTTGAAAATAATAAACAAACGGACAATTCTTCACATGCAGTTTTTTAATAAGGGAAACCACCCTATAATTGGTTAAAAAAAGCCAGGAAGGATCACCATTTTGCAGCAATGTAAAAAATATCCGGCCTGGCTTTCTTATTACCAACCCGCAAAGGAAGAATACCTGTGCATTAGGTTTTTATTCGGCCACATTAAATTTGTTTTTGCCTAATTTATTCTATTTTTGCTTTCTTAATAAATTTTTAAGATGGCATTAAACTTAAAGTCTTTGGGGACACGGGCGCTGAGCGCGGTCTTTTTTGTGATCATTTTAGTGTCGTGTATCTGGTACAGTTATTTTTCTTTTTTAATGCTCTTCTTCGTGGTGAGCATGCTGGCTCTGTATGAATATTACCGCCTTTCAAAGAAACTCAACGCCCAGCCTTACCAGGTTATAGGTTTTCTTTTTGGTATATTGCTTTTTCTTTATTTCTCGGCCGAGAACCTGCAGATGTATGTTTCACTCGACGCAGACCTGACAAAGAACATAGCTGGAGGATTATTAATTCTTTGTCCCTCGTTTATTCTCGTTAAGGCATTGTTCAGCACCTCACCCACCAATCTTTTAAACGCCCAGCATACCTTACTGGGAATTGTGTACGCGGCTTTGCCACTGGCACTGCTGGTTTCACTTCCTGTAAC
>JAZKFC010000013.1:6971-31516 GCA_040386615.1 Bacteroidota bacterium
AATACAATTATTTTAAGGTGCTCGGCATAGTTTTTCTCATCTGGAGTAACGATACACTGGCTTATCTTGGGGGCAGCATCTTTGGCAAAAACAAAATGTATGAGCGGGTATCGCCCGGAAAAACCTGGGAAGGCACGATCATTGGCACATTTGGCACTATTGGTGTTGGTTTTTTGCTGAACGTCAACAATACTTATGATGAAGAGCTGGTATGGCCAAGCATTGCGCTCCTGGTTGCTGTTTTTGGGACCATAGGCGACCTGGTTGAAAGTATGCTGAAAAGGAATGCGGGGGTGAAAGACAGCGGGCAGATAATGCCGGGGCATGGCGGCGCGCTGGATAGGTTTGACAGCCTGATTTTTGTTACGCCCTTTGTTTACGCGTTTTTAAAAATAGTCGTTTTTTAGTGTTCAACAGAGTGTATCCTGTTGATAGGAATCACCAGGCCTTGTTTAAGGATCACCCTTTTATCCGTTACACCCCATACCGTTGTTTCTACAACCTTGCATGAACTATCGTCTTCAAAGAAAATCTTAATTTTTGTGTGTTCCAGGTTACCGAGCGATAGTGCGCGCTCCAGGTCAGAACGCCTGCTTTGAATTTCAACAATGTCAGACAACACATCAGTTGCAGGGAATTTTAAATTCTCAATTTTCTCCTTTTCTATCTTTTCAAAACCTGTCATTAACATACCGTTTGATTTAAATTATTAATAAATAACCAGAGAGACCTTTGTCAAATATAATTTAAAATAATAATAAAAGTTACTGGCTGTTTATAATTTTCATCTGGTTTTTAAGGGTACTAAAGAGATCCTGTATTTTTTGGCTGCCTATTCTATATGTAAAACCTGCATTATCAATGAGTTCCACAAAATCTTCACCGCTGCTGTAAAATTTAATAATACCCGAGTCGTGAAGGTTATAAACGGCCCGGCGTAAAACGTTCTTTTTGTACCGGCTTTTCCTTATCGACCTGATATTGTTCAGGTCTATCCTCACTTTTCTTGAGGTCCAAAAACCATCTAAAATTACATAACCCCGGTATACCTTTGTTTTAATGTGGTATATAAATGTAAGACCCGCGCTGAACATTAAAATGCTGATGCCTACAATAAAAAATATAAGTCCCGAATTACTGAATTCCTGGATGGGGTAGGAACCTATTTTGAGAAAAGAAACCTGTATGGGTTTTGGGTTCTCGCTCCAGTAATAACCAAGAAAACAGAAGATCGTGAGCATGGTGCGCACCACAATACTCAGGCGATTGTGCCCCATGTATTGTTTCTCCTGGAAAAGTATGTCCTGCTTATTCAACCAGTGTAAATTTTATAAGATCTTTACTTTTTAAATTGACTTTATACCGTTCATCGCTCCGGTAACCAACTACCCAAATAATATCGCCATTACCATTTACCAGCAATTTACAGCTTTCTTTCTCAAATTTATTTAATTTTTGCTCCTTTAGGAAATCGCTTAACAATTTAAATCCCTTCATGCCGAAAGGCTTAAACCTGTCGCCGGTGATCTTCGCCCTTATAACCAGCGGGAAAACAAGTTTAGCGGCTTCTACGTACAACTCATTTTTACCGGGAACACTGAAACCGGCTGTTTTTTTAACCTTGAACAAGGGGCTTTTTTGAAGCTGCGCGAAGGAAGAAATTTGTACCTGATTAACCGGCGCCGGCCCATTTTTCTTCACAACCAGTTGTGTGCGGTCTATGGTGAGAGTATGTGTGGCAGATTGTAAAGTCTTGCCGGTGAGTCCATTGGAGCTGATGTTTTTTTCGAGATCGCTTATTTGAGTGGCATTGAAACCCATTGGCGCCAGTGAATAATGTATGAGGGTTTTTAGGTATTTTTCTTTTAGCAACAACTTTTTGTCGAGGTACAGCATACCACCGGCCGTTACCGCAATACGTTCAAGGGCCTCAAGGATGTAATCATTCACAATGCCTGCTTCTTCCTTAAAATTGGCCACATTGTTTAAGATCGTCCTTTCAACATTAGGATGAAGTTTTTTAAACGCGGGTAATATATTTAAACGTAAAAAATTACGCTCGTATTTATCCTCAAAATTACTTTTATCGAGCCTGAAACTGATCTTATTTTCGGTAGCATAAGCCAGGATCTCTTCTTTGGTAAAACTCAGCATGGGCCTCACAATTTGTGCTGACTTTTCAGGAATTCCCTTTAAACCATTGATGCCGGTTCCTCTCAAAAGGTTAATAAAAGTGGTTTCTATCACATCATTGCCATGGTGGGCTGTAAGCAGGTAATCGAGTTTCTTTTTCTCAAGCAGTTCGCTGAACCATTGGTAGCGCAGTTCCCGGGCGGCCATTTGCACGCTTACCTTGTTCTTTTTCTGGTAGGCTTTTACATCAAAACGGGTGTTATAAAAATCAACTTCCAGTGTTTTTGAAAGTTGCCTGCAAAAGTCTTCATCGTAATCACTGTCTTTTTTCCTGAGACCGAAATTGCAATGCGCCAACGAAAAATTAAAACCGCTTTTTTTTAGCAAATGCGCCATCACTACCGAGTCAATGCCGCCGCTGATTGCTACCAGCAGTTTATCCTGAGGTTCAAAAAGTTTTTGGGAGGCAATATGTTGCTGAAAGGCCCTGAGCACAAAACAAAGATATAAAGATAAGTCTGTGGTTTATAGCCACAAAGTAAAATTATGCCACGAATTTCACGAATTTACACGAATCGTAATTTGACAGATTAATGTGTTTTTAATTCACGCGTACCGTTTCGCTAAGTAATCGAAACTCTTAGGCGCATGGTTTAGTGCAAATTAGTGCAATTCGTGGCGAAAAAATGACACCGGAATTTGTTTGAACGCAGTGAAAACAAATAATTCCATTAAGAGACAATTTAGTTTTTAGGATTCTCTTCCCTTAGAATTAGTGTAATTAATGACAAGTAACTAAATTTGCCACATGGATAAAAAAGTAACCATTGTTGGTGCCGGGCTTGTCGGGTCATTGTTGTCAATTTATCTCGCAAAGCGCGGGTATAAAACCGAAATTTACGAGCGACGCGGTGATATGCGCAAAGAAGAGATGAGTGCTGGCCGGTCAATCAACCTGGCACTAAGTGATCGGGGGTGGAGAGGACTTGAAGGGGTTGGCATAGCGGATGAGATCAAAAAAATAGCAATTCCAATGTACGGGCGGTTTATTCATCACAAAGATGGCAGCAACGCCTACCAACCTTATGGCAAAGACGATCAGGCCATATATTCAGTATCGAGGGCCGAGATCAATATGAAGTTGATGGATCTCGCTGAAAAACAAAAAGATGTAAAGATCCATTTCAACAAACGCTGCACCAACATTGACAGAAAAAACCTTGAAACTTCTTTCGAAGACAATGCTACCCTTGAACAGGAAAAGGTTAAATCTGATCTGCTGTTTGGCGCCGACGGTGCTTTTGCCGCTTCACGTCTTAATATGCAATTGAGCAGCGACCGGTTTGAGTACAACCAGCACTATATAGAGTGTGGTTATAAAGAACTCATCATTCCTCCGGGACCAAACGGTGAATTTATACTCGAAAAAAACGCGCTTCATATATGGCCCCGCGGCAGTTTTATGATGATAGCCCTGCCAAATCCCGACGGCAATTTCACCTGCACATTATTTTTGCCTTTTGAAGGAGAAAAATCATTTGACAAATTAAAAACCAAAGAAGCCGTTCTGCAGTTTTTTAAGGAGGAGTTCGCCAGCGCCGTGCCCATTATGCCAACACTGGTTGAGGATTTTATGAACAACCCGGTGGCTTCGCTCGTCACTGTTAAGTGTTTTCCATGGACCTTTGATCATAAAATAGGATTGATTGGTGATGCGGCTCATGCCATAGTGCCTTTTTACGGGCAAGGCATGAACTGCGGATTTGAAGATTGTGTGGTGCTGGATGAACTGATAGAAAAACACAAAGACAACTGGGTGAAGATTTTTGATGAATATGAGGCCCTGCGTAAACCCGATGCAGACGCCATTGCCGACCTGGCGGTTGGCAATTTTATCGAAATGCGTGATAAAACAGCCGATCCAAAATTTTTGCTGCAAAAGAAAATAGAAGCCCTTTTCTCACAAAAACACCCCGAAAAATGGATCCCGCTTTACAGCATGGTTACATACAGTCCACACATCCGTTACAGTAAAGCTTTAACTGAAGGTAGAAAACAACAGGCCATCATGGACCAAATCATGGCCATGCCGGATATTGAAAAACGCTGGGATTCAGCGGCGGTAGAAACAGAAATTTTAAACCGACTCTGATTTGCACTTCGATTACGATTTTATATACGACAATTCTATCAAGCTCCTGGTTTCCCTGGTTCTTGGCGCTCTCATTGGTGCAGAGCGTGAGTATAAAGGAAGAAATATAGGTTTCAGGACCATCATTCTCATAACGCTTGGATCCACCTTATTCACCATTTTGTCTTTTATCCTGGGTGGCGATAACGACCCATCACGCATCGCTTCCAACATTGTTACCGGCGTGGGTTTTTTAGGGGCGGGTGCTATTTTCAGGGACGGGGCCAGCGTGCGTGGCGTCACCACGGCGTCAATCATCTGGATCAGCGCGGCTATTGGCATGGCCTGCGGTATTGCCCAGTATGAATTTGCTATCCTGGTAACGGGCACGGTGTTGCTGGTGCTTTTAGGTTTTGCCGGTGTTCAGAAATTTATTGACCGCTATAACCAGGAACTCGTTTACAGGATCACCATTCCAAACGACCTTGAATTTAAAGAGGGTCTTGAAAAAATATTTAAAGAATTAAAGTTAAGAGCGGTTTGGATAAGCCACACCAAGGTAAATGAAGAGCTGGTGATGGAGTACGAGATCAGCGGCTCTCAAACCAATCATAATAAACTGATCCGGCATCTGACACTTTCCAATGAGGTGAGGAATTTTCATGTTTAGGTCGTAACGCACCGTTAGTTATTTAGCAACTCAGCACGGAAAAATACCTGTCACTGCCTTGCTTATCCTAACTTTACTATGGATATTTACAAACATGAAGCTACCGTGTCAGAATTCAACGATGCAAAGTGGCGCAGTGCATTCTAACAATAATCAAATAGTATAATATGAAAAAATACGCTTTAACCACCAAGATCATCCCGGTTTTATTGGCCGCTTCAGTTTTCTTTGCCAGCTGTGCAAGTACCACGATGATTCAGTCTACACCATCGGGGGCAAAAGTTTTTGTCAATACCGAATATGTTGGTACAACCCCCTTCCAATACGAGGACTCTAAGATTTCAGGCAATGAGGTCAATGTTAGACTGGAAAAACCAGGCTATGAACCGTTTAATACAATGTTTGCGAGAGATGAAAGAGTTGATGGCCTGGCAGTAATTGGTGGTTGTTTGTTTTTGGTACCTTTTTTATGGACCATGAAGTACAAACCCACACACATGTACGAGCTCAAACCGGCAGGCAATTGGCAAACAGAGCCAGAAGTAAAACAACAACCAAATCAAACAACAAAATCGAAGGCAGACCGGCTGCGCGAGTTAAAACAACTTTTCGATGAGAAAGTACTAACACAGGAAGAGTACGAAAACGCAAAAAAGAAAGTCCTGGAGGAATAAAAAAATGTTGTGTTGGAGTTTACAATTGAAACCGTGGCATGTAGCCGCGCTATCGGACCCTATGTGCGTTTGAAACATATTTTATCGCAACAGATTGATTTTTAGTTAATTAAAATTTGTTTAAGGTTGTAACATATGGCTTAGCTCTTCGTCTTACTCTCATAAAAGGTGAATTTAACTGATTATAATACCTGTGTTGACCAGCATGCTGACGGCGTTTTTCGTTTTGTGGCCAAGCATATTAAAGACCGCGACGCTGCCCGGGATATCGTACAGGATTCATTTGAAAAAATGTGGCGCAAGGTCGACAACATTGATGCGGCCAAAGCCAAGACCTATTTATTTACAACAGCTTATCATACTCTGGTGGATTACACCCGCAAAGCTTCAAAAAAAGCCGATTTCAGGGAGGTGGATTTTAACCAGCACAGCCATACCAAACAGTATTCCGACCTTAAAGAGATCCTGAACCAGGGACTGGAAATGCTGCCTGAGATCCAGAAAACAGTATTGCTGCTGCGTGACTATGAGGGTTACGACTATGAAGAAATTGGAAGGATAACAGAATTAAATGAGAGCCAGGTGAAGGTCTATATCTTCAGGGCCCGCACATTTTTGAAGAACTATATTGGAAAAATGGAGACTGTGATCTGATGGGAACGATCAATAGACATAACTACGAAGCCTTTTTGCTGGATTACCTTGAAGGTAATTTAAGTGAGGCCCTGCGTGCTGAGTTAAGCCTGTTTGCCATTACACATCCTGAATTGGAGATTGATCTTGACGATCTGAATCTCCCTGTTTTTAAAGCCGATCAACAAGTTCCTGATCTTCACGATGATTTTAAGCTGCATTTAAAAAAAACTGAACTCAACTTTCCTGATGAAGAACTATTGAATTACCTGGATAATAATCTTACTGAAGCTGAACAAAAAGTAGTGGAGGATAAATTATTAAAGGACAAGGAATTAGCGGCTGATTTTGCCTTATATAAAAAAACAATATTGAGCCCTGATCCGGCCCTTGGCTTCCAAAACAAAACTTCTCTTCTTAAAACAGAAGATGAGCTTTTTATCAATAACAGGGCACTGGCTTATTTTGAAAATACCTTAACAACAGGGGAGAAAACTGAGTTTGAGTCCGATATAAAAGCCAGGCCCATCCTGGAAAAGGAACTGCAATTGTTTTCAAAAACCAGGCTTTATCCTGATCTATCGGCGATCTACCCTGATAAACAAGAACTTAAAAAAGAAAACAGGGTATTTGTTTTATTTAATGTAAGAACTGTGAGCGCTATGGCTGCTGCTATCCTGCTGCTAATGGTGCTGGGTTATGTTTTTAATTATTTCACGTCACCAGGAGTTGAAATTAAAAATGAAAAGAACCTGGCGAAAAAAGAACTTCCTGCTGTAAAGGCCAATGACCAGCCGGTATTAAACGTCGCAACCGACACCTTTAATCAAGTTGAACAAAGTGAGGCAGCCATGAAAAAACAAATGGCACAAGGTGAAAAAGTAAAATCCCTTAAACCTGGTACCACTCAAAACGTTCAGGCCCCGGCGCCTGAAATTTCACCCGAACTTGCTGAGAATAAAACATTCAAACAAGATCAACCGGTGGTTAAAAAAGAAACGGTGGTTCAGGAGAAAGAACTCATCGTTGAAAATAAGCCGGCCGAAAAAATTGTCCCGGTTCCTGAGTCGCAGGTGTCGGTTTCTGTGGAAGAAAAACAAATTGTTATGACTATGCTCGAAGAAAGCGATGACGATACTGAAGAAACTGAACCATCGAAAAATGGTTTTTGGAAAAAAGCGGTGAAATTGGCGAAGCGTGCCAATAGCCTTGGCGTTAAATCTATCGATGGCGTTGAAAAACCTCACGAGGGATTTGCCCTCTCATTTAACGCTTTTAGTGTTGAAAAGCACTAACTTGGTAATCAACCAGTTGCTTTTAGTTATCAAACAAGAAAATATTCATATTTTGTATTCTCTTTTCTATATTTACGAAAAGCTGAATAATTATGTCGAGACGCCGCTTACGCCCGGATCAGATCTGCAAGAACTGTAATGAGATCGTTGAAAAACGTTTTTGCGGCAACTGCGGCCAGGAAAATACTGAAACCAGACAATCTTTCGGACATTTGCTAAGACATTTTGTAGAGGACCTCACACATTACGATGGCGCATTCTGGAAGACCATTAAGTATTTGTTATTGCGCCCCGCTTTTTTAACTAAAGAATACCTTGCCGGCAAGAGGGTGAGTTTTGTACCGCCCATAAGGCTATATATTTTTATCAGCTTTGTGACTTTTTTGTTGCCATATGTTTTGCCCGAACCTCCTGATAGTGTTGAATACACCAGCATTAGAAAAGAACGATCAGACAGGATTGGGCGCATAGACACCCTTATCGAAGATATTTCATTTAATATCAACTACGAATTGGTGTTATTGCCCACCAGGTACAAAACATTAGATCAGCTTGATTCTGCGCAGCTCAGGCTGCCGCCGTCTCAGCGGATCGGGGCTGTTAGTCGCTGGATAAATATGAAATCTTTCGGCATGCGCCAATATTCACCAATGGAATTAGGAGATAAATTCTTTGGTTCATTTATGGGTAATTTTCCAAAAGTACTTTTTGTATTTATGCCGCTTTTTGCTTTGGTCTTATGGCTCTTTCATGGAAAGAAGCGCTGGTTATATTTTGACCACGCTATTTTTACGCTTCACTACTTTTCATTTATTTTGTTGGTTTTTAATCTCCTGTCGGTTGCAGAAGAGTTTTTTTTCCTGGGTGATGCAGTGGGTCAAAATATATCAGTCGTTATTTTCCTGCTGCTTGTTATCGCGGTCTTTATTTATTTTTTCATAGCCCATAAAAAAATGTACTGTGAAACCAGGTTGATATCATTTATATACGCGCTAAATCTTATAATATTCTATTTTATTTCGGTGACAGCGGGTTTAATTACTCTGTTAAATATACACTGAGCGGCTGTATTCGTGAAAATCAGGTGAGTCTTTAACATCTGGCTAAATAAACTTAATTTCTAATTTTCAGGGTCAACGTATCTACCTGTTTAACAAACGCTTAGCTTAAACACTAAAATATTTATTTTGCTGTAACTTTTATGAGACACCAGCGTCTTACTCCCAAATAACAACAGCTATGAAAACTTCTAAAATCTTAAGCCTCGCTTTTCTTTTTTCCTGCCTGGCGTTTAATGCCCAGGAAACTCAAAACAGAAGCATCAGTGCTTTTAACAAGGTCGATATCCACGGATCGGTGAACGTCATCTATACTAATTCCGATTCGCTTTCACTGAGCGTAAAGGCTAAAAAGGACGAAATTGAAAACGTAGAAACCAAAGTGGAGAACGGTACCCTTCACATTGCCAATAAAGGAAACTTTTCGATGCCTGTTTACATTTATGTAAAAAACAATCACTTAAACCAAATATCGGTGAGCGGCGCATCGGTTTTTAAAACCCTTAATGGATTAAAAGAGGATTCTCTTTATTTAAGCGCTTCGAGTGCTGCCAACGTCAATGTAACGGTAAACGCGCTGCGTGTTAAATCGGTGCAAAGCGGAGCAAGCCTCTTAACCCTGAGAGGCACCACTGACGTTTTTGTGGCCGAACTTTCGGGAGCCTCTTCCTTAAAAGCCTACGACCTGGTGAGCAAAAACACCGACATCCTGGCTACCGGTGCCTCCAGTTCAAAAATCTATGTATCAGATAAATTAAAGGCCAACGCGAGTGGCGCCAGCAATATTAAGGTGAGGGGAGAAGTAAAGGACATCAGTGCCGAAGCTACTTCCGCTTCAAGTATTTCGAAGATAGCTGATAATGGCAAAAACACGGGCAATGATTCCACGGTTTATAAATGGAAAGGAAAAAAGATCATTATCATAGATAAAGATGATGAAGGCATCAGTATAAAAAGAGACAGTTCTAAAAAATTCGATAGTGGTGATTTTAAACACTGGTCGGGTATCTCTATGGGTGTGAACGGCTTTATGAGTTCACCCGGCGACATTAACCTGCCCGGTAAATATGATTATATGGACCTTAATTATGGCCGTAGCTTCAACTTTCAGTTTAACTTAATAGAAAGACAGTTTAATATAATAAGAAACAACTTTAAAATTATTACAGGTTTTGGCTTCGATTACCACTCTTACCAACTATCGAATAAAACCAATCTTGATCCCGACAGCAGCTTTACTTATGGACGCATCGATTCAACCAACAATTATGTGTATAAGAAAAACCGCCTGCGCAACACTTATATACAGGTACCACTGTTGTTTGAATTTAATACCAGCAATAACCCAAAGAAAACTTTCCATATGGCCTTTGGCGTGATCGGGCAATACCTTATCGCTTCACGTACCCGCCAGATCCTTGAACAGGATGAATTTGAGCTGACCCGGGTAAGGAAAGACGGATATAACATGAGTCCCTTTGCGGCAAAAGCCCATGTAAATTTTGGGTACAAAGGCTGGACCATTTACGGGGAGTATAACCTCACGCCTCTTTTCCAGTCGGGCAAGGGGCCAGAACTGTACCCATTTTCAGTGGGTCTCAGGGTAATCCCTTTTACATAAACCCCGGTTCTTCCATTAAAAAACCCTCTTCATCCCGATACTTACCGGAATGAAGAGGGTTTTTCGTTTACAGGTTACCCTGAAGCGAACGACAACGGAGTTCTGTCATGTTAGTCCTGAAGCGAACGACGAAGGAATTCTGCTTCGTTTGGCCCTGAAGCGAACGACAAAGGAGTTCTGTCATGTTAGTCCTGAAGCGAACGACAACGGAGTTCTGCTTCAGGGCCTTTTGTCTTTTATAATGGTTACATGCCCGGTTTTAAGTTCACGTTTGCCTTTTGCGGAGCTGTATTCAATACTGTAAACATAAACGCCCATGTCGCACACTTCGCCGTTATATTTGCCGTCCCAGCCCGTGTTGCGATCGTTTGAAACAAATAGTTTTTCTCCCCAACGGTCATAAATAACAAGGTTGATATCATAGATCCCGAAGCCGTTTACAAAAAAAACATCATTGGTACCGTCGTTATTGGGACTGAATGTATTGGGAACATACAAAGCGTATTCAACACCAACGTCTATGCACACCTCGTCCCTTGCAATGCAGCCAAATTCGCTGGTGGCCTGAGCCAGGTAACAGGTTTTGCGGATGGGGAAGACCTGGGTGGAAGGACAATCCTTGCATAAAATGTCTTCGCCGCCGATCCAGGTAATATTGGCATTACTCACCGCTTCAATGAGCATGGGTTCCTTTAAATTGAAAATGGTGTCTTTACCGGCATCAATCAGTGGTTTGGGGTGTACCTTTACCATGACGCTTACGACCCGGCCGCAACCGTTACCATTGGAAACAGTAACACTGTATAAGGTAGATACAACAGGACTTACCAATACCGCATAGTGATTAGGATCAGAGATGCCTGCTGCCGGCTGCCAGCTGAAGTTATTGCCGCCCCCAGCCTGCAAAATGGTATTGCCGCCCTCACATATACTCGTGTTTTCCGACACAAATGCGTTGGGATATTCGAGCAGGCCCACCGACATGGTGGTTTGCGAACTACAGCTCAATGTGCCCTGGTTATTGCTACCGGTCACAGTAAAAATAATACTGGCAGTGGGGGTAAACGCAACAACTGATCCGCTATTTGAAGAAAGAATATTTGACGGCAGCCATGTATAAACGTCGGCACCCGACACCCTTAAAGTAATACTTGAACCCCTGCAAACATTTTGAGATGAATTGACGCTGATGATCTGTGGATTGGGGATCACCTTTACAATTACAGTGCTGGTACCAAAACAAGTGCCATCGCTTCCACTTACGGTATATATGCTGGTGGCGGTTGGAGTGCTGACTATGCTGTTGCCGGCGGGTAAAAACGGACTATCGGAAAGCCAGGCGTAATTGCCGGCACCACTTGCGGTAATGGTTGTGCTTTGTGCTTCGCAAATAACCGAAGGAACAGCCACCGCAGTGAGTAATGGCAGGGCAATGATGGTAACATTCACTGCGGTACGGGGAGCACCAGGTCCGCATGACAATTCCTCAATATAAAAGGTAGTATTGCCTGTAAGCGCTTGTGTGGAATAGGAGCTACCGCTGGCAAGGGTACTGCCGCCGGCTGCAGTGTTGAACCAATTGATACCACAGGTAAGGCTGGTTGTGAGCACGGTGCTGTCTCCTGAACAGATACTGAGATCAGGAGCAGAGGTGGTATTTGGCGGACTGGCAGGAATGCAAGCGTCGAACTTTACCAAAAAACCGTCGTCGGTACCACCGCCATAACCAGGCTGGTGACTTCCCGAAGTTGCGATCACGTTGCCTGTGGAAGAAGAGGTGAGGCCGGTGAGGTAAATGCTCCCGCTGATGTCTACCGTCACTGTTGCCCAGAATTCGGCAGCAGTCCCGCCATAATAAGTGCCCCAGATTCTAAGGCCTGAAGGATCGAACTTCACCAGAAAAACATCAGTGCCACCCCCCCGTGAATCCTGGTAGGTACAGGGTGTGGCTATAATAGTACCTCCCGAACTGGTGGTGGATCCCGCTAATAAAATGTTGCCGCTGGCATCGAGATCACAATAGGCATATTCCTCGTTACCGCTGCCTCCGTAGTAGGTTCCCCAAATGCGCGTTCCCGACGCATCAAATTTAACCAGCAGGGCATCAACGACTCCGCCATGGGCAGGTTGATGAGATCCGGGTGTGGAAATGCCGGTTGCCGACCAGGTCATTCCCGTAACATACACAAAGCCCGACCCGTCGATTTCAGAATTCCAGAGATAGTCGTTGCCTGTGCCACCATAATAGGTGCCCCAAAGCCTGATTCCGGAGGGATTGAATTTTGCCAAAAAGCCGTCGCCATACATACCCCCGCCACCATAAACAAATTGGTGACACGCCGGGGTAGCTATGGAACCTGGATTGATTGAGCCGGCCGAACCTGTCAAATAAACATTGCCGGAAGCATCGACATTACAGCCATAACCATCATCAAACTGCGCCCCTCCGTAATAAGTACCCCATTGTCTTACACCAATAGAATTAAATTTTACTATGTAGCCGTCGGCCCAACCGGCAAAATTTACCTGGTGGCTGCCCGGGGTTGCGATCGACAGCGCCTCAGGGGAACCAGTACCTCCGCATAGAAAAACGTTTCCGTTAAAATCAACACAGCAACCAAGGCCATTTTCATTAAGGCTGCCGCCATAATAGGTGCCCCAGAGCCTTGCGCCATTGCCGTCGAACTTTACCAAAAAAGCATCGCCAAGGGTGGAGCCTCCCCCGAAAACTGTTTGATGGGCGCCTGCACTCGCCATGACGCCTGAAGTAGTTGTAGTGGTAATGCCCACCATGTAAACATTTCCTGTAACACCGTCAACATCACATTCATTCGCAAGATCAGACCCTGAGCCACCGTAATAGGTGCTCCATAAACGCTGTCCTGAAGGATTGAATTTCGCGAGAAAAGCGTCACCAACACCGACACTTCCAGAGCCCGGTCCGCCATAAACAGTCTGATAAGCACCGGTTGTAGCGATCGTGAGCAGGGCAGAGGATCTTGTAATACCAGACATAAATACATCTCCGTTCGGATCAATGCTCGTGTAATAACTTTCGTCAACGTTTGATCCACCAAAATATGTACCCCAGAAACGCACAAGGGGATCGATAACAAATGGAAAACGGGGATCGATGTTCCTGATGTCGAAAGAAAGTACATTATCACGAATGATCCATGTGGCGGGCAGTGATTTGCCATTTTGTTCAACGGAGGGTGCCTGTTCAACAATATCTCCCAGGGGTGTTTTTATGATCACCTCTCCCTTTTTGCCGATGCTTATTTTTTTGGCACCCTTTATCTCAAGTCGGATCTGCCGGTAATCTGCGCCGGCTTCAACCAGGTAATCGTATTTAAGGTTTCCGGTTTTATTGTACCATTTCAGATCGATGCCGGGATAAAGCTGCTGGTAAGTGATTTGTCCGTAGCTTTTTACTTTCAGGGCACCATCGGGACAGGTTTCTGAATAAAAATTATCATAGGCCTCAACCGGTTTTTCCTTTTTAATGCTTGAGAAATTGTTAATGTTCAACCAGTTTATATCTATGCGGTAAATGAGGGTGGCTTCAGGCGAAGGAGTTTGACGGCGCAGGCCCGGTTGATGATTTTGGACGATGGCAGCAACCTTGGTTTTACTAAGCTGGTAGGAAATACCATTGCCCCGAAAATGGAAGAGCATTTTTCCATCGCTGGCCGAAAACAAAATATCGGGCCTGGGTTTGTAATTTTGATCGCATACCTGCCCCTTGTTTTCCCTGAAACCCAAATCTGATGTGTTATTGAATGGAACCGCGGCAAAAGGTACCAAACCAGCGAAGAGTCCCGAAAGCCTGAAAAGAAAAAGAAACGAAGTATAAAATTTTAAGAAGGAACGCACTTTTCAATGTATTAATTCACGATTAATTAAAAATCAAAAAGGGTTTTGTTGTGATGAATTAATCAAAGTTATAAATAATTTAATGAAAATCAAATGTACGACTTCAAAATTCACCACGCGCCAAGGTCATTTTCTTGTAAAAGGGCTTGTTATTTAGTTTAAATTTGTAGCACAAATGAAGGATGTTTTTTTAGTACATATTCAATTGCCTGAAATCTTCACCAGCCAGCTTTATGATCTGATTCCCAAACAACGAAAACTGATCAACAGCTTGTTGGAAAAAAGAGTAGTGCTGAGCTACTCGCTTGACATGGAACGTAAAAATCTCTGGGTTTTCTTTGAAACCAAAGACCGGGAAGAACTTAACGGTATTTTAAACCAGTTTCCAATCATCAAAAATGTAAAAGTGACGGTGCGCGAACTGGCCTTTTACGATGCGGCACCTGTTGCCATGCACGATCCTATTATGAATTAAGTTCTTTAATTCAACCTGCTTTTTTCTTTGTTGCTCCGGGAAATCAATCAATTGTGAAAACATTAATTTTCATACCTTTACCGACTTTAATATTAAATCAGGATAAATGAACAAAGCGGAATTAATAGGTTTACTTTTTAAGAACCCCCTTTCTGTATTAAAAAGAGGGCTTTTAGCCCAACAGGAATTGTCCTATAAAACAGCGATGCGCTCGGTGTACAACATCGAACAACTGCCAACGGTTGACCTGCGTGACCTTTTTGGAGATTTTACTGAAGAATTAACGAGCTACAGTTTTTTGGACGGTACCTCACCCATAACCGACATTGTTTTATTGAAACAGCTCGCGAGAAAATTCCCCGACTGTAATTATCTGGAAATTGGCAGTTGGCGGGGAGAAAGTGTTAAAAATATTTCAGAGGTAGCAGCTCATTGCACTTCTTTGACCTTGTCGCCACAGGAAATGAAGGAACTTGGGATCAGCAAAGGATTTATAGATGTTCACGGTCTTTTTTCAAAGGGCGTTAAAAATATTTCTGAACTGCTTCATAATTCTCAAACCTTTGATTTCAGCAAAATAAACCAGGTGTTTGATTTAATTTTTATAGATGGCGACCATACCTACGAAGGTGTACTTAACGACACTAAAAAGACATTTAACCTCCGAAAAAATGCTTCATCGGTCATCGTATGGCACGACTATGGTTTTTCGGCTGAAACTGTAAGACCTTCGGTTTTAAAGGCGATACTGGATGGCATTCCCCGCGAAAAACACAAAAACCTGTACCACGTTTCAAATACCATGAGCGCTATTTATATGGAAGATGTAAATCTACCAACATACACTACGCAGTTCCCGACCTTACCCAACAAAAAATTCTCGGTTAAAGTAACGGTGGGTAAAATGTAACAGCTACCGACCGCCTCTTTCGCGTTTCAAAGTACACCGATTAGAGATTTGCCGGCAGCAATTTAAAATTAACCAGCACCTTTTTTATTTCATTCCTGAAAACAAAATATAGAATGACTGTAAACAATACTAGTTGGGCTATATACATCCAGAGATGGTATTCCTTAAAAACCACGAACTGTATCAGGTTGAGGGTAAAATAAATCAAAGGGATACCAATGATCTTAAAGTAGTTGTAATTATAATTAAAAATTGACCGGGTAAAACCAATACACAAGATCACCTGCAGCATTTTTGTAATCAAACCTGCGTAAATGGCGCCTTCGAGGCCGAAATATTTTACGGCAATAATGGTCATAATCACCTGAATCACCGCACTGCAACCGAAGATCCTGAGGAGGACATTAATTTTTTTGGAGAACAGTATGGTTGCCAGGTAGTAGAGGTGAATACTGCGCAGGGCGTACCCAGCCGCTAAAATTCCTATGTACACTTCGCTTTGATAAAAGGCGGTGTTTTTAATGAGCAATTTGTAAATAAACGGCAGCACAATGCAAAATACCAGCAACTGCATGATGTTAATAGCTGTAAAAACATTAAAATAGCGGTTGCTGTCGGGCGTTGTGCTATGTACCTCATTTTTATTCCAGATCTCGTAGATCTTTGGATTGATAATGCCGAACAGGCTGTTTTGTACAAATTCGATTCCGAAAAAACACTTCAGCACCAGGTCATAGGTGTTAAGGTCGGTTTTTGAAATATAGGCCTGTAAAAAATACCGGTCGATTTGCCCCAATACCCATATGGAGAGTACGTAAAACACAAATGGCCTGCAGAATTTAACAAGGTCATTTAAAAAAGACTTATCAAGAACCAGTTCCCCGTTGATGGTAAAAATATAATGTCCTATCAAAAATATAACAAGGCCTGAGATCAAACGGCCATAAATGGGACCAACAATGCTGTTGGGGAAAATGTACAAACCGGCAATGGAAATGAGCAGGGTAACTATAAAATTGATCACATTGGAGATCAGGTACAGTTTTGCCTGTTTAACATACATCAGGCAAATGGATGAGGCCTTAAAATAGGAGTTAAAAAAACCGGTAAGCACAGAGTAAAACCCATAAGGCCAGAACTCCATCTGCAGGTCCTGGTTATAAACGGCTTTAAATAAAAGATTACCGAAAACCCCCGTTAAAATAAGCAATCCGCCGCCAATGAGCAGTAACAGCAACGAGACAGTACCGATGAATTTTTTTTGTTGTCCCGGATCTCCCGACAATTGTGTGTACCTGATTCCAAAATAAGATTCTATTGAAAATGAAAACAAGATCTGGAACAGGAGCGACATGCTGATGTAAAAGAGCACCTGGGTGTAATGAACATCACTTAAAAAATTGGTGTAAAAGGGTAAAAGGATCAGGCCGGCAAGCATGGGCAATGACCCGCCAATTGTGTATATTACTGAGGATTTTAAAAATGATTTGCTTATCATTTATTAATTTTAATGTATAAATTTGCCAATAAATAGCACTGGATTTACAAAAAGAGGAATATTTTATTAAAGATTAAGACTTAATAATGGCAGAAAAACCAGAATTAGCTTCAAAGCAAGAGGTTGAAGCGTTTTACAATTCGTTTAAAGAACATCAATTGGATCTTGGCGTGAATGTCAGGCACCGCACCATTTTTAAAAATCTAAAAAAAATCGGTTTAAAACCCGGTTCAAACGTGCTTGAAATTGGCTGTGGAATCGGAACCGTGAGCAGCCTGATATTAAGTTATATAACCAGGGGCAAGTTTGTTGGCGCCGACATCAGCGACGAGAGCATTGCTGTGGCAAAGAAGATCAACGCGAAGCATACCAACGCTGAATTTATTGTGAACGACATGAGCGCTTTCAGTCACAAAACAGTGTTTGATTTTGTGGTATTGCCCGATGTAATGGAACATATTCCCGTTGAACAACATAATAATTTATTTAAAGTACTGAGCGCGGTTACTTCACCTAACGCCGTGGTACTCATTAACTTTCCTGAACCTCACTACCTTAACTGGGTAAGAAAAAACAACCCTGAAAAACTGCAGATCATCGATCAGTCGCTAAGCATGCAGGATCTTTTGAACGACTGCTACCCGCATGGTTTTAAGTTGTTCTCAATGCACTCTTACACTTTACACTACACACAACCTGATTATACCAGCGTGGTTTTGAAAAAAAATATGGACATTGAGCAGTTCCAACTCAAAAGCGCCGTAGCACGCGGGTTACAGAATACCAGAAGTAAATTATATTAAATGGATTTATTCCTTTTTACAAATTTATTTCCCTACAAAAAGTCAGAACCTTTTTTAGTGAATGAATTTGAGTTTACAAAAAGGTCCTTTAATTCCGTTACCATTTTAGCCCTTTATGGGGAGACTAAAGACGCAGTCATCCGCGAAGACCAACAGGTAAAATTGCTGGCACCCATACTCAGGTCGCCCCAACACAAATCGAAAATATTTTCAGGCGGATTGTTCAATTTTGCCTCCTTGAGTTTTCACGCCCGGGAATTTTTTAAACAAAAACTTTTTCTTAGCCCGGCAAAGTTATACTGGTTTTTTACCAGCCTGCTGCTTACAAGGCTGGTTCTTTCTTCAAAATCGTATAAAACGCTTGTATCGGCAATTACCCGCGCCGATTCACCGGTTCTGTATTTTTACTGGGCCGACAACCTCTGCTGGATCATTCCTTACCTGAAAAAAGACCTGAAGAATAAAAATGTAAAAATTGTTATCCGGCTGCACCGGACCGATCTGTATGAAAACTTAAAAGCGGGCTATGCGCCTTTGCGAAACCAGATCTTCTCTCTTGCCGATGTGATCGTGCCAATTTCAAATGATGGCAGGAACTACCTTGAGAAAAAATACCCGGCATTTAAACACAAGTTATTCCTTTCGCGACTGGGCGTATTTGATCACGGCTTAAACCCCGGAAACAGGGGAGAAGTTAAACGGGTAATCAGTGTTTCGGCTTTGGTGGAAGTGAAGCGGGTGCATTTAATATTTGAATTGCTCCAGCAAACATCTTCCAAAATTACCTGGCATCACTTTGGTGACGGTCCATTGGCAGAAAGTATAAAAGAACTGGTAAAACAAAAGAGGGAAAACCTGGAAGTAATTTTGCATGGCTTTGTAGACAATAAAACCCTGATGGATTTTTACAAAACACAAAGCGTTGATCTGTTGATTAACCTGAGCGCGTCAGAAGGGCTGCCCGTATCCATCATGGAGGCCCTTTCGTTCGGGGTGCCTGTATTGGCCACCAATGTGGGTGGTACAGCCGAACTCGTTAACGACCAAACAGGAAAGCTAATTGACTGTGATTTTAATAAAACAAGCGTATCGGTTGCCATTGACCGGCTTTTGTCGCTCGGCGAAAATGAGACCCTGTTGTTAAGAAACAACGCGAGAAAACAATTTGAAGAAAAGGTAAACGCGGAGATCAACTACCCCGGGTTTTATGAATTTATTCTTTAAGTTGCCTTGAGAAAATCCTTTCAGAAGCCACCGTTAATTTACTTTTCAAGAACAATTTTACCGGATTTAATCCTTTCTTCTTTTCTCACCAGTTGGTAATAATAAACGCCATTCTTCAAAGGGCTGATATCGATGGTATTGACGGGCCCCGGTGCTAGTTCGAATCTAAGTTCTTCAGCGCCCAGTGCGTTGTATATAATGATCCCGGTGCCGGCTTTACTATACGTGGTTTTTATCTCTATCATCCCTGAAGTTGGATTTGGCAATACACTGAAATAATTTTCAGGATTTGATTCTGAAGGACCAATACCCGTTATCGTGTTCACATTTACGAATGTTGTATATGAAAGCACGCAGGGTGGGGTATAGTTTGTTACCGTTAAGGTAGCAACGTAAATGCCGTTTGTGGAATATGTATGGCTTGGTGACATACCGGATGCGGAGTTGCCGTCTCCAAAACTCCATGAAAAAGTTGTACTTGCAATAGTACCTGTTGAACGACTGGTGAAATTTACAAGGCCATTGGCTCCAGCCGTGTATGAAAATACAGGATTAACAGCACAACCAGTTGAAGTGTTAAGGAACACAAAAATACGTTCATAAGGACTCCACTCTCCGGTTGCCAGGTCGGGTTTATTGTCTCCGTTAAAATCCTCTGTCACGATTGGCTCAATGCCGGCTGCTCCCGGCATAGCTGTAAAAAGATGAGCAACATAAGTAAATGTGCCAATTCCACTACCTAATAAAAAACTGATCTTATTGACATGACTCGTTGCTATATCCATAGAGCCATCCAGGTTAAAATCGGCAATTACACTTTGAAAACCTGCATTACCGACGTTTACCGGCGAACCTGGGGCAGGAGTGAAAACACCGTTGGCAGAGCCAAGGAAAATACTTAGACTATTGGTGCTGCTACTGTTTACTACCAAATCCGGAAATGTATCGTTATTAAAATTGCCTGCTGCGATATTTTGCGGCCATGTACCAACAGAATAAGGAGAGTTCGGCGCCTGGGTAAATGAGCCGGTACCAGTCCCTAAAAAAACGCTTATAGAATTTCCGGTGCCGTTGGCAACAACAAAATCAGGAAAAGCGTCAGAATTAAAGAGACCCGTTTTTATACCGCCTGGCTGTGATCCAACAGCAACCGAGGTGCTTATCGATCCGGTAAATCCTCCGGAACCATTGCCAAGTAAAATATACACCTTACTTTGATTTTCGTCGCTGACCACCAGGTCTTTGTTTCCATCAGTGTTAAAATCTGCGGCGTCAATAGACTTGAGCGAGATCGGGAATCCACCAATAAAGACCGGAGATCCAATTGCATTTGTAAAAGATCCTGTGCCGTTTCCCAGTAAAATTGAGACATAGCCTCCGGTACCCCAGTTGGCAGAAGCGATATCTGGTTTTCCATCATTGTTAAAATCATCCACAGTACTGGAGATTGCAGATCCGGAAAGCGTAAACGATGAAGCTGCCGTACTTGAGAACTGTCCGTTGCCGGTGCCCAGGTAAATCTTTAATACCTTTAAACCGCTCCTGTTTCCAACAATAAAGTCTTTTATGCCATCTCCGTTCAGGTCCTTTGAAACATATCCTCTTTGTGCATTTGTATATGTCATCGGCGATCCCAGAGCCTGGACAAACGAAACCGATTGCGCTTTGCACACGCCAAACAAAAACAACATGTAAACCGGAAATTTTCTCATGGGTGGTAAGATTAAGGATTTCTTACCAAATGTAATTAAATTGCAGGTAGATTTCCCTGAATTGTCAGAAATTATCAGGGCAGGAGCTAGTGTTCTTCCTCGTCAAAATCAACCGGGTCTTCCATATCGTCACCGGCATCTTCCGCGTCCTCATCGCCCTCTTCACCTTCTTCGCCCTCGAGGCTGTTGATGTCTTCCTCTTCAATTCCCTCTTCGTCCGCGGGCAAGGCCTTGTAAATTTCCTCGTCAGGTATTTCAGGGTCGCTCAACATACCGGCCATGGCCATATCAGGACTCAATTCTTCCTTGGCCATGTTTATCTGCTTGTATTGTTTTGGCGGGGTGCCATAGCTCTTAATAATGGCGGGGTAGGTGAGTTTTGGATTTTCATCCACGATCTTGATCATCTCGATCAAAAAACTCCATTGTACATTGGGATCAAATACATAAACAAAGCGCTGGTGCGGCTGCTCAATATACCTGGCAATTTTGGTATCCGACATCAGGTTTTTAGGATCAACATTTTTGCGGATCTCATCTTCTTCAAGGGGCAGGTCTTCTTTCTTTAAAGTAATCTCCTGTCCTTTTCTCCAATAGTCGTCGCTAACAAAAAAAGAGGCTGAATGTTTGGCGTCAAATTTAAATGCTTCCTGAATAATAGTATGAAAGTGCTCAAAGGTATGAGCTGCCTTTACGTCAATATCTCTGAAGATATCTTCATTGTCCTCTAAGGAAACTTTAAAACGATAAGCTGCCATTTTAAAATTAGTTTTTTGTCTTGTAAATTTCTGACTTCAATAATCCCAGTTTATTGAAAAAATGAGTGAACGATACACCTAAAACGCCCATACCGTACTTCATACTTCTGCTGAAATTAATGGAGCTGGCTTCAGGAAAATATTTGGTAGGACAGGTTACTTCAGCGATATCAAACCCGGCGTAAAAAATCTGCGAGATCATCTGGTTATCAAAAACAAAATCGTCGGAGTTGGCGTGGTAGTTGATTTTTTGAATTACATCCTTTGAGAACGCTCGGTACCCGGTGTGGTATTCTGAAAGCTTTTGATTGATCAGCAGATTTTGTGAAAACGTAAGGAACCGGTTAAAAATATATTTATACATGGGCATACCGCCCTTTAACGCGCCTTTACCGAGAATCCTCGATCCGAATGCAACGGGATAAAGATCATTGGCGATAAGATAACTCAGGCTCTGGATAAGCTTTGGTGTGTACTGATAATCGGGGTGTAACATAATCACTATATCAGCACCCAACTTCATGGCGGTATCATAACATGTTTTTTGGTTACCACCATAACCTTTGTTTTTTTCGTGTCTGATCACATGTTTGATGCCAATACTTTTTGCTACTTCAGCGGTATTATCTTTGCTGAAATCATCCACTAAAACCACATCGTCAACAATGTCAAAAGGAATTTCGTCGTAGGTTTGTTTGAGTGTAAGCGCTGCGTTATAAGCGGGTAGTACAGCAACTATTTTTTTTCCATTAATCATAAGTCAACAAAAATAACAAAGTTTAATTACTTTTTAAATTAAAAGTAAGTAAATAAATGTATTTTTAGAGATTAATTGTGTTTTTAAAAAAATTACATACCCTTACTTTAAAAGCGTTTCTACCACCATTTATTGTTACATTATTCACCAGCGTGTTTCTGTTATTTTTGGTACAGATCGTAATTACTTACCTTGATGATCTTTTAGGAAAGGGACTTAAAACAATTGACCTGATCACTCTTTTTACCTATGCCTGGATCGCGATCATACCACAATGTATTCCGCTCGCCGTTTTACTGGCTTCCATTATGAGTTTTGGCAACCTGGCCGAAAATTATGAACTGGCAGCCATGAAATCCTCCGGTCTTTCACTTTTCAGGATCATTCAACCGGTTTTTATTTTTATAATAGTATTGGCGGGGCTTACGTTTCTCTTCAATAATTTTATCTTGCCTGTTGTGCATTTAAAATCACAGTCGCTGTTGTACGATATCAGGAACAAAAAACCCACTTTCGCGCTCAAAGAAGGAATTTTTTACAATAAGATCGAAAATTACACACTCTATGTCGGTAAAAAGTCAAAAGACAAGGATACGCTCCACGACATTTATATTTATGATCACACAGCCCACCAGGGAAACAAGATCCAGTTGTATGCCAAGACCGGTAAATTTACCAGCACCGCCGACACCAGCGCGCTGGTAGTGATCCTGAGAGACGGTAACCGATACGAGGAGATCGTTGATGAAAACCATACAGGCTCCAAAAAGCAGTTATCGCAACTCAATTTTAAGCAATTGCAGGTAAATATTGAAATGGATAACAAGCTGAAACGCACCAATGAGGAACTGTTTAAGGGGTCGGAAGAGATGATGAATATCTGGCAGATCGATTCCATTGCCGACTCTACCCTTCGTAAGGTTGATGCCAGGGTGGCCGACCTGCAGCGACAGGCTGAGAAAGTGTTTTACAGCAGAACAGCCGACAACGCAAGTTCAAAGGATCAGGTGCCGGCTGTAAATATCAGGGCTTTTTGTGATAGCCTTACGCCTGATCAGTTTACCAACGTTTTACAAAACGCACTCAATATTACGCGTACTGCCGCCGGTAATATCGATGCTACTGAAGTGGCCGTGAAAGCCGACAATGATTCAGCGCTGAGGCTGCTCATAGAATGGCACAAAAAAATTGTAGTGAGCTTTGCCTGTATAGTTCTTTTCTTTATAGGCGCGCCATTGGGAGCGATTATAAAAAAAGGTGGGCTCGGGCTGCCGGTGATAGTATCGGTTTTTTTCTTTTTGGCCTATTACATTTTAACCGAAATTTATGTTTCTTTTGCCATGGAGGAAACAATGCTGCCCCGGGTTGCACTTTGGATGCCCCTGGTGATATTTTTACCGATCAGTATTTTTTTAACATCTAAAGCCGCAAAAGATTCAGCTATTTTTGACTCAACCATTTATTACACCTGGATAAATAAAATTCTTAAAAAGACCAAAAGTGCTTAAGATCCTTCAACTCTGCAATAAAGCCCCTTTTCCTGCCAACGATGGCAGTAGCATTGCCATTTACAATATGGCCAAAGGTTTGATCGACAATAATGTTGAACTTTATTTGCTGACCATCAATACAAAAAAACACTTTAAACCCGATGAAAACGTTGCTGACGAGTTTAAGATAAAATCAAATTACATTTCTATTTTTAAGAATACCAACACCTCAATGCCCGGCGCGGTGTTTAACCTGCTGTCGGACCAAAGTTATTTTGTATCGCGTTTTTATTTTAAATATTTCGAAGAGCGCTTAACAGGCATCCTTAAGAATAACACCTTCGATATTATACAGATAGAAGGTCTGTTTATGGGCGTTTATTTAAAGACCATTAAAAAATACAGTAAGGCTAAAATTGTTTTAAGGGCGCACAACATTGAGCACTTTATCTGGGAAAGGCATATTGCCAATGAAAAGAACATCTTTAAAAAAAATTACCTGGCCCTGCAGAATAAAAAACTCAAAAAGTTTGAATTGGGGCTTATTTCTAAAATCGATGCCATTGTTCCCATTACCGAAGTCGACGGTGAGGCTTTTAAAAAACTGGGGTTTAAAAAACCTGTTTTCCCCTGCATCACCGGCGTGGATGTAAATTACTACCAGTTGAAAGAGAACTTACCCGTAAAAGCGAAGACCATTTTTTATTTTTCTCCCTTCTGACGCAGCTTTCATCGGAGATTCCAATCTTTTAATCTTTAATTTAATACTTTCATTTTCAAATTTACTAGCCTGAAAAAAATGCTCAACAGTAGCCCAAATTTCATTT
>JAZKFC010000013.1:31526-35606 GCA_040386615.1 Bacteroidota bacterium
TGGACTGGCTTCCCAACCAGGAAGCGGTAAACTGGTTTCTTGACAATTGCTGGGAGCAGGTGCACAAGGCGGTGCCCGAAGCTAAGTTCATTATCGCCGGGCGGGGCATGCCACAGGGTCTGAAGCATCTGAGCAAATCAAACGTACTCATCATCGAAAATGTAAAAGACGGCAAGGCGTTTTTTCAGCAGAACCAGGTCATGATCGTTCCTTTACTTTCCGGCAGTGGCCTCAGGATCAAAATCATTGAGGGCATGGCCTATGGCAAAGCAATTGTGAGCACAACAGTTGGTGCCGAGGGTATTAGTTATACCGACAAAAAAAATATTTTAATCGCCGATCACCCGGCAGATTTCGCTGAAGCCACTATCAGATTATTGTGCAACGATGGCGAAAGAATTGCACTTGAGAACAACGCGTCGGCCCTGGCACATCAGGAATTTGACAACCTGAAGGTGGTAGAGAAACTGGTGGGGTTTTATAAACGTTTGCTGAATGAATAGCGTCTTAATAATCATATTTGCCATTTCAGTAATCCTTATCCTGCATACGTATTTGTTTTACCCCCTTGGCATGATGCTTTTTTTTTCAAAACAAAGGGCTGGTATCAGGGAGTTCACGTCAGCCGATGAGCTGCCACCGGTTGCCATACTCATTGCCGCCTACAATGAAGAAAAGGTGATAGAAGAAAAACTCAATTCAGTTTTTAGTACGGAGTATCCCCTGCAACAAATTACGGTTTATGTAGGATCAGACGCTTCCACCGACAGAACTGAGGAGATCGTGCTCAGGCTTGCGCAGCAATTTAAGCAACTGCACCTGGTCACATTTCCAAACCGGGTGGGAAAGATAGGGATTGTGAATCACCTGCAGAGCATCGCCAAGGATGACTTACTGATCATGACCGACGCCAATGTTGTATTTACCAGGTCGACCATCTTCGAACTCGTGAAAAAATTCAAGGATGAACGTACCGGGATTGTAGCGGCCAACATTATTAAAAAATCGATCAACGACGAGGGTATTTCTTTCCAGGAAAAAAAATACCTCTCACTCGAAAACAGGATCAAGGCCTGCGAAAGCAATGCCTTTAACATGATTATGGGCGCCGAAGGAGGTTGTTACGCGCTAAGAAGCAACCTGTTCTCGAAGGTTCCGGCTCATTTTATTGTGGATGATTTTTTTATTACCCTCAGCGTGATCAACGCAGGGAAATTCGCCCTTTTTAACGAGAATGCCATTTGCAACGAAGATGTTGCCAACGACACAAGCGGTGAATACAGAAGAAAAGTGAGGATCTCCTCGGGTAATTTTCAGAACCTGTTTCACTTTAAAAAGAACCTGGTACAGTTCTGGAAACCGGTGTTTTTTACTTTTTGGTCGCACAAGGTACTGCGTTGGATCACGCCTTTTTTATTGTTTTTATGCCTTTTTGTTTCCGCTGCGCTGATGTCGCACAGCCAATTGTTTCTCGGGCTTTTTATACTCCAGTTGCTGGGTTTGCTGGTGCCGCTCTTTAATTATTTTTTTAAATTCAAAAATGTTCCGGTAAAATTCATCAGCCACTTTTACCTGATGAACTTTGCTTTGCTGGAAGGGTTTCTCAAATTCAGCAGGGGTATAAAATCGAGCATCTGGCAACCCATTAAAAGAAATGTTTAGAAAAAATGTTTACATATGGCTTCTTTTGCTTGTTGTGCATGGTTTTCATGCGCAGGTAAAAAAAAGCGCTAAGCCAGCTCCTGCTGCTACACCAAGCGTTTCAAATAAAGTGATTAACGTGATCAGCGCGGCGAGTTTGTCTTTTGACCAGGAAAAGAACAACGCAAAAGTTCTCACCGGAAATGTAGTTTGCGAACACGAAGGCGCACTGTTGCACTGCGATACCGCTTTGATCTTTGACGGAGAAAAAAAAATGCAGGCTACCGGCCACATCCTTATCACAAAAGGCGATAGTATCAGGGTAACTGGTGATAAGCTGTTTTATGACGGCAAAACAAAATTAGCAACCCTCGAGAACAATGTAAAGTGCGTTGAAAAAGACATGACCCTAACCACTGACTTCCTTACCTTTGAAGTTGGCAATGGGGTTGCCAACTATTACAACGGCGGCACCATTGTAAATAAGGAAAACACCTTAACAAGCAAAAGAGGGCATTATTATTCCTCAGGCAAAGAGGCCAGGTTCCATGAAGACGTGGTACTCACCAACCCTGATTACAAAATGAACTCCGATACCCTTTTATACCGGATCGGGAATAAAACAACGTATTTTTTAGGCCCCAGTATCATCCTTAGTAAGACTGATTATATTTATTGCGAGAACGGCTGGTACGATACCGATAAAGAAAAGGCGCAGTTCAGTAAAAACGCTTTGCTTGTAACAGCGCAACAAAAATTAAGGGGCGACAGTCTCACGTATGACAGAACCGCGAAGATCGGCAGAGCTTTCAGGAATGTGGTATTAACCGATACCTCCCAAAAGTCCATCCTGTATGGCGATTATGTTGAATACAAACAATTAAAATCAGAGGCGCTGGTCACTAAAAAAGCCATCTACGCGCGTTTATTTGATGACGATACACTTTTTATCGCCGCCGACACGTTATACCACGTCGACCTTGATTCGGTGAATAATTTTTTAAATGCCTACCATTTTGTGAAAATCTATAAAAAGGACATCCAGGGCCTTTGCGACTCGGCCTCATTAAATACAATTGACTCCTTATTACAACTCTTTAAAAGCCCGGTATTGTGGAGCAATCATTCGCAGGCCACGGCTAAAATCATTAAAGTAGACGTTGGCAAGAACCGCGTGAATGGTTTTCATCTTGATGGTAAAGCCTTTCTCATCCAACTGGCCGATACCATTGCTAAGGACAAATTCAACCAGCTCTCGGGCCGGGTGATAGATGGCATCATAACCAACGATACGATAAGGAAAGTAACCGTAAAGGGGAATGCCGACGTGATTTATTACCCCAAAAATAAAGACAAACCGATTGCACAAAATAAAACCACCAGTTCAGAAATTTCTTTGTGGTTCAGGAACCAGGACGTTGAACGCGCTTCATTTAAACCCGCTACTGATGGCGTAATAGATCCTATAAAAACCGTTGACCTCGAAAACGCGAAATTAAAAGGCTTTAACTGGCAGTACGATCAAAGACCAAGATCGCGTTCTGAATTACATTTAAAAAAAACAAAAAGTATTGCCGCGCCTCAAAAAACCAAAGGCGGTAAAGGTTAATCAAAATCCTTGATCAGGGCGGGCCTTTGCGTGATCTCGTGATAACAAATGGAGTTTTCTTTAAAATAATGCAACACAATACTTTTACGGGTTTTGGATTTATTGATATGTTCTTCGCCGCCGTGAAAAAGGTTGGCGTGCCAGATCAGCATATCGCCTTTTCTGGCTTTAAAGATCTCCTTTTTTAATCCCAGTTCAGTGATCTTGCCGGCGATCATCTTTTCGTATTCCTGATAGGATTTATTACCGATCATCACGGCGTTGCCTTCATTATTATAATCAGCGTTTAAATAATAAGGCAGTTTGTGGCTGCCCGGATAATAATGCAGCGGTCCATTGTCATCGTGAATGTCCTCCAGCGCTATCCAAACGCCCAAAAGGCCGCCAAGGGGGTAGGTGGTCATGTGAATGGAATCAGAATGCGTTGCCTGTTCACTGCCCCTCAAAAAATTAATACTTTGAAAAAGAATAGCGCGGCCCTGCAGCAAGGACGATAACAATTCTAAAAGTGCCTCATCATTGCAAATGTCTCTCAGCAAACCGGATGTGTGAATGGCAAACATGATCTTTCCGCCAAAACCCTGTTTGATCTTTTTACGGTGCAGTAATACCCGGATCTCCTCATTGACCTTATCGGCCATTTCGTGTGAAAGATAACCCTCAAGCACGGCAAAGCCTTTTGCATCAAATTCGCTGAGACTTTGGCGGTTTGCCTGTGACGTGCTTTTAAACAGGCTGGTGCTGTCTAATTCATTAAACTCGGGTTTAAAATGACTTTCAAAATTAATTCCTTTAAAATCTTTACTCGAGAGAGGTGAATAATATTTTTT
>JAZKFC010000014.1:0-759 GCA_040386615.1 Bacteroidota bacterium
ATAGTTTTATCCGGTTGGAAAGAAATAATTTCAAGCACAAAAATCGTTGAATTAAATATTTATGGCTACACAGATTCTGATGCTAATAAAAACTTAGAGATTCTCACAAAAACCAATAGAGAATATTCTATTGATTATGTAAAATCCAAAGAAGATTCTTTTTTAGCGAATGATACAATCCATGTTTTAAAAAACATCTTCGGCAAAATAACATATATTTCGCCGGCCAAAAACAATGTTTATCAGATTGTGAAATACACAAGATGCAATAATTTCTTAATTTTTACAGTAGCTCTTTCCTTGTTTTCATTTCTTCTTAAAGATGGTTATGATTTGCTCAGCAAGGTATTTATGAAAATAGTATTAAGTATAGATATATTATCAATACTATTATATTTTACACTTTAAAATTAGATTACCAATGTATCAACTCAGTGATAAACAAATAGATTACATTCTTAACGACATAAGTGCACGTGGCGTTGAGATGGAGAGCCTGCAGCAAAACCTCCTGGATCATGTTTGTTGTATCATTGAGCAAAATCTCGAAGAAAAAGAAGACTTCGAGAGCTTCTATCAAAAAACCATTAAAACATTTTATAAAGATGCTTTATGGGAGATAGAAGAAGAGACCATCTTCTTATTAACCTTTAAAAACTACTATAAGATGAAAAAGATAATGATCTTCAGCGGTACTTTTTCGGCCGTGACAATGACCTTTGGCATATTGTTTAAATTCATGCACTGGCCCGGAGCAAG
>JAZKFC010000014.1:769-16438 GCA_040386615.1 Bacteroidota bacterium
GCTCTTATTTGGCATTGCCATCTCCAGCCTTGTTTTCCTGCCCCTGCTTTTTACTTTTAAGGCCCGGGAAAAGAAAAGCTTTAAAGAAAAAGCTATTGTGGGCCTTGGCACCCTTTCGGGGATTTTAATGAGTTTATCAATTTTATTTAAGATCATGCACTGGCCGGGAGCGTTAGCGCTTGGCATTGTTTCGGTGCTTGTACTTGTATTTGTATTTTTGCCGATTTACTTTTTTACAGGCATCCGCCAGGAAGAGCAGAAAGTGAATACCATTACGGTTTCCATCCTGATCATTATGGTGAGCGGTTTGTGGCTCACATTGATCCGCTCTCCAAGGTCCTCGCACATGATGGACGTGAGGGACACCAATAGTTTTATGATCAGCGAGCAGATCGTGGAAAACGAACAGAGACTACTCGAAAAATACCTGCGAAACGACAGCATTCATTCAACACCTTTATTATTAAGCCAAAGAATCACTGCGACCTGCCAGGAACTAAAAACTTACATTATTGAAAGTGAAACTGGGTTTAAAAAAATTGAAAGTGATTTTGAAACCAAAAGGGTGTTATTGAAGGATCAAAACGGATTTAATCCCTTTGTGGATCCCTCAGCCACGGCCCGTGTAAGCGAATTGATTCACCTGGTGGACGAATATAATGTCTGGATCAAGGCGAAAAACGTAACAGACCTTAAGGAAATCCCCACCCGCGGGTTTTTTGTAGAGTATTTCAAAGATGGAGAAATGGGAATGATGTCGCTGATGGGTGTGCTGAACCAACTGAGCCAGATGCAGATGTTTGTGCTGCAAAATGAAAGAGAATTACTGAGCGCAAAATAAAAAACAGGCGGGTTCGAAAATGGACCCGCCTGTTTTTTGAAAGGTTTTTTTCGTATTTTAGATGACTTAAAAACAACTTTTTTCTACTTTGTGACTGCTTTTTACAAATACCTGTGCTTGTTCGCACTGAATCTCTTGATTAGTAACAGTTTGAACGGCGCCACCTGCATTTCAACAGGAAACGGCAATTGGGCAACGGGTGCTACCTGGTCCTGCGGTTCAGCGCCAACCTGTGGTGACTCTATTATTATCCAGGCAGGACATACCGTTTCAGTGACAGCTACCATTAACCACAGTGGATGCGGCACCAAGATAATCTTAGTGGTAAGGGGCACCTTAAAATTCGGAACTGGCGATAAATTGAGATTACCCTGTAATTCAAAACTATACGTCTTTAGTGGCGGGTCAATTATTGGCGGCGGTGGTGGAGGCAATTCCAACGTTATTGAGATCTGTAACACAAATGAATGGTCGGCAGGTGAGGGCACTTACACCGGGCCTGGTTGTCTGCCGCCAAGTGCGCCAGGGTGCAGCGCCATTCTTCCCATTCAATTGCTTGATTTTTACGCTGATATTTGTCCACCAGCGGTTTGTTTATTTTGGGAGACAGGTACCGAAAAAAATAACCAGCATTTTGACGTTGAAACCTCGGCCGACGGCTACAGATATGAGTCAATTGCCCGGGTCAATTCAAAAGCCGAAGGGGGAACAAGCAGTCAAAGACTTTTTTATGAGACAAGGGACCAAAGGGTCGTCACATCTCAATTGAGTTACTACCGGTTAAAGCAGTCGGACTTTGATGGAAAGACTTTCAACAGTAAAATTATTGTTGTTAATACGGGTAATGATCATTTCAGCCCTTTATCTGTTTTCCCCAATCCAAACGATGGCGATTTTGTGATCTCCGTTAAGGCGCACGCTAAACAGTATAGCCACTTAAGCCTGACCGATATTTTTGGAAAAATAGTGGATGAGGTGCCGGTGCTTTTGGATGAATCAGGGTTTTTTAAATACACAAACCGGAAAAACTTAGCCCCCGGATTATACCTTTGCACTGTGAGTGGCAACGGGACTGCTGATTATATAAAGATCTCAGTGAAATAATCGCTTATCTCATTAATACCATCTTGCCGAATTCCTTTACAAAAAACTTGTCGGCACCTGTTGAGGATTTTTCGATGGTGTTTCCATTCAACCTGGTTATCACATGATAAAGGTAAACCCCGTTCCCCAGCTTGTCACCAAAGTCATCTCTTCCGTCCCAGGCGTATTCGCTGATATTGCGCCCTATGTGAAGGTAGCCTAGTTCAGACCTTGTGATCTCCCTCACAATTTTCCCTGTAATGGTCATGATCCTGATGGTAAAAACTTCCGGCACCTCGCTGCCCGTTAGTGTAAATACAAAGCGGGTGCTCGTGCTAAACGGATTCGGATAATTTAAGACGTTAGTCACGGTTGGTTTGTTGTTGACTTCAAACTGGATCCTGTAGTCCTGCGACCCTGAAGCATTCCGGCTTCTGTCTTTGGCCTGAACTATTAAAGAGTATTTTCCATCTACAGGCAATACGGGGTTATAGAGAATACTGCAGCTGTTTTTGGGCAGGTTGGCCGGCGTGAATTCAAGACCCTGTGCAAAATAAATACGTTTTTGAGTGGCCTGGTCAGGGGCCTGCAGGTAAACGGTGAAAGCACCGGTATCGTTGAGGGCGAGGAATTTATTCTCATCCTTTAACGTGATGAGTATGGAAGGCTTTGAAGAGACAATATCGCCGTTTAGTATCCTCACACCATCAAAGGTAACGTCGAGCAGAGGATTGGCCCTGTCGGTAATTACTTTAAACGGGTAGCGGCCTATGTTGTTAAATGAGCTTTGCTCTTTTTGATATTTTGAATTTTGTATGGGATTGACGTAGATCCACAATGCATTGTTGCCGGCAAGCAGGTAGCTGTTTATTTTTACAGTGTCGATAAAAACCTGGTTGGGCACAAAGGGCCTTGATTTTAATTTATCGGGTAAAAAAGTTTTGTTGCGGTTATTATCTTCTATCCAATAGGTGATCACCAGGCTGTCTTTAAAATTTTCAGTGCCTATGTTTTCTACCGGAAACCTGAAAACAACATCGTCACCCTCTTGCAGGGTATCGTTAATGCTGGTAAAACCTTTTAAGGGGTTAATGGCGCATTCAGGCGCCTGCTCATAGATCACCTGCCAGCGTTTTAACTGGGGAGAAGTTCTGTGCACATTGTCTTTCATGAATGCCACCAGTTTTAAATGGGGATAAATGTTTGCATCCACATAATTATACAGGGCCAACACATCGGCACTGTCTTTAGGAAAAGTGCTGAGGGTGTCCATCTGCCCGTCGGCTTTGATGCCGATCACTTTTAAAACGGTAGTGTCGCCGGCAACTGTTTCAAGGTTTTTTGTACGCCAGTGCAGGCTGTTCCATTGATGTGAAGGACCAATGATCTCCGATGCCACATACCCGTTTTGCCAGCGGGTGGTGATGCTGTCGTTTTGTATGATGATTGATTTTTTATTAATACCCTGTGTAACGTGTCCCTGGCCCGCAATCATGCCTTTTCTTCCAAATAAAATGTATGGCACAGTATCCTGCAGGGTTCTTATGTTTTTAGCGCCAATGCTTTCAAATGCTGTATAAAGCGCATTGTTAAAAGAAGTGGTGCCATGATAGTTGGGAGCGGTATAGCCCGTGGTATAAGCCAAAACGTATTGATTGGGAGGAACAGCGTTTAAAAAATTTTGTATGTCAGCACGCCATGTAGCCTGAGCGCCACAGGCGTTACTGATCGCGCCAAATGCATATACATATCGCAAGCCGTACTCAACACAATTATTATACATTCCCAAACCGCTCGCAGGAGGATTAAAAGGAATACTTCTCGTTTCCTGCGGCAGGCCGGTGATAGAGTCAAAAACGGCAAAATTCCAGCCATCAAAGGCCGGTGACCAGCCGGATTTGTCTTCGTGGTTAAAATAATAAAGGAATTGTGAAATGTGAAGATTGGGAAAGATGCCAGTTCTGCATTTAATGCTGTGCTCTGTATTTTCAAAAACAAATTGTCGTTGTTCTTTTTTGTATTTCACAAACTGGTAACCATCATTTTTGTATTGGTGAAAATGCGCCTGGCTCCAGCCCTTTTTATTGCCTATGGTTTGAAACGAACTTTCGCGCCAGGCAAAGGTTTTGTTCGGCGAAATGCTGTCGCGGCTTACCCGCCAGAAGTAAACCGTACTGTCAGGAAAAGGCAGAGCCACATCCCAGCGTAGTACACCGCCGCTGCTGGTAATTAAAGCGGACTGAATGGGATTGACAAAGCGATCGCAGGTGTCGAGCTGGAAGCGATAAGTAATGGATGGCGCAAAGGGATCGGTGGTTGAGGCTTTTAAAGTAATGGTAGTTGTTTTTGGCACAATTGCATATTTATACGGGTACACCGGAAAAATATCGCCACCCGGAACAAACAGGTCAACGGTACCTGTGCTGTTGTTGTTCTCAAATGATTCCTGGATCTCGTTGAACTCATCGAGTTTAACAGTGAATTTATTTAAACCAATGCCCCTGTCAAAATCAAGCAACATAAATAACACAAGGCTGTCTTTAAACAAGGGAGCTTTTATTTTTTTAGAGATCTTTACCGAATCGCCATTGGGAAAATAACGGGCTATCTTAACGTTAAATGAATCTGAAATGGCTTTGCCTGAGTTTTTTAAATTGATCCTGATCCCCAGCGAGTCTCCATATTTTTTTAGGTTGAAAATAACATCATTGTTTTTGACCTGGTAATCGGGCAGAAGGCCATTGGTAATTTTTACCGCAGGGTCGCCATGCAGTGTCATGTCGAGCACCGTGAACTTAGTGATAATATCACCTGTGACAGCGTTTTTAATGCCGGCCTCCTGGATCACGTCGCCTATGCCCATGTTATAGCGGGTTTTAGAGAGCGCCTGGTAGAAGAAACTGGTGAAATTATTCAGCGCGTATGGAAATCCGTAAGATGTTGTAGCAAGAAAACCAATACTGCCTTTTTGCGGGATCAAAACAAAATTCTCGCTTACCGATCCTTTGTCACTGGTGTGAATATTTCCCGAAAGACATGAGTTGGCCATTACAAAAGGATATTTTCCCTTGTTATTAAAAACAGAAGGATCATCAATGGCCTGGTCGAAACCTTCTTTTGAACCGTGCCCGAAAAAACTCAGCAGGGCAGCCCCGTTGTTGATGATATTTTTGATACTATCGCTGATGCCGTTTTGAATTGGCGCAGTTGTATTTTTTTTGAAAGTGAACACCTCGGCACCAAACAAAGTATCCATAATAATCTGTTTGTAGCCGTCCATGTATGCTTCGAGCTGGTTCGAAAGGTCGGGGGTGTCGCCACCCACAAAATGCAGCACTCTTTTTTTCCAGTCTTCCACCGCTGTGCTCTCATGCTCCTGCACTTTGTTAAGGTAACCGGTGATTTCAACGTTGCTGGTTGCTGCGATACGGCCAATGGGAATGTCGGAATAAAAATTATTGTTGAGTGGTTGTGTCATAGACGAGGTGAAAAGTGCATCGCAACCCGGATACCCGATGGTTGGCACCAGGTTCAGCGCCTGCGAACCGTTATTCAGTTCATCCTGTGCAACGCCTTTTCCCAGCAGTAAAACATATTGGGGTTTATTTGTAAGGCTGTCGTACAAATACCTGATAAAATTTTTAATGGCCAGGGGATGTTTGTTGAGGCCATAACAGAATTGTTCATATAATTCGTTTACCTCGGCGGTGATCACGTTGTAACTGCCGCCGGCGGCACTTTGGCGGTAATTTTTATAACTAAGCGCACTGCTTTCAAATGTTTTATTGTAGATGATCAGGTAAGGTTTAACACCCGTATTATTTTTATAATTGGTGAAAGTGCCGGTTTGATTGACTTTAAATAATGAAAAAACAGTATCAACCTCCGATTCAGCTGCCATGATGCAGAGTTTTTTTCCCTGGCCATTGGGAATCACCATCTGAGCCTGGGAAGGGCTGGTGACCACCGGAATTTTTTTTCCGTTTGTGATATCGTATAACAAAACTGAATTCGACGGTCCGGGGTTAAAACCCGAAAAATTAAAGTGACTTTTTATGGAATTGGCATTGTTTTCTACAAACAATTTGAAAAACGACTCATTATTAAAATTAAGACTGTGGGGGTAATAAAAATGTACATAGTGCAAAAAGGTCTGGTTCGAAATATTCGCAAACTGTGGATTGGCAACAGAGTTAAATATGAAATTGGTGGATTGACTACTATTGATAGAGTTGGCAATGTTTTGCGAACTCAGTATGAAATTTTTCCTGATAGGCAGGCAGCCCCTGAACAGGGAATCATAGAGTTGTATGGTGTTCCCAGCCTGGTCGAGGTAACTCATTTTAAGTTCGTGATCAACATTGATCACGTTGCTGATACTGGAACCTGAACAGTTAACCGAAACGTAGGCAGGCAATGAAACCGCGTTGTAAGGATTGAGCGCCGAAAACGAGGTTGCAACCGAACTGTTCTTTGCAAAAGCTTTCCCGCGGGCTTCTGCCTGCGTGTAGTGAGGGTCACTTGCGTCGCCACCGGCATGTTCTTTAACCGGGTTATAGTCATCTGAAAAAGACGCAGTTTTTTCGGTGTAAAAATACGGAGGAGCGTCGTAGGCGGTAAAATTAACGTCGCTTTCAACCTGGTACCTTTTGTTGTTCACTGAGTTATTGATGGTCAGGAATGCATAAATGGTATCATTGAACAACGAGGCGTAGGGGTTAGGCACATAACTGATATTGGTGTATATCAGTGAATCAACAGCTCCCGCGGTAGGGTTGAGGTAAAACTCAAGGTAATCGCCGTTGTTGACCTGGTTGTCGGATTCGCCTTTAATAAAAACAAACTGCTCCTGTCCCTTAAAGAACAGCTGGAAGTTTTTAGGATTAAGCGTTGCAAGATTATAATATGCTGACAGTCTCAGGGAGTCGATCCTGAAAATACCTTCCTTATGAACCGGAAATTTGAAGTATTGCTGATTAAAATTGACCCACTCGTTGCAGTAGGTTTGAGCCTTGATAGTAAATGCAACAAACCAAAATAAGATTATTGCAAAGTGTTTTTTCACTGAACTTTTTTGTTGATATCAATTTTTAATGAAAAAATATTCGAATACAAAGCTGTTGACCTGTCGCCAATGTCGGTGAGCGCGTAGTCAAGCGTAAAAATTTTGTATTTAACGCCTACACCAAAATTGGGCTGCACAGTAGTAATTAACTGTGTTGCGTTATCGTTCAGTTGTTTCTGAATGTTGCCTAATCCGCCGCGCAGGTAAACAATGCCTTTATAACCCACTTCTAAACCAAAAGCCGGTTCCATGCTAAAAAGTTTGCTTTTGATCACCGTATTTCTTTTTCCATCAAAAGTGTTGATCAGGTTTATCTCTCCCAAAACAGAGATCCTTTCTTTCCAGAATAAAAAGGTGCGACTGGCCCCCAGGATCAGTTTAGGAACAGTTACTTCAAGCGAGGTGGAGGGCACCTCGTTGCCGGTTTGAATGAATACGTTTTTTTGGTTTTCGGTTAAATTAAAGGTCCAGGCATTAAAGGTGCCAGTGATATCACGACCCATCGCGGCAAATTTCCATGCCTTGTAAGTGTATTTAGCGCCTGCATCAAGGCCGAAGCCCCAGGCGCCACCAAAATCTCCGAGTTTTCTTCTGATTATTTTAAAATTACCACCCACATCAACACCCTTTAACTGCGGAATTTTGCGGGCATAGCTTAATAAGGTGGCAAAATCTACGGCATTAAAAGTAGTAATACGGTTATAGTCCACATTGCCATTTGCGTCTACCAGATCCAATGTATTAGGAATATTGTCAACCCCAAACCTTAAAATGGAGATGCCTGCTACGCTGTTGCTGTCGATACGCTTTGAGACGCCTATATAATCATATTTGGCAATACCGGCAAAATATTCAGCATGCATTAATCCAACTTCTATGTCGTTTTTCTGTGTTAAAAGACCGGCAGGGTTCCAGTAACCTGAGCTAACACCATCTACCGATACAATATTGGCATTGGCCATGCCCAGCGCGCGCGCGCCTACACCTATGTTTAAAAATTCGTTACTGTATTTACGGACTTGTGCTTTTACGCTGACTGACAGGATAAAGAAAAGTGGCAAAAGAAATTTATACATATTCAGTAAATAAAATTAAGGTAAAAAAATGAGTTTTTACAGTAATTTAACGCACAAATACCGGTTTTATTGTTAAAAAGAAATTTCCGGAAACCCAGATCTAACGGGCAATCGAATCGCGGAAAAACACGGTGGTAGAAACCTGCTAACGCCTTTCTGACGGATCAACACCGATAAAGTTATACCTGTGAAAACCTGTTTAATCTGTATAATCCCTGTTCCAAAAATTACCTATCCTTGTTATTTAAAAATCCTTTTAGCGGAATTTCAAGGTAATACAAAGCCGCCAGCAAAAGAAAAATGAGGGCAGGTGCCCGGTACCTGAAAATGGCCCCGCTGTTGGGAGCGGTAAGACCCACTAATATGCATAAAGAGATGGCAATGAAAACGAACACCAATGGCAAAAATCTTTCCTTCCGGTTTTGTAACAATCCCAGGATGACGAATAAACAGGCCGCAATAACAAGCAGGTTTTCACAGGAAGCCAATACCTGCAATAAGTTGACTGCATTGAAAAAAAGAGGATAAAACAAGGTGTAATAACTGCTTGCAGCCAACATCAGGAAAACATTCGAACTGTAAACGGTGACGTTTGAATGGCTTTCGGGAATAATGTAAACCAACTCGTAACGCGAAAGTGTGTCGGTATTTGATGCACAATATAAGGTATCGTTGGGTTTAAATGTTCTCCAGTACATGTACGGGACGTTTTTATTGATGGTAAAAAGGTTATTTTTGCCAGTCACCCTTTTTACAAAACCCGTGTCATTCTTTAAGCGGATAAACTTTGTAGTGTCTTCGAGAAAGATGCCTCCTTTAGACACACCAATGAACCTCTGCTGGTGTTGCATAGCCGCTTCCAGCAGAGTCCTTTTTTTTAATAGAACCGAAGCAAGGTTGATTAATAGAATCAAACCGACAAAGACTAATAAAAAAGAGAACAGTTTTCGGTTTATTTTATGTGAACGTTGAATGATAAAATACAAAACAAAACAAATGCTTGTAAATAAAAGCAGGTAAGGTTTAAGCAGCAGCGAGATAAAAATCAGGAATAAAAGCCATAAAACGCCGGCTAGCCCGGCAACACCTTCAATTAATTGTTTTAGCCAAAACACAGAACATCCAAGAAAAAAAATGGTAATGCCTTCTTTAAGCAAAGCCCCGGTATAAAGCCACAGAGCGGGAAAAAAACAAACAACGAGCAGTACCTGGAATTCTTTCCCGATAAACCAGGTTTTAAAGGCTTTATAAAGGAAATTTATCCCTACGAAACTCAGAAAACAACTCAGGAGCGCATGAACAGGGTAGGAGTCAAAGGCGATAAAATTCAGTAGCACATGAATTCTGATAAGTACACGGTTGTCGTTGTATAAATAATCTTTCACTTTTCCATTTGGCCAATTGAAGGTGTTTTTGAAAGCGTTCTCATAATCGTAGCACCCTGCAGCGTCGTCCTGAAGACCAAACATAAACCGCAGAAAAAAATTGAGATCTTTTTTTGCAAGATCAGAAATGGCCAGCACATCATGGTGAAATTTGCCGGCGTCAAATTGATCGATGCCGCCGTAAAATCTATCGTAAACAAACAGGAAAACAGGTACAGCGGCTATTTTTCCTAAAAAAAGAAAAGAGTATTTCCTGCGGGATACAACGTTGTCATTAAAAAGTCCGAAGCAACCATTGTAATAGATGAAGCTTGTGAGAATAACGGCGTATAGAATAAAAAGCAACAAATTAATTTCTGGTAAAATTCATGTTTAAAAGTCATTGAATTTTTTACGAAGTGTTTTCTTTTCGCCAAGTAGTTTTTTGTTATTTAATTTTTTTTCTTTTGCTGACTTGCCGGGTTTGGTGGGAACTCTTTTTTTCACCGGTTTCAGCAGTTTATTAATCAGGGCGATCAATTTATTCCTGGCTTCCTCCTTGTTTTCGAGTTGGGTCCTGAATTTGTTGCCAATCACCCTTATCACCGAACCGTCAACAAGTGTTGCGTGTTTATTAAGAATGGTCTCTTTCTGTCGTGCTGATAAAACACCAGAAGCTGAAACGTCAAAAGAGATCTCCACTTTGGTCTCAACCTTGTTTACATTTTGGCCGCCTTTACCTCCCGACCGTGAAGTGTGATACTCGAGTTCCTTTTTAAGAAGTCTGGTTTCCTGCTCTTCTGTTAACATTGCGAATTTAATAACAATTTGAAATTACAAATTATATCAAAGCCTGTGCCTTATCTTAGATAAAATTTAAAAGGTGACGGGTGCAAAAGTTTTTTATATTTTTTTCTTTCAGCGTATTTGTTTCGTTTTCTCAAACCATAAAAGATTGCAGGCAACGTTTTGACAATTACCTTAACTTTAAAGGCTCACTCAACAATCTGGTTAAATTCGAAGAAAATGCTATATTTATACTTAACGCACGGGGAGAGAAAGAACTGGCCATTTATGAGCACGAGCTCAACGCCCTGGCTGATTTTTTCGAGCACAGCAGCCTGAAGCAGCAGGAACAACTTTTAAGGTTGAAGGGCACAAAAAGATATTCTTCGCGGCAGCGCGACAGCCTTCTCATTTATATCGACGACCGCAAGAGCACGCCTTCGGGAAATCCAAAACAACCATTAGCGGGCTACAAAATTGCCATTGACCCCGGTCATTTTTCAACAACATTAAAAGACGCCCAGATAGAGCAGAAGTACCTGTATTTTGTTAAAGACAGTATCGCCAATCCCCTCGACACGGTGAAATTATTTGAAAGCGAACTCACGTTTAACACCGCGAAACATTTACAAACCATGTTGGAGGGGCAAGGGGCCAAAGTATTTGTGACGCGAAAAAAAAACAATTACACCTCGTTCAACTGCACCTACGACGATTGGATCAGGAATCACAAGGCAAGAATGCTCGACAGCCTGCAGAAAAACAAGCTGATCAATGCGGTTCGTTACAAAGAACTAATGCAAATGAAGGAGTATAAACTGTTCTGGGACTTTTTCCGCGATTTTGATCTTCTGAACAGGGCACAGAAGATCAACCAGTTTGATCCTCACCTGAGCATAGTGATCCACTTTAATGTGGATGAACAAAATGAGCCCTGGAACAAACATTCAGATAAAAATTTTACTATGGCTTTTATCGGAGGAGCTTTTACCGCTGATAACCTGGCTAAGACAGAAGGCAGGATCAATTTTTTGCGTTTGTTGTTAACCAACCAGCTGAACCGCTCTGAAAAACTCGCAAGTGAAACTGTTGACCGCTTCAGTAAAAATCTCAAAATTCCTGTTGCCTCTCAATACGATGCTGTTTATTTAAGGGACAATTGTATGATGACCAGAAGTCCTGGCGTATTTTCACGCAACCTCATTCTTTGCCGCAAAATCAATTCTCCATTGGTGTACGGCGAAAGCCTTTACCAGGACAATGAAAATGAATCGAAGGAACTGATGAGGTCTGACCTGGATGTTTTTGGCATTAAGTCCAACATGAGGCTCAGTCTTGTGGCCCGGAGCTATTATGAGGCGGTGATGGCGTTTTTGAAAGTGAAATAAAAGATCAGCGCTTTATCCCGCACGCTATTCGTGTTTCGTCTTTAAGGAATATTCATGTACTTGTGTGTCTGCAAACTGATCATCCATTTTGGATTATTCTTTACAAACTCAATGATCTGTGGCAAAAGCTGCGCGTGTTTGCTCCATTCGGGTTGCAGGTAGAGATAACAGTTTTCTCCCACCTTCTGCGCCTGTTCTTCGGCCCATTTAAAATCGTTTTGGTTAAAAACGATGACCTTTAATTCGTTGGCTTTTTTGTAGATCTCAGGCAGAGGCGCCATCGTTTTTTTTGGTGAAAGGCAGATCCAGTCCCAGGTCCCGCTGAGTGCGTACGCGCCCGAAGTTTCAATAAAGGTTTCAATGTTATTTTCTTTTAAGAGCCTGGTAAGTCCGGCTAAATTGTAGATGAGCGGCTCACCTCCGGTAACAACCACGCTTTGCGCCTTGTATTGAACGAGGTTCTCAGCTATTTTTTCGATTGGCGTCAGGGGGTGCAGGTTAGCGTCCCAGCTTTCTTTTACATCGCACCAGTGACAACCCACATCACAACCCCCGATCCTGATAAAATAGGCCGCTTTGCCTGTGTTAAAACCTTCTCCCTGGATGGTGTAAAATTCTTCCATCAGGGGCAGGAGCAGGCCTGCTTTCAATAAAGCATCGTCTTCGGATGTTAAACTATGTAATTTGTAATTCACGGTTGGCAAAGGTAACAATTATCCACTATCCCGATAGCCATAGGGAACACGAATTGGACTAAGCTGTGTGTAATTGTCCTATGGTTCGCGAGTATAGTTTAGTGAAATTAGTTTAGTTCGTGGCAAAGAAACCTGGCAGGCTTTATTGTTAGTATACCACATGACGTTAACATTGTTCCTTTATTTTATTCGTAAATTTGTGTTTTGCAATAACAAAAAACTTCTCTGCTCCTGGCACTGAAGTCCATAAAATAATTATCTGTTTATGAATATAGGAATGGTTTGTTTCCCCACTTATGGCGGAAGCGGTGTGGTGGCGACTGAATTAGGTATAGCCCTGGCGAACAAAGGACATAAAGTTCATTTTATGTCTTACAGTCAGCCTTTCAGGTTAAATCTTTTTAATGAGAATTTATTTTACCACGAGTTCAATGTAAACGATTATCCCTTGTTTGAATACCAGCCTTATGAAAGCGTGCTGGCTAGTAAAATTGTAGACGTAGCCGTTTATGAACAGCTGGATATTTTACACGTGCATTACGCTATTCCACACGCGTCGGTGGCTTATACTGCCCAGCAGATCCTTAAATCAAAAAAGATCAATCTGCCTTATGTAACAACTTTGCACGGCACCGACATTACGCTGGTGGGCCGCGATCCGGCCTTTGAGCCTGTGATCCGTTTTTCACTGAATCACAGCAACGCGATCACGTCTGTTTCAGAGAGTTTAAAAAAGGAAACCCTGAGAACCTTTAAGATTGATAACAAGATCACGGTCATTCCCAATTTTATAAACATAAAAGAATATGAAACTCCCAGGGAGCATTGTGTGGCGAGAAAATACGCGCCCGCAGGGGAGAAGATCATTGTACACATCAGTAACTTCAGGAAAGTAAAAAGAGTAGAGGACGTGATCAGTGTTTTCGCGAAGGTGCGCAATGAGATGCCGGCCAAGCTGATCCTTGTGGGTGACGGACCCGAAAAATCGGCCATAGAACAGTTGTGCAGGCAGAATAATCTGGGTCATGATGTAATCCATTTAGGAAAAATTGCCGATCCAAAAGAAATTTTAAGTGTGGCCGACCTGTTTATTTTACCTTCCGAAACCGAGAGTTTTGGTCTGTCGGCATTAGAGGCAATGGCCATGAAAGTACCGGTTATCAGTACTAACGGCGGGGGTTTGCCTGAAGTGAATGTCAATGGAAAAACAGGCTTTTTGAGTAATGTTGGCGACGTTGAAGAAATGGCATCGAATTCGATCAGGTTATTAAAAGATAAAAAACTATTGGAAGAGTTCAGGCAAAACGCCTTTAACCAGGCTAAGAAATTTGATATTGAAAAGGTTTTGCCGCTTTACGAAAAGCTCTATCAGCAAACGTTGATGAAAGAAACTGTAGCTGGCTAAAATGTTAAAAAACCCTTGAGGCCCCGATTATAACTATAAAGTCTTTAATTTCGTATCACCATGGTGAAGACCATCACGCATAACATAGAAGTTTCGGTTGAGGCGAAGTATTGGGCCAAACACAGCATTCCAAAGGAGAGCCATTATTTTTTCGTGTATTTTATAACTATCGAAAATAAAAGCGACTTTGCTGTGCAATTGCTCAGGCGGCACTGGGATATTTTCGATAGCATTGGCGACAAGCGGGTAGTGGACGGTGACGGCGTGGTGGGAGAAACTCCGGTAATTGAGCCCGGCGAAAAATTTGAATACAACAGCGGCTGTAATTTAACCAGTGATATTGGGTTTATGAAAGGCCATTACACCCTTGTACAGCTGCTCGATCAAAAAGAGTTCAATATCGATATTCCAAAATTTGACCTCGTTGTTCCAGCCAAGATGAATTAGGTTCACATATAACTTTTCTTCTTTATTTTTTTGTTTCCGAACCACACAAAACCACGGTCGGAAATTCTTGAATTTTCTCCGTTTTTGTAATAAAATTTTAATTATCTTTAAAAGCCCCGTTGTTTAATTGCTTAAAAAAGATTTGTTAAGATTACCTTTATATACACTACTCGTTTTTTTTACATTGTCTGGAAACCTTTGTTTTGGCCAGAACGAAAGTAACAAATGGTATTTTGGATGGAACGCTGGACTTGATTTTATGACCAATCCACCAACCATTCTTACCGGTTCGTTGGTTACCCAGGAAGGATGTGCAAGTATTGCCGATGCCGCGGGCAACCTGCTGTTTTATACGGATGGATTGACCGTTTATAATTCAACCCATGCTGTAATGGCCAATGGAAACAATTTGATGGGCAATGGTTCTACCACGCAAGCGGCTGTGATAGTGAAGAAGGCTGGTACCAGCAACATGTATTATGTATTTACCAATGATGATGTTGCGGGTATAGACGGGTTAAGATATTCGGAGATCGACATGAACCTGGCTTCAGGACAGGGGTCTGTGACTGTAAAAAATACTTTTCTTGTAAATGGCCTCACTGAAAAACTGACCTCGGTTCGCCACTGTAATGGCACTGATGTATGGGTGATGGTACACGACAACACCGCTAATAATTTCAGGGCTTTCCAGGTAAGTTCCGGCGGGGTGAATCCCAATCCGGTTGTTTCAGCTGTGGGTCCGAATAATGTAGGTGTAGTAGGGTACATGAAATTTTCTCCCAATGGCAAAAAACTGGCTTTGGCTGTCTATAGCTCATCGGTGCAGGTTTATGATTTTGACCCAGCAACAGGCGTGGTATCCAATTCATTGGGACTTCCCGGTGCTACCGCTTATGGTTGTGAGTTCTCTCCCGATGGTACAAAACTTTATGCTTCGGGAGGAACAAAAGTTTATCAATGGGACCTTTGTGCCGGTTCACCTACGGCAGTTGCCGCATCACTATACACCGTTTCAGCTACAGGTCCGTGGGGCATGCAGCTGGCTTCTAATGGAAAAATATACGTAACGCGGTACACGACTACTACATTGGGTGTGGTTAATAATCCTAATGTGGGAGGGAGCGGTTGCAACTATGTTGACCTGGGACAATCCATCTCGCCGAATACTGCACGGCTCGGTTTACCGAATTTTATCACAAGTTCCCTGGCGCCCCCTGCCACGCCATTTACACACACAGTGAGTAATTCCTTCGGTTGCCAGACAGCCTCTTTTACAGCACCACCCGTCGTCCAGAATTTTTCATTGACCGGTTGCGCGGCTTCGGGATATTCACTCAACAGTATGTTGTGGATCTTCGGCGATCCTGCTTCCGGCTCTGCCAACACTTCCACGCTGACCAATCCTGCTCACGCGTTTACCAGTCTTGGTACTTACACTACTTCCTTGATTATGTATTATACCTGCGGCGGCGGCACCGACACCATCAAACAGGTAGTGGTGATCAACCAGCCCTGC
>JAZKFC010000015.1:0-66875 GCA_040386615.1 Bacteroidota bacterium
CGATAGCTATCGGGACGGGAGAGTATGATCCCCACCTACGCTGGGGACCAATTTTGAAAATCCCCTTACGAAAGTTTGAGGATTTTTTTTTGCCCTTTTTCCAGGGTTTGATCCATACGACGATGGGAACAATTTTAACAGGTCTGCGATAAACCCATGTGTTCCTCATACGCTGGAGCTAGCATTGGAGTAACGCTTAGGCCGGAGCTGCAGCGTAGGTCCAAAAGATTAAGCGGTGACCTACGCTTCCGTGAAATTTCTGTGAGAACCTGGACATAACTTAACCAGGTAAAAGAAAGCAAGGAATCCAGCTACAAATTATAACGGAAGGTATTATTTATAAATGGGAGTGAGAGTAAAACTCCCTTCTCCGTTGGCCATTTTTCTTGAAGAAGATGCTTCCCGGGCACCGTCTAGAATACTAAAGGGAGCGGTTGTCATGCTGTCAAGCACACCGCTGTTATTATATGTAACTATCTTAAACCGGCAGAGATAACCTGGATCCTTCAAAAACACACGATCTGATAACGTAATGTAAAAACTGTTTGCTGCCGGAGGACAAGTACTGGTAGTAATCAAAGTCGGCACATTATTAGCTGTCAGGTAAACAGCATAAAACGAGGAGTCGGTTTGCGAAGGCGGAGTGATACCCGAAAACCGCAGCGCACAATCTACCTGCATACTGTCTCCAATGGCAACTTTTTTTTCCTCATACTTGACTTCATTGTCACGAAATGCGGTTAGCGTAATTTTATAAGAACCCTTTGTTGTATAGCTATGAATCGGACTAAAAACCGTTGATGAACTACCGTCTCCAAAATCCCATTCAACGCGATCAACATTCTTCGAACAGTTAGCAGCATGAATGGGTGCTCCTAAGGGAACAAACTGGTCGTATACCTCAAAGCACGCATAAAAATCTGCCGGTTCTTTCCTGCAACCAAATGAGAATATGATCAATATGGCAAAACCGGCGCTCAGTGCTTTCATAAAACAAAAATATAAAAAAACAAGATAGTTGTGACATAAAAATTCTGGTGGCAGCCACCGCCGCAAAGGGAACAGACCATTAGAGCAATGAGAAAAATCAACAAAACCTTTTTGGCGTTTTTTATGTCATAATTTGTTGTATTTTTAATGATACAAATAAAATACACATGAAAAGGTATTTCATTTTATTCCCGGCAATCTTTATTTGTAGTTTAAGTTTTTCACAGAATTTTTATGTGGTGTCGCAAAGAGATGTTCCACTCATCAATAAAACGTTTATGTTAAACGTTAATAATTGTGATTCCTTTCCCATTTTTACCTGCCCGCCCACCAATAACGTTAACCAGCTTCCTGAAAATCAATACACCGACATGTCTATCAACTACACAACCATGTATTTTGTGTCGGGCTGGGGAAGCCTTTATTCCAGGAACCTTAACGACAGCATTTCCTGCCAGTACCTTGGTAATTTTAACTATAACATCAACGCCCTGGCTACAGCCAACACCGGCGTAATTTATGCGGCAGGTCAGGTAAACGGGGTTTGCAAATTATTTAAGTACCAGGGCGGGGCATTTTCGCTGCTTGGCAACTTTCCTTCAAATTTCTTCTCGGCTGGCGACCTGTTTTTTTACGACAACAGGCTTTTTATGACCGGCACCACCGGTGATTTATCAAGTGGCTATATTATAGAAGTAGACGTTAATAATCCTTCGCTGAGCTGCTATTATATGCCCCTGCCAAATATGCATCCCTGGGGCGCTTTCAGCATCAATACCGGAAATATTTCACGGGTCTTTATTATCAGTACCCACGACAACTCCGGTGTTCACACCTCCTCACTTTATGAAATCAATATGGGCAACAAAACCATAGGCTCCTTAATGTGTACTTATCCGTATTTTATCAATGGCGCTGCTACAGTATACAGCTATGGTACTGCCGGAAATACGCTCTGTGATCCAACTGCCATCAACAACCTGCAATCTGACTATATTTTCAGGATCGCCAACCCGGTTACGAATTCTATCCACATTGAAACCAATCTGGATCCATCCCAAATTCAAAGCCTTGCCTTGTTTAATGCTTCAGGCGAACTGCTTGAGTCTTTTAACCATGAAAATTACACACCCGTAGTGGATGTATCTCATCTTTCGCCCGGCATCTATGTAATAAGGTTAAATACAATTAACGGCCGGCAATACCAGCAAAAATTGATAAAAGCCGACTAAGCTGCGCCAGTAGTTTAATGGCAATGATTGCAGGACACCTGGTTAGCCCTGCAGTTTTTATTTTCTGTTACCAAAGCGTGTTATACATTACAAGGGACTTTCATGAACATTGTCATCAATCAATATCAAAATAGTGTGGGCGATAACAAACTGGTAAAGCAGTTGTACGAACAATATGCCAAAAAGCTATTGTCATACACGCTTAACCGTTATTCGGTTAACGAAGATGATGCCTGGACCCTCGTGTATAAAACCATTTACCGGATTGCCGATGTGTACGACAAGTACAGTTTTGAAAATGAACACAAACAGTCGGGCTTCGTTTTTAAAACACATATTAATTACCTGCGTAATTATTTCAGAGACAATAAAACATTTGAAGCCAAAAACTTTGAAGTGGAATTGGATGAAAATTATTTTACGCTTAAGGAAGATGTTCCGGCAAAAGAAAACCTGCAACTCAAAGTATTGCAGCTGGAGCTGGACCAACTCGAGGAGTGGGAGAGAATTCTTTTGCTGATGCGCGGGCAGGAGATGCCTTACAGCGACATTTCAAAATTTGTAAATAAACCCGAAAAACAGCTAAAAGTATATTATGCACGCTTAAAAAAACAACTGTTGATCCGAGTAAATGATGCCTTACTTAAATTAAACGAATTGAATAATGGAAAAAGATAAATTGCAAAGCCTTAGTTCCGGCGGTTTGGATCAGCTGATTAACCAGGCTTTTTTAAATCTTGATTTTGAACAGCCTTTGAACAAACAATTGATGGAATCGGTGAGCACAAAGGTGCTTAACAGAAGCAGTTTTTTCCCGTCTTTTGATAAACTTGTGGTTAGTAAACTGGTGCTTGTTGTTGCTGCTTTTATTTTAGCGGATGGACTGAGCCTCTACCTGAAAAGAATGCAGGCGTTACCGGTAAAAGCTGTGACGACTTCTGAAATTGCAGAAAACCCGGCTACAACTGAAGTTAAATCAACTCAGGTAGTCGAGCAACTTACAGAGACTCCCGCCCCAAAAAAGTCTTACACCGGAAAAGCACATGAAAATAAAATCCTGCCCATAGGCGACGCGGGCAAAATCACGCTGAGTGGTACCATACACAGTGCCAAAACGGGAGAAGCTTTAAAGGGAGCTGCCGTGTACAAGTTAAATTCCGACATCAGTGTATCCACAACCGAGCAGGGATATTATTCACTGCAATTGCCCAAAGGAGAACACATCATTGTTGTTACCTTACTGGGATATCAGACCCACACCTTTTCGCTGTATTCAGATGAAAATGTAAGCAAAAACGTCGACCTGAAGGAAGTTTGGAAAGCCCTGGACGAAGTGCTTGTAAAACCCAACGAATATATTTTTCCTGTGCTTACCGAAAAAGAAAAAAAAGCGAACGAAAAGGAAAAACAAAAAATGGCCAGGCTTGTCGCAAAGGCCAAACCAGTATTTGAGAAACGTGCTGAAAAGTATCCTTTCATTCCAGCGCCGGCCGATGGCGCATTTCCTGGATTCAACATGGGAAGCAATGAAATAACCAACCTCGAATACCGCACCTTTTTGTTTGATCTGTTAATTCACGGAAAAAAGAATGAGTTCCTGGAGGCAAAACCTGAGCAGGATTTATGGCTCAATGCAGCGGGGCTACAGGTATTTGATACACTGGCCGGTGTTTATTTTTCAGAAAAAAAATACAATTTCTTTCCGGTAGTGAACATTTCAATAAAAGGCGCGCAAATGTACTGCACTTGGTTAAGTGAACAGGCCAACACAATACGACAAAAGGAAGGCAAAGCCGAAATTTTAGTGCGCCTGCCTTATGAACGTGAGTGGTTAAATGCTGCCAGCTCAGGACATAAGGGCGCAGTTTATCCGTGGCTCCGGGATTCGGTGCAAAACAGTGTGAACTGGTTTTTAGCGAACTGTTGTATCCAGAAAGAACCAGATAAGTTAAAGCATCCGTTTAATAAAACAAAAAGAGATCCCTTAGGCAACTCCGAAAAATTTGATCTTAAAGCCTATACCTCCGCAGGGATGACGCTCGCGGATAAACGCGTCTCGACCGTAGAAGTTTTTGCCTACAATCCTAATGATTATTATCTCTATTGCATGTCGGGCAATGTTTCTGAAATGGTTTACGGCAACGATTCAAAAACGCTGAAAGCAAAGGGCGGTAACTGGAGCAGTGATGCGGAACACCTGAAATTAAACAGCCCCGACGAATTTAATACTGTATCGGCTTCGCCAATGATTGGATTCAGGGTGTGCATTATCAACGGAAAATGAAAGAATAATTGATCATGTTAAACAACAATAAAAACCGGCTGTCTTGTTTACTGGTTTTTATTTTTGCTCTCACCCTGTTTTCCTGTGCAGTCCACGACCGTTTTCCTTTTATCTGTTTTGAAGCCGGATGCATAAAAAATCAATTTAGTACCGGTGGCTTAAAAAAAAGGATCAAGGGAAAACTGGTGGTAATGAAAAGAAAAATGAATAAGAGAGAAACAGCCGCGTCAAAGTCAAAAATAAAAAAAGACAGCTTTATTAATGAAAGGGTGGGGGATCAGGATTTGTCTGACAGCACGTTAGTGATAAAGGGAACAAATGTTGACTATACAAAGTTTAGGTTGCTTTTTAAACTGCGTTCAGATACAACGCGTTTCGATAGTATTGATGTGGTGCATACCAGTCAGTACCACACAATTATTGAAACAGATCAATCGCGACTCAATTATAAACTGGACACACTGGTTCCCGAAGTTCTCGTGGTTTATATCAGGGAATCACATAAAAATACGGAAAATGTATCGGTGATAAAAAGGAGAAATAACTCCATAAGGAAATATCTCCACCACTCAGGGATCGCTTATCACCGTATTAAAATCATCAAGCAGCCTTAGCAGCTAATCTTCTCTATCTCCTCCAAGGCTGTAAAGATTATTTTCTTCGTCTTCGCTGCCTATGTTTTCCTGTTGGTCATCCATTTCAGACCCGGGTACATCAAGGTCGCCACCACTGACATCCTCTTTAAAATTTTTTTCGTTGAGTTTGCCTGTTGGCTCCAGTGGAATCTTCAATTGGTCGGGATTTTCAGGGTCCAGCTCAGCTTCTTCCTTCGCGCGGCTATAAATGTCTTCTCTTGCCGGATAGATAGGATAGCCCGGGAAATCCTTTTGTTCGTTCTTAGTGTTTTTGTTTTCTGCCTGTTTCATAATACTCGTTTTGAGTACTGCTCGAAACCATATGCCAGCCCGAAAATACCTGCCTGTGAAAAAAAAGTCCCAGCTTTGGAAGGGATGTTGTTTTTTTTGAAATACCCGTGGCCAGAAGCATCTGGATTTTACGGGATCAAAACGTCATTATATTCAGGGGTTTTATCAAATACACTTTTAGCGTAGGGACATATGGGCAGAATTTTAAGATGCTTTGTCCGCGCAAAATCTACCGCCGCTTTTACCAGGAGCTTGCCGAGGCCTTTGCCTTCGTTTCCGGGTTGTACAACCGTATGGTCTATAGAAAACCCCGACTGATTAATGAATGTATAGGTCATAATGGCCTGTTTTTTTTCATGATCCTCAATATAGAACATGCCTTTTTGGTCGGTACCTGTTTGTTTTACTTCCATATATGTTTTTTTGAACCAGCGGTCGACACCGTTTATTTTCTTTTTATTTTCACCAGCGTATTATTACTCGTCGCGTAACCCGTCTCGTTAGTTGGAAAACTGGTCGATCTAAAAACATTGGCTTCGTGGATCTTGTTGTTGCCGGTCCAGGTTTTTCCGCAGTCTACAGTATAATAAATGGCGCCGCTATACTCTCCGAAATCCCCACCCGAGTATTCCCCGGCACCAAAAACGTAGCCAAGATCTTTTGTTTTAAAGGTCACATTGCTCACGGCTATGGGAAAATCTGATACAGGCGTCTTCAAATAAAGATAAAAAAAATAAAGCAAAATGTAAAATGGAATTATTTTACGCGCTCCACGTACTCGCCCGTTTCGGTGCTGATCTTCAGTTTGTCGCCAATGCTCACGAACAGGGGCACCTGGATAGCGATGCCGCCTTCAACTTCAGCCATTTTAAGTAATTTGCTTTTGTTGCCGTCTTCGGTATAGGTTACAGGCAACTCCACGTATTTTGGAAGGTCTCCATTTAAAGGCTTTTCATTATCGTCGAAACGTATGGTCAACACCATGCCTTCCTGCAAAAATTTGATGCTCTCAGCAAACAAAACTTTAGGAATATGCATTTGCTCAAAGGTCTCCTGGTTCATACACACTAAAAAATCTCCTTCGGTGTATATGTATTGCATTTCAACTTCATCCACCCTTATAAAGTCTATTTTCTCGCCAGAACGAAAACGGATCTCGCTTTGTTTACCGGTTTCTACGTTCCGGCATTTAACCGAATAAATGGCATTGCCTTTACCCGGTGTAATATGATCATAATCGAGAACCTTTAAGAGTTCATTTTCGTACCTGAAAAAAGCGCCTTTAGAAATATCTGAAGTTGTAGCCATAATGTAATTTTAAGGGCCGAAAGGTAGGGTATTATGGCGAGACAGGCAAAATTAAACCGCAGATTCGCAGATTACCGCAGATTAGGAAGCAAAGTAACGCATATCTGCGCAAATCAGCGAGATCAGCGGGAGAAAATTATAAGTGAAAACGTCATTTATTTCACCAGTTTTTTTCGCAGCTTCATAAATGGTTTCTCCACCAAAACGTTAAGCACGAAGGCCCCCGCAATTGATAATATGAGGCAGATCACCAGCATACTGTTGCTGTCTTTTTCAATAAAAGGTTCCAGTAATTCCTGCGTGATATGGATAATGCCTTTATGAGAGAGGTAAAGGGCATAAGACATGGCCGCTATAAAAGTTGCGATCCGGGAGTTCCAACGGTACAAAAAACTGTTGGCGCTGATGGCTCCAAGTACCATCAGGCCAAAACCTACGGCCACCAGCGGAAAACCAAAAATTGAAGCTGCGTAAGAGTGTTGATCTTCACATACAAAATAAGCCCCGGTTAAAACCACCAAACTTAAAATAAGAAGCATATTGCCATATTGTGTGATCCTGGCGAACAAAGCGGGGTAGAATTGGTAAATGCCCGCGATACTAACCCCTGCCAGGAGTCCATCCAAACGGTTGTATGTGGGATAATAAATGTATTGGTACCACAAATGCCATGAGGGTTCTTTCTCCATTTCGGGGAGATAGAGTTGGTGAAAACCAAAATGCCGGATAAAAAAGCCGGAAATGAAGAGCACAGCGATGATCCAGCCAGCCCTTTTAAAGGACCTGGTATAGAGCAGCAAAAGTAGTGTAAATGGCAGCAGCAGGTAAAAATGTTCTTCCACGCACAGCGACCAGGCATGAGAAAAGGTGCCATAGGTTTTGATGTTTAAACCGAAATTCTGGGTGAAAGTCAAAAACCTCCAGGTGGCTGGCAGTGCTTCCCTTTCATGAAAGAAGGGCCATAAAATATAAATGGCCAGTACCACAAAATACGCCGGAAGGATGCGGAAGATCCGTTTAATAAAAAAATCTTTCACTAACAGGCGCTGCTGTTCTTTGATCTGAATAAAAAGCTGAGAGGCAATTAAAAAACCGCTTAGCACAAAAAAAAGATCAACGCCAATCCAGCCAAACTTAGCGCTTTGTACCAACCATTGGGGTCTGCCATAAATGGGCACCTGGTAATGAAAAAGAAAAACAAGCATAATGGCCAGGGCGCGGAGATGATCAAGTCCGTAAAACCTGTTGGGTTGATTTTGCATTGAATGTTCTCTTTTTATTGCCGGTAAATGTATCTTTTGTTTGGCATTTTTTTTAATTCCGGGCATAAAATTTTATTTGTTTTATCAATTGCCTACCTTGTGGATATATACTTCTTTATGAAAAAAAGCCTGGTTGTTTACTCATTATTGAGCCTGTTTTTCTGCAACAGCCTCAGGGCCGATAAAACGGTGCCCGACACCGTGTATACAGGGGTGTATATCACCAGCATACACGACATTGATTTTAAGGGGAAAGAGTATACGGTTAACCTCTGGTTATGGCTCAAATACAAAAACAGGGATTTTAACTTTGTGCAGAACCTCGAGGTGCCCCAGGCCAAAACGGTAGCCAAATCTTTTTCCACCATCGATTCCACCGGCGAGAGGATTTACCTGCTCATGAAACTGCAATGCGTAATGAAAGATACATGGAAGATAGAGAATTTTCCTTTCGACCATCAAAAGCTCAGGTTCGCCATAGAAAATTCGCAGTTTGATTCCAACTCTCTGGTTTTCGCCGCTGACCGTGCTGGTGAAAATCATGATCCCAGGTTTACTTTAAGGGGCTGGCACATTGATAGCCTGAATGTTTCAACGGGCATCAAAGGTTATGAAACGGCTTTTGGCGACGACGACCTTCCGCAAGCTCATACTGATTACAGTACTTATAAAGTGAAAATTGTGCTCAGCCGCGAGGCCCTGGGATTATTCGGCAAAATGTTCCTGGGCATGTACATGGCTTTTTTGATAGCCTATGTTTGTTTTTTTATTCATCTCAAAAGCATTGAGGCCAGGTTCGGATTAGGGGTAGGAGCCCTTTTCGCGGTGATCGGTAACAAATATGTGATAGACTCGGCGCTGCCCGACACTTCGGCCTTTACCCTGGTAGATACCCTGCACGGGATTACCCTGTTCTTTATTTTTTTAGTGATCGTATCTGCTATCTACACTCTTTACCTTACCAATAAAAACGAAGAGGCCAGAGCCAATCGATTTGATAAAATAGTCGCCGTGCTTACCGCGGGCCTTTATATTATTTTGAATATTTATTTTATTAATGAGGCGACGGGGGGGTGAACTTCTTTCTCCGTTTTATCTGTTTTTCTTTTTCTTCTTGTCTTGTTTGTCAAACATTTTCAACTCGTCTTCAGTAAACATTGTCGCTGTTGCATGCTGGATGATAAAATACAAACGGTAGGAAGTGGAACCATCTTCTGGAGCAACTTCAAGGATGTCAAGGAAATTTCCATTTTGGTCCCTACCTGAACCCATTATTCCAATATTAGAGCCGATAGCTTTATAAATGTAGTCTTGTCCGTCAGCGGGTCCTAAAGAAAAAATCGCTGTCTCTGGAGATTTGCCATTGCCGCTAAAAGTCATCGCTTTAAAGATTCTGCGACCTTTATAAGAATAGAATGCAGCGCTATCTTCTTGCCCGAGTTTATGGAACGAATATGCTTTTTCGAACAGGACTTTTACACTCAAGGGATGAGTTTTAAGGAATAGGTTTGCGCTATCCAAAGCGTCTCGAAATTTCCCATCGCCATTGATAGCATATATTTTCCTCTCCGTGGCTAAGTCTTTATATGGTTTAAATTCTGGTTGGGCTGTAAAACCAATCAGCAAAACCAAAACTTCAAAGTTCGTCAGAGTGCTATCATTAACACTAAAGCGCTTCAAAAGTTTGTTATAAGAAAGATTGTCGTTTTTGTCTTTCGTTTTTGCAAGCACTTTTTGAAAGTCGTCTTTATAATTAAAAGTTGTCTGTCCAATTGCGATTTTAGTTGTCGCAATTAATAGGATCAGTCCGATTGTTTTGATAGTTCTCGTCATTGTTTACTATTTATAAAATGCGTTATGTAGTTTTGCGGCTAGCCGCCAGCCCCCCTTTCCAGAAACCACCGGCGTTTAAAAATACGGAATTCTTCTAGATGCTAAAGCACCCGACATAACCTCGCCGCAAAATCACGTGCTAACACACCCACGTGATGTTCTGCCCGCTTGGCCCTCGTTAGCTGTTAGTAGCCGTTTCCTTTGTCAGTTTAATTCGGCACTCTTCCGCGTTTTTTCAGCGTCAGCGTAAAAACCAGCAATAGCGTGAAACCGCTGTTGTGCGCAGGCATTAATTTTCTATATGTTCGATATTAAATTTGAATACTTTTGAATCTTTAAACGCTATTTTCAAATATTTAATTTCGTAAGGATCTATTCCTCTGTATTTTATAAAAAATTCGTAGCTGTAAACATTTTTTTCCAGGTCTATGCTATTTGGATCTCCAAGAAAGTTAAGAACTTCATTTTGCGAAATACCAATTTTCAAGTGATTTTGGATTAGATCAGTTACCATTGGTTCACGACTATTACAAAAACCATCTACACAACCATTCTTCCATTTTGTAGAATCAAACTTCTGATTTGATTGGCAAGCAGTTAAGCTTAATAAAATTACCAGGATTATTTTTCGCACTTTTTATACGGTTTGTTTTTCAGCTCGCGCACAACGGATGGCAAGCTTGCGCTATGCGGATTTAAAGATCGTCCCTAAATACAAGCAAAAAACTTAACAGTTGCACAAACGTTGCCTCTCTTTTTTGTTTACATCAAAAATAACAAAATTCTGCGGCAAAAGCGGACCAATTGTATATAAAAAAAATGTACCCAACGCCCGTATAGCGCTATGGCTCGCTGTCAGGCACAGTAAATTACGTCAGGCCACTTTGCTCGACCAAAAATAAGATATTTGTCCCGGCTAAGTTCAGTCCATATCTTGTCATTTCGTCGTCAACTTTCTGTGGAATTTGCCCTTGGCCGTGCCCGCCAAGCTTATTGCGAATTGTGGGTATACCACTTTCTAATAAATTTTGTAATGAGGTAAATTGATTTTGTGTAAAACTTGGCACTAGTTGATTATGAAAACAAATTTGTATTAATTTTTTTGCTGTATCGGTTTCATTATACTGCCAGCCCTTTTCCTTGCAAATAACTTTCATTACACTTTCAAAGGACTTTAAACACTCCGTCAAGCACTCTTTATTTCGTCCATGCCTATAATGTTCATGAGCTTTCAAGTATTCTTCGTTAGCACCACTGAATTTTTTATTCCACAAAAGTGTTAATATCGGTTTTACAATTTCAGCATGAGTATAAGTCGTATCAACTCTAATTATCTCTCCCCCGTCAAATTGGTAACCAACTCCGTGCTCTTTAAATCGTTGATTTAGTTCTTCAATAGCATCTTCGGGTTTCATTTTGACTGCACAATACTGAGTGTATTTCTGGTCTGGTCCTATTATTCGGTCAATGACTTTAAATGTCAATTCGACGACATCTATAACTTTTTCAACATCCTCAGTTTGCAAAAGAAAATTCAAAACACAATTCTCCGCATCTTCGTTATAATTGTCTTTTCCTAATGTAAAAACGCCATACTCTCTGCAAAGTGATTTGTGTATAAACTCATAGTTGCCTTTAGGTTGATTTTTATGTCCGTAAACTTGTTTGTCAATGCCTATTACATCGCGGATAATGTGAACAATTTGAACTCTTAGTGGAGACGGTATGTTTGTGTATTGATAAATTTCGGGGATCTCTCCTCGAAGTTTTTTCTGCCTTTTTGAGAAAATGTCAAATATTGCCATGTCATTATATTTATTGTGCCTAACGTTTTCCAAGCTTGCGCTGTGCGGATTTAAAGACCTTCCCTAAATACAAGCACAAAGTTTAATAGTTGCATAAACGCTGCCCCTCTTTTTCTTTTTTGTTTACAGTAAAAATAATAAAATTCCGCGGCCTCGCGGGCAACTTGTAAACAAAAAACTTGTACAAAGCCCGCATTGCGTTATGCCTTGCTGTTAGCGGTTGTTTTATTTCGGCAAAATTGAATAAAAGAACATCACAACGTCGTCAAATAAGTTTTGATGAGCATGGTATTCTCGCGGGCTTCTCAGTACTACCATAAAGGTAGCAAGCTTCGCAATGTCTTTTTTTTGAACGACATATTCTATAGAACTATTTTGACTCCATTCGGTAAATCCGTGAATTTTATATTCTATTGGTAGTCCTTCTGGATCAGAGGCTGTCAAGATAAACTCTATATTGTCATTGGGTCTGAGGATGACATTTGTATTGATCTGAGGTTCTTTTTCAGGTGTCCATATATTTCCGTAGTTATCTTTTATGCTCTCGAATTTCGGAAAATACTCCGTCCTAGTTATGTTCATACTGCGATACCTTACTATTTTACTTCTGATTTGTCCACTTATGCCAAACACAAGGTGTTTTTGAAATGATAAAAGTTCCCGTCTGTGTGCATCAGTGTCACGGAAACTTTCTAAAATTGTTAAGAACACATCCATTTCTTTCCATTCACCGAATACTTGCGAGAAAACGTTGGGCCAGTTCTTATGAAGTAGAGTCTTTAGATCATAAAAGTCTGCAAAATATATTAACCTGTCATCTGGAGTTCCGTTACTTTGCCTTTTTTGTTCAACTATTTTTCTTTCGTTCCATTTGACAATTCGTTCTGCGGAAATTCCAGAAGAAGCAGGCCATTCATGTCCAAACTTATCCGAAAGGCTACTTTGGATAAAATCTCTTAAGCTATTTTCGGCATCTTTTAATGCCTGTGACACTTCCATAAAATTACTGCTAACGTTTTGCAAGCTTGCGCAGTGCGGTTTATGAAACTTCCTGTGTCTACCCGCCGAAACGTTTATTAAATGTACAAATGTTTATTCGCAAAGCAAAATGAAAAAAAGAATCTGGCGTCGGCCAGGCAAAAAACTTTGCTTTGCGATCCGCCGAAAACCCGCATTGCGCAATTGCTTGCTGTTAGTGGCTGTTGTTTGTCTTGTCGCTAAGAATTATTTTTTCTTTAGGACAAGGTCCATCGAAGTCAGTTTAACTATAATATATTCGGTCCCTTTGCCACTTTTAATTAATGTGAGTGTTTTTTTGTCGGGGGAAATAGTCCAAGTCATTGTTTCGTCGCTAGAGCCTGCTGACAACTCACCAGTACAACCTGTCCAACCTTTAAGTTTTACTCCTGTGTCATTGAAGTCTAGACAAATTGCCTGACAAGGTCTTTGAGTACATGTTAATAAAGTTTTTTGCATCGCTTCTTTTTTAAAGGTCATTGCTTTATGATAGTCCCATGTCCCACATCGAGACCACTCACCGATAATTGATGGAGAACCTTTTGTCTGAGCTGAAAGGTTTGATATTAAAATGGTCAAAAAAAATAAGAGTTTCTTCATGTTTGTCTATTGAATGCGTGTCTTAGCAATTGCCACTAACTCCCTGCTAACCGCGCCTAATTCAATTGTAAACCTTTGGAAGCATTTGCGCGTGGCTTATCAAATTTAACAAAAATAATACTTTATCAAAGCAATCAATTCACTCCTTCTTATAAATCCTGCTGTCAAATTCGGGATACCTTGCCAATTCAACATAGCCGCCTTCCTTAAAACTGGTTTCGTAGTCATACAAAAAATCAGAGTTGAGGCCAATGCTATCGCGGTTAAGCAAAACAACATTTAATTTGTGCAGGCTAACATAATACTTTGCTGAGGGTTCAAAGACCCAATTGGTCTCTAAAATTGTTTTTTCCGCTTTTGCCGGTAGTCGTTCCATCTCGCTTTTCATAGCCATTACGGCGTCTTTGGTGTGGGAGTCGTACCTCCACTCAACGGTGTTGGTAAGGTTCAGGGTTAAAAGCAAGGGCAGGGTAGGAGGCAGAGATATAATAAGCAATAAGGCAATGGCTACCACGCGCTGAGTAACGGGGCTGCGGTTTTGCACCAATTGCCCGAAGAAAAAATAAATAAAAAGGCCAAACAAGGGAATAAAATAAACGTTTGTCCTGCTTGGTGGGTACGTTGCTGAGAACAAACTATTTTCAAGGAACAGCGAGATCATGATCAGCACCATGACCATTGAGATTTTAGCAAGGGGACCGGAAAACTTCTTCATTAAGATCGTAATCGATAAACCAAGTGGAAAGATGTACCTGATGAATTGATCTATCAGCACAATGAACCATTCAGGGTAGGGGGCAAGGAACAAAGATTTTCTCAGGAGTAAAGAAAGGGTGCTGTCAAATGAGTCTTCACCAAAATAAAGCTGCCCTCCTGTTTTTAAATAGAGCACTCTTTGAACGGCAAACCACAAAGGAACCAGGGCAAGCAGACACATCAGCATAAAACGCCCATGTTGTTTAAAGCTGTGGTTTTTGTCTTTGCGCGAAATCCTGAGGTATGCGAATACAAACAGGAAAAAAACCGCCAGGTAAAAATTAAGGAGTGCAAGGTTCGAAAACAGGGCCAGCGATGAACAGAGCATGGCTTTAATGAAATTGCTTAAATAGGTTCCGGTGCTGGGTTTAAGCAGGAAATAAAGTGCTCCCATCATAAATCCCATCGAGAGTCCATATCCTCTTGCCAGCGAAAAAAAATCGAGCAGGTACAGGTTAAAAAAAAGCAGTGAAATACCAAAGAGGTAAAACAGGTTGTTTTTTTGTTCTTTTAAGATCCCGATAGCACTCAGGCAATACACAACAAAAGCCAGCACATTGGGCAGGCGCAAAGATATTTCATTATCACCAAATACCTTTGAACAAAGGGCCATTAAGAAGGTGTTGAGAAGATGGTTATTGGCTGTTGCTTCGAGCGCTTTATCACCATTCACTATCCTGAGGCTGAGGCATTCGTCGTAGGTGAACGACAGGTTTAAAGCCCTTAGCAGCACATAAATAAACAAAGAAACAAAAACAAAAATATTGATCAGCAGCCTGATCTGTTGTTGCCCGGATATTTTGTTTAACCTTTGCATTTTGCCGGTTGTATTATCCCGGACCTGTTACAAAGGAATATTGCCGTGTTTTTTCTTAGGCAATTTGTCAACCTTGTTTTCCATCATTTTAAACGCTTTGATGAGTTTGATCCGGGTGTCTTTTGGTTCTATGACCTCGTCAATAAAACCCCTTTCGGCCGCGCGGTATGGATTGGCGAACATGGTTTGATATTCGGTTTCTTTTTCCTTCCATTTGGCGTTCTTATCTTTCGCTTCCGAAATTTCGCCTTTAAAGATGATCTCAGCAGCGCCCTTGGCACCCATTACGGCGATCTCAGCGCTCGGCCATGCAAAATTCATGTCAGCACCAATGTGTTTGCTGTTCATTACATCGTAAGCCCCGCCGTATGCTTTGCGGGTGATCACCGTAATCCTGGGAACCGTTGCCTCGCTGAACGCGTACAATAATTTAGCGCCGTTGGTAATAATGGCGTTCCATTCCTGGTCGGTGCCGGGTAAAAATCCGGGTACGTCTTCAAATACAAGAAGCGGAATATTAAAACTGTCGCAGAAACGCACAAACCTGGCGGCTTTGGTAGAGGAGTGTATATCCAATACACCTGCCAGTACAGCCGGCTGGTTGGCTACAATGCCAATACTTCTTCCGGCGAGACGCGCGAAGCCCACAACGATGTTATCGGCAAATAATTTATGCACTTCAAAAAAAGTGTCGGCATCAATCACCTTTTCAATCACCTCCCTGATGTCGTAAGGTTGATTGGCATTGTCGGGGATAATGCTGTTTAATTCTTCTCTGCTTTCATTGCCGGGCTCGTAGGGAACGGAAGGCGCGTCTTCCTCGCAATTCTGTGGCACGTAGCTCAGTAATTGTTTCAGGTAGTTGATGGCTTCTACCTCGTTGGCACAGGCAAAATGGGTGACCCCGCTTTTGGTGGCATGGGTAATGGCCCCGCCCAACTCTTCACTCGTTACCTCTTCGTGGGTTACTGTTTTTACCACGTTAGGACCCGTTACAAACATGTAGCTGGTGTTTTCAACCATTAAAATAAAATCGGTGATGGCGGGACTGTACACCGCGCCGCCCGCACAGGGACCCATAATGGCAGACAACTGGGGTATAACCCCGCTGCTTCGCACATTGCGGTAAAAAATATCGGCGTAGCCACCCAGTGAAACAACACCTTCCTGGATCCGTGCGCCACCACTATCGTTCAGGCCAATCACCGGCGCTCCGTTTTTCATGGCCAGGTCCATGATCTTGCAGATCTTTTCAGCGTGTGTTTCGCTGAGACTTCCGCCAAACACGGTAAAGTCCTGCGAGAATACATAGGTTAAACGGCCGTTCACGTTACCATAACCGGTAATAACGCCGTCTCCTAAGTATTTTTCCTTATCTAAACCAAAATCATTGCTGCGGTGCTGAACCAGCATGCCAATTTCCTCGAAGGTGCCTTCGTCAATTAAAAAATGAATGCGTTCCCTGGCAGTGAGTTTTCCTTTTTTATGCTGGGCGTCTATCCTTTTCTGACCACCACCTAAAAGCGCCTCCGCTTTTTTCTGCTCTAATATTTTAATTTTGTCGTTCATTGCTCGCTATAAAAGTTTAATCACCATTCAGCTCATTTTTTCTTAACTCAACGGGATTTGTTTTTTTCCTGAATTTTAAATTTAGTAATTCTACGCCAAAGCTAAAGGCCATGGCAAAGTAAATATAACCCTTTGGAATTTCTATTTTTTCGACATGAACACCCTCAACTACCAATAGTACCGCGATGAGCACTAAGAATGAAAGGGCCAGGATCTTTAAAGTGGGATGTTTTTCGATAAAAGCCGAGATCCTTGGCGCGTAATAAAACATGATGATCATGCTGATGACCACTGCCAGCGACATGATAATAATGTCACCCGCCATGCCTATGGCTGTAATAATACCATCAACGCTAAATACAACATCAATGAGCAGGATCTGTGCCATGATGGAGCGGAACCCTTTTTTCAGGTTTTTCTTCGCGTTATGGCCTTCTTCATTATCTCCTTCGAGCTTGTTGTGAATTTCGAGGGTGCTGTTCACCAGTAAAAAAAGGCCACCGGCCAGCATAATGAGGTCTTTGAGTGCAACAGGGTGACTAAAGATATTAAACAACACCTGCTCGCCCTTGATCAGGTAAAAAAGGATAAAAAGCAGGCTAATGCGCATAACAATACCAACGCTCATCCAGATAAAACTTGCTTTTTTGGTTTGTTCTTTGGGCAGGCGGCCCATCACGATCGACACAAAAATAACATTGTCGATTCCCAACAGGATTTCCATCACCGTAAGGCTAAGCAGGCTTAAAAGACCTTCTATGGTTAACAGGTGGCTTAACACAGGGTGTAAAGATATTATTTAATTTTTATTGCCGGTTATAGGGTTAAATTAAGTTGCCCTGTTGTAGTTTACGGTTGGAAATGCGTCAAGTCGAGCGTAGTCGAGACCACTTCTCGACTACGCTCGAAGTGACAGGGCATTTAAAAAGGCCAAAATTCAACCGCAAACTACAACATAACGAATTAAGTGGTATATAAAAAAGAAATGCCCGCAGATATCGTCGATTCGCTCAGATTAACGTGAATATCATTCTTATCTGCGTATATCAGCGTAATCTGCGGGAGAAGAAAACCCCTGAGATATTACTTACGCCGAACCCTGGTAGCCTTTACTTTTACGCCTTTATTATTGTCTGGCGACAGCTTATCAGGCTTTATTTTGCCTGGTCTTATTTTATGGAGTTTGCTTGAGTTTTCTTTTTCTCTTTTCAGGTCTTTTTTTGAAGCCAGGAACTTTCGTTCGTTCAGCAAGAACCCATTGCCCTTGGCAAGGATATGGATGCGCATGTTTTCAATGCAGAGTGGTGTGCCCGGTTCAGCATAAGCAATGTTTGAGTGGGTAATGTCACGGCCATCCATGATCACCACCATGCCGGAGCCTCTGCATTCTGCCTCGTTGCCTTTTTTAATGATCAGGGCGGTATCTTCACCCAGACCTATGCCAATGTATCCGGGATTCATCAGCAGGGCTTCCGATAAACGGCCGAAGCGCCCTCTTTTAATAAAATGTGTGTCAATGATGCAATTGTCTATAAAACCGAGTCCCGAACTTGTTTTAACGCTGTCTTTTAAAAGTGCTTCATAGTTCAGCCCTTCATAGATCATGAGCGTTGAGGCCGCCATTGCCCCGGCACTGGTTCCGGCCACAATAAAATCGGGGTCTTCGTAATAACGTGCCATGATTACATCAATCACATCTGTATTGCCCAAAATGGTTGAAATGCGCAGCTGGTCTCCGCCAGCAAACAAAATGGCGTGGGCTTTCATGATACGGCCTATAAAGATGGGGTTCCTTGCATCCGGATTATTTCCCATGTTCATAAAACCTATGTGGTTAAAGCCTATGCCTTTAAACGCCTGCTTGTAGGTCTCAACTACTGCATCCGGCTCTTCCGAAGCGGTTGTGATCACTTCAAGGATGATTTTTCCCTTTTTCTTCACCGGGAGAAGTTCCTTCAGGATCTCAAAATGCACGAATTGTTTGTTTTGCCTCTGAATGGTTAACACCCCGTCCAGACCTTTATCTTCGGCACCGCCTATTAAAATAAGTTTACCTCTTGGTATTTGTCTCATTGATTTTGTGTTTTACCAGGTCTTACAATCGCTTAATTAATGGTTTACCTAAAATGATACATTTAACAAGCAAAACAGATGCCTGAATTTTAACAATTGCCCTTGTTCGCGGCAGGAGTTTTAAAAGGCCTTTACCTTAAAATGCACCGGGTGCTTCGTAATAATTTAGTATCTTTGCCACCTTAATTTTTAAAGATGATCTCAGCCAGTAATGTGAGTTTGCAATATGGCAAACGTGTTTTGTTTGACGAGGTGAACGTTAACTTCACTGCCGGTAACTGTTATGGAATTATTGGTGCGAATGGCGCCGGTAAAACCACCTTCATGAAAATTTTAAGCGGCGAAATAGAACCCACCAAAGGAAGAGTAAATATTTTGCCAGGGATGCGCATGAGTGTTTTGAAACAAAATCACTTTGAGTACAACGATTATACTGTTTTGGATACCGTGGTCATGGGCAACAAAAGGCTTTACCAGATCATGAAAGAAAAAGACCTGATCTATGCAAAGGCCGATTTTTCGGATGCCGACGGTATAAGGGCCAGTGAACTGGAAGGAGAATTTGCTGAGATGAATGGCTGGAACGCTGAAAGTGAAGCGGCGGAAATGCTTACCAATATGGGTGTGGCACCCGATACACATGGCAAACTGGTAAAAGACCTGAGCGGAAAAGAAAAAGTGAAAACCCTGCTGGCACAGGCGCTGTTTGGTAACCCTGATATTTTATTGCTCGATGAGCCAACCAACGACCTTGATGTTGAAACCATCAGCTGGTTGGAGAATTTTTTGGCGGACTTCGTTAATACGGTGATCGTGATCAGTCACGACCGTCACTTTTTAGATGCGGTGTGTACAAATATTTGCGATATTGATTATGGTAAGATGAGCATTTATACCGGGAACTACAGTTTCTGGTACCATATGAGCCAGCTGCAATTGAAGCAGCGTACCGATCAGAATAAAAAGATTGAGGACAAACGCGCCGAATTGCAGGAATTTGTAAGACGTTTCAGCGCCAACGCCAGTAAAAGCAGCCAGGCTACGAGTAGAAAAAAATTACTCGAAAAACTAACGGTAGACGAAATTCCGGCCAGCACCCGTAAATACCCTGGTATTATCTTTAAGCAGGAGCGCGACGCAGGTGATCAGTTGTTGCTGGTTGAAAACTTAAACAAAGCAAACGCCGATGGTAAAGTGCTTTTTAAGGATGTAAATATCAATGTAAGAAAGGGAGATAAGATCGCGTTTATCAGCCGCAACCAGATCTCGGTGTCGAGCCTGTTTGAAGCATTGGCGGGAGAGGATGAGAATTATAAAGGCAAGTTCACTTTTGGTACCACTATTTACAAGGCTTATTTACCAAACGATAACCACAAGTATTTTCAAAGTGACTTAAATTTAATTGACTGGCTCCGTCAGTTCAGTAAAGACAAGGATGAGACTTATATCCGTGGCTTTTTGGGAAAGATGTTGTTTAGCGGCGAAGAAGTTTTAAAAAAATGTTCGGTGTTAAGCGGAGGCGAAAAAGTAAGGTGTATGACCAGCAGGATGATGTTGTTTAATCCGAATTTTTTGATCCTCGACGAGCCAACCAATCACCTCGACCTTGAGAGCATTATCGCTTACAACGACGCTTTAAAAGATTATCCCGGCACCATCCTGTTTACAAGTCATGACCACCAGTTGGTACAAACCGTTGCTAACAGGATCATAGAGATCACACCAAAAGGCATTATCGACAAAGTGTCTACCTATGATGAATATCTTGAAAATTCAGCGGTTCTTGAAATGCGTAAACAACTGTATTCCTGATAAATTGCTTTTCCCGGGTTAATCATTATTTTTATGGAAATATAAAAATAAAACAATGGGAAAATTTGTCGCGTTTTTGTTTTTAATATCATTTACTGCTCCCAAACTTTTTTCTCAACTGTCTGATACCACTAGCACTACCAGGAATGACGGGGTGAACAGAGCGGTTGTCAGGGGTGATAACTGTATCAATATCTATTACGGAAATAATCTGGTCAACTTTCTGTTCCGGAAGGAAGCAGGATCTGCGGCTACAGACATGAAACGAAGTTCTGTTGGTCCTGTTGGAATAGTGTATGAACACTTACTGAGCGACGGTTTTGGTCTTGGTGTGGAGTTTGGCTATTCACAAAGTACCCTGCATTATTACGATGTGCCCGATTTTAACCAGAACAAAACAAAATTTGAGTACACCCTGAATGCAAGCACGCTAAGGGCCATGGTGAGACTTAATTTTCATTTTGCCGGTTCAAAAAAATTTGATGCTTATTGGCTGATCAGTACCGGCTACAGGCATGTTGTATTTTCCTACACAACCAATGATCCCTACATTGGCATTGAGCCTTCCTTTTTTTCAATGTCACCCATTGGGGTCAAACCGGGCATAGGATTTCGTTATTTCTTTAATAATTATATTGGCTTAAACCTCGAGATCGCTCTTGGCACGCCAATACTAGGGGGTGGTGTTTCGTTTAAATTTTAATCACATCATAAAGGCGGAGGATTAGAAGAGGAAAACTACTGTGGAATTAATGTTGGCTTTTATTGTTTATTTGTTACTTTTAACCAAACAACCCACTATGAAAAAGCAAATACTCACCTGCTTATCAGTGATACTGATAGCTTCAGTTGGCAACGCCCAAAGCGATCCGCAAAATAATCCATTGAACTCCAATACCGGCAAATCAAAAAACAAGGAGAACATCATGCACGAAGGGGTGAACACCATTAATTTTTATTATGGCGTCACCATTTCAACTCCCATTTACAAGGCCCTGGCAGCAAATTCGGCAACAGACCTCCAATTTAAACAAATTGGACCATTGGGTATGGTTTACGAACATCTCATGAGCGATAATGTTGGTTTGGGAGTGGAACTGGGATACAGCAAACTTACGATGACTTACGAGGAGTCATATGTTTCCGGCAACGGTAACACCGTTGATCGGCATTTCGCAAGCTGGGAGTTTACTACCATGAGGGCCATGGTGCGCGTGAACATTCATCTCGTGGAAAGTGAACATTTTGACACCTATTTTTTGGTAAGCGCGGGATACAGGAAAGTGGACTGGGCTTTCAGAAGTTCCGATCCTTATTACAACCAGGCGATTTCAAAGTACAGGACCCCGTTTCCGGTGGGAGTAAAACCAGGTATAGGAGTGAGGTATTTTTTTACAGATAATATCGGGTTGAATCTTGAACTGGCCCTTGGCACACCAATTATGTGCGGCGGCCTGAGTTTTAGATTCTGATACAATGAATACGGTCTTTGAGCAGGTATGATTTGAAATTATACCTGTTTTTTTTATTTTTAAAGAGATGAACTCAGTTGAAGCACAGTTAAAACACCTCAAAAAAGACAAAGCCCTTAAAAAGGTTATTCTGCAGGTGGGCAATTTAAAAAAACAAAAGCGCGGCGACCTGTTCATTTCCCTGTTAAGGGCCATTGTTGGGCAACAGCTGTCTGTTAAGGCAGCGGATACCATCTGGTCGCGCTTTCTGGCTCTTTTTGGAAATAAAATACCTGAACCCAAAACGCTTTTAAAAGTAAGCGACGATAAGTTAAGAGCAGTAGGGCTCTCATACCAGAAAGCCGGCTACCTGAAGAACATAGCCAGGTTTGCGATGGAACAGACCCTTGACTATAAACTCCTGAAAAAGAAAACCGACGATGAACTGGTGGAATACCTGGTGCAGATCAAAGGCGTTGGCAGGTGGACGGTTGAAATGTTGCTGATGTTTGAACTCAACCGGCCCGATGTTTTTCCTAAAGACGATCTTGGCATTCAAAACGGCATCAAAAGACTTTATAATCTCAGTTCCGAAAAAAAAGCGTTGCTCCTGGAAATGGAACAGATCGCCGAAAACTGGCGGCCGTACAGAACGTTGGCCTGTATGTATATCTGGCGGTATAAGGATCAGTAAGCGCTGATGTAAAAGTGACGAAAATTTTCACTACATTTAATTTAAACATTTGTCATGAAATGCATTTTTGTTTTTTTTGCCCTTGCACTGACGTTTTCATCCTGTAAAAAAAGTGAAAACAACGCTTCGTCTGATATCGCGCAGCCAGAACCTGTAGCTGAGATTGTATCCTTCGATATTGAACCCGATATAATAATGTATAATAAAACAGGGGTAGACACGTCGTATTCAAAGCCTCTTGACGTTGACCAGGACGGTTTTAGTGATTTTCTGTTGAGCCTGACGACCTATTCCACAAACAGGCTTACAGGTGGACATTCACCTGTACCTAATCACTGGACGGATATAGCCATTTCTTCGTTCGGTCCTGATAATAAAATCGGATCATTTAAAGATTGTAATAATAGCTCTTGTGTTCCTTACGCCAAGTTTTTGGATTCAGGCCAGGTGATTAATAACTCAATCGTGTACTTTAACATGGGCGTTGGGCATGATTTTAAATTGTATAATGGCGTGCCCGATCAACCCGAGCTGGATGTTACCGGTATCAAGTACATCCCTTTGATCCTGAATAATAAGTATTTTGCATGGATCAAGGTGGAATCTTTCGGCAGGTCTGGCCGCAAAGTGATCGTTAAATCGGTGGGCTTCAACAGAACCATCATGATGCCTATAAGAGCTGGTGAAAGAGGAACATGAATTTCTAAACAAAAAAAGCCCGTAGAATTACGGGCTTTATGAATTGTGACGGCGTTTTATTAAGTTTTTGTCTTTGTGTATTTATCAGCCATTTTAATGGCTTCGTATAAGTTAATGCAGCCTGCGGTTTTGCTCAACTTCTCAAATTTTACCATCTCGTCTTTGGTGCCTGGCTTAATTACCTTTTCGCTTTTATGATCTTTAATACTGCTTTTCATCAGAATCTTTTTCATTTGCTCTGGCGTAAGAGTAGGGTAGTACGATTTAAGCACTGCAGCTACACCCGCTGCCACCGGTGATGCCATACTGGTACCGCTCGCGTCCTTATACCCGTTTTTAGGCGTGGTCGAATAAATATCAACACCGGGAGAAAAAAGATCTACCGTTTTTTTGCCGTAGTTAGAGAAACCAGCCACCATCTTTTCGTTGGATTGCCAGCTTAGGGCGCCAATGTCCATAAAATTAGCGGCTTCACCTTTTCCTTCAAATTTTTTGCAGGGATAGTGGGTCACTTTATCAATGTCTTCACCATCGTTACCGGCCGCGTGAATGATCAACACACCTTTGCTGTCGGCGTATTTTACCGCTTCGTCAACCACCTTTTTATCCCAGCTGTATTTTTTTCCAAAACTCATGTTGAGGATTGTAGCGCCATTGTCAACTGCATACCTGATGCCGTTGGCAATGTCTTTATCACGTTCGTCGCCGTTAGGTACACAACGAATGGCCATGATCTTTACGTCGGCCGCTATGCCATCCATACCAACACCGTTGCTGCGGGATGCTGCGATAATGCCCGATACGTGGGTACCGTGAAAACTGTCTGGACCATTGCAATCGGCATTACCATAATAACGTTCGTTTGAATTACTGTAGTCATCGCCTACTATGCTTCTGGGGTCAAAGTCGAGATTCAGTCCCGATTCAACATAGGATTTGTACTGCTCAAAACCACCGTTTACCGCGTCAATACAGCCATCCACATCTTTGGCCTGGCCCGATTTCATAATGCTGGTAGCTACCAGTTTCATTTGTTTGTCTGTTTTTTCGGTTGCGTTAAATTTTTCAAGTTCTACGGGAGTTACCTTTTCAACCTTTTGCTCCTCTTTTACTTTTGTATTGAGCCCGGCTAAACCTTCTTTTAAGAACTTAAACTGGTTGTAACCTCCCTCGAATTCATCCTTGGTTTTGGTGAAGTCTTCTTTTAACGCGAGGTAAAACTTCAACTCTTTTTTTTCATCCTTTGTTTTAAAGTCGGCTTCGGTTTTGCCATCGTATTTTGGTTTTAGCTTGCGCATTAACCTTGTCATTTCAAGATTATCGGCTTCAACATTCCTGCCGTCTTTACCACCAATAAAATTCCACCCGTGTATATCGTCGATATAACCGTTCTTATCATCATCAACGCCATTGCCGGCAATTTCGCCGGGGTTGGTCCACATCACATTTTTAAGGTCTTCATGATTATAATCAACACCACTGTCGATTACCCCAACAATTACAGGAGTTGATTTTTTATCTTTTAAAAGTTCTTTGTAGGTTTTTTCCGTACTCACACCATTTACTTTGTCGGTGGCGGGGTCGAGGTTGAACCAGTTATCGGGTCTTTTAACTGTTTGCCCGGTGAAGATAAGCGAAGACAAGAGCAACGCCGAAATGAAAATTCTTTTCATGATTTTATTTTATGAAAACAAATATAGCCTTAAGTTGATCAACCTTTATTACCACTTAACAAGAATTTGCGGTTTAAAGCCACCCCAAAAAGGGGTATTTTTATTGGTATCGCTTCGGGCGATTCTATCAGGTGTAGCTACTCATGCCGGCCTGATCAGGTTTTAATTTAACGCAAAAACCCCCGTCGCGGTTGAACCGGGACAGGGGCTTTTAATTTGAAATATGACAAAAAAATTATTTTTTCTCTGCAGTTACTTTATTTTCTGCAGGTGTTGCGGCTGCGGTACCTTCTGCTTTCTTTTTGCAGCAAGATTTTTCGCCTTTAGCGCAACCTTCTTTTTTCTCACCTGCACACGCTTTGGCGTCGCCAGCTTTACACTCTTTTTTAGATTTTTTGTCTTTGTCGTCACCATTGGTGCCGGCAACTGCTGAACTGCCTAACAAACCTGCGAAAGCAGCTAATAACAATAATTTTTTCATTTTGGTTTAAATATTACGGGTTAGTATTACAAATATAAGGTATAAAACAGATGATAAATGTTAAAAATAATCAATACTATTTAAGGTCAACCACGTCGAGCACCACTAACAGCGCGAAAATAATACCACCAATAAAGGTAAAATTAAGCAACAGGGTCACCCAGAAATTGGTTGTGATCTTTTTGCCATCATGTATATAAACTGAAATAAGGTTGAGCCACCAGAAAAAACAGAGTATAACCAGAACGATAAATAAAGCGTCCTTATCTCCCTTGGAGGCATCGGTTTTCATTGCTTTAGAAAGAACCAGTGGCTTTAGCGCCAAAATAGAACTCTTCGAAAAATTATTTGCAGAACGGGTTGAAGCCAAAGCGGTAACTGTCTTTTCAGGCTGCTTTTGTTCTTTAAGCGCGATGGATTCATTGTTTGCCGGTTGGTTGACAAGCACAGGCACATTTTCAACCCTGGTGTTCACGGTTTCAACAGGAGCTTTAGTCTCGCTTGCAGGTGTGGCTGTTTCGTGTTTTACAGAATGTTTAGCGATCACTGTATTTTTAGGTGTGGTATGACGGGCCTTTGTTCCCGACACATAATAACCTTTGGTGTATTTTCTTTTAACAAGGCTGAATTTATTGGCGCATGAACTCATGATAATAATCGCGGTTAATGCAAGGGTAATTGTTCTGATCATAGTTTGTTTTTTTTCTAAAAGTAGATTTAATTTTTATTTGTTCCAATTGATATTATCAAAATATGCTGTTATGGGATAGTGATCTGTGAATGTCTCGGCGCTTCTTTTAAATCCACTGCAGCTGAGTGCCTTGCTGTGTAGAATGTAATCTATTCTGAACTGCGGCCATTTTCCCGCGTAGGTTCTGCCAAATCCAAGTCCTTTTTCGATAAAAGAGTCGTTCAGATTTTTGGAGAGTTGTTGATAGGTGTATGACGCGGCGGTATCGTTGAAGTCGCCACATACTATGATCTTGTAGCGGCAGGTTTTCATGTGTAAAACGATCATATCAACTTGTTTGGTACGCTTTAAGAAAGCGCGTTTTAACCGCCTCAATATATTTTTACTGTTGCCAACTTCGTCTTCAGCGTCTTTTTCAGAGATCACATCGTCAAGAAACTTGTTGTCACCTTTGCTGAAGCTGATGGATTGCAGGTGGATGTTGTAAACCCGGATGGTGTCTTTATTAATAACAATGTCGGAATAAATGCAGATGTTGTTGGAGGTGGTTTGAAATAGGATCTTGCCCTGGTTGATGATAGGATACTTGCTGAAGGTAGCAATTCCCCAATGATCGAATTTTCGCAGGGTAACCGTGTATTCACAATGAAAGTACTTTGTTTTTAAAATGTGTTTAACCGTGTCTATATTGTTGTAATCTCCTTTCTCCTCGGAGGTATAAAATTCCTGCAGGCAAAGGATGTCGGGATTGATCTCGGAAAGGTTCACCAGGATCTTGTTTCTGTTCTCCCTGTTTTTTGTCCAGTTGTAAAGGTCAAACAACATGCTGTTAAAGGAGGTAACTTTGAGTTGTTTGGTTTGCACTTTTGAAGGAGAACTGAATTGCACGTACCGGTATGCCGTTGGCAGGCTAAGGCAGAATATGATCAGGCCGAAAATGACTGCGGGCTTGAACTGCACCATCCAGTATATCACCAGTAAAATATTGAGTAAAAATAAAAAGGGAAAAGCCAGGCCAAAAAACGCGGGGACCCAAAACAAAAGAGGTGAAATATACCTGGCTATGATGGCGATGAGCAGCGCAATGATGAGCAGGTAGTGCAGCCAGAGTACTATTTTATTAAAGCCGGAGAGCTTCCTGCGCTCTCTTAAAAGGACTAAATTCCTTAGCTCTGTGACAGATATTTTACTAAAAATTGAAATCGTTGAATTTATTTATAAAGTGCCAGGGCCTCTTCAATAAAAACATAGGAGCTTAAAATTTCAGGTTTTCCATTCACAATGGCCACATCGTGTTCAAAATGGGCGCTTGGTTGATTGTCGGCGGTAGTTATTGTCCAGCCATCTTTGAGCTGGCGGATGTTTTTTGTGCCTAAATTGATCATGGGTTCTATGGCCAGCACCATGCCTTCTTTAAGTTTGGGCCCGTCGCCTCTTTTGCCATAATTAGGCACTTCCGGTTCTTCATGTAGCTTTTTTCCAAGCCCGTGACCTACCAGTTCTCTTACCACACCGAAACCGTTTTTTTCGGCATGCTGCTGGATAGCGAAGCTGATATCACCGATCCTGTTGCCACTCACCATTTGTTCAATACCCAGGTAAAGACTTTCCTTGGTGACATCTATCAGTTTTTGAACTTCGGGCTTAATTTCGCCCACTGCGAAAGTGTATGCGTGATCGCCGTAATACCCGTTCTTTTTCACGCCGCAATCCACCGAAATAATATCACCTTCTTTTAAAGGCGCTTTGTTGGGAATGCCGTGTACAACGGCTTCATTCACCGAAATGCAAAGGGTTGCGGGAAAAGGGTTTTTCGGGCTTCCATAACCCTTAAACGCGGGGATGCCACCATTGTCCCTGATAAATTCTTCGGCCAGCTGATCGAGGTATAAAGAGTTAACCCCGGGTTTTACCTCCCTTGCGATGATGGCCAGGGTGCGCGAAACCATTAAAGCGGCTTCCCGCATCAGTTCAATTTCCTCTGCTGTTTTTAAATAAATCATTTAGATCCAAATATTTTTTTAAAGATGGAACTTTCATTTTTCCTGTAATTATTATGAGCCTCCTGGTTGCGCAACTGATGCAAAAAATCGCCGCCTTCGGGATGGATCATTTGCCAGACTTCGCTCCAGCCAATAAAACCGCCAAGGTTACGGTCATCAATAAAAATATCGGCATTTAACTTTCTCGAAATATTGTGATCCAATTTTTCTTCAGGATAATTTTTATTGACCGCGTAAAATTCAACACCGTTTTGCCTGCAGAAGTCTACCGCTTCGTCGAGGGCGCTGCCAGCGCGAATGGTCCATAAAATTAATTTATGACCTTTTTGCTGAAGTGCTTTTAAAGTCGCGAAAGCGAAAAGCATTTCCCTGCCAATAGCGGGGTATTTGTGTTCAACTACGGTACCGTCGAAATCGACTGCGATCACTTTGCTGTTTTCACTTAAGAACTGCTGCATACGTTATAAATTTTTTACAGATAATATATTCATCTGAGTATCCAGCTCATACAGGCGTGGTTGCGCTGTGCCGATCTCAAATTCAAGGATCTCTTCGGGTGTCATTTTTTCGAGGTACATGATCAGTGCGCGCAGGCTATTGCCATGGGCTGCAATCACAACATTTTTTCCGGCTTTTAGTTTAGGAATAATTTCAGATTCAAAATAGGGCAGTACCCTTGCGGCGGTGTCTTTTAAGCTTTCTCCGTTTGGCGGCGGTATGTCGAAACTCCTGCGCCAGATCTTCACCTGTTCTTCGCCGTATTTTTCGGCTGTAGCGGCTTTATCCAAACCCTGAAGGTCGCCGTACATTCTTTCGTTAAGTGCTTTGTGATAAATTGGTTTTACGGGAGCGTGCCCCGCGGTTTTTAATGCCAGTGTGAGGGTATCCTGGGCGCGTTTGAGGTCCGAAGCGTAAGCGTAATCAAAGGTGTAACCGTTAATTTTTAAACCCGCGCTTTTTGCCTCTTCAATGCCTTTTTCCGACAATTCAACATCCACCCAGCCGGTGAATTTGTTTTCCAGATTCCAAACGCTTTGTCCGTGACGAAAAATAATTAATTGTGCCATAATCAGGGAGTAAATATAGCACTTAATTAACTTTTGAAGGTGCTGTTTTTTTCGAAAAAGATGCTAAATTGATCTGGATTTTAGATCTCAAGAGCCTTCTTAAAATCAACCAGGTTTTCCGATTCGCCGGCCAGGCTTTTAACCTTAAACTTGTTGGTTCCTGAAGCAACAGCCTGCTGAAAATCAGTTTTGGAGCACAAATACAACTTATTTTGTTTAAACACACAAATGGTATAGTCGTTGCCGGGTCTGTAGTTTATTTTAAAAGCGTCCTGCGCGCTAAGCGTGTAAACCGATTTGGTGTTGTGTTCAACAAGGTATATAAAATCAGGTGATATAAAATTGTCCTTGTTATCCAAAACAAAAATGGGGTTCACCGAGTTACCTTCAGGGGTTTTATGCGGACAGTCGGAGTTAAAGATGCCAAATCGCGATACATTGAACAGGCTAATGGCCCTGTTGGAATTGCTCATGGTTTTAAATGAACCGGCAATTTGGTTTTGTCGTTCAACATCATATTTTGCGAAGAGCTGGGCTTTTTCTGTCTCGTACTGCTCACGTTTCTTTTTCTGTTCGGCAAGGTAAGCGTCTTGTTTGGCCTGCATTTCAGCCATCAGCCGTTGTTCCGACGCCTTGCGTTTTTCAACCAGTTCCTGGTATTCACCGAATTTATTTTCATACGAGCTCTGGGCTTTCGCGAAATCGGCGCCACTAAGCACAGGGTACACCACTAATTTCTCGGAGCGGTTCCGGTAAGTAAGGTTCAACACATAATTTTTTCCCTTAACCGGACCCTGGGTCACCTTCACATCGCTCCAGGTGATCTCGTGCATTTCCTGGGTGTAATTGGTGTTTTCGGGGCCAACTTCAAAGATCACATTATCAAAAGCCGCCAGTTCGGGAAATTCATTGTAACTGCCGTCGAGCCTGAAGGTAGGTCGCCCTTTACTTGGCTGGGCGGGCTTTAAGGGCTCTTTTGCTTTTGGTAACTGAGCGGCTTTTTTTGTATAAAGGGTGGTTACACTATCGATGCGTTTGGGGATAATCACTTCAACGACATTCTTTAGGGCAAGCAATTTTGGTGAGCTTTTGCTGAGATCTTCATGCTTTGGTGGCAGCGTTGGGGCCTTTGTTGTATTTGTGAAAATCGGTTTTGCATCGTCCCTTTGCAGGTACTGCCAGTTGCCCGCAACAGTATCAAGGTAATACTGGTTAAAACGGTTGTCGTCGTTGCTGGAGGCCAGTTGCACCTGGATGTTCTTCTCAGGTTTTATAAATACCGGCTCGCCGTTTTGCGATCCTTTTATGTCGAACATCCCGGCGCTTTCGAGATTGTAATGGGTGCCGGCGCTGTCGTATGCCATTGGTATGCCCGAGGCAACTATGTCGCCTATGTCGTGAAACTCACGGTATTCAATGGTTACATCGCCGATAACGTCTTTACCCTGTTTGTCAACAAAACTGTTTTTAGGGATGCTGATCTTACTTGAAGAAGGATGCGTAATACTTCCGCCATTGGCGTTATTGATTTTGTATGCGGAATAGGGCACCCTCAATTTTTGTGATGGGGCGTTGATGAACGGTTTTTTATTTTTTTTATCGGGAGCTGCGTTAGTAATTAATGTTTCATGCGTGTTTTTTTGTTTTGACTGGTTTTTGAATAAAGAAAAATAAGTGATCGTGCAGATAACCGTGACCCCCGTGATAACTGTGGAGTACTGCACTTTTTTGTTTTTCCACCAGCTCTCATCTCCCTGCGCCTGTTTAAGGCTTTTTTCCTTGAATTGTTTTACCAGCTTGTCGAAATCCTTGTGTCGGTTGATCTCCTCGTCGCTTACCTTCGGCCGGTCTATATTAAAATTTGGTTCCATGCTATACCTTTAATTTACTCAATGATTTTTTTAACTTCTCTACCAGCCTGTACATTCTTACTTTGGCGTTCACTTCGGTTATATCCAGTATGTCGGCTATTTCTTTAAAGGGCCGTTTCTCAAAGAACCTGAGTTCAACTAACTGCAGATCCTCTTCATTTAATTCCGTAATTAATTTTTTAATCGCCGGTATATATTCTTCAAAAAATGGCGTTTCGTTTTCTTCGCAAATGTGTCTTAAATCGCCAATATCCGCGTTAATACATTTTCTTCCTTTTTCGGTTCTGAACAACTGCATCACTTCGTTGTGCGCGATCCGGTACAACCAGCTGGCAAAAGGAACCCCTTTAAACTGGTACTTTTGCAGGTTGAGCATAGCTTTTAGAAATACCTGGCCGGTAATGTCAAATGCAGTGTCTTTAGACTCCATGCGTTGGTGTACATAATTGAAGATCTGCTTATAATATTTGTCATAGAGCGGAGCAAAGCGATTAGGATCAAGCTTCGCTGCTTCAATCATGACTAACTCCTCATTTAGCTGATCGTCGGTGTGATGAAAATGCGGGTTAATTGCCATAAATGACCTTTTCTAAACAGCCAGGTTACCTTTATAACCTGAATTAAACCACAGGGTTACGCCAAAATTTCAAATAACTTTATGTTTATAATTAACTACCTGATTATCAGTTACATTTTTTTTGGGTTCATTGAGTGAGCGAGTCTTTTTTATGGGTGAAACTATGGTTTTATTGAGTGAATGAAGCGATTAGAGTTTCCAATTACACTTTTAAGCACTCGTTTCTTCGACCAGGATTGTTAAACTGCGCGATTTATGCTACAACTGCAAATGATTGGTCAACCATAATTTTATTTTCATAACTTGGTATAAAGTTGTAAAAGCTCTGTTAATTCCCACAGCTTTACGCCAATCACAACGCATAACAAAAACAACATGAAAAAAATATATTTATTTATTGCGGTATTTTTGGTTGCATTACATACCAAAGCGCAGTGGCAACACACCAGTGGCCCATCAGGTGCCGGAGGAATCAGGGACATTCTCTTTGTCGGTCAGGACGCAATGGTGTCTACCGGCAACGGTATTTTTTTAACTACTAACAATGGAACATCGTGGCAATCTGTCAGCAACGGTCTCATCAACCCCGAAGCCATGGCCCTCGCGATAAAGGGCTCAACAGTTTATGCCGCCACCGATTATTTTACGTTGCCAATGGGTGTTTATGCTACCGACAATAATGGCAGCAGCTGGAATCTCAGGAATATAGGGATCACCACTCCCAATATGAATGCGCTCGCGGTAACAGGCAACACTATTTACGCCGGAACGCAGGGGTATGGTATTTTCTCATCTACAAATGACGCGGCGAGCTGGTCAGCTGTGAATAATGGCCTTGCCCCCAACTCATATATTCTTGCAATTGCGGCAACCGGTAATACTGTATTGGCAAGCACTTTTTTCAACGGCGTTTACCTGTCAACCAATAATGGAGGTAACTGGGTCCCTGTGACGGTGAACCCTGCACAGAATTCCAAAGTTTATTGTTTTGCTGTGTCGGGCTCCACCATTTTCGCCGGCTCTGGCAGTCCCGGGGGTCTATTTATGTCAACAGACAACGGTAGTACCTGGACCGCGGTGGGTTCTGGAATCACCGGCGATATAGTTGCGCTGGAAGTTAACGGAAACAACCTGTTTGCAGGCACAAGCAATGGTATTTTCGTTTCAGGCAATAACGGTGTCACATTCGCTCCAAGTACTGCGGGACTGACAGGAAATAACGTATCAGCTATAGCTGCCAATGGTAATACAGTTTTTGCGGGTACCAGCAATGGTATGTTTGTTTCGTTAAACGGCGGAACGAGTTGGTCACCCGCCAACTACGGGCTGGCCAATACCGATACCAAAGCATTACTTCTTAATGGCAATGATCTTTTTACAGGAACCTACTACAGTACCGGCGCGTTTCGAACTTCTGACGACGGAATTACCTGGATTCCCGTTAACACAGGTTTAACCGGCGACGTTAATACGTTTGCGGCAAACAGCAATAGCCTTTATGCAGGAACCAGCGGGCAAGGCGTATTTTTATCAACCAATAACGGAGCCAACTGGACCAATGTAAGCAATGGCCTGAACGGTTTCCAACAAATGAATATCAACGCCATTGCCGTATTAAACAATACTGTTTTTATTGCAACACAAGGGGGAGGCATACACCGTTCTTCAAACGGCGGTGCTTCGTGGATCAACTCAGGTGCAGGTATGCCCGGTGGTTATGTGAGCTGTCTGGCAGTTAAAGGCAACACCATTTTTGCCGGAACACCGAACGAGCTCTATACTTCAATCGACAATGGCCTGAACTGGACGCCTTGCAATTTACCAAACACACCACCGTCATGGGTGTTCACAATCAAAGTGAGAGGGAATGATATTTTTATTGGCTGCCTTGATAACAAAGCGTTACGGTCTTCTGACAATGGACTTACCTGGACGGATATAACCAATTCCGGTCTTCCTATCCGCATCAATTCATTTGCCTTCGACAGTACCAATATTTATGCGGCTACCTGGGGACAGGGTGTGTTTAAAAGCAGTAATAACGGTGGTAGCTGGACACCCTTTAACGTGGGTTTGTCAAACACCTATGTATGGGACCTTGCGGTAAGTGGCAATACGATGTATGCAAGCAGCGTGGGCGGTGGGGTCTACAAAGTGCTGTTGCCGGCTCCAACGAATCCCACTGAAATCAAGAAAACCACCGGTGAAAGTTTCGTATCCATCATCTATCCCAATCCCTTTTATTCTTTAACTACATTGATTTTCCCAAAGGAAGTAAATAATGCTTTAATTAAGATCACCGATGAGGCCGGCCGGACCTTGCGCTTTCAAAGGTTTTCGGGGAGAACGCTTGAGATTGAAAAAGGTAACCTGGCAAGTGGGATCTATTTTTTAAGTGTTGTTTTAGAAAATAAAACAGTTGAAACGAAAAAAATAATTATTAATTAAAAAATCATGAAACTCTTTCTACAAAAGATAATCACTGTATTCGGTCTTTGTGCATTTGTTTATCATGCTTCAGAGGCCCAGGTTATAAACCTCCACTCAATAGTTTCAGGCAGGAACGGCAACGGAACCGGTGTGGGGTATACTCTCGACGGTACTTGGATGTCGCAGAACGCAAGGCTAAAGTTGTTAAATCCGGCTAACTTCGGCTCATCCGGAACCTACTCAAAAACCATCAACATCACCGATGCTTATAGTGCTACCGGTAGCCTCAGCCAGGTCACAGCGCTGCCTTACAGCACCATCTTTTTTTTCGGATCTTTTGACAAGCTCGACCCGGGTACGCAGGCGTTTACCAGCGCAGAAGTAGATTCACTCTATAACTGGTCGAAACGCGGCGGCAAGGTGATTATTTGTTCAGGCCAGCTGACTTCACCGCAAACAGGTGGTCCTCCTTACGATTCAAGGGTGCTTGACCTCAAATGGGGTTTTTTCTGGGCGTTCCAGAATCCCGGTTATTTTATTCCCACAATCACCGGCACTACAACTGATATTTTTAATGGTCCCTTTGGCAGTATAACCGGGGCTTACCAGGGCGGATCTTTACAAGGGTATTTTAACCCGGTCAATAGCAACACCAAAGTTCTGGCAGAAAACCCCGACGGCAAACCAACTTTAATCATGGATTGCAGCACGCTTGATCTTATTATTGCCGATGTGGATGGTTATACGAGTTTAAGTAACGTCACTGCCAACCCTTCAGTATTGAACGACCAGGACAAGTTCTGGGTGAATACCATCGCGTTTATGGACAAGTTGCAACCTCTGCCGCTTATTAATAACAATAATAATCTTCTTGGATTGAATGCTTCGTTTGTTAACTACCAGTGGTATCATAACAACCAGCCGGTAAGCGGTGCCACCAGCCCAACATACTCATTGTCACAAACCGGCGTTTATTTTGCTGAAGTAACGCTTAACGGAGGATGTAAATTTAAATCCGATTCATTAAAGGTCACATCAATTTCGACCGTAACCCCCGTTGGAATAAATGAAAAGAAAAACGATTCAGTTCACGCAATCATTTATCCCAATCCTTTTAATGCGTTTTTACAGGTTGATTTTAAGCAGGAAATAACTAACGCCCAAATCAAAATAACTGATGAAGCGGGTAGGGAAATGAGAACACAAAAGTTCTCGGGGAAGATCCTGAAAATTGAAAAAGAAAATCTCGGTAAAGGTGTATACATTGTTAACGCGGAATGCAATGGAACATTGATCCTGAAAGAAAAAATTATAATTGTTGACTGATCAGATTTCTGGTGACCAGCTTCATTTTTTCAAACGCATAAAAAACAAAATCTCCCGGGAAAAGGCGGGAGACTTGTTTTTCACTCAAAGGAAAACTTACACATAAAACCCCTGAGCGGCTACTAAACTATCTTAAGAGCGAAACATGTCCTTCGAGGGCGTGTGGATTATCGAACAGGTCCCTCACCGTGGCTTTCCAGACATATACGTCCTGCATAATTGGATTGACGCTACCCCTGGCTCTGCCGTCCCAGGGATCATTAATGTCGTTGGTTTCAAAAAGTATATGGCCCCAGCGGTCAAAAATCTGCATGTTAAACTTGGCAATGCCAACACCCTTGGCCTGGAAGTCGTCGTTCACACCGTCGCCATTGGGCGTAAAAGTATTGGGGATGTAGATCACAAAAGCCGGCTTCACTTTCAGTACCTGAAAGGTGGTGTCGGCACAGCCATACTCATTTTTTACAATCTGCACGATCATGGGTTTGGTTTGTTCTAAATTTTTAAAGCTGTAGTCGAACTGCCTGGCAATGATTTTAGTGCCGTCGTTAATGTAATAACTGGTAAATGCCGCGTTGCTTGCGTTTGACTCAACGTGTACCAAAGGCTCATTCTCGTCTATCTCATCGGGGTAGGTTACAAAACCGGCAACAGGGCTTGGATAAACATTTACAAACCCCGGCTGTTTGATCACCGCAATACAACCGCTGTCGCTGATCACTTTCAGGCTTACATGATAGTTGCCTATTTCATAACCATGTACCGGATTATGAGACTCGTCAACATAAGGCCCGTCGCCAAAATTCCATTGCGATGCAATAATCGAACCTGAAGAAATGCTTGAGGTGTTCTGAAATCTGACGTTCAGCACAGGGCAGCCTTTGTTGTTTTTGGAAGTGAAGGCCGCTACAGGCATGGCATTGATGTGTCCTGATTTTGATTTTGTACTGGTGCAGCCAAATTGTGTTTGCACTTCGAGTTTTACCAGGTAGGTGCCGTTGGCAGTATAGGTCACCGAAGCATCTTTTGCTATGTTATCAACCACGTTGTCGCCGTTAAAATCCCACTGGTAACTGGTAATGGCGCCATCAACCGACGATGAAAGGTTTTGAAAGGTGGTGAGATCACCCAGGCAAACAGCCCGGGTCGAAAAATCAGCCATGGGATTCGCGTGAACCGCCACATTGTTCAGTTTGGAACCTTTGCATTGAAAGTTACTTTCTACCTCCAGTTTGCATGAATAACTGCCGTGATCGGGATATGTTTTTACAGGATTAAAATTAAGCGTGTCGTCCCATATGCCATCGTTTTCAAAATCCCACCTGCTTTTTTGAATGGTGGCGTTGCTCACGGTTGATTGATTGGTAAATTGGGTCGCCTGTTCTTTACATACACTGGTTGGAATAAATGCTACCTGCGGCAGGCTGTGAATGGTAACCGTTGAAGTGAAGCTGCTGCTGCAATTATTCGCCGAGGTAGCTGTCAGGTTCACAGGGTAACTGCCGCCCGCATTATAGTTTACGACCGGCTGAACAACACCAGTAATGCTGCCATTGCCCAATGCCCAGTTGTAAGCGGTGATCTGCTCCGGGCTGGCAATGCTACTGCTGTTGGTGAAAGTAACCGCGGTGCCAAGGCACACATTTTTTGAAGCAAAAGAAACAACAGGATTGGCAAAAACTTTGATTGTTTTAGTAGCCCCGTTACTACAGTTCTTATTGCTGGTGGCGGTCAGGCTCACCGTGTATACACCGGCCAGCGGGTATTGGTAAGTAGGACTCTGCATCGCGCTGATGCCCTGTCCATTTCCGTAATCCCACACCCAGTTGCTAATGCTGCCAACCGGTATTGAACTGCTGTTTACAAAGTTGCTGCCAGAGCCGTGGCAAACATTATTTGCGCTGAATGAGAGAACAGGCAATGGATTAATCATCACAGTGCTGGTAAAGCTTGCGCTGCAATTCTGATTACTGTTGGCCGTTAAAACAATTGTTTTGTTGCCATAACTTTGGTAAATGTGGGTAGGCGTAACTGCGTTTGAAGTGTTGCCGTCGCCAAAGGTCCAGGTAAATAAAACAATATTGCCGCTGGAAATGGAATTATTGTTCACAAAGGCGGTGGTATCACCAAAGCACACCTTGCTGACGCTGAAAGAGATCACCGGTTTAGGATGAATCACCAGGTTGTTTGTGGCAGTACCCTGGCAGTTTAGATTACTTTTTGCTGTGAGGGTTACGATGAAATTACCACTGTTGGCATAAGTAACTGTTGGATGAATGAAAGGTGAACTACCATTATTACCAAAGGTCCAGGTATAAGAATTAATGCTGCCCGAAGCAATGCTGCTGCCGTTGGTGAATTGTGTGTTATTACCATGACACACGTTGCTTGTGCTAAAAGCAACCAGCGGCAAAGGGTTGATGGTGACCGTGCTGCTGTACGTACGTGAACAGTTTTGATTACTGGTCAACATGAGCGATGTGATATAATTGCCGGTGTTGTTGTATTGGTGCGATGGATTGGGCATGGTGGATGTGTTGCCGTCGCCAAAGTTCCAGGCATAGCTGGTGATGGCACCACCACTGATCGAACCGTTGCCTGAAAAATTGGTGTTGTTGCCGTGGCAAAGGTTAAGTGCGCCAATTGACGCAGTTGGCAATGGGTGGATCACCACAATGTTAGTAACCGTGGTAATACAACTCTGGTTGCTCATTGCCGACAATGAAACAAGATAACTGCCACTGGTGGTGTAGTTAACCGCAGGGCTCGATAACGCAGAGCCGTTGCCATTACCAAAATTCCAGGTGTAGGAAGAGATGCTTCCGGGATTAATGCTGGATGTATTGATGATGGAAAGTGTGTTGCCAAGACAGGTTGCGGGAGCGATGAAACCCACAGCGGGAAATGGGTATATTACGAGGTTTTTATAGGCTGTATCGCGGCAATTGTTATTGGAAGTAACAATCAAACTTATGGTATGATTTCCCTGCGCTGCGAAATTATTCACCGGGTTTTGTAATGTGCTGAAATTGTTCCCAAAATTCCAGTTATACCCGGTAATGATACCGCTGCTAATGCCGGAGGTATTGGAGAATGTGTATTGGGGCGAACAGTTATTAAGACTTAGCTGGTTAAAAGACGCGTTGGGTTTTGGGTAGATGGTTATCGTTTTGCTTTGTATGGCCGCGCAATTCTGGTTGCTTGTGACCGTAAGCGTGATCACATAATTACCACTCACGTTATAAATAAATGCGGGGTTCAATAAATTTGAGACTGTTCCGTTACCATTGTTCCAGGAATAGAAACTGATGCTGCCAAGGGCAATGGATGAAGTATTGAGAGGTAAAATGCCTGTTCCCGCGCAAACCGGTGCCGCGCTGAAATTAGCCACTGGTAAAGGATACACGGTAAGTGTTTGCACAACACTGTTCCTGCAACCCTGGTTGGAAATTGCTGAAAGACCAACTGTGTGAGTGCCGGCCGAAACAAAATTGTTATTGAAATTAAACAGGTTGCTGCTGATAAGACCAGAACTCCAGGTGTAGGAGTTTAGTGAACCGATGCTGATGGTTGAAGTGTTATTAAACGTGTATTGAGGCGAGCAGGCGTTACCCGAAACAGGATTGAACGATACAAGCGGTTGGGGAAAATTGCTAAGGGTGTAAGTGAAGTCGGGGCCCGGGCACCCTGGTACCAGTACTGTCTGGCAGGTGTAAACACCAGGCGCAGAGAGTGCAACACATTGATTGGTATTGTTGACCATGCCCGGTCCGTTCCATGTTGTGCTTAAAAATCCGTTTGGCGCGCAGTATGTTTTTTGTGCCCCCACGCAAATGGTATCGTTGCTGCCGGTCATAAAGGCCATGCAATCCGCATCCACGTAAGCATAACCAAAATGGCCCCCCAGCGAACAATCAAAAGAAGTAAAACGTATAGTAATGTTTTGCCCGATCAGGCTGGTAAGATCGGCCACTACGCTCGACCAGGGTTTGTAAACAACATTTGGAAGCGTTGGGGAATTGAGAAAGCCGGGTATATTATTTCCAGCTGCCACATTATAATAGGTGCAGGGAATGAGGCCGCCTAAACTATCCAGCATTTCAACCTGGAATGACGGCTGCTGGGTGAGTACGTGTCCGGGGTCTTCCATTACTACTGCATAACGGTATGTAAAATTGGCATTTGCCTGCGTTACCAAAAATGTTTGTTCGATTCTGTCGGCCTGGCCGCCGGTTTGGATATTGCCCAGCCTGAGCGAAAAACTTCCTCCCGGCGCAACTACCGGGAAATTACCGGCGGGGTCGAGGCCCGCGCCAGTCATAATGGTTTGCTGACCGCCTATGCTCAGGCAGCAGCCTGATGGGTTAGCGGAGTAGAGGGGATGAAAACCGCTTGTCGACGTCCATCCACTTAAGCTTCCATTTTCAAAATCGATATTGTTACATCCTCCGGCCAGGGTATTATTGTGATTGCCATGACGGAAGGTTTGCGCTGGCTGACTTAATTTCTGCTGAAAGTCGAGGTTGTTTTTTTGATGAGACAACATAAACTCGTTTCTTTCAGCGACCGTTAAATGTAATTTGTCGGCATATGCATTCCAGAAATAAAAATTAAAGTCACTTAGCTTAACGTCTATCTTTGTTGAATCTGTCTGGGCGTTCATAATTCCCATAATGGCAAGGCACAGCAGAACTAAAATGTAAATCTTTGTTTTCATAGGCGGGAGATTTTAATTGTGTGTTCAATTTTCATCGCGGTTCTGGTTTTGTGTACGCAACAAAAAATAAAAAGTTAATCGGGAACTTGTCTTTTTAGACGAAACAAACAATTATAAATATGGATCGGCAAAAAACGGGTGTTGATCGCGATCCCTTGAAAACCCTATGAAAACTGGGGAAAAACAGCCAAAATATGTGAATAAAAATTTAAACACCATGCTGGTGGGTTAAAAATTTTCGCTCATCGGTTGAATTGGTAGTTTGATCTGTGAGCTATAACTTGCAGGGGGAAAACAAATGCTGTTACACTCTATTACAAAAATTTGTTAAAGGAGGAATTACCGCGCGCTGCGCTTATTAATAATTTACTGAAGAAGTTTTACATAATTTCTCCGGCGGCTTTTTCACCCACCCAACTGCCAATGGCAATTCCCATGCCTCCCATTCTTACTGCCGCTAACACGTTTTCGCTCACGGGCCTGATAATGGGTTTTTTTTCTTTTCCAACGCCCATGATGCCGGCCCACTGGCTTTCTATTTCAAAGGCGACACCTGGCAGGATCATTTCCTTCAGCAGTTTAATCAACTGGTGCTGTATCCTATTGTTTAAACGGGGTTCTGTTGTTGTTTCAGTTTCAATATCCAGGTTGCGACCGCCCCCTAAAAGCACCCTGCCGTCGATATTTCTGAAGTAATAATATCCCTGCTCATAATGGTAAGTACCTTTTATGCTGAGATGAGGGATGGGTTTTGTGATCAATACCTGTGCGCGTGCCGGGAGTACATCCCTGAGTTTTAACAACTGCGTCGCGAAGCCGTTAGTGGCAACAATGACCTTGGAGGCTTTAAAAACGCCGGCGTTGGTTGTTAATTCAACACGGGTTTTAAGGTCATTTATTTCTGAAACCCCAATATTATTGAGAATTTTAATGTTGTTTTTTTGTGCCAGTGCCAAAAGGCTGTCCATCATCATGCCCGTATCAATGTCACCCTCGTATTTGTTCAGTACCATGCCAGCTATTTTTTTAAACTGGTTTTTTCCTGCGTAAGGGCCATAGCATTTTTTTAAACCAAGTACCTCGTCGACATTTTTGTTAAGTTTATCAAGCTGATCGAGGTGCTCGTCGTAAACACGCTTGTCTTTAAATAACTCGTAACCGCCCGATAACTTAAAGGCAATTTTTTTATCTCCCAGTCTTTTTCTCAGCATTTGCAGCCCATCCCAGCGCATTTTTACCGTTTCCCAAACCACTTCCGGTTTTATGTGACTGAGATCATCGAGTAGTTCACCCGCACTGCCAAAGCAGGCAAATCCCGCGTTTTTAGTGCTGGCGCCATTTGGCAGGATGCCACGTTCCAGCACCAGGACGGTGGCCTGTTTGTTTTTTTGTTTAAACGATATGGCTGCGCTTAGCCCAACAATGCCACCGCCAACCACCACCAGGTCAAATTGTCTGAAGTACTGCTTTAATTCCCAATAGCTATAATTGTATTCGTTTGTTAACTGCATGATAAATTATAATTTTGAAGATGGATTTTTTTTGTAAATTTATTTCCTAATTCCAGATTAGCAATAGTATATGTTTAATACCCGCTTATTATTTTTTGTTCTCCTTATTTTAAAAAGTATTTATTCCTTTTCGCAGGACGTACCCGTAAAATTCCAGGGTGACGTTTCAGATGAAAGAGGAGCCTTACCAAGCGCGCAGGTGCAGATCTCCCGGGGAGGAAGGGTTGAAAGTACTATACTCACCGATGTCATGGGCAAATACAATTTTGCATTACCCCTCGGTGGTGATTTCCTTGTTACGGTTACAAAAGACGGTTACGTTACTAAAAAATTTACAGTGAGCACCACCGGTGTGCCGCCCGAAAAAGCCACCATTAAATTCCCCATCATACAGGCCAGCCTGAGTTTGTTCAAAAAAATGGAGGGGGTTGACTACTCGGCCCTGAATGAGCCCTTAAACAAATATAAGTATAACCCGCTCCTCGATAATTTTGAATATGATGCCGGTTATCTGGAGCAGATGATCACCAAGCTGGGAACCATCAAGGAAGCCGAACAGGAAGTAATAAAAAAAGAGAGGGAAAAGGAAATAACCTACCAGACCACCATCAAAAAGGGAGATAAGGCTTTTGAATTAAAGGATTGGGAAACAGCGCTGGCAAGCTACCAGGAAGCACAGAGATTAAAACCTAAGGAAGTGTATCCCGGCACGCAGATCATTAATGTAAAAAAACTGATAGACCTCGACGCCGCTAAGAAAGCCTCTGAAGACGCTGCCGCTAAAACCAAAGCCGAATTGGATGCCAAAAGAGCTGCTGAACTGGCGGCCGCTAAAGCAAAAGCCGATGCTGAACTGGCGGCAAAATTAAAAGCTGAGGCCGACGCCTCAAAATCAAAAGCCGATGCAGACGCACTGGCCAAGAAAAACGCGGCCGATGAAGCGGCTAAAAAAGCGGCCGAACTGGCAGCTGAAAAAGCAAAAATTGCCGGTGACGCGGCGGCTAAAAAAGCCGCTGAAGATGCCGCGATTAAAGAAAAAGCAGATAAGGAAAAAGCAGATAAACTGGCTAAGGAGAAGGCGGAGGCCGATGCCAAAGCCAAAATTCAGGCAGAGATAGACGCTAAAAAACAGGCCGAAGCAGCCGAGGCAAAAGCGAAAGCCGATAAAGAAGCTGCCGAAAAATTGAACAGCGAAAAAGCGAGAGCAGAAGCTGCAGCACTGGCCAAGAAAGCCGCTGATGAAGCAGCCGCGAAAAGAGCCGCCGAACTTGCGGCAGAGAAAGCAATAGCTGATAAAGCAGCTGCCGAAAAACTGGCTAAAGACAAAGAAGCAGCTGAAGCCCGCGCAAAAAAAGCGATTGAGATGGAAGCTATGGAGAAGAAGAGAGCGGAAGAGGAAAATAAAAAATTACAGGAACAGGAATCAAAATACAGGGCAATACTGGCAAAAGGTGACGATGCTTTTAGCAAGGGAGATATGCTCACCGCCAAATCGGCATTTACCGAGGCGGCCAGCACCAGACCTGGCGATTCTTATCCTAAAAACCGGCTACAGGAAGTAGGCTTCGTTTTAAAGTATGATGAAACTATCAAAGTTGCCGACGACCTTTTTACAGCGAAACGCTACAAAGAGGCTAAAAAGAAATACGAAGAATCATTAACCTACAAAGGCGGCGATGCATATGCTAAAGGCCGGTTGTTGGATACTGAAAAGCTTTTGAATGGGGATGGCAACCAACAGACCGACGAACGCGTGAAACAACTGCTCGCAAAGTACGGTCCCGGTGTTACCGAAGAAACCATTTCATCGTCGAATGTTGTTATTATTCAAAGGGTTGTTGTGAAGGATAACATGGCCTGGGTATTCCAGAAGAAGATCTTCAACTGGGGTGGGAGTGCTCATTTCAGAGACGGTGCGCCAATTACCGAAAGCACCTTTGAAGCAGAAACCAGGCCCTGATCTGCAAAAACGGTTTACCAATTATTTTGCAGGAACAATTGCGGGAATTAAATAATTCTTAATTTAGGGCCACGTAAAATCTCCAACTTAAAAATACGTGTAAATTTCATGGAATCTAACAAACAAGATGATCTTGACGTTGTGTATGTAATGGGCGCGGCAAAAAGAGGTGTTCAAAACCTTGGAACTTCTATCGTTAACCTTTTTGAATTTTCGATCAGGAACTTTTTTATGCTGCTCATTTTTATTGTGCTGGGACTTGGAATAGGCTTTGGGCTGTATTCATTAAAAACACCGTTTTACGAAGCCAATTTTACAGTTTCTCACATCCGTTTCGAAAATGATTACTGTGGCGAATTGATCAGGAACCTTAACGCTGCTATTAATCACCAGGAAGAAAATGCGACCCTCGCGGAGAAATTAAAAATGGACGGCCCGTCTGCAGCCATGGTAAAACATATCGGTTACAGACCTTTAAATGAGCACATGGCCAAGACCTTTGCCGACTCACTGTCGGTATTTCTGCCATTCAGGGTGGAAGTGGAAGTTTATAATAACAGCGTTTTACCTGAACTTCAAACCAGTATTATGAATTACCTTGAATCCAATGAATACGCGATTGCCATGAAGGAAATTGACCGGAAAACCCTGGACCTTGTTGAGAAACGCGTAAAAGGTGAAATAGATGAAATTGACAGCCTGAAGAAGATAGTGAGCAGATCTATCATACCGCGAACAAGCGGTAACGGCATTATTTTAGGAGAAGCGATGAAACCAGTGGATATTTACAGGCACAGTATGGAGTCGTATGAGAAATTAATGGATGTAAATAAAAAACAGGTATTAAATAAAAGTTTTCAGTTGATGATCGGTTATACCAAAAGCAATACTGAGGGAGGATTGCCAAAATGGGCGTACCTGTTAATCGGAATTATATTTGGATACATTGTGGGAGTCATTTTTCTGAACCGCCGATATGCCGCTAAAGCAGTGAATACACAGGGAAGATAAAGGTCCTGTTTTTCGATCATTTTTTGTTATAAGTCAGGCGTTTCAGCCCGAAACTCTCCGTGGTTTGCCGAAGCGTTTTCGTTTTCTTTATCGTGGAATAAAAAAATGGCGTTAAATACGCTGAAAAACACTACGCCAAATTGCCTGTCAAAAACACATTCGGTTAAACACGAAAAAAAGACAATGGTAATGAAACTGAAGTAGAGTATGTTTTTACGTTTAAAACAAACATAATAGCAACGGGCGAATAAAATTAAAAAGACGACCAGGCCTGTAGCCCCGAACAATATAAGCACCTGCAAAAACTGGTTGTGCGAATTGTATTGTTGTTTCTCAAAAAAACGAATCGCTTCCACTACGCTTGGCTGATAGCCGGGGTTCTGAAGCAAAAGATCAGCATACTGTTTTTTGAATTCAATATGGGCATCGCCGGTACCGTGCCCGATAAAAGGACTTCGCTGTATGATGTCAAGTGAGTTCTTCCAAAAAAAAAATCTTTGTGTTACGCCGTTCTCGCTGTTGCTGCCAATCAGGTTGCTCATGTTAACGCTGTAGATCTCTGAAAACCGGTTTTTGAAATAAGCTGTGCCCGACAAAGCAAGCGTGAGAATGAGTCCGCCGCCAATTACCGGCAGCAACAGTTTATAATTTTTGCGGGTTTGGAGGGTGGCCTTTACAAGGTATACCAAAGCAATCAGTATAAAGGCGATGAGCACAATACGGGCCGCCAGCAAAAACAGAAAAAATACAAACCAGGCGATCAGTGTAAAATACACGAGGCGCTGACGCTTGCTGCTGTTGTTCTTCAAAGATTCAAAGACAATAAAAATTGAAAAAGCAATGTACATTGAAAAATAAGTGGAGTGGGTGCCAATATAACCTGCAAGGTTTTGGTTTGTGAAATTAGCAAGGTCAATTGTTGTTAACTGGTTATGCCGGTAGTTTACAAATGCACCTGCCCAAACACTGTAAACACTTGCCAGGAGGCAAACCAAAACAAAAAATGAAAAGATCAGCTTCAGGTTCCGCCTGCTGAGGGCCGGGATAGTAGCAAATAAAAAGGGAAATACGATCAGGGATAATTTTTGTTCGATTTGAAACATGCCGTTTTTAAGATCCTGTGTGTAGGTTAAACCCACAATAAACATCAGATAAAACAGGAAGCTCACCCCAAAATTGAATGTAAATAATTGTCGTAGATTTTTATAATGTCGCTGCAGGAGCCACACCAGGCCCAGCAACATAATGGCCAGGCTGTTGAATGTGCCGGAGAAGGGGACTGTGAATACAACAACGAGAATGGCGGTTAAAAGTACCGTTTCGCCTTTGCCAGTTGTATGCCCCTGAAGCTTATTTGTCATTTCGGTATTTTAACACGTAGTAAAGGTATTTAAAATTACCAACGAGGTACCTTTTCCAAAGCCTGCGTGGATCGGAGCAAAGCCTGTAGAACCATTCAAGGTACAAATGCCTGAAAATGGCCGGGGCGGTTTTTGCTTTGCCGGCAAAAAAATCAAGCGCGCCGCCACCGCTCATCAATACATTGGTATTAAAACGTGATATATTTTCGCGGATATATCTTTCCTGAAAAGGCATGCCGAAGCACACCAGCAAAACATTGGGTTTTACCTCGTTAATACGCCTGATCACCTCTTCGTTTTCGGCGCTGTTGCTGCTTTTGTCAAAATAACCGTGGTGGTAGTACACTCTAAGATCCGGGTTTTTATTGACAAGATTTTCAGCGGCCATTTTGGCTACCCCGTCTTTTGCTCCGAGAAAATAAATAGAAAAATTATTGTTAGCGCAAAATTCAGCGAAGTTCCAGAACCAAACGTTATAGGCGATTTTTTCAGGAACCAGCTGTCCTGTGAGTTTCGCGCCCAATTGAATACCTGAGCCATCACACATTACAAAATCAACTTCGTTGTTAAAATAGTCGATCAGCCAGGGCTCGTCCGAATTGGCCAGTTGTACCAAATGGGCGTTCGAATTGAGCACGGTTTTCTTTTGATCACTGGTAATGATATTTTTAATTTCCTGGTGCAGCGTTTCTTCTGTGAACAAATGCACCGGGATCCTTCCAACTTTTACGCTATGCATAACTCAAATCCTGGTTAGTATTGACTGTATCTTTTGTATTTCTTTCTACTCCCGAATAATAGATCACCAGTGAGATTAAGAAAAAATCGTAGATCATGTTGTGGTAAAATGAAAAAAGGTACAACAACAACATGATAAACGAAATATAATGGCCCGCGGTGATCCTGTACAAAAATAGCAGGAATAAAATGGTACAGATGATGCCGAAATCGTAAGCAAACCTGATAAAATCGTTGTGCGTAAAAAGATCGAACTTGATCTTTTCAATGATCTTCTTCCGCGCCTGCTCAGTCCCTTTCCCAAAAAGTTTTTCCGACAGGTCGGTTTTATAGAGAAACTCGTCGTAAGTTAAAGAGTTAAGATAATTTCTTAAGCCAAAAGACGAATCGTGCCCGTTCTCGTACCGTGTGGATACCAGGGTGGCCTTTCCGAAATCAAAAGTGACCAGGTAAGTATAGATGGGATACAGCATGTTTAAGCAAAAGATGTACACCAGCAGAATCTTGCCCCTGGAGGCTTTAAAGTTTTCGAAGTAGTACAAAAGAAAAGGTATTGAAATATAGAAAAACAAATTCAGCCTGGTTTTAGTGATAAAAATAAAAAAGCCGGCAATCAGAAATATGAAAATCCTTTTTTTTGTGCTTTTCACCTGGTACAAAAAGAGTATTAAAACAACTTCTGCATAAACGCTATACACGGTTGGACTTAATAAAAAGGAAAAATACCTGTGATCGAGCATGTACCGGTCGGGTTTAAAAAGAAAAAGGAAGGAAAGCAGCGAGAAAAATAAAAAGACGTACCGCACCACCTTGTAATTTTCCCTGAATACAAGAGTAAGACTTAAGAGGTAGAAATTTATAACATAAATAAAAAACAAAAGCGGTTTTGAATACCTGAGGTCGTCAGTGTTAATGCCGATGATCAACAGGATAAGGCCAAGCAGCGCCAGGTTAATACTGTTTTTTTTCAGAACAGCGACTGGCTTTTTTCCCATGTTAAGTACAAAAAACAGAAGTGTTAACGGAACAAAGTAATAAAGTGTGAATTGGTAGCTGATCTCAAAAGCAATATAATTACTCACGTAAAAAAACGGGTAGAGTAACACCAGCAGTAAGATCAGGCCCGAGGTAATTTTCATTGTTTCACAGCTTTTAAATTTGGTGTATAAGTTTTTACCTGGTGTGACTCAAAAAACTGCTTTGTTTTGCCAAGCGATAAATTGCTTTCGAAATGTATGTTTACCGTTTCAACGCCGTTTACATTCAGTAAATGAATAAGTGCGGATGAATACCAACCGATCACCTTAATGCTGCCGTATTGTTTTTTCAGATCTATGATGATGTCTTCGGCAATTTTTTCTGATTTTATGATCGTGACCCCCTGGTCGCTGCATTTATCGTGCATTTCGAGTGGATGGGCGATAACGTATCTGACGTTGAAATCTGCAATGACCGTTTTGTACAGCTTTTTTTCAAAATCAAGGCTGATAAATCCGTCTTCACACATGGTACTTGTTAAAAGCACCGCTGTTGATGAATGATTGCTGGTAGTCTGGCCACCGGATTCAAAATCAAATAAACTGATATATTCACAAAATGGCATCACGTTTTCCATTTTATAGATGGTGTAGTGTTTTCTAATAAGGCCGTAAACCCAGCTGTATGAAAAATTCAAACCAAAGACTGATGTGATTTTTGAAAAAGCGCCGGGTGTTAAACCCTTGTAAAAATAACCTTCTCCGCTCACATTGCCAATCCCGTCATCAAAGGTGTGCAGGGTTTTGGTTCGCAGTGCATAGATGAGAAACCTTGAATAAATGCTCTTGACATTACCGGTATAAACTATTGGAGCCGCGCCCAGTTGCCTTTTTAAGTTAAAAAACAGCCCAAACAAAACTTTTATGGTATGAAGGAGGTTGTTGTTCTTTTTGATATAAAACGCTTTTTTCGCCTTTGCCGAAATTTCACCAAAATAATGCCTTATTTTTTCGCTATCCACGTGATAATAGAACACTAAAATGAAGGAACTGATCTGTTCCTTTTCAATGACTTTTTTCGCGATCAGGGCATGAAGTGGCGTATAACAAATAAATAAATGGCCCGGTTTTGTATTGTTATTTCCCACTCAGTATGTTTTTTTGAATAAAATCGGCTTCCGCTTTTTTCGAGAAAAGGGATTTAGTAATAATGAGCACCAGGTAACTTAAAGATAAAGACAAAGCAGCACCCAAAATAGAAAAATGGCTGATGAAAAACAAATTCAGGAGCACGCTGGCCACTGCACCAATCAGCGTAGAATAAAGCAGTGAACTGTCTTTTTTAAAAGCGTACAACACATAATGATTAACCAATGAGATGTTGAGGAAAATGGTTGAAATTACAAGCAGGTAAAACGTGTTCAACTCGGCGTAATATTCTGGCTTATTGATAAAATACAACATTGGAAAGATAAAGACAATGAGCAGAACACCGATTGAAAACGAGTAAACGACTACCTTTTTAAGCAGTTCGTTTTTCAACCTGAAGAATCCTTCCCTGTCGTTTGAATTGGCGGCCTCCACCAATTTGGGATATATTACCATGATAAACAGGGTGAAAATTATTACGTTGATGATGTTGGAGATCTGACTAAAAAAAGTAAACACCCCCACCTTTGAAAGGCCACACCAGTATTTGATCAGGTACCTGTTCAGGTTGTCGATAGTGATGAGGGCTATTGTCGATAAAAAATAAAGCGCACTGGTTTTGATCCCCGAATAAAACCAGCTTTTTTCTATCCTGCCAGCCGGATAACCGCCGTACAAACGGATCACTTTATAAAATCCAATAACCACCGATAATCCAGATCCTATCATCCACCCAATGAAAACTACCGACAGAGAATATTCGTTGATGCCGAATAACCAGTAAACAATGATGAGTATCACTACCCACAAACCATTCCTTAAAAACAACAGCCAATTGGCCAGAATGGGAAATGAAAGGATGGTGAATAACCTGTAAAATTCCTGCGACAAATGCTCGAACACCAGTATGATATAAAAAAACACTACATATTTTATGGGGATCACCCCATAGGTAAATATTAGTAGCATTGGAAGCAAAAACACAGCGTAGGTGAATAGATAGAACAATAACTGGTTTCTTAAAACCGAGAACCTGTCTTTTGTTTCGGCATAAAGCACTTCACGGTTCGAAAAGGTATAAAAGTCAAGCCCCAGGGTCATGAGGCATAAATTAACCGTGGTGTAAAAAATCCCGTAGGTACCCAGGTCATCGGTTGAAAAGAACTTACCAAAGCAAAACAACAATATAAAACGCGACAAAATAGTCAGTCCCCTGATAAAAAGATTGAGTATTGAGTGCTTGTTAATTTTCATTGAGAGTTAGGGAACTGATTTAAGGGATAGTTAAAATCCTGATTACGAAATAAGATTCCAGCTCAAGGGTGTTCCTTTAACGGCGTGTTGAGTGAAGGTCTTCCCAATCACTTCGTCATAATGCTTCGGGTGAAGGCCATAAGCCGGTCTTACCGACCTAACATTTTTTTCGGTTAGTAAATCACCTTTTTTTACATCTTCCGAAATATAAAGGGATCTGGAGAATTCACGGCTTTTCAGTTTTTTTTCGTCTAATTCGTAATCCACTTTACCCAGCATTTTTTCTGTGATCCTTACCGCGTCTACCATCCTTTTAAATTCGCTTTCGTCGAGCGAGAAATGCGCATCGGGTCCGCCGACCGATTTATCGAGGATAAAGTGTTTTTCAATGACCTTGGCACCAAGTGCAACAGCCACTACCGGTCCTTCAATGCCCATGGTGTGGTCTGACAATCCCGCTGCCACGCTGAACCGTTTTTTAATGTCGGGGATGGTTAGCAGGTTGGCGTCTTCGGGTGCGGCAGGATAGGCCGAGGTGCATTTGAGTAGTGTAATGTCGTTGTTCCCTGCTTTTCTGCAGGCTTCAATCGCAAGTTCAATGTCGTCAAGACCCGCTATACCAGTTGAAATGATCACGGGTTTGCCTTTTGAAGCCACATAACTGATCAGTGGAATGTCGGTTATTTCGAATGACGCGATCTTGTATGCCGGAACATGAAGTGTTTCGAGAAAGTCAACCGCAGTTTTGTCGAAGGGAGAAGAAAAACAAACGAGTCCTTCCTCTTTTGCAACCTCAAAAAGCGGTTTGTGCCATTCCCATGAAAGGGCCGCGTCGAGGTAAAGGTCATACAGGTATTGTCCGTCCCAGAACGTGCCTTGTTTTATTTTAAAATCATCGGTTTTTACGTTCAGTGTGATGGTGTCTGCAGTGTAGGTTTGCAATTTAATGGCATCGGCGCCGGCCCTCTTCGCGGCTCTGATGGTTTCTATAGCGATCTTGAGATCACCGCCGTGGTTAGCCGAAAGTTCAGCGATTATAAAACACGAATTGTCTTTGTTGGTGATTGCGTTGCGGGACATGGTTTGTTTATTAGTTTTTATTGTAGATCCTGTTGTAAATATTCTCTTTTAATACACTCCATTCAGATTTTAGCATTGCCAGGCCAACAACGTCCTGGTACTTCCCATTCTTGGTACAGTGTTCTCTGTAATAGGCCTCGCGCCTGAAACCGAATTTTTCATGCATTTTTATTACGCTGTCGTTAAATACAAAAACCTCGCAACGCAACTTATTTAAATTTAACTCTTCAAACACATATCTCATAACATTGTATTCAACCTTGCCGCCAATGCCCGCCCCCCGGATACTGGTGTCGCCAAGGTAAAAGGCCCACGAACAACTGCCCAAAGCCGTGTTGATATCGGTAATTGAAGCCAATCCTAATTTTTTGCCCTCGTATTCAATAACCCAGCACTTAACAGAAGGGTTCTTTTGTATGCCCGCAAACCAGTTTTTTTGTTGCTCCTCAGTAATAAAATTGTCGGTGTACATGTATGCGGCAACTTCGGGCGAATTTCTCCAGTTCCTTACCGTTTCAAGGTCTTCCGCCGACAGGGGAATTAACTTAATATCCGTCATTCTATAAAGTATTTAAAATTTTAACGATCCTTTCTTTTTGTTTACCGTCAAATAATTCGGCTTGTTTTTGTAACATCGGGGCATTATCTGAATTCAATAGATCATGAACCAGCTTTTCCAATTCCTGTGCTGTGAGTTCCTTAAAATTATCGGCCCCGGCAACTGCTTTTTCATTTAAAAACGCGTAATAAGCCTCTTTCTGATTGTCGACATAATAACCCGTTAAAACAGGCATCTTCACGCAACACAATTCAAAAAGAATGGTGCTACAGGGCGCCACCGCGAAATCACTTTCCTGCATTACTTGCAGTAATTCGGCCTCCGAAAGGTTCTGATGAACCTGAATGCTGCTATATTGTTCAGCTACATTAAAGACCCCCCTGCTTTTAAAAGCGCCGCCCACAACCACATTGATTTTTTTTATTTCTTTAAGTGTGACCAGGGTTTTACATACAAAATCGCTGAGTTCGAAGGGGTCTGCGCCGCCAAAACAAACAAAAGCTGTGTCCATTTTTTTTGTTTTCCCCGATCCGGCTGCCGCTTTTAAAAACAACGGTCTCACCATCGAAAAGCCGGTACCCAGGGCCAGTCGGGTGCCTTCATTTGTTTTATACTGATTTTCATGGGCCGATGGGGCGTGGTTGATAATAAGGTCGGCGTACACCTGACCCTGTGCCATATCGTCGATATAAACCAGTTTAAAATGCAGGTGTTTTAATTTTTGCTGGTAGGCCCCATTAAAGTGATAACCGTCGGCCACGATAAGGTATGCTTCAGGATCGAATTGTTGCCTGATCCAGGAAGGCTCTTCTTCGAGGGAAATTAAAGCGGGAATTTGCCGGCAGTTGTAAGAGGCTGGAATCACCTCCATCGCTGAGTCTTCACGGGTAAGCAAAATACAATCAAAGTCATCCTTACACATCTCCAGCAATGCGAAGATCCTGTATAAATGGCCTAAGCCGGAAATGCTGTTACCGTCAGCCCTGAAAACAATTTTTTTCATTTAACCCGCCGTTTTTTTTATTCAGTCATTTATAAAAACAAGCTCATTAATTATACTGCCTGAAGACCGGTTTTACAGGTTCTCCCACCAGGTATTTTTCATATCCTTCTTTTACCGCTTTTGCATATACAGTCATCGCTTTGTCTAAACCCGCGAAAGTTTTTTGAAGGTCTTCATCACTATGTGAAACGCTTAAATTAAAAACACCCCTGAATAAAATGCCATGTTTGATCACCTCCTGGAAGAAAAGGGTTTTGAGTCCATCACTGGCAACACCATTTTCGTCTTTCATGATCATCAATAACCAGCAGGGATGACCTTTTACTTCAATGTTTTTTTCAAGACCGTGTTTAGTGATCAGCGCTTTTACGTTTTGCTCAATAATCAGTCCTTTCTGATAATCAGAATCTATGGTGTTATGGTCCCTGGTATATTTAATAGAAGCGATAGCTGCAGCCAGGGAGTGTGTCTCCGCGCCATGGGTGGTTGAGATCAGGAATACCCTCTCCTTGTCGTGATCAATGCCACCCAGTTTCATGATGTCTCTTTTACCGGCCAGCATACAAGCCGAAAAGCCGTTGGCTACGCCTTTTCCCCAGGTGCTCAGGTCAGGCTCTATGCCCAGCATGGTGTGGGCGCCCGGAAAACCGAGTTTAAAGCCTGTGATCATTTCATCAAGGATAAACACCGCGCCATTTTTATGACAAAGGTCTTTTACCTTGTGAAGAAAATTATCCACCGGCATGTCAAATTCCATTGGTTCTAATATTAAACCAGCTATCTGGTTAGGATATTTTTCGAACAAGGCTTCTACTGATTTAATATCGTTGTACCTGAACGAAAGAGTGAGGCTGCCAATTTCTTCGGGAACACCCGATTTGCAGGGCTTGGCGCTGATGTACCAATCGTCGTAAGAAAAGAAACCATGGTCGGCGCAAAATGCAACGTATTTTTTTCCGGTATAGGCGCGCGCCAGTTTCAGGGCTGCCGTTGTAACGGTAGACCCGTTCTTTGCAAATTTCACCATGTCGGCCGACGGCACACATTTTAAAAATAGTTCAGCGAGTTCTGTTTCAACAGGCGAGGGGCACTGGAAATTGACACCTTTTTCGAGTTCGTTGCGCACCGCTGCCAGAACTGGTTCGAACGCGTGACCAAGACTAACTGCTGTTAATCCCATAGCCCAATCGATGTATTCGTTACCGTCAACATCCCATACGTGGCTACCCTTGCCGTGTGAAATTACTTTTGGACCGAGCAGGGGCGATTGGTCAGGGCCTTTGCTGTAGGTGTGGCAACCGCCAGGGATGATCTCCTGCGCGCGTTTGATCATTTTATCGGACTTGTCAAATTTTGTGATCATATTAAATGCTTATGAATTATTTTTTAATGAGTTGTGGTAACCTTCGTTTCGGTTAATGTGCTGATTGATGGTTTTAATTAGTTCGTTTGAACGGTAATAGTCAGCATAGGTTTTCCAGTCCTTGTGCACACCTAATTTTTCTATCAGAATTTTAATTACCTCAAAGTCAAAAGACTCGTCAACCGTTAGCCGTACATTTTCATAATTACTTTCAAATGTAAAATTAAAGGCCGTGAAGAGGTTTTGTTGTTTAAAGGTTGAATGGTTGTATATGTATGGCGTTACGTGTTCTTTGTCTGAATCGGAGATGGCTTCACGCCAGGCTTTTTCAAGCGCTGTGAGTTTAAATACTTCTATGTCAAGGCCATCTGGAAAGGTGGGCTGCAGGCCATTTGAACAATAGTCGGTGTTTTTTTCTATGGCCGTGTCGATCATTTCATCAATTAAAGCAGCGTCCATCAGTGGGCAATCAGAGGTGAGTCGCACCACCCAATCGGGCTGATAAGGCAATGCCGCCTGGTAAAACCTGTCGAGCACGTTTTTTACGCTGCCTCTGTAAACAGGCAGGTTTATATTGGCCACAAGGGTTGCAATTGCGTCGTCAGCCGGGTCGATAGTAGTGGCCACGAGCAGCTGATCGATGCGCCGCGATTTTAAAATGCGCTCAATGTGGATCTCCAAAAGGGTTTTACCATTCACGGTTTTTAAAACCTTACCTGGTAAGCGGCTCGAACCCATGCGTGCCTGTGTGATAGCCATGATTTTCATCAGTTCCAGTTAGAGGGATTTAATAATTCTGTCTCCTTTACCTGCAGCGCGTCAATCTGTTCAAGCAGGGCTTTTGAAATGGTATGTGTCAGTGAAGAAATATTCTTGCGGAGCTGGTCAACGGTGTCAACGCCAATCAGCACGTTGCTGATGTTCTTTTGTTGCATGGCGTAATTCAGGGCCACATCGTTTACATTGAGGTGGTGCGTAATCGACAGTTGTTTGATTTCATCGAGGTATGGTTGTAATGCCTGAAGCTTTGCAGGCAGGTTATTGCCGTTTTTAAAAAAAAGACCCTGGAGAAAAACCGAGCGTGTGTGAACCGCGATGCCTTTTTCATTCGCTTTCTGAATCAGGGCAGCGCGTTGAAAATTATTATCCAGCAGGTTAAAAGGCAGCTGAACAAAATCTATTCCGTTGTGCTGGAGCAGTTTTTCAAATTCGGTGTTGGTATATATTGAAACGCCAAAGTTGTGGATCAGCCCTGCATTTTTAAGGGCCTTTATTTCTTCGTGGTAAACCGGAAAATAGGTTTCAAAGTCGTTAAACGAGTGAAACATATAGCCGTGTAAATTGTCGACACCCAGCGTTTTTAAGTTCTGTAAAATTCTTTGATGCAGATCCTGTGAAAGGTCTTTTCTGCCGGATCCGTATTTGCTGATCACTTTAAACCGATTGGAAGACCGGCGATGATAGTTGCCGATCACTTCCTGCGAATCGCCGTAAGCTTCGGCGGTATCGAGCAGTTGGATGTTGTTTTCAAAGGCCAGGTCCAGTATCGCAGTCACCGTGTTTTCATCAGGTTTGCCCGATTGGTTATTGATGCCGTAATCTAAACCGAATTGAACTGTACCCAAAATGATCTTACCGGCCATTTATAAACTCAAGTGTTTTATTAATGACAAAATCCTGTTCTTGGTTGGTAAGGGTAGGGTACATGGGCAGACTGATACAACCCTTGTAATAGTTTTCGGCCGCCGGGAAGTCGCCTGGCTTCCAGCCAAACTGCCTGTAATAAGGCATGAGATGCACAGGCACATAGTGTATTTGCGCGAAAATACCGTTGCCAATCAAAAAGTCGTAGAACGCCTTGCGGTTGGCAACTTCTATTACAAATAAATGGTGTGCGTTAAAGTGGTTGTTATCATGCTTTTGCATTTTTATTTTGGTGTTTGCAAAAGCCTGGCGGTATTTTGCGGCGATCTCCTGCCGTCTTTTTATGCCCGCATCGGCCCGTGTTAACTGGCTGTTCGCCAGGGCGGCTTGTATGTCGGTAATTCTGTAATTGTACCCCAGGTCCTGCATTTCGTAGTACCAGGCCCCTTGCTGTTCTGCTTCAGGAAAATCATAACGCATATTCTCCTTGCTGATGCCATGGGTTCTGAGCAATAATAATTTTTTATAAAGGGCTTCATCGTTGGTGGTGATCATTCCACCCTCACCGGCGGCAATGTGCTTCACAGGGTGAAACGAAAAGGCTGCCGCATTGGCGAAATTACCATTGCCACAATTTTGTTTTTGCCCTTTTGAATCTATAAAATAACCGCCCGGCGAATGACAGGCGTCTTCAAGAATAAAAAGTCCATTTTCGTCGGCCAGTTTTTTTAATTCTTCGAGGTTCACCGGGTAACCAGTGAAATCAACGGGAACAATGGCCTTAAAAAATCCTTTTGGATGTTGCAGCAACAGTTTTTTTACGCTTTCAGTGGAGATCACGTAGGTGTCGGGATCTATGTCAGCGAAATAAACCGTGGCGTCGCAATACCTGGCGGCGTTAGCAGAAGCGGCAAAGGTGATAGGCGTGGTAATAATGGCATCGCCCTTTTTGAGTCCCGCAGCAAGCAGTGGCAAATGGAGGGCCGCTGTGCCGTTTGAAACGGCAACGGCATATTTGCAGCCAATGTACTTTGCAAAGTTCTTTTCGAACTCGGCTATTTTTGGCCCCTGCGTTAAAAAATCAGAATGCAGGGCGGCAACTACCGCGTCTGTGTCTTCCTGCGAGATGAACTGTTTGCCGTAGGGTATTTTGTATGTCATTTTTTTACTTCAAAATTCGGATCAACATATTCTTTAATTAACTTCCTAAGGCTTTCTACGGTTTCCCATTCGGTGTTGGTACCTGAATTGTAGCAGAATTGCAAAGGAACATCTTTGGCATTAAAGTGTTTTTTGTACGCTGCTACATCAAAAATTGGTTGTTGGGGAAGGATGGCGTAGTATTTGCCAAGATCAACAGTATTAAAAGAATCGGAGGCGGTGATCATTTCCTCGTGCAGCTTTTCCCCGGGCCTTATACCCACTTCAATTTGTTTGCATTCAGGGGCAATGGCGGTGGCCACGTCAACAATTTTATAAGATGGAATTTTAGGAACAAAGATCTCTCCGCCCCAGGAGTTTTCGATGGCGTTAAAAACCATTTCGCATCCTGCCTCCAGTGAAATATTAAAACGGGTCATCCGTTTATCGGTAATTGGCAAGGTGCCTTCTTTTCTTTTGCTTAAAAAGAAAGGCATCACCGAACCGTTTGATCCCATTACGTTACCGTAACGCACCACCGAAAACGAAAGGTCCCTTTTTCCTTTGATGTTGTTGGCGGCTATAAACAGTTTATCGGAAGCCAGTTTGGTGGCGCCGTAAAGATTAATCGGCGCTGCTGCTTTATCGGTCGACAGGGCCACCACTTTTTTAACCCCACTTTTAAAAGCTGCATTGATCACGTTTTCGGCACCCAGGATATTTGTCTTAACACATTCCATTGGGTTATACTCTGCGATGTGCACGTGTTTCATGGCAGCAGCGTGTATCACAATGTCTATACCCTCAAAAGCGCTGATGAGCCTGCTTTCGTCTCTCACATCACCAATAAAGTACCTGATAGCCTTGTATTGATTCTCCGGGTATTCCATTGCCATTTGATAATGCTTTTGTTCGTCGCGCGATAAAATCACAAGCCGTTTTATATCCGGATACCTCTCAAAAATCAACTTGGTGAACATTTTCCCGAAAGAGCCTGTGCCCCCGGTAATTAAAACGCTTTTGTTATTTAACATATCTTGAAAATTTTATCTGATTACCTCTTTAAAAGCTTCGCTTTGTCAGTCACATCAGGGCTGAAAAAAGCCATTTTTAAGAGAGAGGCAAATATAGGCAATTTAACACTTATATTTATATCTGGCAGTGCGCCGGAACATCAGTTTATGAAAAATTATGGTTGAAAAAAACCGGTTATCTGCAGGCCTCGCATTAAATATGTTTTGTGATTTCTATGAGGTTTAGTAAACAATTGCCTGTTAAGTAAATTTTTTTTATTTGATTTTTTTTGATGGTTTTTAGTCTAATTTTAATATAGAATTTGACCCCGATTCAGTGTTAAAAGGCAAGCGGTTCATTTGTTAATTATTGTGTATTGCTGGGGATTCAGGTCAATTTTTTGTACTTTTGATAAGATTTTGTAAATAGATCCATAACCCACGAATAACCTTTAAGCTCAGATTACTTTACCTTGACACAAAACAGCGCCATATTCGCTGAAGATACCTTCGCGTTAAAATCGAACAAACAATTAGAACAGGCGGTAGACAGCAGGTTAATGATATTTTATATTGTTAAACGCATGATCGACCTGTTGGTTTCACTAACCATTCTTGTTTTTATTTTAAGCTGGCTTCTTCCCATTTTAGCGATTTTAATTAAACTGGATTCAAGGGGACCTGTATTTTTCAGGCAAAAAAGAACCGGCTGCGAGGCCAAAACCTTCGATTGTTTTAAGTTACGCACCATGAGTGTGAACAAAAACTCCGATGAATTGCAGGCAGCATTAAATGATCCCCGAATTACCAGGATGGGTAAATTCTTAAGGGTCTCCAATCTCGACGAATTACCGCAGTTTATCAATGTGCTTTTAGGCGATATGTCGATTGTTGGTCCACGTCCACACATGATCGCCGACTCAAGCAAGTTTTCAGAAGTATTTCCCGGCTATTACAACCGTTATTTAATTAAACCAGGTATCACTGGTCTTGCCCAGATCAATGGTTTCAGGGGACCAACACCCAACGTAAGAAGCATTTATAAAAGGTTGCAGTGGGACTTGTATTATGTTGAACACGCCACCATTGGCATGGACATCCGTATTATTTTATTGACCGGCCTTGAGACTCTCAGGGAGGTTTTAAAGGTGAGGACTTCGAGCAAGCTGCCTACGCTTGAAAACAAATAACAGTTTTAATAAGTTCGCGTTAATTTGGCTGATGCCGTTTCATACTGAAACGGTTTTTTTTTGCATCCTACCAAAATTAAAAAATCCCCCTTCAAATTAATGACGGGGGATTTTAGAATGGGATCTTTGTTTTTATGCCTTAATGCTGGCCCTGATAATATTGAGGGCGCCACCGGCTTTAAACCATTCAATCTGTTGCTGATTGTAAGTATGGTTGGCGAGAATTTCTTCTTTGGTGCCGTTGGCATGGTGTAATACCAGTGTTAAAGGCTTATTTGGCGCGAATTGTTTTAAGCCTGTTATATCGATGGTATCGTTTTCCTGGATCTTGTCATAGTCGGCTTTATCAGCAAAAGTTAACCCCAGCATACCTTGCTTTTTAAGGTTGGTTTCATGGATTCTGGCGAATGATTTTACCAGTACCGCGCGCACACCCAGGTGACGGGGTTCCATAGCCGCGTGTTCGCGGGAAGAGCCTTCACCATAATTTTCATCACCCACCACAACAGAGCCAATGCTATGGGCTTTGTAATCGCGTTGAACTTTTGGTACAGAATCATAGGTGCCCGTGATCTGGTTCTTCACCAGGTCTGTTTTTTCGTTAAAGAAATTTACCGCGCCGATGAGCATGTTGTTTGAAATATTATCTAGATGCCCGCGGTATTTTAACCAGGGGCCAGCCATAGAAATATGATCGGTAGTGCATTTTCCTTTGGCTTTGATCAAAAGTTTTAAGCCTTTAAGGTCGTGACCTTCCCAGGCGGCGAAAGGGTCAAGCAATTGTAAACGGTCGCTGGTTGGAGAAACCGCAACATTAACGCCGCTGCCATCTGCAGCAGGCGCCTGGTATCCGGCGTCATCCACTGCAAAACCTTTTTTCGGCAATTCATCGCCGTGTGGCGCGTCAAATTTCACCTGCTCGCCTTTTTCATTGGTGAGCGTGTCGGTTAATGGATTAAAAGTAAGATCGCCGGCAATGGCCATGGCGGTAACAATTTCAGGGGAGGCTACGAATGCATAAGTGTTCGGATTGCCGTCGGCGCGTTTCGCGAAATTGCGGTTAAAGGAGTGGATGATGGTGTTTTTTTCCTGCTTTTCGGCGCCCATCCTGTCCCACATACCGATACACGGGCCGCAGGCATTTGTAAATACAGTTGCCCCGATCTGGTCAAACACATCTAAAAAACCGTCGCGTTTTATGGTAAAACGAATTTGTTCTGATCCCGGGTTAATTAAATATTCTGCCTTTGACTTTAAGTGTTTGGATGACACTTGTTTTGCCAGGCTCACAGCCCTTGAAATATCTTCGTAAGAAGAGTTGGTACATGAACCTAATAATCCCACAGATATTTTTGTAGGCCAGCCATTTTTAATAGCTTCCTCTTTTAATTTAGAGATAGGGGTGGCAAGATCGGGAGTAAAAGGACCGTTTACATGTGGCTCCAGTTCAGATAAATTGATTTCAATGACCTGATCAAAATACTTATCAGGATTCGCGTACACTTCAGGATCAGCGGTTAAATGTTGTTTTACGCCATTCGCTAACGCTGCAACGTCGGCACGACCGGTAGCTTTTAAATAACGCTCCATCGATTCATCGTATCCAAAAGTAGACGTGGTTGCGCCAATTTCGGCACCCATGTTACAAATGGTGCCTTTACCTGTGCAACTCATGGAAGTGGCACCCTCGCCAAAATATTCAACGATTGCACCAGTTCCACCTTTAACGGTAAGAATACCAGCCACCTTTAAAATTACGTCTTTAGGCGCTGTCCAGCCGCTTAATTTGCCGGTTAACTTCACGCCAATCAGTTTCGGAAATTTTAATTCCCAGGCCAGGCCAGCCATCACGTCGCAGGCATCGGCACCGCCAACACCAATGGCCAGCATACCCAAACCACCCGCGTTTACGGTATGAGAGTCAGTGCCAATCATCATACCACCCGGAAAGGCGTAGTTCTCAAGCACCACCTGGTGAATAATACCCGCACCCGGTTTCCAGAAACCGATGCCATATTTATTTGAAACGGAACCTAAAAAATCGAATACTTCCTTGCTTTCTTTGTTCGCAAATGCCAAATCCACATTAGCACCGCTTTTCGCGGTGATCAGGTGATCGCAGTGCACGGTAGATGGTACCGCCACTTTAGGCCTGCCTGCCTGCATAAACTGCAGTAAGGCCATCTGGGCCGTTGCATCCTGCATTGCCACCCTGTCTGGTGCAAAGTCAACATATGATTTTCCCCGTTCAAAGCTCTCAGCTTTTTGATCAGCATGAAGGTGTGAATACAATATTTTTTCAGAGAGGGTGAGGGGGCGTCCCACCAGTTTATGAGCTGCTTCAACTTTAGAAGACAATTGCTCATATACTTTCTTAATCATTTCGATGTCAAAAGCCATAGTTTTGTGTGTAATAAATTTTGTTTAACAAGTTGCCTAAGGTAAAAATTAATTGGTAGATATAAAAGTGAATTACCTGTAATATTAAGGAGTTTTACAGCGCCTTGTTGACGCCCAGTCCGAATAGCGCAAAATCATATTTTACAGGGTCGACGGCATCAAATAACCTTAATACAGAGGTGATCTCTTCAACACTTTGCCAATCATTTTGCTTGCGCTGAAGCAGTCCAAGACTGCGACTTACGTTGCCGGTGTGTACGTCAAGCGGTAAACAAAGTTCGTTCATGCCTATGTTTTTCCAGATCCCAAAATCAACACCCTTTTTGTCTTGCCTTACCATCCACCGCAAAAACATACACAGGCGTTTAGCGCTTGACTTTTGAGCCGGGTTCGATATATGTTTTTCAGATCTTTGCAGGTGCTTTTCTTCAAGAAACAGCTCCCTGAATTGAACGATCCGCGCTTTGAGATCCGGATCATGCAGGGCCCGCGTGTTAAAGGCGGATTCGAGGCCCCCGTGATTTTGGTAGATATTCTTTATCGACCTTATAAAAAACAAACAATCACTGCCGTTAAAAGTACGGTGAACAAATTTTTCAAAAGGTTTTAGTTCTTTTTTTGAGTGGTTCAAAATAAAATCGTGTGGTGCTTCATCCATCCAACTCATCAGTTTTAACGCGTTGTTAATGATAGACTTGCGATTTCCCCAGGCAATAGTGGCAGCTAAAAAACCTGCAATTTCAACGTCTTCCTTTTTGCTGAAAAGATGAGGAATGCTAACAGGGTCATTTTCAATAAAAGCACTGCTATTGTATTTCAAATAACTTTCATCTAAAAAATCTTTAACCAATAATAAGTCCCTGTTCATTTAGTGAAGTGTGTTAACGTCCAGTTTCCTGAGTTTGGGATTCAGCCTGTTAATTCCAAGTACAACCAGTATGGTCATGCCCCCGCCTATAACAATAGAATTAACCAGGCCAAATAGTTTTGCTGTGGCCCCGCTTTCAAAAGCGCCTATCTCATTGCTGCTTCCTATAAAAATGCCGTTAATGGCGCTTACCCGGCCTCTCATGTGGTCGGGGGTCATTAATTGCAAAATACTGTGCCTCACCACCACGCTCACATTATCAAAGGCACCGGTTAAAAAAAGCATGCTAAAAGCCAGCCAGTAATTTTTGCTCAGACCAAACAGAATTGTAAACACCCCGAAGGCGATCACCGACCAGATGAGTGCCAATCCCGCTTTTTTGGCAGGTGGGTAAGCAGCCATTACAAAGGCCATGATCACCGCGCCTATGGCAGGGGCGGTTCTTAAAAGGCCGTAGGCTTCGGGCCCCAGGTGCAAAACCTTATCAGTAAAAGCGGGAATCATGGCCACGGCGCCACCAAACAACACTGCAAACAGATCGAGCGAAATGGCGCTTAATACCATTTTGTTTTTGAATACAAAATTCAAACCCAGTTTCATGCTGTCAAAAACATTTTCTTTTCTTTCGTGGGCGCCGGGAGCACCGTTATGGTTTATTCTAAAGGCAAAGATCAATGCCAGTGCAAATAACAAGATCACTGTAAGGTGACACCATTTGGCATTGAGCTGGTCGTTGAACCCATACACCAATCCCGCCAGAACCGGACCAAGGATGGCGCCGGTATGCCAGAATGTGCTGTTCCAGGTGGCGGCGTGCGTGTAAAGGTCACGTGGCACAAGGTGGCTGAGAAATGGATTGGTGGTTGCCGATAAAAAGGATCGTACAATACCAAAGATGAATACCACAGCAAATAAGGCGAACACACCCGATGCGCGAAACAGGTGGATCAGCGGTTCGGCATTTAAATAGAGGAGGAACGCGCCGGTCAGGAGCAAAAGGATGCTGATCAAAATAATCTTTTTCTTTGGGAATTTATCGGCAATGTGGCCACTGAAAAACGAAGTGGCGATAAATGGCAAAGCTTCTGTTAAACCAATTAAACCCAGCATTAACTCATCTTTAGAATACTCGTAATATACCTGCAGGTATAGCGTGCCGAACTGCATCTGGATGGCAAGGGTTAAAAAAAGCCTCATCAAAACAAATAACCGAAATTCTTTGATCTTAAAAATGCGGAGAGATTCAGCTTGCAGGAGACCCATGGAAAATGATGTGAAATTAAGAAATTGTGGGGAAAGTGGTACTAATAAATTAAATATCCTGTTGCAGTTTACGGTTGGAAATGCGCTCGAAGTGACATGGCATTGAAAAAGGCCAAAATTCAACTGCAACCTACAACATACCGAAATTAAAAACACAGAACAAGGGGCAAGAATTAAGAAGAGTTATTTACGTTGTACAAAAAGTGCTTTAAAATATCGGGTGGCTTCATTCGGATCAAAATCAAATCTGTAATTTTGCGAAGATGGAAAGCGGGTATAAACATGTTAAACTCAAAGCTTTGGCGGAGGACGATCGTCCCCGTGAAAAACTCGCCAGCCTTGGGAGGCACAATTTAAGCGACGCGGAATTGATAGCCATTATCCTGAACTCCGGCAATAAAAACGAGACTTCCGTTCAGCTGGCCCAGCGCATGCTCTCTGAAAACCGGAATAACCTCAATGAACTGGCCAAACTCAGCCTCGCAGATCTTAAAAAGTTTAAAGGCGTTGGCATTGCAAAAGCCATTACTATTGCCGCAGCTTTTGAACTCGGGCGGAGAAGAAAAGAAACCGAGTCGGTTCAAAGGGTAAAGATCACTTCCAGCACCGTTGCTTACCAGTTGCTGCAAAAACGTCTCAGCGACCTGCCTCATGAAGAGTTCTGGATACTTATCTTAAACCGCGCCAACCAGGTGATTAAAGAGGAGTATCTGAGCAAAGGTGGCATTTCAGGCACGGTGGTAGACGTGAGGCTGATCTGCAAATCGGCTATAGAAAATAACGCCAGCGGCCTGGTGATCGCCCATAATCACCCAAGCGGTCAGGTGGTGCCCAGCGAGCAGGACAAACAAATAACCAAAAAATTAAAAGAAGCTTTAAAGACCTTCGAAATTGCCTTATTGGATCACCTGATTATTGGCGAGCAAAAGTATTTTAGCTTTGCAGATGACATGATCCTTTAATACATTTGAAGCTGGATGATTAAGATTGTAACCATTATTGGCGCCAGGCCACAAATTATTAAAGCCGCGGCGTTGAGCCGCGCCATAAAAAACAAATTCCGGTCGCGCCTCCGGGAGATCATAGTTCACACCGGTCAGCATTACGATGCCAACATGAGCCAGGTGTTTTTTGATGAGCTGGGTATCCCGGCGCCTGATTATAATTTGAATGCCGGGAGTGGTTCCCATGGAAAGCAAACAGCTCTGATGATCTCCGGCATAGAAGATATTTTATTGAAAGAACAGCCAGCGGCCATTATTTTGTATGGTGATACCAATTCAACTTTAGCCGGGGCAATTGCTGCGAGCAAGATCCATGTGCCCGTGGTTCACATTGAAGCCGGCCTGCGCTCCTTTAGCAAGGTTATGCCCGAGGAGGTGAACAGGATCCTCTGCGATCATGTAAGTACGCTGTTGTTCAGCCCTACCAAAACCGGTTTTGACAACCTGGTGAAAGAAGGCTTCGACAAAAATGCAGCACCGCCTTACAGCGCCGATCGTCCAAAAATTTACCACTGCGGCGATGTGATGTACGACAATAGTTTGTATTTCAGCGCCGTGGCCGAAACCAAAACAAAAATCCTTGACGAACTGAAATTAAAAGGAGAAAAATTCATCCTGGCCACTATTCACCGTAATAACAACACCGACGAGCCCGAAAGGCTGAACGCCCTGTTCAAAAGTTTAAACGATCTGTCTGTGCAACATGGTATAACGGTAATTCTGCCACTGCATCCACGCACTTCAAAACTGCTGGCTACCAACCTCGATGCCGCCATTTACGCGAATGTAAAGGCCAATTCAAAGTTTAAGATTGTGGAACCGGTTTCCTTTTTAGAGATGGTGGCATTAGAAAAAAACTGCAGCCTGGTAATGACAGATAGCGGTGGTGTGCAAAAGGAAGCCTTCTATTTTGAAAAACCCTGCGTGATCCTGAGGCCCGAAACTGAGTGGGTAGAGCTGGTTGACTGTGGCGCGGCCATAGTTGCCGACGCTGATGAAAAAAGAATTAAAGCCGCCTGCCAGAGCCTGATGTCAAACAGCGCTTTAAAATTTCCAAAACTATACGGGGATGGCCATGCCGCGGAGTTTATCTGCGAGGAGATGATTAAGAATCTTGGATGAACAGGCGTTAAAAAACTTCTTCGATCTGCTGTTGCTTTGCACGAAAACTCCCCTTATCGCCTCTTTTTTTCATTTTAAATTCCAGAAACAGTGGTGACTGATGTGAGATCACCATCAGCGTTTTGTCGTCGATTGTTAGAGCACCCAAACCAATGGCAACAAAGAAAAGCTGTTCCCCGATTTTAAAAACACAACCGTTCACAACAGATTCAAATAACTGCTCAACACTTATTGCTTCAAGAAAATGAAGGTCCTTTTCGGCCTGCTGCAGCTGCCTGGCATTCATGTCGCGCTCTGCCTGGCTGATGGCACGGGAGGTTTCGTGTTTGTCGCCCACAGAGCTTTTTTCCTGGTTGTTAGCAGCTTCCTGCGCATGTGTCATTGCTTGTAATGCATTTGCTATGCGTTCTTTCAGCAGGCTAAGGCAAGCGTCTTTTATTTTGATTTTAAAAGCAATTTTTTTGGTGGCGGTTTCCATTAAAACGGGATAAGGGAGAAGAGATGTGATGTTTTAGTCAGGAACAAATATGTTGGAGGTCTGGTGCCGATCGTCATGGGGATAAATGGCATTAATATGTGGGGAAATTGGAGGGCGACTGGATGTTCATATTGCCGGGCCCGCCTGGGCAATTGCAGGTCTGATGACATCGCGCTTTTAAAATGCAAGTTTTTAAGCCGGGTTCTGTTTCATCCTTTCTGTTGCCAAAAAAGATATATCTATCATTTATCTATGCGACCTACCCAATTGCGGCTTTCATCCCGATCGGAACCGGGCGAAATAAGACGGGCAGCCTTAAACCGCAACCTATTTGGCCTTTCAACACCAGAGGTTTACCCAATGCCATTATCACTAATGGCGCTTGTGAGCTCTTACCTCACATTTTCACTATCACCCTGAAACAATGCTTGCGCATGCTTCGGGGCTACCTTGTTTTCTGTGGCACTTTCTGTTACGCAAACATTCCTGTTAACGCACCCATCCTTTCAAATGGCAGGTTGCCCTATGTTGCCCGGACTTTCCTCCCCGACATTTTCAGCCGGGGCGATAGAAAAACTTGCAGTCAAATATACGCCCAAATTTTGAAAACCTGATTTAAATTAACTTAAAGCAAAGCCTAACAGTTGGATTTTACTTGATGTAAGGGTAGGGAATTGTATTTAATCCAAATGGAGCGCCTGCCTTGTAACGTCGGCAATCGTGAAGTAGGTATTTGAAACCAGTTCCGAAATAATCTGTTCCCGTTTGAACCATCGTACCTCCGTGATATCCTCCTCAAGTTGTGGTGTGAGAGGCAGATCAT
>JAZKFC010000015.1:66885-72701 GCA_040386615.1 Bacteroidota bacterium
ATCCTTTCAAATGGCTGGTTGCCCTGTGTTGCCCGGACTTTCCTCCCCGGTAAACGATAAAAACCGGCACCGGGGCGATAGAAAAACTTGCAGTTAAATATACGCCAATTTTCAGAAAAGGACCTCAGAAAATAACTAACATTTATATTAAATTGGAAAACACGTGGCTTAGCACGCGTGTTTTATTGTAAACGCAGACCCTCGCGGATAATGTCGCTGATGGTAAAATAAGTGTCGTTTAAAACAAATGAAACAATGCTGTTTTTATCGAACCATTTTACTTCATCTATGTCTTCTTCCAGTTGTGGTTGCAGTTCGCCATTGTAGGTTGTTTGCATGTAAAACCAGTAGGTTTGTTTGAGCGCGTAAGCGTTTTTATAGGCGTAGATGTGAAAAGTGGACGAGAGGGGATGAGAAATACTGAGTTCCTTCACGCCGGTTTCTTCTTCACATTCCCTCACGGCTGCTTTTTCTATGGCTTCGGCTTTTTCAAGTTTCCCCTTGGGAAGATCCCAGCGCCCATGCCGGTGAATAAATAAATATTTGTCGTTTTTTTCAATAAAACCGCCCGCGGCTTCTATGTAATAAAATATTTTTTTAAGATTTTTAAATAGTTCCCCCGCGTCATCGGTTACTATTTGTATTGAATTACCGCCCGGGGTGCTTAAAAAATCGTTAATTATTTTTTTGATGTTTTCGGGAGAGTTCTCCCTGAATATTTTAAGAGATTGATCCTCTGAAGATTGCAACTGAGCGGACTGCAGCAAAATAAATTTATTATTAAAGTATATTTTTTTGTTCATAAAAAAGTAATTTTGGGTATTAAACTAAATCTACATTTGCCGCATGACATCGTTTGACGACCCCGCCTATAAAGTTGCTGAATTTTTATTACAAATAAAAGCTGTTAAACTTCAACCCGAAAATCCGTTTACCTGGGCCAGCGGGTTAAAATCTCCCATTTATTGCGATAACAGGAAGACTTTATCTTATCCTCAGATCAGGACCTATATCCGGCAGCATTTTGTTGAAAAGATCAATGAGCATTTCTCGAAGCCCGATGTGATTGCCGGAGTTGCCACCGGTGGTATCGCCCAGGGTGCTTTGGTGGCGCAGGAAATGGGCCTGCCGTTTGTGTACGTAAGGAGCGAAGCAAAAAAACACGGCATGACTAATATGATAGAAGGCGATGTTGAAAGCGGGCAGAACGTGGTTGTGATCGAGGACCTGATTAGTACCGGCGGCAGCAGCTTAAAGGCAGTTAAGGCATTACGTGAAAAAGGTTGCACTGTAAGGGGCATGGCTGCTATTTTTACCTATGGCTTCGACGAGGCTGTGCAGAACTTTAAAAAGGAAAAGTGTGTTCTTGAAACCCTTACCACTTACGATACACTCATCACAGTGGCACTTCAGAAAGAATACATCACCGAAAAGGATATTAAGAGCCTGCAGAAATGGAGATCCAACCCGGCAGGGTGGGGAGAAACGCTGGTTAAGTAAATTATATTTAAATTTTTTTGTGGCCGCATTTACATTAACAAGTGAGCAATACCCAACTCAAACAAACCTAAAAAGCCTGTTTGAATTTTTAAGTGATTTTAAAAACTTTGAAGCCATCCTGCCATTGGATAAGATTGAACAATTTAAAGTGCTTGAAAACGGCTGTTCTTTTTCCATCAAGGGCATTACTCCCATGACGGTTACCATGGCTGAAAAAAAGCCGTTTGAGTTCATTCTTTTCAGCAGTCAGGGATTGGGTAAATTTAACTTTAACCTCAAAGCGGTTTTTACCGGGGATGCCCCGCAAACCGGGGAGTGCAGGGTTGAACTTTACGGCGATATGAATCCTTTCATTAAATCGATGGCTGAAAAGCCACTCAGGTCCCTGATCAATACTATGTCTCTAAAATTATCACAATTAAAATTATAAAAAAATCGTTTATGCAGATCAACGCCGCCATCCAGTTATTACCTTTAGTTACCGACGAAAATCGTTATGACGTTGTTGATAAGGCCATCGCGCTTATCGGGCAAAGCGGTTTAAGTTATAAGGTTTGCCCTTTTGAAACGGTTGTGGAAGGCAGTTCCGAAAAGGTCTACGGCCTCATCCGCAAGATCCAGGAAGAAATTTTGAAGAACGGCTGTGAAGAACTGATCCTGAACATTAAGATTCATGCCGCAAACCGTGAGCTGAGTTTTGAAGAAAAGCTTGAGAAGTATTAGCGGGAGTTGCGTTTCGCATTTAGTTTTTTTTGTTTCGCGTTTTGCGCCGGAAGGTAATTTCCGGAAAAACCATTGATTTGAATTACAATAAACCCCTTTGATGATTTATTTTTTGTGCATTGTTTGGTTGTTGGCTTTAATCATTGTTGGCAAATTTTTTACTAAAAGCTTAAAAAAGCGAAAAGACTGGCGACGCCGGTCAGGGAAATAGTCATACACAGGTATTCACTGCTGAATTTCCATTAGCGACATCCGCTCCAGTCTTTTTAATTCTTCCCCTGGTTTATTTCACAATTTACATAACAACAATATTTCCTGAACTGCAATTTTATATTCACGGGCCTGATTTTAGGTGACCGGCAGTGAATGCTCATTTACTCTTTGCATTTTGTGCGTTTTTTATCGGGAGAATCGATCTAACCGATCAATTTGAATATGTTGAAAAAATGATAAAATTTCAACATGTTATTTGGATATGTTGAATGGATTAACATATCTTTGTGATATGTTTAAAAAATGGTAATATTTCAACATGTTATTCTCATGTGTTGAATGGATTAACCTATCTTTATAATATGTTTAAAAAGTAATGAAATTTCAACATATTTAAAATGAAAATGAAATACAACGCCGGCGTACCTTATAACGCCCTGCCTTTGTTGCCGCCCAAAATGGTAATTACGCCCAAAACGTATATAAAGGCCATTGCTGCCAATAAAGCCCTGGCTGAACTAAAAGGCCTTGCGGGGCTTATCCCCAACCAGGCGATAATTGTAAATAGTTTAATATTGAAAGAAGCAAAAGACAGCTCTGAAATTGAAAACATTGTAACAACCCAGGATGAAGTCTATCAGGCGTTTTCGATTGATGGTATCCCACTGGATCCTTCTGTGAAAGAAGTATTGAACTATCGCGAGGCCCTGTGGCAGGGCTTTGAAGCAGTAAAGAAAAAGCAGCTGATCACTATCCGTGAGATTGTGAAATTGCAGGAGGTATTGGTTCGGAACAATGCCGGGATAAGGAAACAGCCGGGTACAGCCCTTAAAAATGTACGTACGGGTGAAGTGATTTACACGCCGCCCACAGGAAAGGAAGCCATTGAAAAGTTGCTTAAAAACCTGGAGCAATATATCAATTCAGACAAAAATGATATGGATCCGCTCATCAAAATGGCCATTATCCATTACCAGCTCGAGTCCATACATCCATTCTACGATGGCAATGGCAGAACGGGGAGGATAATAAACGTTCTTTACCTGATCCTGCAGGAATTACTCGAATTGCCCATACTTTATTTAAGTTCATTTATTATTAAAAATAAGAAAAAATATTACGACGGGCTGGATAAGGTGCGCGTATCGGGAGACTGGGAATACTGGATCTGCTTTATGCTGGATTCAGTTGAACAAACTTCAAAAAACACCATTGGATTAATAAAAGCCATAAAGATCCTTCTTGCCGAGGCGATAGACGAAGTAAAAAGAAAAAAACAAAAAATCTATTCGAGGGAACTGATAGAGGCCATTTTTATCCAGCCTTATTGCCGAATTTCAACGCTTGAGAAACAGCTGAATATTACGCGGTTCACGGCCAGCAAATATTTAAAAGAACTTGAAGAGATCAAATGGATGAAAGGAAGGAAAGTTGGCCGCGACATGCTTTATATCAACGTTCCTTTGTTTGAACTCCTTAAAAAACACGCATAGAAGCTTGGTGGTATGAGCCTTGTACCCGATGATTACCAGGCAAGGGCGGATGTCCGGGGCAACCGGTGACACCGGCTGATTCGCTTTTTTTAATTCAATCCGGAACCTAATAACCCGCTTTGGCGGCATCATAGGCGTTAAATGTGCCCATTGCTTTTGCAAGCAACTTATTGTCCCTGTTTAAACAAATTACATCGCAGGAGCTGATAATAATGCGATTGCCCAATTGATCTACTTTTGCTTTTGCCACAATACGGTCATTTAGCAGCGCGGGCGCCAGGAAATTTAATTTGAACTCTATGGTGCTCACCACCTTATTTAGTTTGTGTACCGCCGATAATGCCGCTACTCCCAAAGCGCCATCGACCAAGGCCGAAATGAGGCCGCCATGCGCGGCACCAGGGGTTGCTAAATGCGCCTGGGTGATGGTGATCCTGTATTCTACGATTCCATCGGCGATAATTTCAAAATCCATGTCAATTAACCTGCCAAAATTATTGCTCTGCCTGTATTTATCAATCAATGTCATTCCTGTTTATTTTACCTCATTATAATTGTATCGAAACGGGCGGCGTATCCAACAAAAGCACCAAAGGCATTTTTGTAATCGCTGAACATACTCTTAATATTGGAAGGCGCGCTAAAAGGATTGCCATTACTTGATTTATTCTGATAATAGGTGTTCCAAAAGTCGTATTCATTGCGTCCTATTCTGCAGAATTTTACCACCACGGTGTCGCCCAATTTGTAATAACCCCGTTCGGGATCCGGAGCGCCGTTTGGATTGGGCAGTCGCCCACGGTCGTAGGCAAATTCAAAACTTTTACCATCAATGAATTTATCGTCGAAAACCGAATTAAAAGGGGCAACATAAATGCGGTCGCGACCCAGGCGTTTCGCAAACCAGCGGTAACAGTCACCCGAACCGGCCGGTTCGCTGAAATGCTGGTTGATAAAACCGAGACTGTCGTGGTCCTGTTGAAAATAAGCCGTGTCGAGGGTAGGGGGATGGAGAATGGCCGTGCTGGTATTAAATGTTTTACCATTCACCGTTACATTGATGGTGTAAATTTTGTTTTCCTCCCCCAGTAATTTCTCACCCAGATACAAGTACCCTACCGAAGGGTCAGCCTCTTTTAATGTATCTATGCGGGTTCCATCGGTTACCGTTACAAGCGCGCCGTGAATAAAGGCCGTTTGTGGCGCTGAAAAATCAAAATCGCCGAAATAGGGAACGGAGTAGGAGAGTAGTACTACAGCGGCAGAACCTGTTTCTATACTTCCCTCAATCACAATTTTTTCGGTATAATCAGGTAGTTTTAATTGCACGTCCTTCCTGCAGGATGACATGAAAAGCAAACTCAGTATATAAATAAATCTCTTCATTAAAATTTAAAATTCCAGGTTAAGCTCGGCAGGATCGGGAACAAGGAAACCTGCTTGGCGCCCACTTTTAACGTACCGCTGGCGAAATCGCCCTCGCGGGTTACATAAATAAAGTAAGGGTTGTACCTGTTGTATACATTAAACACGCTCAGGGTAAAACTGTTTTGATAATTTTTTTTCCATTTTTTGGTCACTACAATATTATTTGTATCAAGCCCTCTCTCTTTTTGCCGTTCAATAAGAGCCAATCTGCGTCTTTCTAACTTTTTTGTCCTGTCGGGTGTATAGGTTATATTTACATCCATACGGTGGTAGGGAATAAACTGGTAGGAGTTTCTTAAACCGTAATCGTTGCTGAGACTTCCTTCGTATAAGAAAAACCCGTTGGGCAGCGTGCCGCGGTTCCCCGAGCCGTATACCCACACCACCCCAAAGTTCCATCGTTTATTGGCGTCATAAGTCACCACCAGTGAAGCGTCGTGTCGCCTGTCGTATTTGGCA
>JAZKFC010000015.1:72711-122111 GCA_040386615.1 Bacteroidota bacterium
CCGTAATTGATCTCAGGAAACTGCCGCCAGGTCCACGACAAAGTATAACCAATCCATCCGGTAAATTTTCCCTTGCTTTTTTTTAGGAAAAATTCCGCGCCATAGGCCCAGCCCTTCCCAAATGTGTATGCGTTGTCGGGATTATCATAAATGTTATCGGTTGGTTGGGCGCCTTCCTTATACTCGATCTGGTTGCTCATTGTTTTATAGTACACCTCTACGCTGGCCTCATACATGTTGTCTTTCAGATTTTTGAAAAAACCCAGCGCGTATTGGTTACATACTTCCGGCCTGATCACTTCGGTGCTGGGCATCCAGATATCGGTTGGCAGGCTCACAGATGAAATGGACGCTAAATGAATGTACTGGAAGTTGCGCGTATAGGATGCTTTAACGGACGAGTTTTTTCCGGTAGAATACCTCAGGGATAGTCTTGGCTCCAGGCCGTTGTAACTGGCTACGATGTCGGTGGCTGTATAGTGAACAGTGTCGGTGATCTTACCGAAAAGGTCTTTTTTGTAACGGTCAAAAGTACCGGTTTGTGTAAAACTGCCAAGCCTTAAACCAGCGTTCAGCTTTAGTTTTCGCGTGATGTCCCAGTCGTCGCTCACATAGGCCGCCACTTCATGAGAAAATAACTTTATTTTTTTACCAAGGTCAAAAATTGTCTCATCCTGTTGCGCACTTACGCTGGTGGGCACAAAAGTGTGAAAGATATAGTTGAGGCCGAATTTTACATTATGCCGGGAGTTTGGGAAATAGTTAAAATCGTATTTCAGACAGTAATCAGTAACACCTGAATTAATTACCAGTTTAAATCCTTCCTGTGTAGCGCCAAAACTAAAATCGTAGTTGGTGAACACTGCCGAAAGGTTGGAGAATAATTTCGAATTATAAATGTGGTTCCACCTGAGGCAGGCAGATGCGTTACCCCATGGAATAAGTGCCTTAAAGCCACCTACGTCGTCATTATACACAAATTTGTCCCGGCCAAAATACCCGCTCAAAAACACCCTGTTTTTGTCGTTGATAATGTAATTGAATTTGGCGTTAAGGTCATAAAAATAATAAGAAGTACCCTTGAAATCTGATTTCTCAATGATTGGTTTAGCCAGAATGTCGATATAGGTACGCCGCCCGCTTACAATAAAGGAACCTTTGTTTTTAACAAGCGGCCCTTGCACGGTGAGCCTTGATGCTATCACACCAATGCCACCATCTACCTCAAAATTCTGGTTGTTGCCGTCCTTCATGGCAATATCGAGCACCGACGACAAACGGCCACCATACTGCGCCGGCATACCGCCTTTGATCAGGTTTACATTTTTGATTGCATCGCCGTTAAATACCGAGAAAAATCCAAGGAGGTGCGAGGCATTGTAAATATTAGCTTCATCGAGCAGGATCAGGTTCTGGTCGGGGCCTCCACCCCGCACGTAAAAACCGGTATTGCCATCCCCGGCGCTTTTAATACCTGGCAGCAGTTGAATGGTTTTTAAGATATCTACCTCTCCCATAAAAGCGGGGATCTTTTTGATCTCGGTCATGTCGAGCTGTATGCTGCTCATTTGGGTATTCTTTACATTTTCGTTTCCTGCATGCGAGAGTACTTCCACTTCCTGTAGCTCTGTATCTTCTTCCGAGAGCGAAATGTTGATCACCGTATTTTTATCATGGCTCACTGCGCGCCTTACCGTTTTATACCCGATGTAAGAAAAGATCAAAGTGTCATTACCCAAAGGGGCAGTTAGAGAATAAAAGCCGTATTGGTTAGTGAAAGCGGCCTTGTTTGCTTTTTTAAGGTAAACTGTAGCACCTGCAATTGTTTCTCCATTGCGGGTGTCTTTGATAGCGCCACTGATTGAAAAATTCTGAGCAGCGAGAGCAGTAGAGAAAAGAACCAGATATGAGAGTACAATTTTTTTCAAGTTTATAAAGATATGAAAAAGTAGCAACGCTTTATTTGTGTTTTTATTATATCAGAATTTTGTTTCAAGGCTCTAAACCACGAATTTTAAAAAAAGCGGAGGCAGCACCCAACGATCATCCGCGCATGGGCCGGCAACGTCATTCCTTTGGTAACATATTCCTGATAAAGGGCTCGTAGATGAGCATCAGCACAATGTCAGGTTTTTCTTTCTCAACAATTTCTCTGTTAACCACGTAACTCCACCCTTCGAAGATCTTAACTGTTCGGCTGAAATTTTCGGAAAGAAAAGGAAAAATGTGCATCCCAAAAGAATCTGAAAAAATAAGCAGCCTGGGCTTGTTTGAATCCTTTATTTCCCTGACGCGTGCATATTCATCGGCGAAAATAAAATTTTTATTCTCTAGATAATTCTCTTTTTTTACCTCTTTAGACCGGCTGCCTGCAACAGGGAGTAATTCGTATTCGGTTTCATTATACATATCGAGGTCTCCCACCATACGCCTGATATCTCCAATGCCCAATGGTTGTTTAACGACCGTGAAATCGCTGAGTGCCAGTGGGCTTAACCCGGTGAAGTCTTGCGACATTTTATTAATGGCAGCATTGGCAGAATGAAAAGCGCCAAGGCGGTTCCAGTGAAGATCGGCGAGGTAATACAAAGGGTCGTTTGATTTCTCCTTTCTTAAAGCAGTAAAAAGGTCGATCATTTTTAAGTCCGAATTTTTATTCATATACCTGTTGATCTCTTCTCCCCAGCCCAGTTCATTGAGTTTCCAATAGTTGAATGGCATATATTCGGGATAAATATTTGCCTTAGTGGGAACAATCATAACATAGAATTTACAGTTTTTCGATGCCAGGTATTTTTCACTTTGCAAAAAATTTTCTTTTAAACTTATTAATTCCTTTTCAGTAAACCTGTCTTTCCCCAGGTAGGCATTTACATGCATGCCTGAAAGAAAGAGCCAGTTGTTTTTGCCGATAATGACCTCATCGGGGAAGGGTGTTTTTTTCAGGAGAACTATGTTGTAGAGGTTAAAACCGCGAATGATCCTTGACCTGAGCGCAAAAGTGTCGTTGTAGTATTTTTCGAAAGCGGCCGGGTAGGGATCAAGATAGCCGGGATCAACAGCCGGTTTTTCAGTAAGTTTCCTATTCTCAAAACCAGCAATATCGTCGACGAAAAGAAACCTGTCGTTTAGAAATGGGAATATCAGTAACGCCAGGAAGGTAAACGAAATTAAATATGCCCTGAACAGTTTTTGTTTCATAAAAGTTCACGCAGCAACTCTAATTTTTTCCGGGTTTGAATATTTCCCGGATGATAGGTTCCTGCACCATTAAAAGAACAATATCGGGTTTTTCTTTTTCAACAATATCTTTATTCAGTAAATAATCCCAGCCATCAAAAATTTTAACGCTCCGGCTAAAATGTTCAGAGAGATAAGGAAAAATATGGCCGCCGAAAGAATCAGAAAAAATCAGCAGTTTGGGCGCCCCGGAATCCCTGATCTCGTTTTCATGTTCATACTCCCAGGAGTAGGGGCAGCCTGCAGGCACCGGGTACCTGCGGCTTGCTGCTACAGTGGCTTTAAAACCGTTTGTTGGGAGCACCTGGTAATCAACATCCATGTAAAGATCGAGGTTACCAAGCATTTGTTTCATGTTACCAATGTCGCGGGGGCTAACGGTGATCTTGTAGTCTGAAAGATCCAGTTTTTTTAAGTCCGGAAAATCTGCAGACATGACATTTATTGCGGTATTTGCAGCGTGAAAGGCCCCCAGGTGGTTCCAGTGATTTTCAAGCATGTAATATAAAAGGCCCTGCGGTTTAAGGCTCCTGAAAACACCATACAGGTCGATCATCCTTACGTTGCTGTTAGCGCGCATGTAAGCCAGTACTTGTTCTCCCCACGCCTGATTTTGCTTGTAAAGATTGTCAGGCAGGTGCTCAGGATATATGTTTGCTTTTGCCGGAGTGATCATCACGTAAAATTTGCACTTTTTTGAAGCGAGGTACTTTTCACGTTTTTCGAGTTCATTCTTAAATGATGCCAGTTCGGTTTCAGAAAGCCCGTTTTTTCCGAGGTAACAATCCATGTCATTTTTACCCAGGTAAAGCCACCCGTGTTTTCCGGCAATGATCTGTTCGGGGATAGGTGATTTTAAAAGAAAAACACAATTATAAATATTAAAACCGGTCATGATCCTGGCGCGCACGGTGAAGGTATCGTTATAATATTTTTCGAAAGCGGGCGGAAATGCGTCCAGTGATTTAATATTAAAAGCCGGTTTCACGGCAAGCTTCCTGTTTTCGAGGTTTTCGCTGTCCTTTAAAAATTCAAGGCGATCGTTTAAAAAGGGAAAAGAAAAAGTAACGATAAAGATCCAGGAAATTAGATATGTTCTGAAAAACGGGTGCGACATGCGTTAAAATCTGTAATAGATAAATGGATTATAACTGCCTGCTACCAGGTACATGGTTGACAGGATCAGGATCAGCAGGTAAACGATAGAAGAACCAAGGTGGTAAGAGTAGGATAGCGTGATGTAAATTGGTTTTTCAGAAGAAAGGACCTTTTCAAGATAGCTGTTCAGCCATTTGAAAAAACCAAAGGTGCCTGTTAAAGTGATGACAATTACACCGAGGAACTCATAATTCATAAAACCATAGAAAAGTGCTGCCTGTTTGGGATTGACTGTAAAGTCGAACATCGCTTTCCAGTAGGCGCCGGCGTATTTAATTGAATCGGCCCTGAATAAAACCCAGGCAAAAATCACAATAAGCAGTGTATACAGGTTTGCGACAAATTTGCCCCGGCGCTGAAGTAGCTTTTCAAGAAATAAATTTTCAAGCACCATGAAAAAACCATGAAACAAACCCCAGGCTACAAACGCACAGGCAGCGCCATGCCAGAATCCTGTCACTAAAAAGACGATCACCAGGTTCAGATAACGCCGTTTGTTACTCACCCTGTTACCACCAAGCGGAATATACACGTAGTCGCGAAAAAATGTTGAAAGCGATATGTGCCACCTTCGCCAAAAATCTTTTACCGAGCGCGCCAGGTACGGGTAATTAAAGTTTTCAAAAAATTCGAAACCAAACATTTTGCCGAGCCCTATTGCCATATCTGAGTATCCGGCAAAGTCGCAATAAATCTGCAAAGAGTAACAAACAGCCCCCAGCCAGGCATTCAGGGCCCCCAGTTCGGCGGGGTTTGTTTTAAACAAGGCATCAACCACGCCGCCAAGAGTATTAGCGAGCAACACTTTTTTTCCAAGACCAATTAAAAATCTCTCAACTCCGTTGCCAAACCTGAGCCAGTTGTGTTCACGCGATTTTAGTTGCCAGCTGACATCACTGTACCTGATAATCGGACCTGCTACCAACTGTGAGAACATTGCAATATAGAGAGAAAGGTCAAAGATGTTTTTTTGCGCTGTTGCTTTTCGCCTGTAGATATCCACCAGGTAGGATATAGAATGAAAGGTATAAAAAGAGATGCCTATGGGCAGTACGATACTGGTTTCGGGTACCAATGGCAGGGCGCCAAAGTCAAGAAGATGATTAATGTTTCTTACTATAAAATTTGTGTATTTGAATACGCCGAGCAGGAGTAGGTTGGTTGTAACTCCGGCGCAAAGCCAGTACCAGGACCGCCGTTGCTCAATGTTCTTTTGTATAAACAAACCAAAGATGTAGTTAACCGCGATAGATGCGATTAAAATGATTGTATAGCTCACACCTCCCCAGGCAAAGAAAATAAGACTCGCAAGCAACAAACAATAATTACGAAAAATTCGGGGAAGTATGTAATAACCTAATAGGGTGAGCGGTAAAAAAAGATATAAAAAAAGAGTGGAACTAAAAATCATACAAACATGTTACGTTCTTAATTTACGCCAACATTAATAATACGCAGTATTTTATATTGGAGTTGGGTCATCAATAATAAACCCTTCAACACACAATAAATATTTGTTACTGACGTTTGGAAATTTCCTTTCCGAGTTCATTAAAATCAACCCCATCGAAATTACCACTGCTCATCATTAGCAAAACACTGTTGCTCCATTGTTTTGATTTAAGGTAATCAGTAACTCCGGCACTTTTTGTAAATACCTTTAGATCCTTGCGTTGAAAGGCGTTGTGCACCTGTTCCACAGTAATTTCCTTCAGTTTTTTATGTGCAACGGTGTGCGGGTTAAAATACACTATCGCTTCATCAGCCAGGTTCATTGATCCGTTGTATTCTTTTAAAAAGTCTTCATTGAGGCTGCTGAAGGTGTGTAGTTCCATGCAAGCTACTATGTGTCTGTCGCCGAATTGGTTTTTTACCGCATTGGTGGTTGCTTTAAGTTTAGAGGGAGAATGAGCGAAGTCTTTATAAAAATTAAAATCATTGGTTTTACAAACCAGTTCCAGGCGCTTTGCTGCGCCTTTAAAAGATTGAATGGCTTCGTAAAACTGATCGTTACTGAGGCCAATGGTGTTGCAAACCAGGCGGGCGCCGTTTAAATTCATTAGATTGTGGTTGCCAAAAATCTGCAGCGGGATGTTTTTGCCATCCACATGCAGGTAAGTGGTTCCTTGCTGAATTTCATGCGGCGGCACCCTGTAGCCCGTCATAGAAATGTGCGGGTTATTTTCTTTCCTGCAAACTTCTTCAAGCATTTTGTCTTCCGCACAATATATAAGATGTCCACCCGACTCAATAAGACTGATAAATTTCGTGAACTGTTCCACATAATTCTCAAAGGTTGGAAAAACGTTGATGTGGTCCCAGGCGATGCCACTCAGTATCGCTATGTTGGGCCTGTACAGGTGAAATTTTGGCCGGCGGTCGATAGGGGAAGCAAGGTATTCGTCGCCTTCGATCACAGCGTATTTTGAAGTATTGCTAAGGCTCACCATGGTGTTAAAGCCTTCGAGTTGGGCGCCCACAAGGAAATCGGTCTCAATTTTGTGATGATTCATCACATGGAGGATCATGGCAGTGATAGTGGTTTTTCCATGGCTCCCGCCGATCACGATCCTGGTTTTGTCTTTTGTTGCTTCGTAAATATACTCCGGGTACGAATAGATCTTCAAGCCCAACTCCTTCGCCTTCGCCAATTCAGGATTATCTGCCCGGGCATGCATTCCCAAAATAACAGCGTCGAGGCCTGAGTGAAGTTTGCCAGGAAACCAGCCCGTTTCAGCTGGCAGTAGGCCGGCCTTTGCCAGGCGGCTTTTGCTGGGCTCATTGATTTCATCATCGCTGCCACTGATTTCAAATCCTTTTTCATGCAGGGCCAGGGCCATGTTGTGCATGGCGCTCCCGCCAACAGCGATCAGGTGTACTTTTTTATTCATAGGGTGTTATAAAGGTTTTAAGTTAGGTTTTTGGCTGCTGACTCGTTCGGGCCGGGTTATTATATTTTACACAAGCACCTGTTTAAAATCATTCTTGTCACAAACGATCATTATAGATTATGCAAGGCGGCGAATAAGTCATTCATTTGCCTATTCCACTCACGTGGGCATGAACTGCCTACCAATAATTGCAGCAAATCCTGCAGTGTTTAGCGGTTTGGCATGGTGAAACTCGTGTAATTCGGGCCAAATCCTATTTGTAGAAAATGCTTTAGAAAATTAAAAACCTTATCTTTGCAGACATTAAATTGACTATGAAAAAAATTGTAAAAGTAGGTGACATTGAATGTGGTTCGAAAGACCTGTTTTTAATCAGCGGCCCATGTGTGATCGAGGATGAGAGTATTATGATGAAGACAGCCGAAAAATTAAAGGAGGTGAGCGAAAGATTGAAGATCAAAGTGATCTATAAATCCAGTTTTTTAAAAGATAACCGTAGCAGTCTGAGTTACTACGATGGCCCGGGTCTTGAAAAAGGCATGAAGATTTTAGCTAAAGTAAAAGAACAGTTTGGATTTCCGCTTCTTACCGATATTCACGAAAGTTACCAGGCAGCTATTGCGGGGGAGGTTTGCGACGTACTGCAAATTCCGGCCTATCTCTGCATGCAGAGCTCATTGCTGGTAGCAGCCGCCAAAACAGGCAAGGTAGTGAACGTAAAGCACGGGCAATTTCTCGCACCTGATAATATGAAACACCCTTTGCAGAAATGTATCGACGCCGGGAACGATAATATTATATTAACCGAAAGAGGTTATGTGTTTGGTTACAACGACCTGATTGTTGACCCCCGCAGTTTTTACCACATGAATAAGCTCGGTTACCCGGTCGTATTTGATGTTACGCATTGTGTGAGAAAGTACGGGATCCCAAGTTCAGACGCCAAAGGCGGCGCCAGGGAATTTTTGCCGGTACTCGGCAGGGCTGGTGTGGCCAGTGGGGTGGACGGACTATTCGTTGAAACACATCCCGACCCTTCTACCGCTTTATGTGATGCCGCATCTCAATTGTGTGTTTACGACCTGGAAGAATACCTGAAGCCACTGATGGAAATTCACAATGTGGTGAGGAAGTATGAGTAATTTTTGATTTGTTGAATTCAGTTTGGTGATTGAGGTCAAATCAAAAATTCAATAACTCAACAACTCAATAAATCAAAATTCAGCAACTCCTAAAGCATCACATTCCTTTTCACCAGGTAAGTGTAAAGCACATTGTCAAATCCCTGGTTGATATCCGCTTCCACAAAATCGATCTTGTATTGTCCGCACCTGATTTTTAGCTGGTCGGTAAATTCGTTAATGGATGCCTGGTACTGGTCTTTGAGTTGGGTGGGATTGAGTTTGATCTCTTCGCCGCTCTCGAGGTCAATAAAATGATAAGGTTTGTTCTCAAAATCAAAATCCATTTCTTTGGCTTTATCCACCACATGAAACAGCACCACCTCATGTTTGCGGTATCTTAAATGTTGTAATGCCGAAAATAACTCTTCATTCTGAGACTCACTTTCAAACATGTCGCTGAAAATAACTACCAGCGATCGTTGGTGAATGATTTCAGCTATCTGGTTAAGCGCAGCGGCGGCAGAAGTTTTTTTGTTTTCGGGTTTTTCATCCAGTACCGCCTCGAGCGCATTTAAGATCAGCTTTTGGTGCATAGGGCTGCCTTTTGCAGCCAGGTGCTTTGTGATGTGATCGTCAAAGAGTGTGAGTCCGAATGAATCGCGTTGTTGCTTCAACAACTCGCAAAGCGCAGCAGCAGCGTAAACACTGAATTTGAGTTTGTTGTTCTCTTCCCCTTTCGGAAACTGCATGCTTGCGGAGTTATCAATCACGATCTGGCAGCGCAGGTTGGTCTCTTCTTCGTAACGTTTTATAAACAGTTTGTCGGTACGGGCAAATAATTTCCAGTCGATGTGTCTGGTACTTTCGCCTTTATTATAAATGCGGTGTTCTGCAAACTCAACCGAAAAGCCGTGAAAGGGACTTTTGTGAAGGCCTGTAATAAAACCCTCAACAACTTTCTTCGCTAAAAGCTCAAGATTCTTAAAAGGCTCTGTTTGTGACCGGTTTATCAGCATGTTCAGGGAGTAAATATCTCAATTTTAACTTAAAAGCCGTCAGGTAAGTACTCTTTTTATACATTATTGGTAAAATTTTGCTGATCTGGTTAAGTAATAAGTTTTTTTAAATGGGGCAGGAGTTTTAAAATAATTTAAATTGATGTTGTAACTTGCGCGGGTATTTATAATGGTGTTAAGAAATTACCGGATCATAGTTAAAGGAAAAGTGCAGGGTGTGGGCTACAGGTTCAATGCACAGGCCAGGGCGCACCAGTTTAACCTTACTGGTTTTGTGAAAAACCTGCACGACGAAAGTGTTTTGATACAGGCCGAAGGCGAAGAAGAGAAGGTGAACCAGTTTATTGAATGGTGTTATGTTGGTCCCCGTTGGGCCGAAGTCACCGAAGTTCACGCTGAAGAAACCGCTCTGGCCGGGTACCAGACTTTTGAGATCAAACGCTAAAAATCTGTTTATAATATTTTGGGATTTGGCGTCTTTGTGAGGCCCACAATATTTATGTAAATTTACCCCTCATGTCGGCATTTAAAATAATAATAGTTGCAGCCAGTTTGTTTTGTTTTTCCAAAACCAGGGCGCAGGTAATTGATAAGGTAATTGGAGTGGTTGGTAAATACCCCATTTTATTAAGCGATCTTCAAAATTCAATGATGGAGCGGGAAAAACAGGGCCTGCCTATGAACAGTTGTCTCGCTCTTGAAACCCTTGTTTTTCAAAAATTGTTGATCGCACAGGCCGACCGGGACAGTGTAACGGTTTCGGACGATGAAGTTGAACGTGAGCTTTCTCAAAGAATGTCTTATTTCGTAACTCAGTTCGGCAGCGAGGAAAAGCTCGAAGCCTTTTATGGTAAACGCACCAACGTAATCAAAGATGAGTTAAGAAGCGATGTGAGCGATCAGTTGCTGGCCGAAAAAATGAGAAGCAAGATCACTGGCGAGGCCAAACTAACCCCTTCGGAAGTGAAAATGTTTTATAACTCGGTGCCGCAGGACAGCCTGCCGCTGATTGACTCTGAAGTTGAGCTTGAACAGATCACCAGGAGGCCGGTGTATAGCGCTGAAGCAAAGCAGGAGGCCAAAGACCGGCTTGAAGGTTACCGCCAGGAAGTTTTAAGAGATCCTAAAAGAATGAAAACGGTGGCCGTATTGTACAGCGACGATCCGGGATCATCCAAGGTAGGAGGGATCATAGAAAACGTGCCCCGTGGCGTTATGGATCCAGCCTTTGAAGCGGTTGCTTTCAGGCTCAAAAAAGGAGAAGTTTCAAACGTATTCGAATCGGCTTACGGCTACCATTTTATTCAGCTCATTCAGCGCAAGGGCGAACTCGTTGACCTGCGCCATGTTTTGATTATTCCAAAGATGAACAGCGCCGATTTTTTCAGGTGCAAACAGCAGTTAGATTCATTACATACCGAGATCATGGCAGGAAGGATCAGTTTTGAAGACGCTGCAAAGAAATACAGCGATGACAAGGATACCAAACTAAATGGGGGCCTTATGATCAACCCGCATACAGCCAATACCAAGTTTTCGAATGAAGATATCAGCCAGATGGACCAGAACATGATAGTGACCATGAACAGTATGCAGATTGGCGACATCAGCAAACCCATGGAATTTTATGGTAACGACGGGAAACGCGGTTACAGGCTTTTAAAATTAAAGAACCGCATCGACCCCCACAAAACCAATTTAAAAGACGATTACCAGAAGCTTTCGATGATGGCTACCAATGAAAAAAACAAAAAACTGGTAAAGGACTGGATCCGCAAACGCTCCAAAATTACCTACATTAAGCTGGATCCAGAGTACGCGTGTAAGTTTGAAAACCAATGGACCATTAACAACTAATACCATTCATGCTGTCTTAAACCTGAATCTGCTTGCCTAAAAGAAATTTGATATATTGGTATTGCCAGGTTTTCGGATGGTCTTTTTACCTTATCATCAACTCAATTTTTTTTGGCCTCAGTTACCGGTCTACTTACAAAGATTACCTCCTGTTTTTTTTATCGCTGCCACTGGGTATTGCCATCACCCACATTTACAGGCTCCTGATTGTTAAGTTAAAGATCCTGGAATTTAAAATTCCTGCGCAACTGGGCGCGATTGTCTTTTTTAGTTTTGTGAAAGGCGTGATTTTTTTCTTAATGATCAATCTTATCTCCGCTGTGTTTGGCCTGATCAGGAAAGACGACCTTACAGGGCTTTTTATTTCGTCGTCTATTCTGAATTTTACTGTTATTTTTTGCCTGTGGAACACGTTTTATTTTGGATTTCATTATTTCCAGAATTACCGGCGAACAGAGATCAATTCGCTACGTTACCTGGCAGCAAGCAAAGAGTCGGAGCTCAAAAGCCTGAAAGCCCAACTGAATCCCCATTTCATTTTTAACTGCATGAACAGCATCCGTGCTTTGATCGATGAAAATCCCGCCAACGCCAAAATGGCGGTTACGCAACTTTCAAACATTTTGCGCAATACCCTTTTGATGGATAAAAGCAAGGAGATCTATTTAAAAGATGAGATCAACCTGGTGCATGATTATTTGAATCTTGAAAAGATAAGGTACGAAGAGCGCCTGAGTTTTGAATTCAGCGTTAGTGACGAAGTTGTCAATTGCCAGATCCCCCCTTTTATTATCCAGTCGCAGGTTGAAAATGCCATTAAGCACGGCATTTCGGTGTCTCCCGGTAATGGCAGGATTTTAGTGGAGGCGTTAAGAGACGGAGAACTTTTAAAAATAAAAGTCTCAAACACCGGTAAATTAAATTCAGCAACCCCCTTAACCGGCGTGGGTTTCAAAAATTCAATACAGCGACTGGAGTTGCTTTACGGTGCCCTGGGAAAGATCTTTATCGCTGAAGTAAATGATTTGGTGATTGTTGAGATAAGTATACCTTTGAAAATAAATATAAACTTTAAACAATAAATAATCGTATGAAAGCTATAATTATTGATGATGAACGTTTGGCCCGGCAAGAACTTAAAACCTTGCTCGCAGAACATAAAGACATTGAAATTATTGCCGAATGTTCTGACGCCGCGCAGGCTAAAGAGAAAATTAACGAGTTAAAACCAGATGTGATTTTTTGCGATATTCACATGCCCGGTAAAACCGGACTGGAACTGGTGGAGGAAATATCGGCCACGGTTGATGTGGTTTTTGTAACCGCTTATGACGAACACGCCATTAAGGCTTTTGAAGTAAACGCTTTTGATTATCTGCTCAAACCCGTTCAGCCCGAACGCCTGGCAGAGACCATTAAAAAATTATCGATCAAGGAAACAGCTACCAAACCGGACAATAATACCCCTTTAACCGAGAAAGACACGGTTTTTATCAAAGACGGTGAAAAATGCTGGCTGGTAAAATTATCAGAGATCAGGTTATTTGAGTCGGAAGGAAATTACGTACGGGTTTATTTTGATAATTTCAGACCATTGATCCTCAGGAGCCTTAACAGTCTTGAAACACGCCTCAACGACAAGCAATTTTTCAGGGCCAGCAGAAAACACATGATCAATTTAAGTTACGTGGCTTCTATCGAGACCTGGTTCAACGGCGGCCTCAACGTAAAACTAAAAGATGGCAAGGAAATTGAAATTTCGCGCAGGCAGGCTGTGAGGCTTAAAGACATGATGAGTTTATGATCAGGTAATATTAATTCGCCTCTTCACAATAAAATGAATACCTTGAACGTTTACATAGCATTGAAAAAAGTACTGTTTTTTATATCCGTTTTCCTGTGTTTTAACGCTTTTGCCCAGGTTGGGGGCACACGGGCTTACAGGTTCCTCGACATTCCCATGACCGCCAGGTCGGCGGCTTTGGGCGGAAATAACATGAGCATCTGGGGCGATGACATTAACCTCATTTACAGCAATCCGGCCTTGCTCAACCCAACAATGACAAAACAGATCGCGCTCAATTATTCAAATTATGTAAGCGACCTCAATTTTGGCTACCTGGCTTCAGCATATAGTCTTAAAGAACATGGCACGGTAGCGGCAAGCATGCAGTTTTTTGGTTATGGCAAATTTACAGGCTATGACGAAACGGGCGAAAAAACAAACAGTTTCAGGGCCAATGATTACAGCCTGAATTTAACGTACGCCAAACCAATGGGGGATTCGTTATTCAATATTGGCATTGCCCTTAAAACAATTATCTCACAGTATGACGTATACACCTCCGTTGGTAATGCCCTTGATTTTGGAATTACATACCACGGCCGGAAAAACCTTGTGGCCAGCATCCTGGTGAAGAACGTCGGTTATATATGGAAGGGATATACGAGCAATTCAAAGAGTGAGGCCTTGCCCCGTAACGTGCAGCTGGGGCTCAGTTACAAGATCGCAAAAGCGCCGTTCAGGATCTTCTTTGTATATGATAACCTGCTTACACGGAATTTAAAATACATCAATCCTCTTGATACTATAGGAAGTTCAAACCCTTTCGGCAGCACAACTTCAAAAAAAGACTCTACCGGCTGGCAAAAATTCAAAGAACGCTCAGGCAACAGGATAGACAATTTCATGCGCCACTTTACTTTTGGTACTGAGATCCTGCTTACTAAAAATTTCAATCTCAGGGTGGCTTACAATTACCGCAGGCAGCGTGAAATGACCATTTCGGAGCGGAGAGGGGTAAACGGACTGAGTTTTGGGTTCGGCCTCAGGGTGAAAAGGTTTGGTTTTTCATATTCCTTTTCCAAAATGGCTTTTGCGGGCAATTCAAGTGTGTTTGGCGTAACGCTGAGCCTTTAATCCATTTGTCAATTAAAACCTGCCAAATATTAATAAATACAGGTTTATTTATTTTAAAGATGTTAAATTTATAGTGATATAATTTTAACATTGAAGGCCCTTAAACATATTATTCTCTTTGTTTTACTGTGTTTTGTTTTAAATGCCGACCTATCGGCCCAATGCCTGTTTTTTTCACCTGCCATTGGTTATAACTGCCTTGCCGGCCAGCCTTCAATTTCTTATACGATCACCGGGGCCACGGCGCCATATACCTTTACTTATGTGAATGTGTCTACCAGCGCTACCGTTACTACCGGTACCAGTGCAACAGGCATAGGTACGATCACATCGCTGCCAGCCGGGTCGTACGTCGTTTATCTCGCTGATGCCAACGGTTGCACCACCTCGGTAAATTACCAGATACTGGTCAATCCCGCACTTACAAATATCACCTTCCCCAATACAGCCAGTGTTACCTGTAATGGTGGCAGTGATGGCAGCGCCACAGCTTTACCACCGCCCTCTTTCAGCGCCAATCCCAGCTACGTATGGTCACCGGGGTCCTATACAACTCCTCAGGTAAGCAGTCTTTCCGCCGGTATCATCTATACGGTCACCATCACCGATGCAAAGGGTTGCATGTCTTCCGCCACTATTAGTGTGAACGAACCACCCCCCATGAACAGTTCGATCACAAGCACTTTTATTACTTGTTTTGGTAAATTTCTGAACACAACCATCACGTCAACCAATAACGTTGGTGCAACAAGTTATACTGTGAATGGCGTGCCCGCAGTGCAGAACAATGCAATCAACCTTGGCGTGGGGGTAAACACCATTGTAACCAAAGACAGCAAAGGTTGTGTTAAAACCAACACGGTTACGGTGGGACAGGAGATCCAGGCCATTTTAAGTTTTAACATTACCAAGCCCAGTTGTCCGGGAATCTCCGATGGTTCTGTTATTTCGGGGGTTACCAATGCACCCGGGCCATTCAGCTATACCTGGTTGCCAGGCAATAGCCAGGGGGCAAATCTGTCGAACATACCGATAGGCACCTATAGCTTGAGTGTGCTTGATGCCAACGGCTGTGTTACAACAAGTGCAACCATTGTCACACCGGGGATAAGCGCCACCCTTACCGCTATTACAAAACCCGAAAACTGCAGTGCTGCAGATGGTGCCTTTACGATCAATGTCAGCGGGGTAAATCCGCCCTTCACCTACACAACATTAACCATCGGCTCTCACACAACCAATACCCTTTATAATCTTTCGAGCGGTTCTTACACCACTATTACAGCCTATAACAACAATTGCATTGATACAATCCGTTTCACCATTGGTAATTTAAGCACAGTGGTGATCACCGTGCAGAATGTAGCGCCGGTTCTTTGTTATAATAATTGCACCGCCAGTCTTTCCATAGGCATTCAGAATGCCATATTTCCGGTAACCTACAGCGCTACAGGAACGGCAACCACCAACAGCAATATTTTTACCAACCTCTGCGCGGGTTTTTACGTGATCAAGGCGATCGACGCCAATGGATGTCCGGCTACCACAACTGTTAACCTGGTTGCTCCGCCCATTTTCTCGTACTCCGCTACCGGACCAACGATTGCCTGTGCCGGCAGGCAGGTATCCCTTTCCGGCGCCGCAACGGGTGGGAGCGGGGCCTATACATTTATATGGAACCCCGGCGCGATCAATGGCCAGTATGTAAATTTAACGCCCGCCGGTACTACGGTATACAGTCTTAACGTTTACGATTCAAATGGTTGTACACAAACACCAGCACAATTAACGGTTTCGGTACTACCGCATATTTCAGTGAATGTTAACGCCTCAAACACAGGTATTTGCCCGGGCACTACAGCCCAGATCACGCCAACCGTTTCGGGCGGCGATGGTAATTATACCTACCTCTGGATCCCCGGCAATACAACGGGAGCCTCTATTTTTGTTGAGAATATTACGGTTCCTACTTATTCTCTGATCGTGAATGATGGTTGTGGTTCGCCAACAGTGGTTAAATTGATTCCAATCAACTTGTTCCCGGTAGTAAAACCGACTTTTAAGGTTACGGGCAAACGGGGTTGCGAACCATATTGCACCACCTTTATTAATACGACACCCAACTCCAGTTCGCCGGTTTGGAATTATGGCGACAGACCCTTTGAGCAGGCCGGCGACACCACCGCCTATTGTTACGAACACGCAGGTATCTACGACCTCTGGCTCAGGGTTGTTGACTCCAATGCTTGTAAGACTTCGTTTGTTTACCCCAAAGCAATTGAAGTACTGGCCAGTCCTAAAGCCGATTTTAAAAGCGTACCGGAACGTATCACCTTAAAAACAGCCGATAACGTGCTCGTTAAAAATTTAACCGGCGAAGGATTGACTTATGAGTGGTTTGTTGAAGGCAAACTATATAGTGATGCCGAAGACATTACTTATTCTTTCAGCGACACGGGCTGTTACAGGTTCAGGCTCATTGCCCAAAATGTGAACCGTTGTGTGGATACTGCCGACAAGTATTTATGCGTTAAAGAAGACTTTCATTTTTTTATGCCGAATTGTTTTACCCCGAATGAAAATAATCTGAACGATACCTTAATTCCGAGAGGTACCGGTTGGGTTGACAAGAATTATCTTTTCGAAATCTACAACCGCTGGGGGACAAGAATTTTTAAAACAGAGAAGTTAAACGATGGGTGGGATGGAAGTAACGCTGATGAAATCACGCCGTTTAGTACATTTATCTGGCGGGTCAGGATCACCGATACCGGGGATTTTGAACATTACCTGAATGGGCATGTGACCATTTTGCGTTAAGGTTTTATTCTAATCTAAAAACTGCGACTGGTAAAGATCGCCGATAGACACAATTTTCTCACTCAAAATAGCATCACCATAGGCGTCGGTCAAAAATTCGCTGGTTACAGCGTTTTCAGCCTTGTAGTCCCGTATTTCACGGGGAATGCACAGCGCTATTCCCGTAGCTACCTGGTAAATTTCCCATACAAACTCAGCGTTATAAAAACTGCCGTTATTCAGTTTAAGACTGTTGTCGTAGGACGTGCCGACTTTTGATGCGGCGTATTTATGCATGGATTCAACAATTTCATTGGTTAGTAACTCCTCTTCTCCCAGGTATTTTCTTTCAAAAACCTTGTTTTCAGAAAGGTTGACAAAGTCTTCTACAGTACATTTGCTAAGGGGCTGCATGCTGTGGTAAACCATCGGGACATTATTTTCAATAAAAATGATGCCAACGTAATTAAACTTACTTTTTCCATTTGGCACAGGTGACTTTCCTTTTATGTCTTTATTCCTAATAAAAATGATATCGCCATCCCTGAAATTTTGAGCAAAAAAAGTACACTGTGCACCTGCAAGTAAAAAGCATATTAAACATAAAATCAGTTTCATTTGGGATAGATTTGTAGGATTTCTACGTAAGTAAAACAAATAGGTTACCAAAACACCGGCAAAATTAAAGCCGGCGCATGAGCATTAAGCCGTCTCTTACAGGTAACAGCAAGGGTTCTATCCTCACGTCATTGTTTACTTTTTGGTTAAATTCATGAATGAACCGGGTGTCCGCATCCATTTGATCTTCAATTACTTTTCCGCTCCATAAAACATTATCAGCCACAATCACACCGCCCTTTTTCACCTTGTCGATCACCAGATCAAAATAAAGGCTGTAATTTTTTTTATCTGCGTCGATAAACACAAGGTCAAACAGGTTATTCAAGGCAGGAATTATGTTTTGCGCCTGACCTGTGATCAATTCAATTTTATCTTTGTAGTCGGACCGTTCGATGAACGACCGGGCAAAATGAGTGGTTTCTTCGTTGGGATCTATGGTGATGAGTTTTCCATTTTCAGTGAGCCCTTCGGCAAGGCACAAAGCCGCGTAACCCGTATAGGTTCCAATTTCAAGGATGCAGGCCGGCCTGCTTATTTTCGATAAAAAACTCAGGAACCTTCCTTGCAGGTGACCGCTCAGCATCCTTGGCTGGCTAATTTTAAGATGTGTTTGCCGGTTAAGCTCAGCCAGGAGCGCATTCTCCCTTTCCGAGAAACTCTCGCAATACGCCAGTAATTTTTTGTCAATAAATTCCATTATCCAAGCCTGTTGTTCACCAGTTTACTTACTTTTCCAAACACCTTACCCGGCGAAAATGTACGCCAGTCTATATCATCCAGTTCACCGCCATAAATAAAATAATAATCCAGCCGGGCCTGCTTAAATTCCTTTAATACATGTTCCCTGAAGTTCAATAAAGCAATCCAGCCGTCGGTGCCGTTGTCTTCGAACCACTCTTCGTAATAACTGTCGTCGCTGTAATGAAAATTGAGAACATTTTCACCAATAAGAATATATTTATTAACCCCGTGATAATTCAATTCGTCAACAATATCGCGTTTAAGAAGCATGATGTCGTTATTAATGGCGTCGTTCCATTCGCCTATTAACTCCAGGATGGCATATTTTTCCTCGTAATCAACAAATAGTATTTTAATATATAGCGTCTCGCTGTTAATGTCATCCCACTGAGGATGAATGTAAAAATTATAGATGGTATTGCTGTATTCAAACTCACTGTACTCACGTCCATAAAAAGGCGACTGCGGGTCTTCAGAGGCAATGTAAAGGTGCCGCCAGTTGTAATATGGTTCGATTGTGTGCATGATTGCTCACAAAATTAATTAATAAAATGAGTATAAAATGGCTTAAAAAAACTTTAATTATATATATCTTTAGGCAGCAAATGAAAACCGTAATTACAAGTTCAGACAGGTCATTCCTGAATATTGGAGAACTAAAGCGCTATAGAAGTTTGTTTAACAATCTTGCCAAGCGTGATTTTCTCATACGCTACAAACAGGCTTTTGCCGGGATTATGTGGGCCATCATTAAACCGCTCATCAACATCCTTGTGTTCGGTTATATTGCCAGCAAGGTAAACAATGGTCAGAATGCAGCTACAAATTTTGTGTACGTGGCCTCCGCCATGGTTTTATGGCAATTATTTTCAAATGTATTTAATGATGTGAGTAACTCAATAGTCGGAAATTCGAATTTGTTCTCGAAAGTTTATTTTCCGAAAATCATCATATCAATGAGTGCCACCCTGGTTTGTCTTTTTGATTTTTTAATATCCCTGGTAGTTTTGATCGTTCTTTTCGTTATTTCTGGCGAAAGCCTGCACTGGCAGATTGTATTTGCACCGGTTTTTATCCTGTTAACGCTCATCAATGGCCTGGGACTCGGTCTTTATTTTGCTACGATCAATGTAAAATACAGGGATATCAAGTTCATCGTGCCCGTGATGATTCAATTCGGCATGTATGTTACCCCTGTTATTTTTTCTTCGGAATATTATCTTGAGAGGATTCCGGAATGGCTTCACTGGCTGTTTTGCCTTAACCCAATGGTTGGCGCAATTGACGGTTTTAAATATTGTTTGTTTGGCGACACAATAGGTTATAATGCGGGATACTTTGTTTTATCACTGGCATCTTCGTTTATATTTTTACTTATCGGTATTACCTACTTTTACAAATTCGAAAAAGATTTTGTGGACTACATTTAACCCGATTTGTTTGTCTTTAACATCTCCAGGAGCGGTTTCGAAACCGGGTAGTCAAATCTTCTGGCGAAAAGAGATTTTGATTCCTTAATTGTATCGTAGTCGCTTTCGTCCAAAACGGCAGGCATATTGCCATTCCGACGTTCCCATACAATAAACCTTAAATTGTCGTTGACAACACTGTCCATAAACGGGGAATTTAATATGACCGTCTGAAAAAAAATTTCTTCAGCGCAAAAAGTATAATTGAACCCTCGTAAAATTTTTGGGTTTTTAGCAATGTAATCTGCAATAAAATCACAACAGTCACGGCTTAATGTCCACCAGGTCGATCCACCATACGCCTGCATACCTCCCAATCTGTTCTTTCTTTGTATTCCCAACCTCTTTTGAAAATTTACAATTTTGTGGATCAGGTACCCGAATTTTCCTTTCGCGTCAATATAGTCATACAAATAATAATAGTTAAGCCTGTCGAGTCCGCCATTCTCCCAGTATTTAGAAGGGAGTTTAAAGAATTCGATAAATTGCTTCCCTTTATTATTTCGAAGAAAAGTGTTGAAAATTGCTTGCGATTTTATTGGGAAATCGTGTCCGCTGATCAGGTGAATATATTCAATGCCTTTGTCCCTGAGAGCCATCTTCATTAAAAGAAGGATACACTTTAGGTGATTGGTACCAGCCCAGTTTGTTTGATATGCCCTGCTCACAAAAACACGGTCGTTCATCCTGAGTGCGTTGATCTCATTTTCAGTGACCCTGCTTTTTTTATCTATATGAATGTAAAAGCTGTAATTTGTATCGAAATGATCAATAATTCTTTTAAGATGATCGAGGTTTTTATAGGCTGTTATCAATAAGGCTTGCTTCATTTAACTAATATGGGCTTATCGCAAATATAACTATTGAAATTTATAAATCCTTTTGTAAAAAGTTCTGTGGCAGATTACAAAAGGCGTGCGAACCATTTTTTTTTGCTATTTTTAAGGACTTGAAAACAGAAAAATTTTTTTTCGTGCATTGAAATAAGTGAGTTACTGTGCAAATTTAAAATTGATAGATTTTACACTTAATGAGTAATAGTTCCATTATAAAAGTAGAAGGTTTAAGTAAAAAATATGTACTTAATAAGAACCTCGCTAATAAAAGTGATACTTTGTACAGCAGTTTTATCAGGTTGGCAAGGAACCCCGGAACGTTAATCAAAAAAGCCGAAACTGAAGATTTTTGGGCGTTAAGAGATGTTTCATTTGAAATTAAACCTGGTGACAGGGTTGGGATCGTTGGAAGAAACGGTGCTGGTAAATCCACACTTCTTAAAATCTTATCCCGCATCACACCTCCTACAAGTGGAAGAATCGAATATTCGGGAAGAATGGCCTCTTTGTTGGAAGTAGGCACGGGTTTCCACGGAGATTTATCAGGCAGGGAGAATATTTACCTGAACGGTTCTATTTTAGGAATGACAAAGCAGGAGATTGATAAAAAATTTGACGAGATAGTTGATTTTGCTGAAGTAGAACAATTTCTCGACACGCCTGTTAAGCGTTATAGTAGTGGAATGTATGTAAGACTTGCCTTTGCAGTGGCAGCGCATCTCGAGCCAGATATATTAATTGTGGACGAAGTATTGGCCGTAGGTGATGCACAGTTTCAACGTAAATGCCTTGGTAAAATGGAAGACGTAAGCACCAGAGAAGGTCGAACCATTTTATTTGTCAGCCATAATATTCAGGCAGTTCAAAAGCTTTGTAATACCGGAATCTATCTGCAGAAGGGTGTGCTGATCGAAAAAAACAGCATCGAAAAAATTGTAAACAGATACCTGCAGTCAAACGACGGAGGTCTATCAGAATATATTATTGAAAAACCCGAAGATGCAAAATTGGCTTACGTTAAAAAGATCAGCGTTGAAAACAAAAATGGTAAACCCTTAAACCTTATCGCTGTTGGGTCAGCGTGGCAGGTGAGAATAGTATTTAGCGTGATAAATCCAGTTGAACATTTTATAATTGGCTTAGGAGTTTCTACCGCTTTCGATCTTCCGGTGAGAACTTCCTGGAGTATTCCACAGGACATTGGCGTTGGCGAATACGAAATGATCTTTGATAACAGTGATTTAATGTTGACAAGCGGATATTATAAATTGGTTGTTGGTTTGTCAAGCTACGTAAGAACTTTTCAATACCTGAATAATATAGTCAGTGTAAATATATCAGACGCGGGTGAAGTATCCTCTGATAACCGCATTGTGAATACCGATAGCGGCTTGATTTTGAACCCGATGAAAATAGAACTTAAAAAAGTATCATAACATGTTTTTTAAAAAAGGAACGAAGGAGTTTTATAAAAAAATTAGTTATTCTCAATGTGGAGAAGACCTTATCATCGACTTTATTTTTGGTACTTTGAAGATCGCAAAGCCGACTTACCTTGATATTGGAGCACATCATCCATATTACCTTAGCAATTCGGCATTTTTTTATCAAAAAGAATGCATGGGTGTGAGTGTTGAACCCGATCCATCGCTCTATGCCGTTATAAAAAAGGAAAGACCCCGTGAATTAAATTTAAATGTTGGCGTGGGTCTGGTATCCGGTGAATCGGCTGATTTTTATATAATGAATATTCCTACGCTGAATACATTTTCAAAATCTGAAGCCGAACGTTATGCTGCCTATCCGGGAAAAGAAATAAAAGAAATTGTAAAACTTCCGCTACTCACCGTAAACGAAATTATACAAAAAAATTTCGATAATAAAACCCCTAACTTTGTATCGTTAGACGTTGAGGGTATGGATCTTGAGATAATAAAAAGTTTTGATTTCAGTAAGTTCAGGCCGCAGGTTTTTTGCATAGAAACGCTTACATACACCGAGGATAATTCTGAACAAAAATTAACTGAGATAATAGATTACATGCTGAGGCAGGGTTATTTTTTGTACGCCGACACTTATATCAACTCGGTTTTTGTTGAAGAAAAGATATGGAAGACCAGGTAAAAGGTGAATCAAATCTTATTTGTTTTTAATAAAAGAATTTTTTAGCTGAATGTTTAACAGAGATAAGTACATCAATAGCCCCATTGACATCGAATACGAATTACTGTTTCTGCTTGAGAGGGAAAAAGTAAAAAATGTTTTCGATATCGGAGCCTGTGAGGCTGAGGATTCGATTCGTTATTCATCGCTTTTCCCGAATGCGATGGTTTACGCTTTTGAACCCAGAGCCGACAATATCGCTATAGGGCAACGATCTATCAAAAAATACCAGCGTGAAAATATTATCCTTGAAAATATTGCCTTAAGCAATTCAAATGGCGTTGCAGAGTTCTTTTTATCTGAAGGACGACCTGAAGACGCTGGAACTGAAGAATGGGATTTTGGCAACAAATCAAGCTCTTTACTGCCTCCCGGCGAGGAAATGAAAAAGCACACAGCCTGGCTGCGTTTTAATAAAACCGTTGAAGTAGATACCATTAGATTGGATGAATACGCGAAAGCAAAACAAATCACTACGATTGATTTCGCGCATATCGACGTACAAGGGGCTGAATTGATGGTACTTGAAGGTGCGGGAAGTTTTTTGAATAAAATAAAACTGATCTGGATGGAGGTGGAGGCGGTAGAGTTGTATAAAAACCAGCCCCTTAAAAACGACGTGGAAGCATTTATGAAAAGAAATAATTTCGTTAACATCCTCGATACCGTGAATAATATTGCCGGCGACCAGTTATACGCGAATTTAAACTACTTTGAACCGTTGAAAATCAGGGCTTTTACCAAAGCAAGAAAGAGAAGGTCCTTAAAAACGAAAATAAAATCTTTTTTGCGATTTAACAGGTAATAATAGTTACACTGACTAAAAATATAAATACGAGGATTACGGTTTTAATGCCCGTGTATAACGCTTCATTGTATCTTGAAGAAGCGATCAACAGCATTCTGAATCAAACCTACAGTGACTTTGAGTTTATTATTATTAACGACGGTTCTACCGACAATTCCCGTGAAATTATTGAAGGATTTAAGGACGCCCGGATCAGGTTGGTTAATAACGAAAAAAATTCGGGAATTATCAGCGCCAGGAATAAGGGCCTGCAGATGGCAAGTGGTGTTTATATCGCCAATATGGACGCAGATGACATAAGTTTGCCGCAAAGATTTGAGAAACAGGTAAAATTTCTCGACGAACATCCTGAAATAGCCATCTTAGCCACCAGGTTGATTTTAATCAGTCCCGGAGGTGAGGAATCAGGTGTTTGGCCCGAAGACTACTCCTGTGTGAGCGAAAAAGACATCGCCGACACCTTACCGGTTATTAATTGTATCGGACAACCTACTGTGATGATGCGTACCGAAACTGCCAGGCGTATAGGTTATAACGAAAGATTTAAGAACAATGAAGATTGGGGTTTGTGGCTTTCTGTATTATCGCAGAAACTAGGCATTGCAAAACTGGCTGAGCCCTTACTATTATACCGTCAACACCCAGTGAGCACAACAGCCTTTGCCAATAAATCAGGCGTGGATAAAAAAATACTCGCGTTTAAAATCAAGTATGTAAAATATAAACTCTTTACAAATAATTTCAGGCAAACAGATGTAAAGGTTTTTGTTTCTTCCTTTAAGGACCTTTCGAGATGGTTATTAAAAAAAATCTCACCGGGTTTTTATTCGTTTAGTTCAAGATTGAGAACGGTAAATAAAAAACTCTTTCTAAAACAAATTATTGCCTCGTTCAAAAAATTTAAGGCACTGAAACCAAATATTGACGTCGTTTATGTTTTTCCATCTTTTCATACAGGCGGGGCAGAGCGTGTACATGCATCGATAGTGGAAGCGGCTGGCCAAAAAAACGCAATTACATTAATAACGGCTGGCTCGAGCAACAATGCGTTTTACAATAAATTCTCACAGTATTCAATTGTTTTTGAAATAAGCGAACTCGCTAAACTTGGATTTACAGAAAGATGGCTGTTCAGGAAAATTTCCGCTATGAGCGCCGATTCGCCGGGACTCAGGTATTTTGGCTGCAATTCACCGTTCTTCTACGATTCCATCCCTTATCTTTCGCCCAAAACGGTAATTATTGATTTGCTTCATGCTTTTGTGCACAGTTATGAAAGCGGCCCCGAAAAGTGGAGTTTGCCCTACGTTGAAAAACTGGACCACCGGGTAGTTATCAATGCAAAGACAAAAAACGATTTGCAGGAACTTTACAAAAAAAACAATATTGAGACGACGTACGCCGACAGGATCTCAGTTATTCATAATTTCGCTGAAAAGAGGGAGTACCTGCAAAAGAAGCAGAACGGTAGTTTGAAAGTGGCATACGTTGGCAGGGGAGGGGAAGAGAAACGGGTGACGCTGATCGCTCAGCTCGCTAAAAATCTTTCGGGTACTGGAATTGAATTTCATTTTGTAGGGGATGTAAAACCGGCAATTCCCCAAACGTTATGGCAATATTGTATTTTTCACGGTGAAATTAACGACGATGAACAACTAAAACTGTTGTATGATGAATTTCATGTTATCATCATTGCTTCAACGCGGGAGGGATTTCCCATGGTTTTTATGGAGGGCATGATGCATGGCGCTGTACCTGTTTCTACCGCTGTTGGCGGTATCCCTGAACATATTAAAACAAATTTTAACGGCGTGCTTATCAACGCAACCAATGAAAATGGCTTACTTTTTGAATTTGAGGAAAAAATAAAGTACCTTGACTTAAATAGGAATGAATTGACAAAACTTTCGGAGAACGCGTATGAATATGCTGTTGCTACTTTTAGCAAAACCCTGTTTCATGAAGCGTACTCCGATTTAATATCTGAAAACAAGGCGTGATAATTGTTAAACTCATGGGAGGCCTGGGAAACCAACTTTTTCAGTATGCGACTGGAAAGACTCTGGCTATTCAGCATAATACCACGTTAAAACTGGACCTTTCATTTCTGAATAAAGATTCTGATCTTCATACCAAACGGAATTTTGAACTGGATGTTTTTAAAATCGATTATGAACTGTGTTCAATCGGTGAGGTTGATTTCTTTACCAATCGCCCGGTTCTGCAAAAGTACCTGCCTTTTTTATTTTCCGCAAAGCATGTAGCCAATGAAAAAAGCTTTGAGTTTGACGCCGCTGTTTTTTCCTTTCCCAAAAACACTTATTTAAACGGCTTCTGGCAATCGGAGAGATATTTTGCCGGGAGCAGGCGTATTTTACTGGATGAACTGGTAGTGAACAGGCCGGAGAGTGAAAAAGTGCGTGCTATGAAAAACCTGATTTTAAACTCAAATTCTGTAAGTTTGCATGTGCGCAGAGGTGATTATATCAGCAATCCAATTTCCAGTCAGTTTCATGGGAACTTACAACTTGACTATTATCATAAAGCAATAGATTACCTGAATAATATATATAACGACCTTAAGTTCTTTGTTTTTTCAGATGATATTGCCTGGGTAAAGTTAAATCTGAAGCCGGCAAATGATTGTGAGTACATTGATTTTAATACAGGGAAGGATAGCGCTTTTGATTTGCAGTTGATGAGTTTATGCAAACACAATATTATAGCAAACAGCAGCTTTAGCTGGTGGGGCGCCTGGTTGAATCAAAACAGGCACAAAATTGTAATTTCGCCCGAGCACTGGTTCGCAGATAAAAGTATAAACACCAAAGACCTGATCCCTAAGGATTGGATTAAATTATAGCGATAAAAATTAATGGATTCCGGCAAAAATACAATCGTGTCTATCATTATTCCGGCTTATAACCACGGTAGTTATATCCGTGAAACCCTCGATAGCGTGCTTGCCCAATCTTTCAGCGACTGGGAATGCATAATTGTGGATAACGGTTCTACGGATGATACCGGCACCATTGTAAAGGCTTATGTATCGAAGGATTCGCGGTTTCATTATCATTTTATTGAACAGAAGGGTGTTTCATTTGCCAGGAACACAGCCGTTCAACTCAGCAAAGGTGAATACATCCTGCCCCTCGATTCTGATGATAAGATAGCGCCGGCGTACATTGAAAAAGCGGTTAAGATAATTAAAGGAGACAAAAACATCAAAGTTGTTTATTGTGACGCTGAATTATTCGGAGCTCAGAAAAGACAATGGACCTTACCCGAGTATTCTCTCAAGGGGCTTCTGTTAGAAAATTCAATATTTTGCACCGCCCTGTACCGAAAGTCTGATTTTGAAGCGGCAGGTGGTTACAACGAAAACATGAAGGAAGGTTTTGAAGACTGGGACTTTTGGATTAAGTTATTAAAAAATGGCGGCCAGGTTTATAAGATAAAGGAAATCCTGTTTTATTACCGGATCAGGCCCGAATCAAGAAATAACAGCCTGAACGAAGAAAAACAGCGGAGACTAAGAAAACAGATCTTTCAAAATCATACCGAACTTTATCAAAAGGTCTTTTCTGTACCGGACCTTCTTTTCGAAAATCACATTTTGTTAAAAGAAAGCACGGCTTTAATGGCCTCGCGTGACTATCATCTGGGTGCTAATTTTTTGAAGCCCTTTCGCTTTATAAAGAAACTATTTAACCGGGGGCAGTAATGAAATCAATTTGTTTTTTTGCCTCTTATTATACTGAGCCGGCGCTGCCCTATTACGTTGAAGTATATCTGAAGGAACTAAAAAACCATTTTACAGACGTGGTTTTTCTCAATTCCGGCAATGATTTATCGGCACCGGCGATTGATTTTCTCGCAAAACAAAATATCCGATATACAACTGATCAAAATGAGGGTTTTGATTTTGGTTTGTGGTACAAAGCCTTTCAAAGGTACGATACCTCTGCTTATGACCAAGTTGCGCTTGTTAATGACTCTTGTATACTGTTTAAACCCTTAACGGGATTTGTAAACTGGTCGAAGGGTAACGATGCTGATTTCCAGGGCATGACATTTTCTGAAGCAATAGCACCTCACCTGCAATCTTACTTTCTTGTCATTAATCAACGTGCCATAAGCCATGTACATGATTATTTCATGGGAAACGGGCTGCTTAAAACAATCAATGAAGTGATAATCAGGTATGAAGTAGGGCTGAGCACTTATCTTCTTTCGAAGGGGATGAAAATGGCGGCCTACATCGACAACAACGGCTACAGAGGCGAATTTAGTCCATATTATCATTGTATTAATTATCACCTCGAAAAAGGTGTTCCCCTGATAAAAAAGAAAATTATGTTTTCGTCTTACAGAAAGGATGAGATGTTTACGCTTGCCAGGATGAATTTTAAGATCAATCCTTCCCATTATATTAAATTAATCAAAAAGGTAAATGCTGATCTCATTTTGGATTTCGAAAAACTAATGAGTGAAGCACGGTCAAAGATGAGGATTTCTACGAAGCTGGCGTATGAGACAAAACGCTTTGGAATTTTAATTTTACACGTGTTCAGTAAAGAGAAAAAGTAATGATGCCAGGCCCCATCATAAGCATTTGTATCCCAACCTTTAACGGTGAGCGTTATTTGAAGGAATGCCTGGATTCCTGTGTTTCGCAATCGTTTAAGGACTTTGAGGTCATTGTCTGCGACGATGGGTCAAACGACAACACACAAGCGATAATAGAACAGTATCAGAAAAATTATGCCTTTATTAAGTTTCATAAGAATGAAAAAAACATTGGTTTGGTGGGCAACTGGAACAGGTGTCTGGACCTGGCCTCGGGTACCTGGATCAAATTTTTATTCCAGGACGATGTAATGTATCCTGATTGTTTGCAGCGTTTTTATGACCATACCGGAAAAAACAGTGACCTGATCGTTTGCAAAAGAAATTTTATTCTCGACAAAGCAGTCACAGTGGAAGAAAGGGAGTATTATACAAATCAGGTCCGCACCCTTGAAAATACCGGACATTACAACTCTCCGTTTTTTCCGGCGTCTACTATTGCACGAATCGCGGCTTCAAACATCTCCCTTAATTTTATAGCCGAACCTTCGCTCACAATGTTTAAAAAAACTATGGTAAGCGCCCTTGGGAAATTCGACGATGGATTAAAACAGATCTGCGACCTTGAGTTTTTCCTGAGGGCCGCCAGCAATTATGGCCTGATATATATTCCTGAACAATTATGTGGGTTTCGGATCCACGCGAATTCTACAACAGAGAAAAATATTGCCGGGGGTAATTACCGCCTGGATTATATTGAAACACTTTTTTACGCGCTAAAATTACTGACCAAGCCTGAATTCGCACAATTTAGAAATTTCCTGCAACCACTTCAGGTTTTTAAATTAAAACTTTACGTGAAGTATAAGAGTTTCGTGGCCTTTAAAAATATTGTATCAGCAGATGATAAAAGCGTTTACGGCCTTTTACAAAAAAAATATCCCGGACTATTATTTAAAAAGCTTGATGGACTTTATCTCGGGCTGTTGGAAAAGCTGCGCGGCTGAAAATTGAGCTGGTTTTAGCCTGTTTTACTCGAATTAAGTGCTTTAATTTCAACTAAAATGTTAAATTTACGCTTACTATTTTTTGATAAGGCGACAAATGAAATTTTCGGTGATAGTACCATCTTTTAATCAGGAAAGTTTTATTCAACAAACACTTGAGAATTTGGTGGAAATAAAACATAGGGCACTTTCAAAAAATATTATTGTTGAAATTCTCATATTTGACTCAGAATCTAACGCCAGGGTACAGGCAATTATTAAAAAGTACGAAAATCAGCTCGATTACGTAGAAATAAAGAAGGACCTCGGTCAGTACGACGCTATCAATAAGGGCATACTAAAAGCAGGTGGTGACTACTGGACCTGGTTGAATACCGACGATTTGCTCGAAGTTGAAGGCTTTTTCAAAGTGGTGGAGATTTTAAAGGCAAACCCTGGTATCGACTACATCTATGGAGGCGTTACTTATATTGATGAAAAACAAAAGGCCATTAAATATATAGGTACCTGGGACATTTCCCTTGACCTGCTGATAAAAAAAGAACCGGCAGTATTTCAGCCCGGTTCCTGGTTTAAAATGGGTTTTACCCGCCGTGTGGGGCTGCTGTCGGCCTTCTCGTGCTGTTTCGATTATGAATATATCCTGCGTTTGTTAAAGAACAACGCTATAATTTATAAATGTGACTTTCCGGTGTCACAATTCAGGTTTTACAGTTTGTCTAAAACTGGAAGCAATACTGTACAGTTTATCAGGGAGCAATTAATTATCAGCGAACAATACGGAAGAAAATGGTATGATTATCTTACCTGGTTTTCAAAACTCAGATTAATGAAACATCTTTTATTCCCGCGTACATGAGAGTTCTTCTTTTGTCTGATACATACAGTGAGCATACTGAGAAGTGGGCGCTGGGCTTAGCTGACAGCGGACTGGAAGTTGGCCTTTTTAGTTTTAATAAGGCTGCCTACGAATGGTATCAGCATAAGAATATCACCGTTTTTTTTGAGCCCGAAAAGAAAATTAACGCTGAGAAAACGCTCACCAAACTGGCCTACCTGAAATACGTATCCGTTTTAAAAAAAATAATCAAACATTTTAAACCCGATATTTTGCACGCGCACTATGCTACGAGTTATGGTCTTGTTGGCGCGCTGAGTAATTTTCATCCCTTTATCATATCCTCCTGGGGAACAGATGTGATGAAATTTCCGAATAAGAACTTCGTTGCTAAGTCCATACTGGGCTTTAATTATAAAATGGCCGACCTGTTATGTGCCACATCAAATACCATCGCCGAATACATTAAAAAAGTCACTGAAAAACCGGTGTCTGTCATTCCATTTGGCATCGACATCGAGAAATTTAGTCCCCGGAAAGTGGATACCATATTTGAAGCCGGAGAATTTGTTATTGGCAGCATTAAACCGCTTGAACCGCTCTACAATATTGATGTTACAATCAGGGCCTTTGCTTCCGCCTATCAAAAACATCCAAATTTCAGGTTGCTGGTGATAGGGGAGGGTACCGCCGAAAAGCAATTGAAGGAGCTTTGCGCTACACTTCAGATAGAAAACAGGGTTACCTTCACCGGCAGGATTCCGTTTGCTGAGATAAGTAAACACTATAACATGATCGACGTTTTGGTGAACATCAGCGAATACGAAAGTTTTGGGGTTTCCATCATTGAGGCAATGGCGTGTGAAAAACCTGTTATTGTTACAAACGTAGGAGGCCTGAAAGAGATTGTGAACCATCAATCACTTGGTATAAAAGTAGAGGTGGGTAACGTTGATCAAACATCAGCCGCTATGGAACAACTTTTTACCGATAAAAAAATGTATGCCGAAATAGCAACCCGGTCACGCGAGCACGTAGTGAAAAATTATAACTGGAACGAAAATTTGAAGCAAATGATCTCCGCTTATAAAGAGTTAATGGTTAAACTTCCTGCAGCAGTTTAAAAAAATATTTTGATCCTTAAGCCAATAAATATACAAGAGTATTCTGAAAAATCAGGCCCCGCCACAGGTGTTTTTGGATCCAGGAAATGGCTGTCTGTTTATGGCGACTCACTTACTATTATTGGCATCTTTAAGGATGAACATCAGCTAATAGGTGGTTTTTATTTTATGAAAACCAAAAAGTACGGGTTTACTTTTTTGAAATTGCCGCCTTATACACCTCATTGCGGGCTGTTTTTTGTGTCGGAGAGTAAAAATAATTCTTCGGTAAATAATTTTTCAAAAGAAGTAATGAGCGAGATCTGCGGGTTTTTGTCAGGTCAGAAAAGCGCTTTGTTGATTTTGGCTTTTCCCTTTTATATCAAAGATTTACAGCCCTTTATCTGGGACAAGTATAAAGTGGTTCCGAACTATACCTACCAGGTAGATCTCACCCAGAGTATGGAGGTGATTAAAGGCAATTTTGATTCCAAAAACCGGAATGTGATAAACAAAGCCATAAAAGAAGAGGTAAGTGTCAGTGAGAATTCTATTAGCAAGCAGCAACTCTACGATTTTTTTGTTGGATCCCTTGGTTCAACGGATGCCAATATTTATGAAAAAGAGCTGCGTAACATTCTGTTAAATTTTTCAGACAATACAAATTCATTCAGTCTGGAAGCCGAAAAGGATAGTCAATTGCTGGGCGCCGTATTTTGTATTTACGACCAAAAAACATGTTATTACCTGTTGGGAGGCGTTAACAAGCAGGCCCGCGTTGCCGGCGTTAATAATTTACTGGTGCAGCGCAGCATCGAAAAGGCCCGGGATCTTGGCTGCAGCGTTTTCGATTTTGAAGGCTCCATGTTAAAAGGAGTCGAAAAATTCTTCAGGAGTTTTGGTCCTGAGCTGGTGCCGTATTACACGGTTAATAAAGCAAAATTACCTATTGAGATAATTCTGAAATTCAAAAAAAGAGAACTGTTTTGAAGATAGAAAGCGTTGATAAGAATTCAGGGGTGTATTCCAAACTGCAGGCTTTCATTGAAAAGCACGGACTGGTTTTTAACGGCGCCGCCTGGGTAAACAATTATCCCGAGCGGCAGATCACTCAATGTGCTATCCTGAACAATAACAACGATGTGATAGGTTGTTTTTTCTATTTCAGTTTCAAAAAATCCGTCTTTAAATTTATCATTACCCCGCCATTTTCGCCTGACATCGGGCTTTTTTACGTAAATCCTTCGGAGTCGGTAGTGGGAAAAAACTCGTTTAATAAGGAAGTGGTTCAGCAACTGGCACAGTATTTTGATGACCTTAACGTGCATTACATCAACATCAATTTACCCAAAGAAGTTACCGATACACAGCCCTTTACATGGAATAAATTTCTTTCCCGCAACCGTTATTCGTACCTGCTGGCGTTAAAGGGGACGGAGGAGGACCTATGGAACAATCTGGCTTCTGAAAAAAGAAAAAGCATTAATAAAGCAATAAAGGATGGTTTGGTGATCACTGAAACCTCTGATCCTGAACTGGCCTATTCATTAATAATACAATCCCTGTCGCGGAATTTTATCGCGAAAAATCTTTCCATTATTAAGAACATCCTGGCCTCTTTGGCAGCTAAAACAAACACTTTTTCTTTTGTGGCCTACCAGGACAAGTTGCCCGTTGGTGCCACATTTTGTGTTGTCACCAAAAGCAAGGCTGTTTATATTTTTGGAGGATTTAATTTCGAGAACAAGCACCACGGCGCGGGGGTTTCGTGCATGTGGCAGAGTATTTTAAAAGCAAAAGCCCTGGGTTTGGAGTATTTTGATTTTGAAGGTTCTATGAACCCGGCTATCGAACGCTACTTCAGGGAGTTTGGAGGCGAATTAACACCTTATTTTAACGTTCAGAAGATCAGTCCGTTTCTGAATATACTGCTTAAAATAAAAAGACATAACCCGCTTTAGGCGCATGAAAAAAATTCTTCACAAAATAAAACAGGCCATCTTTCATTCGCTTAAGTTGTACCCGATTTATGGCATTATTAATACCATCAACAGACATTTTCCCTTAAAAAATTGTCATGCGCTTGAAGCCTTCGCGTTTACAGGGACCTTGCAGGCAAGAGCTTACAAACATTATCCCGCTTATCACGAAGCCTGGGAGATAAGTGAAGATTGCCGCGCTCCACTGCGCCGGAATCTACCACGCGCTACAATCCGGATCACAAATTCTTTTGAGGAAATAACCAGGTGTAAACACCAATTTAATTTTATCAATGTTGATACGCACCAGGGGCTGTTTGGTAATTACTGCGAAAATTTCGAGATTTTTCCTTTGTTGTTTAATGTCATGCAGGACGAATGTGTAGTAAATTTAAACGTGATTCCGTTTGCCAGCTCAAAATGGAAAGTGAAGTATCCTGATCTTTTTAATAAAGAGCACCTTGCAAGAAGAAAAGCGTTCTACCATACAACAAAGCCCGAAAATGTCGACTTTAGAACAATGCTCGAAGCCTATTCAAAAATTGCTGCGCAATACAACTACGAAATTGTTTGGCACGCAATTTTACAGAGAACTCTCACTTATTATTTAGCTTTGCACTTAAAGAAAAGGATATGAAGGCCATAATATCACACGATATTGATCATATCACCGTATTTGAACACCTTTTTAAGGATGCCATTATCCCTAAATTCATGACGCGTATGCATATTGAATTGTTCAGCGGCAAGATCTCTATGCGTGAATACATGCTGAGATGGGCCGATTTTTTTAAAAATAAATGGCAGAATGTTGACGAACTCATTACATTCAACAATATTAATAAAATTCCCTCTTCTTTTTTTATCGCCGTTAACAAAGGCATTGGTCTCAACTATTCCAATTCTGCGGCTCTTTTATGGATCGAACAAATGAAAAGCAGGAATTGTGAGATCGGGATTCACGGGATTGATTTCGACAACCTGGATTCAATAAAAAAAGAATTTGAACTTTTTATTTCTCTGACACAGACCAAAAATTTTGGCATCAGGATGCATTATGTGCGCAACAATCAACAGACCTACCAGTTGCTGGAACAGGCCGGCTACCGATACGACAGCACGGAGTATGCCTTTAAAAACCCATATAAAATAGGCCAAATGTGGGAGTTCCCGTTTCAGATCATGGATGGCTGGGTAATCGAAAACGGAAAAAAATGGCAATCGCTGAACCTTGAAAAATCGAAAGAAAAAACAATACAACTGATTGACCGGGCAGCAGCAGAGAATTTGAAATACCTGGGCATAGATTTTCATGACCGTTATTTTTCGCATTCCTTTAATACCTGGCTCGAATGGTATATCTGGCTGGTTGAATATTTAAAAACCAACAAGATAGAATTTGTTAACTTTGACATGGCCATTAAAGACCTCGAAAAAAATAACCCCGAAAAATTTTAGCTGTGATGCTTCTTCAACTGTCAGATGCAATAGGAGTTTCAGATCTTGACGCCCTTCAGAAAATATCCTTAAAACTGTTTTTGCGGTTGCTCATAGATCTTGCGGCAGTTGTTGTACTTGTAAAACTCGTTTATTATCCAAAGTACAAAAAGACTGATCTTGATTTTACCTTTTTTGTATTTAACGTGGTTATATTCCTGATTTGTTTTTTACTGAACAAAGTTGATCTGAGCATGGGGGCCGCCTTTGGATTATTCGCTGTATTCAGCATGCTGCGTTACCGCACCGAAGAAATAAGCATCAAAGACATGAGCTATTTATTTCTCGTGATTGCCATGGGCTTGATTTGCGCGGTAACAAAGATTAAAGACGCGGGTGACATTTATGAGTATCTCTTCCTTGTGTTTATCAATAGCATGGTCGTGTTTATCGCCTTCATACTCGAAAGTAAGTTGTTCTTTAACCGGGAAAGTGTAAAAATGGTCACTTTCGATAATATCCAGCTCATTCAGCCCCACCGTCAAAACGAACTGATCAGTGATCTGAGATCGAGGACTGGCCTCGATATTCACCGGGTGAGCATCATTAAAATAGATTTTGTAAATGATACGGCCCTGATGAAAATCTATTATTATGAAAATTGAATCTTTAAACAGTCAACCTCAAACAATGAGCAGGATCTGGCACGGCGATATTAATCTTGATTTGCTAAATAATCTTAGCCCTGGTACCCTTGCCGAAACCATGGGGATAGTGGTCACCGAAATAGGGGATGACTACCTGGTGGCAACCATGCCGGTGAATCATACTACCAAACAACCCTTTGGACTTTTGCACGGGGGCGCGTCAGTGGCCCTTGCCGAAACCATCGGCAGTATTGCCAGCTGGTGTTGTGTAAACCGTGAATTATTTATTGGGGTGGGGGTTGAAATTAACGCCAATCACCTTGTTGCCGTTACTGAGGGAACAGTTAGCGCCATCTGCAAGCCTGTGCGGGTGAGCGGCAAAGTGCATGTGTGGGAAATCAGGATCTACAACGATAAAAATGAACTGGCATGTATCAGCAGGTTTACCTGCATGGTCATCTCAAAGAGAAAATAGCTTCTTACAGCCTGCTGCACTTGTTCAGCAATAAAAAATCAGCGATCACTATTGCCGCCATGCTTTCAACAATTGGCACTGCCCTGGGCAACACACAGGGATCGTGACGGCCCTTTGCCGCCAGGGTTACGTTTTCGCCTTTATTGTTAACCGACACCTGGTCTTTCATGATTGTGGCCACCGGTTTAAAAGCCACGTTAAAATATACGGGCATGCCATTGCTGATTCCACCCTGGATGCCGCCGCTGTTATTTGTTTTTGTTTTTATCGTGTTATGATCGTTTTCGAACACGTCGTTGAGTTCAGATCCCTTATAGTTGACGCTATCGAAACCACTGCCGGTTTCAAAACCCTTTACGGCGTTAATGCTGAGCATGGCATGACCCAGCACCGCGTGCAATTTATCAAACACCGGTTCACCAAGACCTACGGGCACGTTTTGAACAACACACTGGATAATACCACCAATGCTGTCACCCAGGTCTCTGATCTCTTCTATGTAAGCGATCATTTTTTCTGCCGTTTCGGGGTCAGGGCAGCGAACAATTGTTGATTCTGTTTTTGTAAGGTCGACCTCGTCGAAATTTTTTTCCAGTTTTATTTTGCCAACCTGCTTCACAAAAGCGTTAATAGTAACACCCTGGGTTTGAAGTATTGTTTTTGCGATGGCGCCAGCTACAATTCTGCAGGCCGTTTCCCTGGCGCTGCTCCTTCCGCCGCCGCGGTGATCACGCAGGCCATATTTTTTTTCATAGGTAAAATCGGCGTGTGAGGGACGGTAATTTTCTTTGAGGTGATCGTAATCTTTTTCTTTTTGGTCCTTGTTCTGGATCGTGAAACCAATGGGGGTTCCGGTAGTCACACCTTCGTATATGCCAGAAAGGAATACCACGCGGTCTTCCTCTTGCCGTTGGGTTGTTATGCCTGATTGCCCGGGTTTTCTCCGGTCCAATTCACTTTGTATAAAATCAAAATCAATTTTAAGCCCGGCAGGGCAGCCCTCAATAATGCCGCCAATGGCAGGGCCGTGGCTCTCACCATAACTCACCAGTTTAAAAATTGTTCCAAATGAATTGCCTGCCATGTAATTTCAAAAGTAAATATAATTTATGGGTTTATCGGAAATCTGTATCTTCAAATTATATTTGACGATGCAAAAATTACTTTTAAAAAATATAAAAAACCTGTTCGGCGTTTATGAGCAGCCACCGGTAAAACTGTCGGGAAAAGAGATGAACCTGGTACCTGCCGTTGACAATGCCTGGCTGGCTTGCGACGGGGGCTTGATCGCCGATTTTGGAAAAATGGAAGACTTTCCGGGCATTACCGACTGGAAGGATCTCACGGTAATTGATTGTGCCGGAAAAATGGTGATGCCCTGCTTTGCCGACAGTCATACGCATATTGTTTATGCCGGCAACAGGGAAAAGGAATTTGAAGACAAAATCAGCGGCTTGAGTTATGAGGAGATCGCTAAAAGGGGAGGGGGGATCTTAAATTCTGTGGCTAAGTTGCGTGAAACCAGCGAAGACGATTTATTTGAACAGGCTAAAAAGCGCCTGGAGGAAGTGATCTCGCTAGGCACCGGCGCTATCGAAATTAAAAGTGGTTATGGTCTCGATCTTGAGAACGAATTAAAAATGCTCAGGGTTATTCAAAGACTCAAGGTCCTCGGTTATATACCTGTTACTTCTACTTTTTTAGGCGCTCACGCTGTTCCCGCCGAATTTAAGGATAACAAGAAAGCATATCTCGACCTGGTGGTTGATGAGATGTTGCCTGCCATCAAGGCCGAAAACCTGGCCGATTTTATTGACGTGTTTTGCGAACAGGGTTATTTTACTGCCGATGAAACAAAACGGGTGCTTGAAGCCGGTAAAAAATATGGTCTTATTCCAAAAGTACATGCCGAGCAGATGAGCAATAGCGGTGGTATCCAGGCAGGCCTGAGTTGCGGTGCCATTAGTGTAGACCATCTTGAATTTTGCAATGACCAGGATATTTTATCATTGAAGAACGCCTATACCATGCCAACCATTCTGCCCGGCGCCGCATTTTTTCTTGGTCTTCCGCTTCCTCCTGCGCGTAAAATGATCGACGCCGGTTTGCCGGTTGCTTTTGCAAGCGACTACAATCCCGGTAGCAGCCCAAGTGGAAACATGAAACTGGTGATGAGCATGGCTTGCATCCAGTATAAATTAACACCCCAGGAAGCTTTTAACGCGATAACGGTAAACAGCGCCTATGCAATGGGGCTTGAAAAAAAGGTGGGAACAATTACCCGTGGAAAATTAGCCAACCTGGTGATCACAAATGAGATCAGCAGCCTGGCTTATCTGCCCTATGCGTTTGGCAGTCATTTGATAAACAAGGTAATCATAAACGGAAAGGAATGGAAATAAAAAAGCCATCCCCGGGCAGGTTGTGGGATGGCTCAAAAGATGACGGGTGTTAAATTATTTAAGTTTGCAATCAGTAGTAGTTGTAGAACCATACTGAGTAGGGTCTTTTGGGCTGCTCGTTATTACTGTGCCATTGTATAGTTCACACTTTTTTTTGGCCTCATCTTCTTTCATTTTGCCGGTTGTATTTGAAACTGTAGTTGGTGAACCGTCCGGTTTAGACATATTATTTAGCACGAATTTTTTTGTATATGTACACTGGCATATGTAGTCTTTTTTACAAGAGGTCATTGCCATACACGCAACTGCCGCTAATAGCAGACTTTTTTTCCTTGCTGTGTTTTGTTTTTTTTGGTTTAAAATTTTGATAAAATATAATATCGCTGTCTTAAAATTAAATTATTTGATAGCGCATTCCGTTGTAAATGGACTGCCTGCATACGTGTAAGAGGCATCGGCTTCGTTACATTTGGCCTCAGCATTTTTTTTCGTCATTTTACCTAAATTTGTAGTTCCCTCAGTAGTTCCTGCCGGGGAAGTGGTGGTACACACGCAGTTATACTCTTTTTTACATGAAGTCATTGCAAAAGAAGCAAGCGCAGCGACCAATAATAATTTTTTCATTTTTTAGGGTTTAAGTTTATAGCGCCAAAGATAAAAAAATATTGAATACCAAGCATTTTGCAAGGCGGTTGACTAATTCTGCATGATAAGTGATTGGAGTTTTGAGGTGGTTAATTTTTTTAAAGAATTCAAAAATCCCCTGTTTAAGGCCGCAGACCAGCCCTATGCGGTGATTGCAAAAAAAAAGGCTTCCTTTTGGAAGCCTTTTTAAATGTCTTTTAACAAAAAAATTAGTCTATCACAATCACCAGGTATTTGGATGCGCTCCAGAATTCCTTAGGATTGGTGATCTCAAGTTTTTCAATTGGTTTTTCGCCAACCAGTTTGTATGAATTTTTAGGGTGAGTAGTAATGATCTTTGCTTTTTTAGCACCAATATTAATCGTTAAAGCTTGTTCTACATCAATTTTAGTGAAATACTCTTTGTTAAAGTCAGAGTTCACTGTAGTTGTTTTACCAAGACCAACAAAACCGCCTTCACGTGAGATCACTTTTTTCTCTTTTAGTTCCTTTGAAGTGCCAATCGCATAATAAGCAGTGTTAAGCATTTCGGTTTTTCCGGCACTTTCAGCGCTAACTGCCTGGTAATTGGTATTTAGGCTTGAAAGTTCAATGTTCAAACCTTCCATTTTGGTTTTTAAATCCGCAATTTCAGCGTCTTTCTGATCTATAGACATCTGCAGGTTCTCGATCATTTTCTCCATACCATCCAGTTTAAGATTGCTGTCTTTTAACTTTTTGGTCAGTGAACCTATCCTGTTTTTGTTTTTGGCCATGAGATCATAAATGGACTGAATGTCTTCTTTGATCTGTCCTTGTTTGCTTTTAACATCACCCTTGCCCGATTCGATTGTAACGATTTTTTCCTTTTCCTTAATCGTATTCAAATTCTCCTGAATCTCGTTAAACGAAGTAATAAATTCCTGCAGCGCGGCTTCTTTTTCATTGAGCTGCCCGCTTAAATTCCCATTCACTGCAGCAAGACTGTCGGCCAGTGGATTTTTAACAACTTCGGGATCATTTTTACAACCTGTGAAGGTCATAGTACCAATTGAGAGCAGAGCCCCTGCGACCAGAATTTTGAATTTTTTCATAAGAATAGAGTTTAAACTGTTAAATTTTATACAAAGTAACCTAAACAAAATGAAAAAAGGCGCTAAAAAGCGCCTTTTTTTTGCATAGTATTAATTTTTTTTAACAAAATTCATCATAAACGGCTTTCAGGTGTTCTGAAATGGCGTTGGCATTATGGCCTTCAATGTTATGACGTTCAACAAAATGAACCAATTCACCGTTTTTAAATAATGCTATTGCAGGGCTGCTTGGCGGATAGGGCATAAAGTGTTTACGCGCCTGGTTAACCGCTTCAATATCAAATCCTGCAAAAACAGTGGTTAGTTTTGATGGTTTTTTTCCATTTTCAAGGCTTTTTCTCACGCCCGGACGAGCAGCGCCCGCGGCACAGCCACAAACAGAATTAACTACCACCAGCACAGTACCTTCTGATTTTACTGCATTTTCAACATCTTCGGGATTTAATAGTTCTGTGAAGCCCGCAGTGGTTAACTCGGCTTTCATTGGATTCACGATCGCTTCTGGATACATTTTTGTAAGTTTTATGTTCTACAAAGTTAATTACAATTACCCGTATAATTACAGAAGCATGTTAAATTGTTTTAAAACATATTATACAGAATTGTGGTGAATAACTAGAGCGACTTTTACATTTCTACTATATTTGCCCAAATAAATTATTCATGAAAAAAACCCTGTTCATTTTTACTTTTGCCGCCTGTTGTTTTATTAGCGGAATAGCGCAAACCACACCCGCAGGCACTTCGGAAGTAAATATCACTAACCAGAAATTTGTACTGCCAAATGGTTTAACCGTGCTGGTGCACGAAGATCACAGCGACCCTATCGTATACGTTGATGTTACCTATCACGTGGGCAGCGCCAGGGAACAACAGGGCAGAAGTGGCTTTGCTCATTTTTTTGAACACATGATGTTTCAGGGTTCCAAGCACGTTGGAGATGACCAGCACTTTAAAATTGTGACAGAGGCTGGTGGCACCATGAACGGAACTACAAATTCAGACAGGACAAATTATTACGAGACCGGCCCTGCAAATCAGCTCGAAAAAATATTATGGTTGGAGTCAGACCGAATGGGATTTCTTTTGGATTCAGTAACCCAGCGAAAATTTGAGGTGCAGCGTTCAACCGTGATCAATGAGCGCGGCCAGCGCTACGACAACGCGCCTTATGGTCTGGTTGGCGAAAAAATAGGTGAGGCTTTGTATCCTCAGGGCCACCCCTACAGCACCACCACAATTGGGTATATTGAAGACCTCAAACGCGCCGATGTTAACGACCTTAAAAGATTTTATATGCGCTGGTACGGCCCCAATAACGCGGTGCTCACCATAGCCGGAGATGTAAAGACCGCAGAGGCTATGAAATTGGTTGAGAGATATTTTGGCAGTATTAAAAAAGGTCCCGAGGTAACTGCGCAAAAAATAACGCCGTTTAAACTGGAGTCAACGCGCTACATTTCGTATGAGGACAATATCAAATTTCCCCAGGTGAACTACGCGTATCCGTCGGCAGATATAAACAGTAAAGATGATGCGGCCCTTGATGTTTTGGCTACAATTTTAAGCGGGAGCCAGGGTTCTCCGCTCTACAAGGGATTCATTGAATCAGGAAAAGCGGTGGCAGCTAATGCCTTTCAATATTCCAGGGAATTAGCCGGCCAGTTTCAGATAACGATCAGGGCCAATAATCCCGATAGACTCCTTGCTGATATCGACAGGGACCTGGCGGAAATTTTAAAAAAATGGGAAGCAAAAGGTGTGACCGACGACGACCTTTCCAAATATAAAGCACAGTATCAAAGCGACCTGTATAACCGATTGAGCACCGTACAAGGCAAAGGCGGCACACTGGCCTCGAATTTTACCTTTTATGGCGACGCCGATTACCTGCGACACGAGATAGAGCGCTACATGAGTGTGTCGAAGGAAGATGTGATGCGGGTTTACGAAACCTACATTAAAAATAAACCAGCCGTGATTCTGAGTTGCCTGCCAAAAGGTAAAGTTGAATTAAAGGTTCAGCCCGACAATTGGAAAATGCCTGAAAGAACCATTGAAACCGAAAGCGCTGAATACAAAAAACTGAAGTATGAGGAGCCAAAGGATATTTTTAACCGGTCTAAAATGCCGCTTGCGCCCGGTATGCGCCAATGGAGAGCACCTGGTTACATGGATGTGAAGTTGCTTGGTAATTCTAATATTCCGATTATCATGGTGTCTAATAACGAGATTCCTAAAGTAAGTATTCTGGTGACTTTTAGAAGCGGGCACCGCTTTGAAGCCAAAGAAAAATCGGGATTAGCCGAATTGACCGCAGCCATGCTCGGAAAAAGCACCTTAAAAACAAAAGCGGATGAGATTGAGAACAAGCTCGACCGTATGGGTTCGTCGGTGAATTTTTCAGCAGGCGATGAAGACATTACTATCAGCATCCAATGCCTTAAACAAAACCTCGAAGCCACTATTAAAATTGTGAACGAAAGCCTTTATGAGCCTTTGTTTGATAATGCAGAATTTGAAATTGAAAAGAAAAGGCAGATGGACCGGATTGCGCAGCTACCTAACAATGCGGCCGCTACAGCCGACATCGCGTACAAAAAGGTACTTTATGGCACTGAACATATCATGAGCTATCCTTCAATCGGCACTACCGAAACAGTTGGCAAACTCCAGGTACAGGATGTAAAGGACTATTATGAAAAAATGAAATCAAACCTTTACCATGTTGTAGCGATCGGTGAAATGGTGCGTCCTGAGGCAGAAAAAAATCTTGAATTTCTTTCAAAATTACAGGTAACGCCAAAAGTGGACGTGGTTGAACCTGAGATCCCTAAAATTGATAAAACAAGAATTTATTTTGTAGATAAAAAAAATGCGGCGCAAAGCGAGATACGTGTGGGACATATGGGCGTTCCTTTTATTGCCGCACCTATGTATCAAAAGTGTGTGATCCTGAATTTTAGTTTTGCAGGGTCGTTCAATAGTCGCCTGAATTCTTCACTCAGGGAACTGAAGGGCTGGACCTATGGCGTGAGAGGCAGTTTTTCGGGGACAAAATTCGCCGGGCCCTATACCATATCAGGTGGCTTTAAAGCCAATGCTACTGACAGCACAATTACCGAGATCTTTAAAGAACTAAAAAAATACGCTGATAAGGGTATGACTGATGATGAGCTGCAGTTCACTAAATTATCCATCTACCAAAGTGAGGCTTTAAAGTATGAATCACCCAATCAAAAGCTCGCTTTTTTAAAGAAGGTCATGGATTTTAACTTACCAAGAAACTTTATGGAAGAGCAGAACAATGTTCTAAAAACTGTTACCAAACAAGACCTGAATAGCATCGCACGGTTCCGCCTTCCTTACAACAATATGATCATTGTGGTGGTGGGTGACAAAGCCACTAATCTCGACAAAGTGAAAAAGTTAGGCTACGAAGTGGTTGAAATGGATGTAAACGGCAAACTTATTAATTAAAAACGTTAATTTAGAGCCTTAAAATAAGATATGAATTACGACATCATTGTTATAGGAAGTGGGCCGGGAGGCTATGTTACAGCCATCAGGGCCTCACAATTGGGATTTAAAACAGCCATCATCGAAAAAGAAAGCCTTGGCGGCATTTGTCTCAACTGGGGTTGCATTCCAACCAAGGCACTATTAAAGAGCGCCCAGGTTTACGAATACCTTAACCACGCTAAAGAATACGGCATCAATGCCGAGAATGTTAAGGCTGATTTTGGGGCTGTGATCAAGCGCAGCCGTGATGTGGCAGAAGGTATGAGCAAAGGCGTTCAGTTCCTGATGAAAAAAAATAAAATTGAGGTGATCATGGGATCGGCCAAAGTGAAAGCCGGTAAAAAGGTTGAAGTAACGGGTGCCGATGGAAAAGTAAGCGTGATCAACGGTCAGCATATTATCATCGCAACCGGTGCAAGGTCGCGTCAATTGCCTAACCTCACACAGGATGGTAAAAAAATTATTGGATACCGCGAAGCAATGGTTTTACCGAAACTACCAAAGTCATTGGTTGTTGTTGGCAGCGGGGCTATTGGTGTTGAGTTCGCTTATTTTTACGCCACCATGGGCACTAAAGTAACGGTGGTTGAATTTCTGCCGAACATAGTGCCTGTTGAAGATGAAGAAGTTAGCAAGCAACTGGAGAAATCGTTTAAAAAGGCGGGCATCGAAGTGATGACCAGCGCTTCTGTTGAAAGTGTTGACACAAAAGGTGATGGTTGCAAAGTGAATATTAAGACCGCTTCGGGAAATGTAACCATTGAAGCAGACATTGTACTTTCTGCGGTTGGCATCGAGGCGAATATTACCGGTTTGGGCCTCGAGGAGACCGGTATCAAAACTGAAAAAGGTAAAATTGTAACTGATAAATTTTACGCCACTAACGTTGCCGGGTATTATGCCATTGGCGACTGTGTGGGCGGACAGGCCCTGGCCCACGTAGCCAGCGCCGAAGGCATTACCTGCGTTGAGAAAATAAAAGGCATGCATGTTGACGCGATTGATTATGATAACATTCCTGGTTGTACGTATTGCCAGCCTGAAGTAGCCAGTGTTGGCCTCACAGAAAAGAGGGCAAAAGAAGCGGGGATCGCGATCAAGGTCGGGAAGTTTCCGTTCAGCGCATCAGGTAAAGCCAAGGCGGCCGGTGCTTCCGACGGATTTATTAAATTGATCTTCGACGCCAAATACGGTGAAGTACTCGGTGCTCACATGATCGGTGCCAACGTTACCGAATTGATTGCCGAGATCGTGGCCATCAGGAAACTCGAAACCACCGGCCATGAACTCATTAAAACAGTTCACCCGCATCCAACCATGAGCGAGGCCATTATGGAGGCGGCAGCTGCAGCCTACGGCGAAGTGATCCATTTATAACAAAATCAAACTTCTGTTTAAACGCCCCGGTTTGGGGCGTTTTTCATTTAAACAGCCCCGTATTTCCTTGCTAAGACAAGGATCATTATATTTGTTTATTAAGCCACACGCCCTTATGAAAAAAAATATTTTTATAGTTTGCCTATCGCTCTTTGCTCTTGTTTCATTTTCGCAGCCTTATCCATCTAGTCACACCGATGGAAAATACTATACTGTTAACGGAGCTAAGATCTGGACTGTTAGCTTTGGGAAGGGCGATCCTATATTTTTTATCGCCGGCGGTCCCGGTGGCACCCACTATGGATTAAGAAGTTTTGATTCTTTGTCGTCAACCAACACCCTGGTTTATTATGATGGTTTCGGTCGCGGCAAATCCGACACCGCCAAAAACGTGAATGAATATACACTCGCCAGGGATATTGAAGATCTGAACGGTCTGAGAATAGCGATGGGTTATTCAAAGATCAATATCCTGGGACATTCTTACGGGGGTTTGGTGGCGCAGGGTTTCGCGATAAAATACCCCGACCAGGTAAAGCATTTGATTTTAGCCAATTCCTTTCACAGTTTTGTGATGTGGCAGGAAAACGACAACAATTCCAATCACGAAATAAAAACGAATTACCCCGAGGTTTGGGATTCATTAATGCGGATCAGGGAAAAGGGCGCCATTTCGAGTGATCCTGTGCACCAGGAGCTCTACGGTAAGGTACCTTACGGATTTTTGTACGCGTATAATCCCGATAATTTTAAAAGTCGTGGCAGGAAACCTTATCCCAATTCATTCAATTCAAAATTATATTATCAAATGGTGGGAAAAGACGGTGATTTTATAGTGGGAAGCGATATAGGCACTTTTGACTTCAGGAAAGATCTGAAGAACCTGAAAATGCCTGTCCTTATTATCGGTGGCAGGTACGACCGTGTCGCGGTGCCATCTATGATGGTAAAATACAAAATCTATTGCCCGCAGGCTAAATTTGTGATGTTCGAAAATAGCGGTCACAATCCACAGGTAGAGCAGCCTTCTGAAGAGTTTGCCCTCATCAGGTCTTTTCTTGAAAAATAAGCAGTCCGTAAAAATTAAGATGCCTTGTAAAACCGCTCTCAGGCCGATAAATAGAGCCTTTTAAAATTCTATATTTGTACTACAGATCCCGACGGGTTTTAAACGAAAATGAAAATTACCTATATCAGTCACGCTACCCTGTTAATAGAAGTAGCGGGTGTAAAAATAGTTACGGATCCCTGGGTGAAGGATTCCGCTTATTGCGATCAATGGCACCTGTTTCCGAAATCGCTGAGTCCTGACCTTATTCGCGACGCTGATATTGTATTGTATTCTCACGGGCACGAAGATCACCTGCATCCTGCCAGCCTGCAAACAATTAATCAAAAAGCACGGTTGTTTTATCCTTATTCATGGTACGGCGGCACTACTGAGTTTTTTAAAGACCTGGGATTTGCAAATGTGAAGGAAGTACTGAACGAAGAAACTGTTTTTTTGAATGACAAAATCAAGGTGACCTACCTTTCCAATAACTTAGACAATGTTATTGTGATAGAGGCAAACGGAGAGGTAATTGTGAACGTGAATGACGCGCTTCCGTCGGCGTCTCCATTAATGATCTCGCATTTTATCAGCAAGATCAACAGCAGGTGGAAAAAAATCGACTATGTTTTTTCCAGCTACGGCGGGGCTTCTTACTTTCCAAATACAGTTCATTTCTCTGAAAAAAACGATATTGAAATAGGGGAGGCCAGGGAACTTTTTTTTGTGACCAATTTTTGCAAAATAATTTCAGGGCTTCGGCCGGCATTTGCTGTTCCATTTGCCACCGACTTTGTGTTGTTAGACGATAACCAAAGATGGATCAACAGGATTAAATTTCCACGGGAAAAGATCAAAGACCTGTATCAGACTTATACCGGTGGAGGTACCGGCGTAAAGGTCATTGAAGCTTACCCCAACGATTACTTCAGCGACCTGCAATTTCACCAGGTGTCGCCTTATCACGCGAAAAAGTCAGCTAAAGACCTACTTGACACTATTGACGAAGATTACGCCGAAGAGATCAGGACAAAAAAAACATTAAAAATGCTGAGCTCCGATGAGCTGCAGACCATTATCAAAAAAACCAAAACACACATCCTTCAAAAACAATATATAATACCTGAGGCGGTTAGAAAAAACATTCAATTTTCTATCAGGATCACCGACGCTTCGGGAGACAATGTTTTAACCGTGAATTTCAGGAAAGGTGTCACTGAATTCGCTGTATCGGCAAATCCCGGCGAGGGAATAGATCTGCTTATTGAAATCAAAAGCCGCACCCTGGCTTATGCCATAGACAATGAGTGGGGGGGAGATGCTATTATCATCGGTTATGGCGCGGAAGTGTTTATTTACAACCCTGAGTCTGTAAAGTACGAATATGAAAATTATTGTGTGCGTCTTTTAAGCCGCTATCCCAATACCAAAGAATACCTGAAGAAGTCGCCGGGCCGGGCTTTAAAATACCTGCTTTCGGATGAAACCAAAAGAAAAAACCTGGTCAACAAAATAATTGGCAACAAAAACAAGATCATCGACTATACCGATTCACTGTTAAGCCAGCGTGACCTGTGGTTGACAAAAAGTAAATGTGATGTTTGCAAGGCCTGCAATATTTAGCAGGATTTTTTATCTTTAGCAAAAAACCAGGTGTGATTAATCTACGGCGGGTTACGAGCTCGAATGAGTACTTTCCATTTATAGATGGTTTAAGGTTTGTTTCTATTATTGCCGTTGTTTTAGTTCACTTTGTTGATTTTTACGCCGCTCATACCTATGAAGTTGACAAGACTCCGACTTACGATCAGTGGCATTTGAAGTATGCTTTCGGCTCTTCAGAGAACAGCATCCTTTTATTTTTCGCCATCAGTGGATTTATCCTGGGAATGCCTTTTGCCAAAAGATACCTTGCTAAAGAAAGTTATCCAAAACTCCGTAATTTTTACATCCGGCGCTTAACAAGATTAGAGCCCCCATACCTGTTGGTACTTACCGGCCTTTTTTTACTGAATGTTTTTATCATTCACAGGGATACCTTCATGAACACGCTGCCGCATTACCTGGCTTCCTTCTTTTACCTTCACAATATTGTTTACGAGGCTCACCCCACGCTTAATTTTGTTTTTTGGTCGCTCGAAATTGAAGTGCAGTTCTATTTGCTGGCACCTTTTTTTGCAAGGATCTTTAAGTTGGAGATGGTCACGAGAAGGGTACTGCTGGTATCAGGGATTTTATTTTTTGGGATCCTGAATCAGTATTATCATCCGCCATTTTTAAGCCTGTTTAATTTTTTTCATTTTTTCCTGGCCGGTTTCCTGGCCCTGGATCTGTTTTTAAACAACAGGTTCAAAAAACACTATGCCTTTGACCTGGCCTGCCTTGTGCTGGTTATGTTGATATACACGGGCCTGGTTGAATACAGTGTGTTGATCTGTTTTATGATAGCAGCCCTCATATATTTTTCCTCCCTGTCAATTATCTGGGAAAAGTTCCTGCAATTTAAATGGGTCTCCATTATCGGCGGCATGTGTTACAGTATTTATATGCTTCACCAGCCGGCTATGGCTGTATTCTTTAATCGTTTCTTTGGGAACGACATGATCGGAAATTCGTTGTGGCTGGATTTTGGCGCCAGATTGTTGATGACCCTAACGCTGGTTTTGACACTGAGCGCGGTATTTTTTGTTTTAGTGGAGCGGCCCTGTATGAAGAGGGAGTGGTATAAGAGATTTCTTCCCCGCAGCAAATAATTTAAGATCAATTATGATTTTAGGCTGCAGAAAAAATTCAATGTTGTTGTAACTTTATAACAATCAAAGATTATCACCTGCAACCATGAAATTGTATTTCTTAATTGTTTTATCAGGATTACTGGGTCATACCTTTTGTCCCGATCTGATTAACCTATCGCAAAAAACCACAATTATTTCCTGCGACAAGATTCCCGAACTCAATCAGAAGATCATTGTTTTTGTAGATTCCAAAATGAGTAAAAAAGTTGGAAGAGGGGAGTGCTGGGACCTGGCAGCTGAGGCACTGAATTCTGTTGGAGCTTCATGGGATAAGGATTTTAAATTTGGCCAGGAGATCGATCCAAAGAAGGATTGTGTTTATCCGGGCGATATTATGCAGTTTACAAATGTAACGGTAGAATATGCACAGGGTAATAAAAGATTCAGGGAAACAATGGCACAGCACACCGCGATCATTTACAAAGTAAATGGTACCGGCGATTATGTAATTGCCGACCAGAATACCTCAATGCATGGCAAAAAAGTGGGATTAAATCCCCTGGAACTGAAAAATATTTCCAAAGGCCGTTACCAGGTTTACAGGCCGGTGAAATAATACCCTCGGGCCGAAGGTGTAGGTCAGGAGTGCAATTACAACGGTGATATCAATATAGGGTCGAGCAGCAGTCAGGTCGAGCGGAGTTGTCTCAGGTCGAGCGGAGTCGTGTCAGGTCGAGCGGAGTCGAGACCGGGTTCCGTTGAGAATTGGAACAGTCTTTCTCGACTACGCTCGAAATGACAGGTCCCTGATCGAAATTACCGGTTTCTAATCGAAGTAGAGGTGTCGTGTCAAGTCGGGCGGAGTCGTGTCAGGTCGAGCGGAGTCGAGACCGGGTT
>JAZKFC010000015.1:122273-129185 GCA_040386615.1 Bacteroidota bacterium
GTCAGGTCGAGCGGAGTCGATGTCAGGTCGAGCGGAGTCAATGTCAGGTCGAGCGGAGTCGAGACCAGGCAACCCGTTTCCACATCAATCGGAGCGCCAGCATCTATCTTAAGGTAAAATCTCATCTAAAGCTTCAGCAAAGCAAAAAGTTTTTGCTGATCCATTTCCCTAACTTCCCCGGGCTGCATATCAGCCAGGTCGAGGTCTTCAATTTTAGTACGGATCAACCTTTTGCATTTGTGTTTAACCGCAGCGCACATTTTCCTGATCTGCCTGTTTTTACCTTCAGTTAAAGTAAATTCTAACCAGGAGTGCTTTTCAAATTCTTCTACTGCGGGATTACGCGCCGGTAGCCAGGTTGGCGGGTCAATTAAACTCACCTCGCAGGCCTGTGTTTTATAAGCGCCTTTTCTTTTGATCACGATGTCAAGCCCATTGCGCAGGTTTTCCAATGTCTGAGCTTCCACCTGTTTTTTTACCTGCACCAGGTAAACCCGCAGGTGTTTTTTAGCAGGGTGGAGGAGACGCTGGGTTAAAGTTTTGTCGGTAGTGAGGATCAGCAAACCCTCGCTTTCATCGTCCAACCTGCCCACCGCGTGTGTGCCCTCGGGGAACTCAAAATCCAGGTCGCCAAGCAGCCTTTGTTCATAGGGACTCACAAACTGTGAGATCATTTTATAGGGCTTGTATATGATAAAATAACGCAGCAAGGTGAACACAAAAATAAAATTAAAAAATCAATCAATGATTTTATATCTTTATGTTGTGTTGAAAATTTCGGTCGGAGCCACGTCAGTTCGAGCGAAGTCGAGACCAGGTACATACTTTTAATTGCTGAAAAATGACAACAGAAACAGAGCTACTCAAGTACCCAATTGGCAAACGCAAATATAGTGGCAGTTTATCGCCTCTTGAACTAAACACTTGCTTAAACGACATTGAATCATTGCCTGCCAAATTGAGAAAGGAAGTTGAGCACCTTAGTCCGGAACAATTGGACACACCTTACAGGCCTGGCGGCTGGACGGTGCGGCAGGTGGTACATCACTTTTGCGACAGTCACATGAACGCCTTCATCCGTTTTAAACTGGCACTCACAGAAACATCGCCAACCATAAAACCCTACGCAGAAGCGCTTTGGGCCGATATGGCAGATTGCAAGACCATGCCTGTGGAACCCGGACTTACACTTATTACAGCCTTGCACGAACGGTGGACGGTGCTCTTAAAATCTTTAAGTGCCGTGGACCTGCAACGCTCTTATGTTCATCCTGAGTATGGCAAAGTGTTTACTCTTGAAGAAGCTGTGAGTTTGTATGCCTGGCATTGTAACCATCATTTGGCGCATATCACTGAACTAAAAAAAAGAAACAAGTGGCAATAATTTTTGGTGCTTTAGTTGGGGCGCAGTCGTGTCGGGTCGAGCGGAGTCGAGTCAGGTCCTGCGGAGTCGTGTCAGGTCCTGTGGAGTCGCGTCAGGTCGAGCGGAGTCGAGACCGGGTTCCATTGAAAATTGGAGCAGTCTTTCTCGACTACGCTCGAAATGACAAGTTCCAATCGAAGTGAGGTGGTTCCAATTGAAATCGGGCGTAGTCACTGTCAGGTCGAGCGGAGTCGTGTCAGGTCGAGCGGAGTCGCATCAGGTCGAGCGGAGTCGCGTCAGGTCGAGCGGAGTCGAGACCGGGTTCCATTGAGAATTGGAGCAATCTTTCTCGACTACGCTCCTTCGTTCGCAGTGTGCGTACGCTGAAGCTTAAGCGCAAGCGTGGCTCCTACGCTGAAGCTTCAGCGCAAGCATGAGGCTTGCTGAAGGCGAAGCAAAATGACAAGTTTCAATCGAGGTGAGGGGGTCCAACTTTTAAAGTCAAAAAATCAAACGCCAATAATTAAACCAAAACACAAAACAATTATGAACCGTATCGACAGGTTATTTGGAATTCTCACCTTATTACAATCACGCAAGTATGTAACGGCAGAAAAAATTTCTGAAAAATTCAATATCAGTGTGCGCACCGTTTACCGCGACATTAAGGCCCTGGGAGAGCAGGGTATCCCGGTGAGTTTTGAGCAGCCGAAAGGCTATTTTATTGTTCAGGGTTATTTTTTGCCCCCGGTTTCCTTTAACCCCGAAGAGGCCAATGCCTTGTTATTAATAGAAGGCCTGGTGAAGGGTTTGTCTGACAGATCCATACAGCAGCATTATTCGAACGCGCTCAATAAAGTGAAAGCGGTGATGGGCAGTGCGCAGAAAGACAAGCTTGAAATTTTAAGCAGCAATATAAAAATGCAGTTGCCTGAATGCATGAATTATGATTTTGAATATTTGTCGAGACTGCAGGTGGCCATTTCAAACAGAAATACCATAGAAATTGACTATTGTAACAGCCAGGGCCTTACCAGCAAACGCAGTGCGGAGCCCATCGGGCTGATCTTTTACGCCATGAGCTGGCACCTCATTGCCTGGTGTAACCTTAGAAATGAATACAGGGATTTTAAGGTCTCACGCATCATAAAACTCCGGAATACAGAGTTGCCCTTCACCAAAACCGAACACCTGCCGCTTAAGGATTATATGACCATGCTGCCGGTGACCTACTAACGAGTGTGCCTATGTGGTTTAATTTTTTCTTTATTCTATGTGGTTAAGTTGTTTTCTGTTTCACGCAAACCTGATCTTTCTTTTAAATAAATCATTATTTTTTTCTTTTTTTTATCACGCTGCCATAATGTTGTCAGTGAGCCCATCTACTTTTGTTTTATAAATCAGATAAAATAAATGGAAAACATCGATCAACTACTAAAGGAAATGGAGCAGGAAGCTCAGACCACCAAAAAAATGCTGGCCATAGTGCCAATTGACAAATCGGCATGGAAACCCCACGAAAAAAGCATGGGTTTAATGCAACTGGCTATGCACGTGGCTGAATTGCCGGGCTGGGTATCTATGGGGCTTACAACAGAGGAGCTTGATTTTGCGACAACCCCTTATGACAATAAACCGGTTGCCAGTACCAAAGCGCTACTTGAATTTTTTGAAAAGAATCTTGTGGATGGTGTATCCCATTTGAAAAAAGCGAAGCCTGAGGACCTTTTGCCAAAGTGGACCATGAGGAACGGGGAACAAATTTATACCGTACTCACAAAAGGGGAGTTGATAAGGGTTTCGATCAGTCAGACCATTCATCACCGCGCGCAGCTGGGCGTTTACCTGCGCCTGCTCAACGTTCCCATCCCTGGTAGCTATGGTCCCAGCGCCGATGATATGCGCTTTTAACACCCGGGTCACTTCGCTTCGCCTTCAGCAAGCCTCAGGCTTGCGCTGAAGCTTCAGCGTAGGAGCCATGCTTGCGCTGAAGCTTCAGCGTAGGCACACGGCGAACAAAGGAGCGGAGCCTGGAAGATTTCCGACTCCGCCCCTTCGGTCACCAAAGGCGAAGCGACCTGACATCGACTCCGATTAACACCCTGTCACTTCGAGCGCAGTCGAGAAGGGCTGCTCAAATCGCATGAACCTGTCGCCAACGGTAAACTGTTATAGGACTCAATAGTTAAAATCCCTCCCAAAATTTGAATAAATGAAATATATATTTAATTTTAGGTAACTTTTAAAATTAAATACCATGATCAGATTTAATTTGCAATTGTTACCCGAAAATCCTTCTGACAAAACTGTTTCACAATCAAACGCGGCTGCTGAGCAGGGCTGCACACACATCGTTAATTTGATTGGCGACATGAAGTGCAAAAAACATCCCAGTTTTAAGAATGTGATCAATATTATTTCGGTAAAGGGCAAAGACCCAAAGGCTGAGATAGTAAGGATCTGCTGCCAGCAGTTTTACGACCGCCTGGGATAGTCTGCGTTCGTCATCGCGAAAAACGAAGTGATCTTTTTCTGAGATCAGGGATTTCTATTTCCATGTTTTTCTCAGCCTCATCATGATAATGGAATCACGCCTCAGGTCTTCGGCTGTTTTTATTTTACTAAGGCCAACCGTATTCTGAACGGGGGTGCTGCTGTCTTTCACCGTTAATTTTTCCGGCTTGCGGACTTCCCTGGGCTGACCAGGTTCAGGATTTTTTTGCAGAATTGGAGCCGGTTTTTCTTTAGTTATTTCCGTTTTTTTGAGAGCAACAGTATCTATTGAATTTACAGCGCTAATAGTATCTGCTGTTTGTTGTACCGGCGGTTCAGGTGCTGGGGCAATTGCTTCAGGCGCGCTCGTACAGGCGAAGAACAGAAGGGGTAAAAATGAGATCAGTTTTTTCATGTTGATTGTAAATCGAATGCTTGGCGAAAATATAAAATCTGCTGGAAAAAAGGTGCATGCCAATACGACCTGAGACCCAAAAAAGTAAAGATATCTGTTTGTATATAATATCGCATTATGTTAACATAGCTTAGGAATGTGTGAAGGCGTAAGGTTGGGTTTGCGGGTGAGCCACCGCTAAAAAAACACCACTTTATTAATTACATATTTTCTAGGCTGCAAATTAACATGAGTGCAGGTACAAATAGGTTATTACGAAAACGAAAAATCAACTGCTTTAAAAATTGTTTATTGCGATTTCGAAAACTATAATTCGGTTTCATCAGAAATAAAAAAAGATCATTATTTTATTTACTCGTTTAAAGGAGAGTTTATCGAGCAAAATAACTCTTCACCTTTATCTAAGGATGGCCCGTTTACCTAATTCCGTTGTAATGTAACAGCAATCTGTATTTCCAGATAATTCAATCCAATTGTTGTTTTCCATTTCCTCAACTATCGGTTCCCAATCAATTGTTAAAGTACCAGACAACTGTCTTATTGTAACATTCAAATGACACATGTGAGCGCCCGGTTTAAGTGGCTCCATTTGTTTTAGAATTTCCTGTATTATTTCATCTTTTTCCATCCCATAAACCTACAAAATCCATTCGACTTTTGCGAAGCAAAAGGATTGTCTAGCACGATACGTTTAGTGTAGTGGCGCAGGGGATGCGGAATTGCCGGGAGCCTTTTGGCTCACCGTCAAGGGGCGGCTATTTACCCGAAGGGCCGAGTCTGCCGACGAGGACATAATCGTATTATATTGTGAACCCAACGCCGACAGGCAAGTTGGTGAGGAATATAATATATATTATGTTAAATAGAAATAACTAAATTAAAAGTATCCCTATAGAATACTTTTTCAATTTAAAGTGCTTTGTGTTTAGCCTGGTCCACGCTTCCGTAAGCAGGACATTTTTCATGACTCTTGCAAGATGATACAGATATAGCCACCATAAAGGAAAGAAGAGTAAGTGTAATGAGTTTTTTCATAATTTAAAATTATTTTTAAAATTAACTATTTACTTTTACATGAGAAAATTTATATTTCCCCATATACCGGTTAATAACATAAAAAACCATGCCACCTGCCGCCAAGCTTCCCGAATGGAACGAACTGCTCAAGCCTGAATACGATAAAGAATACTTTAAAAAACTCACTGCTTTAATCGACCTCGCCTATCAAAACCATGAGGTATTTCCTCCAAAAAATTTAATACTTAACGCGATTCGCCTCTGCACTTTTAACGATGTTAAAGTGGTGCTCATCGGCCAGGACCCTTACCACAACTACGGTCAGGCCTGTGGGCTTTCGTTCTCGGTAAACGATGGTGTTGGATTGCCACCAAGCCTGAAAAATATTTTTAAAGAATTGGCAAACGACATTCCGGGTTTTACGATCCCCAACTCCGGAAATCTTGAACCCTGGGCCAGGCAGGGCGTTCTGCTTCTTAACAGTGTTCTCACAGTTCAGGCAAATTTACCTGGAAGTCATAAAAATTTTGGCTGGCAACAATTCACCGATAAAATGATCAGCCTGGTAAACGATCACAAAGAACATGTTGTGTTTTTATTATGGGGCAATTACGCCATGTCAAAGGCAAGCCTCATCAACAGCGAAAAGCACCTGGTATTGACCGCCGCTCACCCTTCGCCCCTGGCGCGTGGCGCTTTTTTTGGCAGCAGGCATTTCAGTAAAACAAACGCTTATCTTACCCAACACCAGCTCCCTCCTATTGCCTGGAATTTAACTTAATTCCTTTATTATGCCTTTCAGCTCTTTTATTTTTGCCATTGCTGTCGTAACAATGCCAGGTTCCGTCTTTAACATATATTTGCGTGCCCGACAACAATATCACCGTTCCTTCCTCGCGGAGCTGTCCGTTTAAATAATAATTTTTTTCGGTGTACTTTTTATTTTTGAGATCGACCAGCTCGAGGTTGCTTTGCAGGTGGCCATTGTCGTACCATGATTTTTTCAGGGTAAGGTATTTCATTTCCTTTTCATTTTCCTCTACCAGCCTGGGTTGCCCGTTCTCATAATATTCGTAGAGTTTTTGCGGCAGGCCGTTGTAATAGTTGATCTGTTTGCGCGGCACCCCGCTCTCAAAAAAAATATTCATTACACAATGAACCGGGTCGGTACTTTCAACACTGCGTTCACATTGTCCGTTTTCAAAGAAATTTTTAAAAGTGATGAGTTTGCCATCAACATAATAACCCCGGTGTAATATATTTCCGCTGGTGTAAAAATCTTCATGCCAACCCTGTAAGATATATCCCGAGCTGCTGGTGCGTGTTGAATCCCCTCCGATAGCGCTCATGAGCCTGGTATAACGATCTATACCTCCGGCACTATCCAGCACTTCGGCTTGAGTATATCGTTTAGCGGGCAATAAAGTCTGATCAGGATTTTGCGAAAAAAATAATCCTGCCTGCAAAAACGAAATTAAAATAAGGGTTGCTTTTTTCAATATATTAAAATTACTGCTTAAGCCTGAAATTTCAAGAAAACCACGAAATATTTATGAAACCTTAAGATCAAAAATTAACCGGCTGTTTTGTTGCGCATTTTCATATGCGGAATATCGTCTTCCAG
>JAZKFC010000015.1:129195-133841 GCA_040386615.1 Bacteroidota bacterium
AGGCTTAAATCCACTTTGTCGTCTTCCCGAATTACCTTTATAAAACCTTTTTTTCTATCTCCGACTCTTAAAGGTTCAAATATTTCATTTTTATATAGAAGTCCTAAAAATCTATTATTAATAATGGCTTTAAAACCAAGATCTGTATAAAACCGGATGAGATAACTCTGGGCTGAAATTACAATGTCCTGGTTTTTAAATAATTCCCTTGTTTTGTTGATGCAAACCTTCATCAGTTCACGTCCGGTGCCACTGCGGCGATATTTTTCATCCACCACTACCCTGCCTATTGAGGGCTCTTTGTACGAGATGCCGGGTTCAAGGATCCTGGCATAGGCAGCCAGTGTTTCACCGTCGAACAAAAACACATGTTTGGCACGGGGATCTTTTTCATCAGGGTCGAGATACGCGCAGTGCTGCTCCACCACAAATACCTTGCTTCTGAGCCTGTACATCTCATAAACCTGGACAGCGGAAAGTTCATCAAAATTTTTTGTCAAAAAATGCATATCAGTAGGTTCCAACGCTCAGCATTACGAGGGTGCAGGCTTCCTGGCATTCTATTCCCTGTTCAGCCGCGCTTGCAAACAAATCGGGATTCTCGGCGCCGGGATTAAATATGATACGTTTAGGATGCAGGCTGAGAATGTAATCGGTCCATGCTGCCTGGTTTTTTTGTCCCACATACAAGGTCACTGTATGGATGTCGCTAAGAGCGGGTTTATCGGTGATGATGTTTTCACCCTCGATGTTGCCCGCACGCAGGCCAACCGGAAATACGGTGTGACCCTTCTTTTTTAAGCTCGCTGTAGCCAGGTAACTATACCTGCCGGGATCAGGAGACGCGCCTATGATAACTGTTGGCTTATTCATTATTCCGTATAATTTAAATCTTTATGGAATGTTTCTTTTAAATTGATCCATGCCATTGTTGCCAATATCGCAACAATAATGCCAACACCGATGGCTGCCATTTTAGAATCAGGTTTGCCCTCGTCGGTTACAAAAATATTCTCAAACAGCTTAAACAAAAAACTGAGAAAGATCACCGAACCCCTTACAAAATTAGGAGCCGTAGTGGTTGCAGTGGCCCTGATATTGGTGCCGAACAATTCGGCCGCGGCGCTCATAAATACTGCCCAGTAGCCAGTGGCAAACCCAATCATCGTTACAATCACATAATAATACACTTCAGAAATAACCGCCAGTTTAAAATACAACACTACCGAAATTGCAGTCATGATCATAAAAATGGCCAGGGCTTTTTTGCGGCTTTTGAGATACTGACTGATGGCACCGCTGGCCACATCTCCCAGGGTGATGCCCAGGTAGGCATACATGATGGATTTGCCGCCATCGGGTGTAAAATCCTTTACACCCATTGAATCAAATATTTCGGCGGCAAAGGTGATTAAAATACCCATCACGTACCAAACCGGAACGGCGATCATGATCACGCTCAGGTATTGCATGGCCCGGTGCCGTGTTTTAAAAAGATCGAAAAAATTCCCCTTACTCACCTCGCTGTTCTTTACATTTTCAAACATACCCGACTCAAGAACCCCTACTCTGAGCACCAATAACAGTAGGCCCATCCCACCGCCAATGTAAAAACTCCAGCGCCAGTCGGGAATGGCGTTGCCCATAAATCCCGCAACAACGGCCCCAAAAACGCCCACAGTTGCTACAATCATAGTGCCTATACCCCGTCTTTCCTTGCTCATGGTTTCGCTCACCAGCGTAATCCCCGCACCCAGCTCACCAGCCAGGCCAAAACCAGAAACAAATCTCAGCGCTGCATACCAGCCAACAGTGGTGACCATGCCATTAAGAATATTGGCAATCGAATACATTAAAATAGAACCAAATAAAACAGAAAGCCTGCCTTTTTTATCGCCAAGGATTCCCCAGAATAATCCGCCTATGAGCATGCCCCCCATTTGCCAATTCAGGAGGTTCATGCCTACCTCTTTCAGGCTTTGAGGATTGGCGCCGTCACCAAGTATATCTTCGAGGCTGTCCTTTCTCTCAACGCTAAAAAGTACAAGGTCATAGATATCTACAAAGTAGCCGAGTGCCGCAACAATGATGAGCTTGTTTAATGAAGAACCCGAAAGCTTTTTGTTCATATAGGAACTACTGCCTGATGATTTTTTTTGTGAGGATGCCTGAACCGGTATCTACTTTTACAAAATAAACACCTTCTTTTAATTCAGAAGTATTTAGAACATAAGTGCTTGTATTGATATTTACAGTTTTAATTACTTTGCCAAGCACGTCGGTAATTTCAATAGATAGGATATCACCGGCATTTTCAAGACTGATGTTTACAAATGCATTGAAAGGGTTTGGTGAAACGTTTAAACCAGCATCCGATTTCGCAGCGTTCACTTCACTCATGCCAACAACAAAAGAACACATATCGGGTTTGCCCCAGCCAATAAAATTATTAGGACTGTTTTTATTGCTTGCTGAATTTTTAAGTGTTTTTAAAAGCTGTATGTTGTTGAGCCCGCGATGTGCCTGCCAGTAACAGGCAACGGCTCCTGCAAGCACGGGTGTGGCAAACGACGTACCGTTACCGGGGAAACAAACACTACCATCGCTGGAGGCTATCCACGCACCCAATCCCCTGGCCACAAGGTCTGGTTTAATGCGGCCATCGGCAGTTGGACCAACAGAGCTGAAAGAAGCGTAGTTGCTTAAAGTATCGATGGCGCCCACGGTGCAAATACTATCGGCATCAGCCGGCACACAAATGTATTGCCAGCCCGAAGCGCCTTCGTTGCCGGCAGCGTTTAATACAAACATGCCTTTACGCGCGGCCATGGTGGCTGCAATGCTCATAGGCGCAGTTCTTCCGTTTAAAGTGTTATAATTGTGGTTTTGGGCAGAGTTGTCAAAGGTGGTGTAACCAAGCGAGGTTGTTAGAATATCAACACCAACGCTGTCGGCAAATTCTGCACCGCGAATCCAGTTGTATTCCTCGGTAAGTGTTTCAGCGGCACCTTCTTCCGTACGTAACAGCCAGTAATCGGCGGCTGGGGCCGAACCCATGATCACGCCGGGTTTAATGGCCGCCATGCATGACAATACCGCCGCACCATGATCACCGTCTTCATAAACACTATTACCGCCGGCTACAAAATCACGGGTACCAATAATACCGCCGCGGGCCCGCAGGCTGTCGTACATGGGACTGTTGTTCACGTTTGAGAAGCCGGCATCGAGCACAGCAATAGTGATGCCTTTACCCCGGTATCCTGCGTCATGAAGACAGTCAAGATTCATTTGTTTATTTTGCCAGTATGAACCACCCATATTAAAACTGGCAGTGTTGGTTGTTTTCAGGCTCTGCTGCCCTGCTGCCTGACCTACATCGGGACTTGTTTTGGGATAGTTGACGGCGTACCTGTTTACAGGCGCCAGTGTCATCACAAATGGAAAGTTGTTAATGGTGTTTAATGCTACGTTCAGATCTGCATTGGGAACAGAAACCACAACACCGTTCAACCATTTGGAAGCATACAGCACCTTAACGCCGTTTACATTGTCAACCTGCGAAATGTAAGCGGGAGTAACCGGCAGGTCAGTTTGATCTACAGGGGTGTTATACATTATGCGGCGGTTGATGGATTTTACGCTCAAAAAATCATTGGCATTGGCAATGGTGTATGGCGTGCCGTTCTTGTTCTTAAACATTACCCAAAATTTAACCTGCGACCGAAGTGGAATTGCCGAAAGCAGAAAACAAAAAAGTACAAGTGCTGTTGTTGTTTGTTTATTCATAACCGTAGTTTACTAATGTTTGTTTATAGATAAGTCCTGTTTCTATCCTGCCTTCAACAGGAACGCCCGCAACAATGCGGTTGGATAAAATGTCGGTGATTTCTCTTTGCACCAGCCCGGCCCCAACGGCATACTTTTCAACGTAACGCTGATAAGAGATCAGGGTTCTGTAGTCTTTTTGCGTCACCTGCAGTACCTTGTCGAGCGGCTTGCTATTGATGGTTTCTTTGTTATCGATGTACCCGTAACTGTACAACCATTCACCCTTGGTATTGTGGGCATTACCATCCCAGGTGGCCTTTTCTTCAACAGGAAAGATCAGTTTGGTGTACCTTACATTGTTCTCTGCCACCTGAATACTTTTCTGACCGGCATTCACCATCCATACTTCTTTAAGGGTCCAGGGAATGCTGTCGTATGATAAGCCAGGGTTGAACTTTTTGATATAACGCTCCAGCCTGATGGCCGGCTGCCCTTCATTATCGGTAAAACTATCCGCTATTTTTTCTTTGATCCTGTACCTGTAATAAATGGTATCTACCGGCAAGTCACTGAATACAGTGCTATCAACATCGTAAACTACAAATTTTCCTTCGCGGGTGGGATAATAATCAAAGCCCGGCAAACTTGCATTTGCGGTTTTTTTCTTTGAACAGGAAACTAACGATACCAACAAAATACTGAGTATTAATAAGGATTTTTCCAATTACTTAAAGGTAATAAAAAGAACTATGCTTTTCACGCGACCGGGCGAAAATCCCCCTTAAAAATCTAAAATTTATAATCTTTATAGTTTCTATTAAACTCTCCCTCTTCAAACCTGGGATTTACCTGCAGAAAGTGGTAATTGTATTCTT
>JAZKFC010000016.1:0-10482 GCA_040386615.1 Bacteroidota bacterium
ACACCTGTGTGGCAGCGCCGGTATTCCAGCTATAGGTGGTTGCACCATTACCTGTAATGGTTGCGATCTCAAATTTACAGATCTGGCTCTTGGCAACCGATGCGGTAACGTTTGGCAGAGGATTCACGATAATAGGTAAGGTTTGTGTGCTCGAGCAGCTGCCGTTTGATCCTGTTACATAATAAGTAACGTTGTTTAATGGCGTAACGGCTACCGAAGGAGCCACCACAGCCCCGGGAACTGTCCAGGTATAGCTTGTGGCAGGGCCACTGGCAGTTAAAGTAGCCGTGGTGCCTTTGCATATAGCGGTTGGACTCACTACTGAGAACGTAGAGATAAACACCGAAAGAGTAAGACTGTTGCTGTTCTGGCAGCCCGTTTGTGTATTGGTGCCCGAAGCAAAATAAGTAGTGGTCACAATAGGATTCACTTGTATGGATGTACCAACCGAACCGGTATTCCATGTGTAGATTATGTTATTGGAAGGATTGGTCACAGCGATCGTTGCTCCCTGCCCTTCGCAGGCAAAAGGAATGCTGCTGTTGAGGCTCATATTAGGTGTAGGGTTCACGATGAGGAGTTGGTTAACTGTGCTTACGCAACTAAATGAATTGGTTGCCGATAACGTAATAATGGTTGTTGTTAGCGGGGTAACAACTTCAGTGAGGTTATTACTGTTCATGGGCTGCCAGGTATAGGTAAGCGGCCCAGTGCCATTGGCGGTTAAGCTGATGCTCTGCCCCTCGCAAACAGTATTGGTAGAACTGGTAATGGAAATGAGGGGACTTGGATTCACCACTATTGGAACAATTGCGGAAAGCGTGCAATTGCCATTGGAACCAACCACGGTATACGTAACAGAGTTATTGGGGTAAACCGTAAAGTTAGCGGCCGTGAAACCGGGAGGGAATACGGTTTGCGTCACAGGCCCAACCACCACTATGTTTACCCCTGTGCCTGAGCAGATCTGGCTGGGTGTAGCGCTGGCATTAACCAATGGCAAAGGATAAACCACAAGGTTTACCGTACTTGTGCTGGCACATGGGCCGTTGGTTCGCGTCACTGTGTAAGTAGTAGGGATAGGAGGTGAAACAGCTATCGTGGGTGTGTTAGGGTTGGACCCCGGGGTCCAGGTATAACCTGTAGCACCTGAAGCAGACAAAGTAGCTGTTGAACCGAAACAAATAGCGGTTGGTGTTGCCACGGGCGCGAGGGTTGGCGTGATCAAAACGGTGATGCCTTGCACCGCTGAAGCCGTGCAGCCCAGAGCACTGGTACCTTTTACAGTATAGTTGAAGGTAGAGCCGGGTATAAAAGCAACGTTATTGGGAACGCCTGGTGTCCATGTATAACTGATACCACCGCCACCATTAAGGATCACAGAACTGCCGGAGCAAACCGTAGGATTATTGACACTGGCCGTGATCAGTGGTATGGGATGTATGGATACTGAAATGGCCGCTGTGGCTGAACCGCAGGCATTGCTACCTGTTACGACATAGGTATTCGAAATAGTTGGTGTAAAGGGCACTATGTTGGTAACACCCCCGGTCCATGAATAGGTTGTGGCGCCCTGACCGGTTAATGTCAATGGACTGTTGGGGCAGGAACCATTGGTAGTATTACTGCTGATAGCGGTTACTGTTGGCGTGTAATCAACGGTCACAGTTTTAACACCCTGCGTATTACAACCGGCGTTGGAAATACCAAATACAGTATAGGTAGTAATATTGGAGGGATTAACAATAATGCTTGGCGATACCTGTCCTGTGCTCCACGAATAAGTAGTACCGCCGTTGGCTATAAGGGTAGCTGAACTGTTCGAGCAGATGTTTGATGAGGGACCCGTTATTGACAAAGGCGGATTGTAAGTAACAAAAACAGTTTTGGTTGTGATACATGATCCTGTACCCGTAGAAACGGTATACGTACCTGAACCTGTCGGGGTAAAAGGTACGCCATTGCTAATGCCACCCGACCAGGAATAATTACTTCCGCCACTCGCCGTCAAAGAAATGGTACCACCAGGACACACAGAAGGATTGGCAGGAGTAATGGTTAAGTTAGGCGTAGAAAAGGCAAAGTTGCTGAACACGCAGGTTGCCGGGCCAACAACGTTATCAGATGTGTACATTCTAAAACGGAAGATGTCGCCCTGGTTAACGGGGATACACGGTTGGCTGCCCGATTGCGTAGTGTTTCCACCCATGTTAAAACCATTTACCACTGATATATTTCCGTTTACACCAAACTGGGGGTAATCATAAAAAGGGCCATCAACTGTACTGTAAGTCCAGCTAAACGTGAGCAGTCCTGTAACAGGCACTGAGATGGTATAATCATTGGTACCGGGCAGGCCTGAAAAATTATCGCCACTGGTCATCGAAATACTCGTGGGGGCTCCGGCAGCGTTGGTCTGCCCATCTGAATTTACAGCAACGGTTCCCCAGTTTGCAGGAGCATACAAACCGCTAAATTGTGCATCAAGGGTCCCGGCAAATAATAAAAAAAGAATAATTAAACGTTTGTAATTAATATTCATTCACTTTATTAAAAGGTAAATTATATATAAAAATATAAAAATTTTCGCCACTTCCCCCAATTAATTTGCTCAATTTCCCTTTAAGGTTCAATTTATCATATTCGACTGAATTCTCAGCCTTTACCCATGAAGGATCAAAAAAGAAAAGCCGCCCCAACAATGTAGGGACGGCTTCAATGTAATAAAAAAATAAATTTCTACCTCTCTACCACGATCTTTTTGTAAATTTTTAATCCTTTGGCCTCGCCCGTTATGAAATATATTCCGGTCGGCAGGCTGCTAACCGTTACCTTGTTCTTATTGTCTTCGGTTAAGGATAAAGTGCTTACTACCTGACCCAGCGCATTTACAACATTAACCGTCATGCTCACATCGGTGCTAATTATAAAATTGCCATTGTTAGGGTTTGGATAAACATTCAAACCAAGGTCGTTCGCTGTGCCTTCGCCCATGCCGGGGCAGATCGCCACAAATTGTGTAACGGTTGTGCTCTTGCTGCAGCCATTGTTATCAGTGCCCGTGAGTGTGTAGCTTGTTGTAATGCCAAGTGTAAAGGTCAACACCTGTGTGGCAGCGCCGGTATTCCAGCTATAGGTGGTTGCACCATTACCTGTAATGGTTGCGATCTCAAATTTACAGATCTGGCTCTTGGCAACCGATGCGGTAACGTTTGGCAGAGGATTCACGATAATAGGTAAGGTTTGTGTGCTCGAGCAGCTGCCGTTTGATCCTGTTACATAATAAGTAACGTTGTTTAATGGCGTAACGGCTACCGAAGGAGCCACCACAGCCCCGGGAACTGTCCAGGTATAGCTTGTGGCAGGGCCACTGGCGGTTAAAGTAGCCGTGGTGCCTTTGCATATAGCTGTTGGACTCACTACTGAGAAGGTAGAGATAAATACCGAAAGGGTAAGATTGTTGCTGTTCTGGCAACCGGTTTGTGTGTTTGTACCCGAAGCAATATAATTTGTAGTCACAATGGGATTCACCTGTATGGATGGTCCGACCGGACCGGTATTCCAGGTGTAGATCACGTTATTGGACGGATTGGCCACGGAGATCGTCGCCCCCTGCCCTTCACAGGCAAAAGGAATGCTGCTGGTGAGACTCATATTAGGTACAGGGTATACGATGATGAGTTGGCTGACGGTGGCGGTGCAGCCTGCAGCGTTAGTTCCTATCAACGATACGATTGTTGTAGTTGGTGGTGTCAATACTTCAGTTAGATTGCTGGTATTCATCGGCTGCCAGGTGTATGACGTGGCGTTACCGTTAGCGGTAAAGTTAACCGTGTTGCCTTCACAAAGTGTATTGGTAGAACTGCCAATGCTGATCACCGGGCTTGTATTCACGGTAACACATACTACAGCGCTTGCTGTGCAATTGCCATTGGAACCGGTTACCGTATAACAGGTTGAGTTGTTGGGATAAACTGTAAAGTTGGACTGGGTGAAACCACCAGGCAGCCAGGTATTGGTAATAGGCCCAACCACAACAAGGTTAACGCCCGTGCCCGTACAGATCTGGTTAGGCGTTCCGCTGGCGTTAACCAATGGCAATGGATTTACGATCAAATTGACTGTGCTGGTATAAGCGCAGGGACCGTTAGTACGCACAAGGGTGTATGTAGTCGGACCCGGAGGCGACACAGAGACTGTGTTGGTGTTAGGGTTGCTTCCAGGGGTCCAGGTATAGCCTGTAGCGCCGCTTGCAGACAAGGTTGCCGATGAACCAACACAAATTGCAGTTGGCGTTACAACCGGGGTAATAGACGGTGTGATCAAAACGGTTACACCCTGCACCGCGGAAGCCGTACAACCAAGGGCGCTGGTTCCCCTCACGGTATAATTGAAGGTTGAATTGGGCGCAAAGGCTACGTTATTGGGAACACTAGGCGTCCAGGTATAACTAACGCCACCGCCACCATTCAGGATCACAGAACTGCCAGAGCAGATGGTTGGGTTGTTGACACTGGCGGTGATCGGTGGTATGGGATGTATGGATAATGAAATAGCAGCTGTGGCTGATCCGCAGGCATTGCTACCTGTTACGACATAGGTATTGGAAGTAGTTGGTGTAAAGGGAACCATATTGGTAACACCCCCGGTCCATGAATAGGCAGTTGCCCCCTGACCGGTAAAAGTTACGGGACTGTTGGGACAGGAACCATTCGTATTATTGCTGCTGAGCGCGGTCACAGTAGGCGTATTGTCTACCGTCACAGTAATGGCACTGTTGGCAATGCAACCAAAGGAATTGGTACCGCCCACAGTATAAGTTGTATTAACTGTTGGTGAAACATTCACACCCGCGGAGTTAGAACCCGTGCTCCAGGTATAAGATGTATTACCAGTTGCGTTCAAATTGGTGGATGAACCAATACAGATGGAGTTTGAACCTGCTACTGTAATGGTGGAAGGGCTGACTACCGTGGTTTGCGAGCTTGAACAAACAACACCCGGTGTCCAGCGGTAACATTCATTGGTAGCTGTCCAGGTAGTGCTTGCATTTCTTAAGGGTACAGGCGCGGCAAAGGTTGCGCCGGTATTTTCTATCCCCATTGTTTTGGCGTAACCGGTATTAGCAGGGATGCTGGTGTGATGGATCTCGATGATGTTGGAGGTTTCAAATAATTTTATCTGCGATGTAATGAATGTTGTGTTTGGACTATAATAGGGAACACCGTTGTAATTCACTACCAGCGTTCTGTTAGGTGTTGTGCCGATCGTCGTATAAGTGATGGTACCTCCAACGCCCGGATTAAGGTCGGTCCAGCAGGAAGCAATTAAATTATTGGGGGTACCGGTATTTGGCATGCTCAAACCAGCGCAGCATCCATTAGCGCCACTTCCGCTAAACTCAATAAACCCATTGGAGCTGATATAAAAATTCGTGTAAGTGTTGCAATAAAAAGTAAATGTAAAGCCGATCGCTAAAGCACCGCTAACCGCGTCGTCAGTAAGAACTACCCCTGTTCCGGCAGTAGTAGATGGATTATAAGGCATTTGTGCTACCGCATAGCTGTTGCAGGAAGACGAATATGTGATCACGTGGGTACCGGGCCCGGCCGCGGAAGGACTAAATACATTCCCACTTACTCCCGGACCGTAAAACGTGCCCGCTATTACCGGCGGCACCAGCGTGGCAGGTGTTGAATTGGTGCAGTAATTTGGGTTCAAACCGGTGAACGCGCACTGTGCCTGCAATTGCTGAAAGCCCAACAAAAGGCATAACAGCGAAAAAGCCGTTTTGATCAATATACTATTCTTCATAGGGTTAATAATTAGCGTTAGGAGATTAAAGTTTACAAAATTGAATTACAAATATATAATAATTATCGAAGTTTTGGGGAGTATTTCTGTTCCATTAAACTCAAACCGTCTAAAAGATTTAGCTAATTTAGCTGCATAATGCAGGACACAATTACTTTTACAGAACTTAACCTCTCGAAACCGCTGTTAAAAGCGCTCGCTGATATTGGATTTGATACACCAACGCCCATTCAGGAAAAGGCTTTCCCTGTAATCATGTCGGGCAAGGATGCGGTTGGTATTGCACAAACCGGTACGGGCAAAACCTTTGCGTACCTGCTGCCACTGCTCAGTCAGCACAAATATTCTGAACAGAGACAACCCAGAATTTTAATTGTGGTGCCCACCCGCGAACTCGTGGCGCAGGTTGTGGATGAGATTGAGAAATTATCAAAATACATGAGCCTGCGTGTACTCGGTGTTTACGGCGCTTCTAATATCAATACACAAAAACAAAAAGTGTACGACGGTCTTGATATTTTGGTGGCCACCCCGGGAAGATTGATAGATCTTACGCTAAGCCGTACTCTGCAGTTCACCGCAGTTAAAAAATTTGTGATCGATGAAGTTGACGAAATGCTGAACCTTGGATTCAGGGCCCAGCTTCTTCAGATACTGGAGATCCTGCCACCTAAACGCCAGAACATTTTATTTTCGGCCACACTGAATGAAGACGTGGAGGCCATGATAGAAAAATATTTTAACGCGCCACAGTACATTGAAGTAATAACGCGAGGAACACCGCTTGAAAAAATAATACAGAACGTTTATCATGTGCCCAACTTTTACACCAAGGTCGACCTGTTAAGATCACTGCTGTTGCGTGATAAAACAATGAGCAAGGTATTGTTGTTCGTGAAAAATAAAAAAGTTGCCGATGAGCTTGCTGAAGAGCTTGGCGACCTGGGAGAAGCCATTGGCGTGATCCACTCCAATAAATCACAACCTCATCGTTTTGAAGCGGTGAAATATTTCCAGAACGGCACGCACCGTATGTTGATCGCAACAGACGTGATCGCTCGCGGACTCGACCTGCAGGACGTAACACATGTGATCAATTTCGATGCACCTAAAGACGCCAATTCATACATTCACAGAATAGGAAGAACCGGAAGGGCCGACAAGACCGGTATAGCCATCAGTTTCAATACAGAAAAAGACCTGTTGTTGCAGGGAGAAATTGAAAAGATGATGAATAAAAAGATCGCTTTGCTTGAAATGCCCGATGATGTTGAAATCTCGGAACAGCTCACCAAAGATGAAATGCCGGTAACCCGCGATAAAAATTTAAAGAAAACCAAAAAGGTCGCTGCACCAACCGGAGCCTTTCACACTAAAAAAGCAAAGAATAGCAAAGAACAGCTCGGAGGCAAAAGACGCCAGGAAAAAATGAGAAGGCTTGAGGTGAAATACAGGAGCAAAAGAGGGTTTTAAATACCATGAACCCGCCTACGCTGATCAGCTTGCTCCTACGCTATAGCTTCGGCGTAAGCGTACGGCGGATACAACCCGAATTATCACATCTCCACCAAAGTGCCTATTTTCTGGCCTTCGATCAGGTTTTTTAAATTGCCTTTTTTATTCATGTCAAAAACTATGATCGGCAGATTGTTTTCCTTGCAAAGTGTAAAGGCAGTCATATCCATTACTTCAAGGCCTTTTTCGTATACCTCTTCAAACTTAATTGTTTCGTATTTAGTAGCGGATTTATCTTTTTCCGGATCTGCTGTGTAGATCCCGTCAACACGGGTTCCTTTTAAAATCACGTCGGCTTCAATTTCGATAGCACGCAGCGTGGCGGCGGTATCGGTGGTAAAATAAGGATTGCCAGTGCCGGCGCCGAAGATCACAACACGTCCCTTTTCGAGATGACGCACAGCCTTGCGGCGGATATAAGGTTCACAGATCTGTTCCATTTTAATGGCACTTTGCAGACGTGTACTCACTTTAAGGCCTTCGAGGGCGCTTTGAATGGCCATGCTATTGATAACAGTTGCCAGCATGCCCATGTAATCTCCATGCACACGGTCCATGCCGCCTTTCTCTGCCTGGATCCCGCGGAAAATATTTCCTCCGCCAATGACGATAGCCACTTCGCAACCGTTGTCGTAAACGGATTTAATTTCCTGGGCATACTCCATGAGGCGTTCCTGGTCGATCCCAAAACCCTTGTTACCCATTAAAGACTCGCCGCTTAATTTTAAAAGTACACGTTTGTATTTCATACTTAATTTCGTTTTGTTAACCACTAAGACACTTAGGTTACTAAGTATCACTAAGGTATTGTTTCAATTTTTATTTTACTATTAAGACCATAAGTCAGAATACTTGATTTCGTTTTGTTAACCACTAAGACACTTAGGTCACTAAGTATCACTAAGGTATTGTTTCAATTTTTATTTTACTATTAAGACCATAAGTCAGAATACTTAATTTCGTTTTGTTAACCACTAAGACACTTAGGTCACTGCTCCTGCGCTATAGCTTCGGAGCAAGCGTTAAGTATCACTAAGGTATTATTTCAAATTCATCTATCCCTAAATTGTTTTCAATTTTCATTACCGCAAGGTCATTCTGTACATCAGGAAAACAGACTTAGTGGTTCCTTGTGATCTTAAAGCCTTAGTGGTTCATCTTTTCATACAAAAAAAAACCCGACTAAAAAGCCGGGTTTTTTAATAATACTAATTAAGATAAAGAATAACGTTTTAGTGCTGAAACCGTGAGGTCTTTTTCAACGCCCTGTAAAAACTGGCGCACCGTCATTTTGTTATCGATAAAATATTCCTGGTTCAACAAAGTTGAATCTTTGTAAAATTTATTCAATTTACCTTGTGCGATTTTCTCAACCATGTCTTCAGGCTTGCCTTCAGCACGGGTAGTTTCGCGGGCGATATCCAATTCGCGGTTGATGGTGGTTTGATCCACATCGTCTTTATCGATTGCTACCGGCGCCATAGCGGCTGCCTGCATCGCGATATTTTTAGCAATTTCGGGTGTAACGTTTTTATTAAAACCTACAGCAACGGCCAAACGGTTACCCGGGTGAATGTAACCCACTACCTGCGGCGCGGTTACCACACTGTAGTAACCGATATCGATCTTTTCGCCGATCTTCCCGATCTGCTCCATGAATTTATCGGCAATGGTGATCTCGTTGTTATACGGTAAAGCTTTTAATTCTTCAACGGTAGCCGGTTGTTTGGCAAGGGCCACGCTAGCTACTGTTTCAGCAAACTGGATAAATTCAGCGTTTTGTGCTACGAAATCTGTTTCGCAATTCACGCTGATCACAACAGCTGTTTTGTTATCGGAAGATGTTTTTGCCAACACCACTCCTTCTTTAGCGTCGCGATCGGCACGGTTAGCCGCTACCTTCGCGCCCTTTTTGCGAAGAAAATCTACCGCGGCCTCAAAATCGCCGTTACTTTCTTCTAATGCTTTTTTACAATCCATCATACCGGCACCTGTTTGCTGGCGTAATTTATTAACTTCTGCTGCTGTAATAGCCATTTTATTTTTAGTTTATTGTTATTGGTTAAATGTTAATGAGTACAAAGTATTAAGTCTTGAGTACTAAATCATCTTTTTGGGTGTTGGTTAAAAAAAACGGTCAACCTGTTACCAGAATGACCGCTTTTTTATCCCGATAGCTATCGGTACAAATTAAATTATTTTTTTGCAATCACCCTGCGGCGTGGTTTTTTAGCGCCGCCTTTTTCAGTTTCATCTTCGCTTTTTCCGCCACCTTTGATCACAATACCATCTGCTAATTCTTCAGCTTCGCTGGCGCTCAAATCTTTTGTATCGCCATCTTCACCTACGTTAGCTTCTTTGTCCATTTTACGGTCAGATAAACCTTCTTTCACCGCGTTAACCATTAATTCAATGATATAGGCGATAGATGTTGAAGCGTCATCATTAGCCGGAACCGCGTAATCAACGTGGTTTGGATTAGAGTTGGTATCAACGATAGCGAATGTAGGGATGTTTAAACGTTTTGCTTCGGCAACGGCGATATGTTCTTTAGTAATATCTACGATGAATAATGCAGCTGGTAAACGTGTAAGGTCGGCAACCGAACCAAATTGTGTTTCCAGTTTAGCGCGCTCGCGTGAAAATTGCAAACGCTCACGTTTTGAAACGTTTGCGAATGTACCGTCAGCGAACATTTTGTCGATCTGGCTCATGCGACGTACCGATTTACGGATAGTAGCAAAATTAGTCAACATACCACCCGGCCAGCGTTCAGTAACGTAAGGCATATTCACGGTTTTTACTTTTTCAGCAACAATATCCTTTGCCTGTTTTTTAGTGGCAACGAATAAAACTTTACGGCCAGAGCGTGCAATTTGTTTTAAAGCGTCTGCTGCTTCATCAATTTTAGCGACAGTTTTGTTTAAATCAATAATATGGATCCCGTTTTTTTCGGCGTAAATGTATGGAGCCATTGCTGGATTCCATTTGCTTTTAAGGTGGCCAAAGTGTGCACCTGTTTCAAGTAATTCGTTAAATGATGTTCTTGCTGACATTTGTTTATTCTCTTCTTTTCTTTTAAGTAAATTAAAAATCTTAACGTTTGCTGAATTGGAAACGGGCACGGGCTTTTTTCTGACCGAATTTCTTACG
>JAZKFC010000017.1:0-23394 GCA_040386615.1 Bacteroidota bacterium
TTAAGCTCATTGTTATAATGTGCGATTGGTGGATGAAATGGTTTTAACCATTTGGCGGCGTACATTTTTACCATCTCTACGAAAAATTATAAAACCGTTAAAACGGTTTCGTTGCTGCGTGTATCATCATAACCAAGAACTTAAGCTCATTGTTATAATGTGCGATTGGTGGATGAAATGGTTTTAACCATTTGCCGGCACACATTTTTACCATCTCTACGAAAAATTATAAAACCGTTAAAACGGTTTCGTTGCCGCGTGTATCACATAACCAAGAGCTTAAGCTCATTATTATAGTGGGCGGTTCGTGGATGAAATGGTTTTAACCATTTTGTGCCGGACGCTTCTTATCAATTTCCCGGATCTATTCATTTTCTTTTACCAATCCATGAGCGGCGATAAATTCATCATACTCTGTCATAAATGTTTTTTTCGCATGATGTTCTTTCTGATGCCTGATGTATTGAAAAACTCTTTCTAATTGCGATTCACTCACCGAAAATGCGCCAAAACCGATTTGCCACGAAAATTTTCCTCTGATCAGGTTCTGGTCATTCACCCAATAGGAAGTGTTGCCTTTCACTTGTTTGATAATATCTGTAACCGCCATTTTTGGATTCTGCAAAAACAACAGGTGAACATGATCAGCCGTCCCGTTAATAATTCTGACTGGACAGCCACATCCCATCAACTGGCTCCGCATATGCCTGTGAACCTGGTTTTCAATCGCTGGTTCAATCAGTGGGAGCCGGTATTTGGTTGCAAAAACTACATGTAACCATATTTTATTATAGGAATGAGGCATAAATCTGTAATTTATTACGCGCTTGGTTTTGAATTCAAAATTAAACAGTAACGACATCGACCATTGCCACAATTTATAGTAAAGCTCAGGAATTTTACGCCGTAAAAATGAGATTTTGTAAAGCCGTTAAAACGGTTTTGTTGTTACGTAACCTTATAACAATGAGCTTAAACTCATTGTTATAGTGGGTGATTTGTGGATGAAACGGTTTTATTATTTAATAGCATAAATCGCCGTCTCGTTCACTATGGCCCCATATTTATCATACACCCTGGTTTTCGCGATTCCCAGTTCAGGTACAAACCATTCTTCTTTATAGCCTGGTGTGTATCCTGCCTCGTTTGTGAAATCGGTTTTTGGATTTTCTTTAGAGAATTTTGGGTTCAGCCTCCGGTCCATTTTATTTTCGGCCTTCATCAGTTCTTTACGCGATGAGGTAAAAGTTTCGTTGGTAAATGGTTTTGTCCAGGTCTCAGATTCTATCACAAAAGCATTGTATTTTTTTCCTTCAATAACGATGTCCTCGGTGCGTCCCACTTTAGCATCCACCTCATAAAAGGTCTGGTGCGTGACCGTACATATTTTAAGAAGTTCGGGGTCGGCTTTGTCAAGCCCCTTGTAAGTCCAGATAGTACCGCCGGTTTCTTCGAGACCCATGATGATATTTTTTTTAGTTGGCGGGTAGGTGGCCTGAAGTGATTCATACACGGGTAGCTGGTCGTTCAGCCGAAGGTGGAATGGAATTTTCTGTACACCCTCATAGCTAAAACCCGAACCGGCCTTTTCGCCTGCAAATGGAAGTAAACCCGCTGAGCCGCATATGAACAGAGTGTCTTTTGTTACGCTCAGGTGAAATGTTTGCTCTCTACCGATCACATAGGCTGTGTGTTTAAAATTTTCCATGCCTGCGGGAGAATGCTCTTTAGTGATTTTATAGGTCACCAGGTTTCTTTTTGATTCTGTTTTACCGGAGATGATTGCTTCATTGCGGGCCGCGATGAGTTCGTCGCGTGTTTCTTTTGGAGCAGCCTTGAATTTAGCGTCGTTTAGCAGTTCGTTGTTCCAGGTCCTGTTCAGCACTTCAATGCTCATGCCGTCGCGCAACTGCATCGCAGGGCTTTGTGAAATTGCCTGAAATCCGATAAGCAACAAAAAAGCGGGGGTAATAAAATGTGTTTTCATATTCCTCTTTTTATTGAAGGCTGAAGCGATCGATCTTCACCTGGTTATAAATATTTTTTTAAGCGATCGATCGGCTTCACTGGGTTGGCATTCAAAACTTTTCCATGTTCGGCGCGAAACGGTTTTAGTTAATTGCATACCAGTTTTTGAACCACCTGTTGTTTTCCTGAAATGATGGATTTTAACAATATTAACTGATCTAAGATAATTAAAATCAGACTACAAACATGTCAGCCTACTGTTAAAAACAGGCCGGGATTTTGTTTAAAAGCTGCAAAAGCGCTATCTTTGCTCAAAATTTTACACCCATGAAATTTAATAAAACTCTCCTGGTTTTTTCCTGTTGTCTTGCATTGATGTCCTGCAAAAGAAAAGGAACTGTTTCAGGAACTGTTACCAATGTATTTGACAATAAACCCGTTGAAGGAATTGAAGTGAGAATTACGCAAAGCGCTGAACTGGATCCTTCAAACAAGGCCATGCAGGTTAGTCCCACCGACGCCAATGGAAATTTTAAGATCAACGCTACCTACAACACAAGGGTAACTTATGATTATTACATTTCATTAAATCCAAACGCGAATTATAATACCGCAGACCCGTTTGTGGTGAAAGACACAACGCCAGTGGAGTACAAAGCGTATTTTTATTATACTTCGCATTATAAAGGTTTGACGCAGGATATTAAAGACGTGAAAAAAACAAAAAGTAACCAGGATTTTACTTTTAATGTGGCTCCCGGTGGCCGTCTTAGGATAGTAGCGCGCAATGTAGCACCAGCTGATGCTGCCGATAAAATTGAAGTGAGTGTTGTGGATAAAAATCTACCAGACGGCGCCAAAAATGTTTATTCAGGAAAAAACACGGTTCCAGCTACCGGTAACTATATGATGGTGCCAACAAGTGGCACCGTGAGCCTGAAATGGAAAGTGACAACCCAGGGCGTAGAGACCATGTCGTACGATACTATCCCGCTTCCTGCTTTTTCAAAGGCAACCTATTACATTAATTATTGATCAGGGCATCAGCCTTGCCATCATATTGCCGGGTTTTGACAATGGTTTGAAGCCGAATATTTCGTAAAGAAAATGCGGGTGAATCCCGCTGCCCCAGCGAAAACAATTTTATTTAAGTAAAAAGGCCTGCAGTTTTTTCTCGAATTGTCCGGTACTCACCTGTTTGCCAATCAATTTTGTTGTTTTTTCCTTTGAGTCGTATACGGCGGTAACTTTCGACAAGTCAATGGTGACTGCTGTTTTGTTTCTGTGGCTGTGCACCTTGATGGTCCAGTAACCTGTAGCGCTTACCAGTGGTTCAGCACCGTTTGCCATTTCAGGCAAAACAATATATTTTGTTGAGTCTACCAGGGCACCTTTTGCGTCTTCAACCGTGTAGCTGTCTTTAAACGACATGTAATCAGTAACAACCAGCGACTTCTTTTTCTTAAGGAACTGCGGCGTTATTTTTTCCTGCACAAGAAAGTCCATTACCTGCAGCCAGGTTTCTTATGTGGATTTTGTAGTAGGGATCGGGTAGGGGTGATCACGGTAAGTGCCTTTGAGCGCAAAGCGAGGGGTGCAGGAGTTAAGGATCAGTAACAGAGTGCCAAGAGAAATTAATAGTTTCATTTTTTATGTGCTTGTTTTTATAGAATATGTCTGCGTTTAAAATCCAAAAAATTTCTTTCAAAATTTTAAGGTGTACTAATTTACTAAAAAATCTTATTGCCCAGGAAGGAATGCACGAAGAAGAGATTTGTTAATTTACACATTACAATAACTTAGCGGGATGTTCCGGTAAGTCTTTGTTGTATAATATCCCGGTTGCAATACGTTACAGACTTTCAGCTCAAATAAACTTCCGGAATACACTCTCCCCAAAAAAAGGTAAATAACAGCAAACGCGTATTTACTTCAACAGCAATTTCCCCTGCTTCACTTCCTGCCTGCTGTCGGTTACCCGGTAAATGTACATGCCTTTTTGTTTTCCTTCGAGGTCGAGCTGAAAAGAAGCGTCTTTGACAAACACAGTGGAAATTAATTTTCCGCTCGGGTCAAAGACCTCTACTTTATTACCTTTTTCGAGATTTGAAAAAGTAAAACTGCCGGTGCCCGGATTAGGAAAAACCTGTACTTCGTTTTCCTTATTACTTACTCCGGCTATCCCGGTAGCGTCAAAAGTATAAAACTTCCAGGTTGGCGAATAAACGCTTACATTACCGCCATTATCGCAGCGCACCCGCCAGAAATAGGTAGTGTTGGGTGTCATCGTCTGCAACATAAAGCTGGTGTTAATGCTGGTGAACGTGCTCACAATGTCGGTAAAGGCGGCGTCGCGCGCAATCTCTAAATTGTATAACAAGGCATCGCTTACGGAGTTCCACTTTAAAAACAAAGGCACACCATCGTCAACATTCATGCTGTCGTTAACAGGTACATTTAAAACAGGTGCGTTTGGAATGGTATCGTTGGAGCCGATGTAGGTCACAAACATTTCAATTTTCTGCAGGGGCATACTGGTATACGGAGCGTTTGGCATTTTGGGGGTATTCACAATCGCGTCTACCACGGTCATGCCAGAGGTTACACGGCCATATAAAGAATACTGACCGTTGAGGTTGGCCGCGGGAGCCACACAAATAAAGAACTGCGATGTAGCGCTATTAATATTTGAGGATCGTGCTGCCGAGAATGAACCGCGTACATGTTTAACCGGACCAAACTCCGCGTTTACAGTGGGTTGATTGGGCTGGCCATAACCCCAGGTTGAAATTGGTCCGCTTCTTGAATTGGGATCGCCACCCTGGATCACAAAGCTTGGCACGCAGCGGTGAAATGCGGTGGTATCATAAAATCCTGTACTCACCAGGCTATCAAAATTACGCACGTGTTTTGGGGCGATGGTAGGAAAAAGCTCAACGATAATGGATCCCAGCACCGAGTTGTTCTGTTTTGTGACAATTTCATACATGGGTTTGCCGGTGTAGGTAAAAGTACTCTGGCAATAAAATACGCCCGTGTTGATGATTAACGCAAAAACCGAAAGTGTAGAAATTTTTTTCATGATCAGAATTTAAAAAAAATGATACACGAATATAATAAATTTTATTCAGAGCAGGAACTAACCACTCCGACGGTGATTTTTTATGAAAATTCCGGGGTGGATTTAATTTTTCGACAGGGTTTTAATCTAAAAAACGCTTTTTCCCGCAATATACTCCCACATATTACGCTGATTGACACAGATTGCTGTTTGATTTTTTTCCTGGAATTTTTTTGGATTTACCTTCACATTTTTCTGCGTAAATCTGCAAAATCTGCGGGCTTATTTCTACCGGGCATATTTTCCCGCAGATTGACATTGGTTGTATGTGATTTTATTTCCGGGATTTCTTCCGTTTGCCTTCTGAAATCCTTTTTTAAACACCCTGCGGATTAGCCATCACTGTCCAGGCTTCATTGGTGCTGATGTCAGTTCTTCCGTTCATTTTTAAATAAGTGAACAGTTGCATTCTGTAAGCAGCCAGCCACTTAATAGGCGCGTTGATGATAGCGGTGCCCAGGATCATCTTTTCCTTAGAAGGCAACTGCACTTCCATGGTATTGAGATCGTCTTCGCTGATCATGTCCATATACATCACGATCTGTTCCATTTGCTCATCCAGCCTTTCCTTAAAATTTTCAAGGGTCAGCGTTTTCCTGTACTCCCTGATCTTCACCCACTCTTCGGGGTTAAGGTCGTTCTTTATGAACCAGCGCAGCATAGTGGCACCAATGCCCGACAGGTACTGCATCAGTTCCATGGTACTTCTCATTTTTTCAGCAGGCCTGAAATCAAGGTCGCGCGGTTCAATATAAGAAGCCAGCTGTTTTAAAAGAAAAATCTCCCGTTGCAGGTTTTGTAAAAGATGTTGTTTGAACATACTATTCGAGTTAAAAATTTTGTGAGCGAAAAATAGGAATTATCATTCGGGAATAAATATAAAAGATGTGTCCTTTACTTATTTTATCAAACTTCCCCAAACGCCCAGTGGCAATTTAACCCCGCTTTTGGCCTGCAGGTATAGTTCACCTACCGACAGCGACGATTTATTTTTTTTAGCGAAAGGGCTCAATAAGTTCTCGGGAATCAGGGCCGAAAATCCCAATGAATAAGCGTTTAAAATTAATAAGTGTTGCTGTGGATCGAGGATCTGCAAAACGCTGCCCATCATCTCCTGGATATTGTCTTCCAGCTTCCATTTTTCACCATTGGGACCATGACCAAAGGCCGGTGGGTCTAAAATAATTCCCTGGTAAAGGTTGCCCCGGCGGATCTCTTTTTTTACAAATTTAAGGGCGTCGTCAACCAGCCAGCGGATGTTATCGAGACCTGACTTCTGCATGTTTTCGTTGGCCCAGGTCACCACCTGTTTAATACTGTCAACATGGGTTACATCGGCTCCTGCTGCCCGCGCAGCAATAGAGGCGCCACCGGTATATGCGAACAGGTTAAGGAATTTAGCTTTGGGTTTGTTTTGAAGGAATGTGTGGATTTTATCCCAGTTTACGGCCTGCTCTGGAAAAATGCCAACGTGCTTAAAAGACGTCAGACCCAAACGGAAAACCAGGTCAGTGTTTGTTTTCACTGTACTCTGCTTACCGCCTCCTGTCTCGTTTTGTCCTACCGAATACCGCAGTTCCCATTGATCGGGCATTTGTTTTATCTTTTTCCATTCTCCGCTGCTTGAAGATTTTGGAATGAATTTAATGTGCGCCATTTTCTCCCAATCACCTGAGGAGTTGATCTTCGGCCATACAGCCTGTGGTTCGGGCCTTATTAAAATGTATTTCCCGAAGCGTTCGAGTTTTTCAAAGTCGCCGCAGTCAATCAATTCATAATCCGGGAAATGCGTTGGTGTTAATAATTCCATGAAATAAAATAATGGTAAATATAAGGTCAAATCTTTAAAGATGGCTGCTCAATAGTAAAAACAGCACTGTTAATAAAAGTCGCCGATAAAGCGTTGTGCCTTTGTGAAAACATCTACTTTAGTTATTATTCAGGATTTTATGCAAAAACTTCAGTCATCGTTTGTAGCGCTCATCAGTGTATTTTTTTTCTGGGGCTTTGTTGCGGCCAGCAACGGCATCCTGATCCCGCTCTTTAAGGAAAAATTTTTTCTAAGCCAGTTCCAGTCTCAGCTTGTAGATCTTGCGTTTTACGCGGCCTACGCTATTGGATCATTGATCTATTTTTTTGCCTCCCGCGCCAGCGGCGATCCTATTGATAAGATCGGGTACAAGAAAGCGCTTATCCTGGGGCTCCTTGTCTCGGCTGTTGGATCCCTCTTGTTTATCCCTGCCGCGGGTCTTAATTCCTACCCGTTTTTATTGTGCGCATTATTTATCATAGGGCTGGGTTTCGCCCTGCAACAGATAGTTGCCAACCCCTTTGTGATCAATTTCGGTGAAAAGGAAAGCGGCGCCCAGCGCCTGAACCTGGCCGGTGGTATTAATTCTTTTGGCACCACCATCGGGCCGGTGATTTTAAGTTACGCTTTGTTCGGCAATATTAACGGTCCGGCGCCGGCTGAAAGCAGCCTCGAGGAAGTGAAACTGCCCGCGCTGATCCTTTTTTTATTATTCATTTTATGCGCTGCCATTCTTTGGTTTTCGAAGTTACCTGCGGTGGGTACTTCCGAAAAGCTGGACAAGGATTTTGGCGCCCTTAAATTTCCACAACTGCGTTTAGGGATGATGGCCATTTTTATTTACGTAGGCGTGGAAGTGACCATACAGAGCAACATGGGAGCGCTGCTGGCCATGCCCGAAATTAAAGGCCTCGATCACTCAAAGATCTCTCATTTTATTTCGCTGTACTGGGGCAGCCTGATGATTGGCAGGTGGACCGGGTCGCTCGAGATCTTTAACCTTACAAAAAACATGAAACGTCTCATGCAACTCATTGTGCCGCTACTCGGGTTTGCTTTGATCTTCGGCATCAATTACCTGCGGGGCAGTAATGTGAGCGACTACCTGTTCTATATTCCTTACGTGTTGCTGGCCTCCGCTATTTTTATTTTTTCGGGTGAAAACCCCGCCCGTACTTTACTGATACTTTCGGTGACTGCAGGGGTGATGATGGTGATTGGGCTGGTGAGTACAGGTAATCTTGCGCTCTATTCGTTTTTGAGCGGGGGTTTGTTTTGTTCGGTGATGTGGCCCTGCATTTTTGCGCTTGCCATTAGCGGTTTGGGAAAATATACGAACCAGGGCTCTGCGCTTCTGGTGATGATGATCCTTGGCGGCGCGGTTATTCCGCCCATACAGGGTCTTTTGGTGGACGCGTTGGATGCGCACCAGTCTTATTTTATCACCGTTTTTTGTTTCGCTTACCTGGCCTGGTATGCCTATAAACTACCCGTTATTTTCAAAAAACAGGGTATTACCTGGGGATCGGCTTCGTCTGCAGGACATTGACCTCCGGGGCCACCGAAAGAACGCTTTTCCACATAATCGGCCCTGGAAATATAAATTATCATAATTAATATTTTAGGTAAGCCTAAAAATTTATTTATATTTGCAGAAATGTGTAATTTTGCTGGTAGAATGAATTTGTTCGATCGGTGTAAAATTTTTAGAATCAAAAAAATGAAAAACAAAGCTGGCTTCTGGATGACAACAATTACTTTGATCATCCTCACCTGCTGGTCCTGTAAAAAGGTCATGCCAGGCCCTAAAGCCGACGATGAAGTACTCGACGGACCTGTAGAGGGTCTTTCGGATAATCAGTCGTTGCAGCATTTGAAAGGTGATGTGGCTTTTAACGACAGGGTATTTACCGCTGAAACCGGCCTGGGGTCAGTTTTTGTGGCTAACAGTTGCGGTTCTTGTCACGCCGGTGATGGTAAAGGCCATCCATTCACAGCGCTTATCCGTTTCGGACAGTCAGACAGCACCGGGAACCGTTATTTAGACCAGGGTGGCCCCCAGTTACAAAACAGGGCCATGCCGGGATTTCAACCGGAGACCCTTCCTGCCGGTGCCCCATTCTCGAAATTTATGCCGCCCGCCAATACAGGGTTGGGTTATCTTGAATTAGTGAGCGACGCCGACCTGATAGCCATGAGCGACCCTCACGATGTTAACGGCGATGGCATCTCCGGTGTTCCTAACTGGAAACCGCTGGGAGGGTATCTGCTGGCCGGCAAAAACGCCATCGCCAGGAACGGCCAGTATATTCACAGGTTTGGTAAAAAAGCATCGGCTTTTTCGCTGCTCCACCAAACAGTGAACGCCTACAACCAGGACATGGGTATTACCTCGTCATACAATCCATACGACGTGTACACAAATAATGAAATAGATCCCGAAATTACAGTGCAGGAAATAAACGACGTGGTGTTTTACCTGCAGACTTTAAAAGCGCCTGTACAAAGGGAACAGGAAAACCCCGAAGTGAAAATGGGAAAAAACGTTTTCATGGACCTGGGCTGCAACGGCTGTCACAGGGAAACATTAAAAACGGGTGAGTCACCTGTGAGCGCTTTGTCCAATAAAGAGTTTCACCCATACACCGACCTGTTGCTGCACGACATGGGTGCTGGTCTCGACGATGGTTACACCGAAGGCAGCGCTAAAAGCTCTGAGTGGCGCACGCCTGCACTCTGGGGATTGGGACTTTCGCCGAATTCACAGGGGGGCCGGTTTTTTTTAATGCACGACGGCAGGGCACACAGCATCGAAGAAGCCATCCAGTTACACGGTGGCGAAGGTTCTGCCGGCAAGGATCAATTTATGGGACTTTCAGATGCTGACAAAAAAGCGCTTATCAAATTCTTAAACTCGCTTTAATGAACCGGAAAGATTTTATTAAAACCTGCGGTTTGGTCTGTCTTGGTGGAACCGCCATGTCGGTTCTGATCCAGGGCTGCACCGGAACGCAGTATGCCCTCGCCACAGCATCAGAAAATAAATTGTTGACCATCAAAAAAACAGAATTCGAAAAAGTGGGTAAAAAGGGAACGGTGAAAAAACAATATGTGCTTATAAAACCGGCCTCACTGAATTTTCCGGTTTGTATCTATCCGCTTCCGGGAGACCAATACTCTGCTGTTCTGCTCGAATGCACACACAACGGTTGCGAACTTCAGCCCCAGGGTGATTTTCTCGTTTGTCCCTGCCATGGCAGCGAATTTTCAAAACAAGGCCTTGTTCAGAGTCCGCCGGCCGAAAACAATCTCAAAACATTTAAAATAACCAGTGACCATGAAAATATTTACCTGCAACTTTAAGCGACTTATCAAAACTGTTTTTTGCTTTTTCGTGCTGGTATCATGCTTGCGCTCGAATGCCCAAAGCGACAGTACCCGGTTCTTAAAACGTTTACCGGGCGATTCAACAAAAAAAAATCTAAACATGGACGCGATCTACAACCGTCCTTTTTTATCAGCGGGAAAACTGCCTGTGGCAATTGGGGGCTACCTTGAAGCTAATACGCAGTATGCCGTCACAAATGGTGTATCTGATGGGTTTTCATTTCAGTTCAGAAGAATGACGTTATTTTTATCATCTACCATCGCCAGGAGGATCAGGTTCCTTTCTGAAATAGAATTTGAGGATGGCACCAAAGAGATCAATATTGAATTCGCGGCGCTGGATATTGAATTGCACCCATTACTGGTGCTTCGCGGAGGCATCATTATGAATCCCATCGGGGCGTTCAACCAAAACCACGATGGTCCGCGCTGGGATTTCATTGATCGTCCGATCTCAGCCACCACGATTTTACCCGCTACCTTATCAAACGCCGGCTTTGGCATTCATGGAAAATATTTTCAGCACAACTGGGTGTTTGGTTATGAAACGTATCTCACCAATGGTTTCGATGATCGCATTATTTCAAATTCAGAAAACAGAACTTCTCTGGCCGCGGGAAAAAATAACCCCGAGAAATTTGAGGAGAGCAACAGCGGATTGCCTATGTTTACCGGCAAGCTTGCAGTAAGGCACAGGAAGGTTGGAGAACTGGGACTCTCGTACATGACCGGTGTTTATAATAAATTTGAAGAAGACGGCCTGAAGCTCGACAATAAAAGAAAAGCCACTGCAATGGCTGTAGATTTTAATACTTCCCTGCTGAAGAACAGGATTAATATTACCGGTGAGTTTGTAAAAGTGATGGTGGAAGTGCCACAAACATATAGCCAGGTTTTTGGCACCCAGCAGGTGGGTGGGTTTATTGACCTTATCGGCACAGTTGTTCAGCGTAAAATGTTTGGCTGGGACAAAGCCCGGTTAAACCTTGGCTGCAGGCTCGAATACGCGGATTATAATCTCGATAATTTTAAAGAAACCAACCAGCCAATTGGCGACGATCTCTGGTCGGTAGTGCCAACGATCGCGTTCAGGCCGGTGGCAACCACTGTGATTCGCTTTAATTACCGCTATATGCAGCAACGCGACCTGTTCGGCAACCCGCCGGCAAAAACAGGCGCGATCCAGTTTGGGTTTTCGAGTTATTTTTAAATGCCGCTGTTTATTATTTTTTCACATCCTCGCTGAACCGTCTAACGCTGAACCTGATATCATCCAACATGATATATGTTTTGCCGGGGTTCGACGTATAAAAATAAATGTGTAGACTAATTTTGATGTGGCTTCTAATTGTTCTGCAACTGGTGCAGTTTAAAATATTCTTTCTGCAGGGTCATTAATTCTTCGTGTGTTCCCATCTCACTGATCTGCCCGTCATTTAGATAAATAATAAGGTTGGCGCCTTTTATGCTTGATATACGGTGGCTCACAATAATGCTGGTTTTATCTTCCATTTCTGTTTTAAGATTGGAAAGTATCAGCGCTTCGGTTTCACTGTCAACAGCGCTCAGGCAGTCGTCGAAAAGTAACAGTCTGGGTTTGTTGATGATGGCCCTGGCGATAGAGATCCTTTGTTTTTGCCCGCCACTTAAGGTTATGCCCCGCTCGCCCACCATGGTTTCAAATTTGTCGGCAAAACTCATAATGTTTTCGTAAACACCGGCCTGCCTGGCGGCTTCTTCAGCGTCTTTCAATTTTTTTGTTCCATCGTGACTTCCAAATAAAATATTATTGGCAATGGTATCACTGAATAAAAAAACCTCCTGAGGCACCACGCCGAAATTCTTGCGCAGGAGAAACAGGTTGTGGTCTTTCACATTTTTATTGTCTATCAGCACTTCACCGGCACTCGCGTCGTATTGCCGGGTTATTAAATTCAATATGCTTGATTTGCCGCTGCCCACCTGGCCGGTAATACCCAGCGAACGGCCATTTGGCAAAGTAAACGAAACTCCTTTTAACGCGGTAATATTATTTTCGGGATAGGTGAAGCTCACGTTTTTAAATTCAATGTCACCTTTAATCTGGTATTGTTCGAGGTGGTGGTTCATTACTGAAGGTTTCACATTCAGAAATTCCGAGATCCTTTCCTGCGAGGCCGCGGCGCGCTGGATGAGTGAAGTGACCCAACCCAGCGACGCGAAAGGCCAGGTAAGTTTAAATACATAAAAAATAAACTCAGTGATATTTTCAGGCTGTATTTTGTTTTCAATCACCAGCTTGCCCCCGTACCACACGGTAATTAAAACACTGAGTCCAATCATCAAAGCCATTACCGGTGCAAACAGTGATTCTATGGCGGTTAATTTTAACGAGGTTCTTTTATAAGACTCGTTCTTTTCAGCCATCTGGCCCGTGAAAAAATTTTCACGCGCGTAGGCTTTAATGATCCTGATGGCACTGAATGTCTCCTGCGCCTGCGTGGTGAGCCCGCTCAGTTCCTGCTGAACCTTTGTGCTCTGTTTATTGATCATGTCAGACACCCGGTAAATTAAATACGATAATACGGGCAGGGGTAAGAATACCAGCCAGGTTAAGCCAGGGTTCACACTGAGCATAAAAATAAGTATCGTGACAGTTGTAACGATCGTGTTGGCCACATACATAATGGCGGGCCCTGTGTACATCCTTACCTTGCCAACGTCTTCACTGATGCGGTTCATCAGGTCACCCGTAGTGTTCTGTTTGTAAAACCGGGCGTCGAGCCGCTGGTAATGTGTATAGATCTCGTTTTTCTGATCATACTCAATGTGCCTGCTCATCACGATAATGGTTTGACGCATTAAAAACATAAAAATACCGCTCACGAGGGCAAGCCCTACAATTGTTAAACCGTATTGGATGAAAATAAACTGGTTAACAGCTGCGTGTTCATTGATAATGGCCATGATCTCCCGCGTACCGTTTCTTACGATTACGCCCTGGTACGTACCGAAAATTGTTGACAATGAGACAAATAACAAGCCCCCTAAAAAATGCCATTTGTATTTTAAAAGATAGGGGTTAAGAACTTTAAGATGCTTCACAGAGTAAAGGTAGAGGTAAATTTTTTGAATGCAATATTTGAGGCTTTCTTTATTTTTTATCCCAAAAATTAACCTAACTTTGCCATCTTCAAGTAAAAAAATGGAAGTAAAAACTTTAAATCAAATTGATCTGTCACAGAATCCGGTTATCGCGCAAATGAGCATGAACAACCATGAACAGATTTTATTTTGTAACGATAACGCTACGGGCTTAAAAGCCATTATCGCCATCCACAACACAGTGCTGGGACCATCACTTGGCGGTACCCGTATGTGGAATTACAACAACGAAATGGAGGCCTTGCACGATGTGCTGCGTTTATCACGTGGCATGACCTACAAGTCTTCGGTGGCGGGATTAAACCTTGGTGGCGGTAAAGCCGTGATCATTGGCGACGCAAAAAAAATAAAAAGTGAGGCCTTGCTTCGCCGCTTCGGAAAATTTGTTGACAGTCTGGGTGGTAAATACATTACCGCTGAGGACGTGGCAATGACCAGTCGCGACATGGAGATTATCAATATGGAAACGGATTATGTAAGCGGTTTACCTGAGAACATGGGTGGTAGCGGTGATCCTAGTCCTGTTACTGCTTACGGTGTTTACGTGAGTATGAAAGCCAGCGCTAAGGAGACCTGGGGAAATGACAGCCTGGCGGGTAAAAAAGTACTGGTTCAGGGCATAGGACATGTGGGTGAATCACTTGTTGATCACTTAACAAAAGAAGGCGCCAAAGTTTATATTAACGACATCAGCGAAGAGCGCCTTAAGGCCGCTTCAGCTAAATATAAAGCCGAAGTGGTAACAGCCGAAAAAATGTTTGACCTTGACATAGATATTTACGCCCCCTGTGCTTTGGGCGCAACGGTGAACGACAATACCCTTGGTAAGTTAAAATGCGCTATTATTTGCGGCGCGGCAAATAACCAGCTCTCTGATGAAAAAATTCATGGTGAAGCTGTTGGCAAACAGGGAATTTTATATGCTCCCGATTTTGTTGTTAACGCGGGTGGTATCATCAACGTTTATTACGAACTCGAAGGATACAACAGGGAACGTGCTTTGGCGCACGCTGAAAAAATTTACGACACCACTTTTAATCTTTTTCAGCTGGCCAAAAAGGAAGGCATTCCAACCTACATGGCGGCTAACCGTTTGGGTGAACAAAGAATAGAAGCAATTGCGAGGATCAACGCGGTTCTTTAATAATAATAGGATTCAGGATCCCGGAGTTGCGTCAGCAAAATCTTAAATCCCGAATCAAAAACCTTAAATCAGTACATGTTAAACAGGAGGTTCTTAAGAATAAAGGTAATGCAGGCGCTTTACTCGTTTTTTCAGCACGAGAAAGCAGATCTCGCGCACTTTGAAAAGGAATTATTCAAGAGCCTTGACAAAATTTACGAATTGTATTTGTCGATCCTGGCACTGGTGAACGACCTGCATCACGTGTCGATGGTAATGGTGGATGAAAGCAGGAACAAACGCCTGCCCAATGAAGCTGATCTTAACCCCAACCTTAAATTTGTAAATAACTCGTTGCTCGTGAGTCTTGCTAAAAACGCCGATCTCAAAAAACAAATTGAAAAAAGAAAGATTTCATGGCAGAATGATTTTGACGTGGTGCGTAAATTATTCAATGAGATAAAAAACGGCGAACTGTACAAAACTTACCAGGAATCCGGCATCAACAACATTGAGGAGGACAGGAATTTTATAGTTTCACTGATCACCGAACACCTCAGTGAAAACGAAGTGCTGATCTCCTTATTCGAAGAAAAAAATATTCATTGGGCCGACGATACATTTGTGGCGTTTAATTCCGCGATCAGGAGCTTCGAAAGTTTTGAAGGGGATTTCATAATGCAGCCGCTGCTGAAAGACGAAAAGGATGACCTCGAGTTTATGAGCATTTTGTTCAAAAAAACAATTATCTACAAAGACCAGTTTGAAGAATTGATCGACAAGCATACCAAAAACTGGGACATAGAGCGCATCGCCAATATGGATATGCTCTTAATGGAAATGGCCCTTGCTGAAATTTTATACCTTCCCAACGTACCCATTAAGGCCTCGCTCAACGAATACATCGATATTAGCAAGGAATACAGTACACCCAACAGCAAAACTTTTGTGAATGGCGTGCTCGATAAAATCATTGCCGACCTTAAGGAACAAAACAAAATAAACAAAACCGGCAGGGGGTTAAAAGAAAACTAAAATTTCTGCGACATTCCCAGGTAGGGAATGGGCAGGGCTTTAAAATTAAGACTCACATTGTTGTTCAACAAATTTAAAACGCTGTAACACCCAAAGGTCCAGCAACTCTCTTCATTTTTTACAAGTTTAATTCCCGCGCCCGCCAGGCCCAGTTGCGCCTGCGGAAAATACCAACCCTCCAGGTTAAGGGCAACATGCTCGTTGAGCCTGCTGCAATAACCCACATTCGAAAAATACAGATTGTAAAACGGCAGCCGTTGTGGTGTTGTAAAAAGTATGTCGGAGTTTATGCCGAGCGTGCCTGCCGAGAGTGTAAAATTATGGTTACTGCTGCCCCGGGTGAACTTCACAAGGCCGCCGTAACCAAGAAATAAATTGTCGGTACCTAAAACATTGCCCATCCCAAAAAGATGGCCTCCTATATAATTGGTTTCATCTATTTCGAAAGCGCACTTAACACCCACCGACATCGGGTAAAAAGCGAGTGAGCTGGCGCATATGGCCCAGTTCTCGGTGATGCCGTACTCGAGATTTTCAAGCAGGAACCAATGATAATTTGATCTGATACTCTCTCCCTGGAATAAAAAGGCGCTTGTAGCAAAAAGATAATTGCCCGCGTGATAGTTTTCTCCAAGCAGTGTACTGTAACTTTGACGTGACGAAAAAACCCTGGCTTCCCTGATCTCCGCTTTTTTAATTTCCCATATTTCGTGGGTTCTGCGGTCCTCAATCACAATGTACGTTTCAGTTTCCTTAACAATAAATCCTGTGTAACTGATATCGAAGCCGGTAGTAATGTTGTACATCACAGCGCGGCGGTACTGAGGTATAAAATCTGATGGATCATCCTGGGCTACCTCTATTTTTTTTGGAGTTGAAATGCTGTCCGTTCCGTCTGACAGAGAATCTTTTTGGGTCTGACAGGTCAATCCGCCAGTGGCAAAAAAACAACAGATCAAAAATATGATATCTATTTTTTTCAAAATTTTACCGCTTTTAAAAAGCGAAGATTTCCACTCATGTCTTTCAGTAAATTGACTTCGTCAAACAGGCCCGATGCTAAGGTATAGGAGCGCACCTCTTCAGCGGTAAGAGGATTTAATTCAAAATATAGTTTTCCTTTTTCGCGAAGTGCGGTTTTACAAAGATCGACAATTTTCTTATAAAAAATAATCGGGTCATGGCCCTCCACAAACAAAGCCAGGTGCGGCTCCTGGTCAACAACGTGTTTACCAAGGGTTTCTTTTTCCGACAATTTTATGTAGGGAGGATTACTGACGATCACATCAACTGTTTCGCCGAAAAATTTTTGAAAACCGCTTGTGTTAAGGATATCGGCTTTAAAAAATACCACCTCGCAGCTATTGATCGCTGCATTTTCAGTTGCGGTTTTAAGAGCCTCCTCACTGATATCACAGGCAGCAACTATACCTGCGCCCGCAAATTTTTTGATTGTAACCGGAATGCATCCGCTGCCTGTGCCTATGTCGAGAAAAGACCGGGGCATTTTATTTTCACGCAGGATCAGATCTACCAGTTCTTCGGTTTCAGGTCTTGGAATGAGTACATGTTTATTGACCCTGAATTTTAGTTTGTAAAACCAGGCTTCATTTAAAATGTATTGAAGAGGGATGTGTTTTTTCAGGTCTTTACAACAATCATAGAGTTTGATCAGTGCGCTCTGGTTGATATTATTGCCCGATTGGGTGATGACCTGCGTGTGTGTATAACCGAGAAAATGTGCCAACGCCACGCCCAACAGCGCCTCTATTTCACTGTCTTCGTAAATGCCCCGCAGCTCAGTATGATAGAAGCTTATCATGTCCTGTAATTTATTGCTCGCTACACGCATTTTAAAGCAGGGGGGTAAGAAATAGTTTTATCAACATGTTGACAAGGGGTCAGGCACAATTTTAATAAAATTAACGGCAATTCGTATAAGTCACCATTAAAGTTAATCAAAAAAACCGAAATTTGTGTATGAAGATTCTGCTGTCGGTTTTAATTGTGCTAAGTCAGATAAAGTTTTTTGCCCAGACCGACAGCGTGAAGGTAACAGAAGATAGGCCTGATGCTATTTATCCAACCTACAATGATTTCAGGAGAAATAATTTTATCGGTAAAGATCAGTTAATCACCGATTTTAAGAAGGACCAGCTTGATTTTATGAGTAAAGTGATGTCGCCTGAAAAAATCTCGTACAACTCACCCGGGGGCGTGGTTACATTGCAAACAAAAGATGTGTGGGGTTATTATCAGAATAAAACGCTTTACGTTAATTACAAAGGAGAATTTTTCAGGGTGCCGGTTTTTGGCGCCATTTGTTACCTGGTGGCTACCGTATCGGTGATCAACAGCGGGTTTTACGATCCAACCTATTCATATGGTGTTAACGGTAACCGCACCAAAGAAATCCGTGAATTCATGGTTGATTTTTATGATGGGTTCATTATTGATTTTACCATGGAGAAAGCCGAGGCCATGCTTGCCCGTGACCCGGCTTTGTTTGCTGAGTATAAAGGTCTCAACCGCAGAAACCGTAAAGAGCAGGTCAACAGGTATATCCGCAGGTTCAATGAGGCGCATCCGGTTTATTTTCTGAAATACTAAGCCGAGACAGATTGCCTGTAAAAGTTGCTGCATGCAGGCCGGGAAGGGAGTGCAAAATTTTGTTCCGCGGGGTTCAGGTGCCGTTAAAAATTGTATCTTTAAGGCTTCAAATTTATGAGTGTTTACGATAAATACGAGTCAGTAATAGGATTGGAATGTCACATCCAGTTATTGACCAGAACAAAAATGTACAGTAGCGATGTCGCTGAGTACGGGGGCGTTCCAAATACACATGTTAGCGTGGTTACCCTGGGGCATCCCGGTACCCTGCCGGTGGTAAATGAAAGAGCAGTGGAATTCGCGGTGAAGCTGGGAATTGCGGTTAATGCTGACATTCGCGGTGAAAATCAGTTCGCCCGTAAAAATTATTTTTACGCCGATCTCCCAAAAGGATACCAGATCACGCAGGACAAAACGCCGATTTGCACAGGCGGTTATATCAATTCAAAACTAAAAGACGGCTCTGAAAAAAGAGTGCAGCTCACACGTATTCATATGGAGGAGGATGCGGGTAAAAGCCTTCACGACATCGATCCCTTTGAAACGCTTGTAGATCTTAACAGGGCAGGCACACCATTACTTGAAATCGTAACAGAACCCGATCTCAGATCCGGAGAGGAAGCATATACCTACTTAACGGAAGTGAGAAAACTGGTGAGGTATCTCGACATATGTGACGGCAACATGGAAGAGGGTTCTTTGCGCTGCGACGCAAATATATCGGTGATGATCAAAGGCGCAAAGGAGTTTGGCAAAAAGGTGGAAGTAAAGAACATGAACTCATTCAGAAATGTTCAGCGGGCAATAGATTTTGAAATAAAACGGCAGATCGATCTGCTCGAAGCCGGAGAACAAATCGCCGGCGAAACCAGGAGCTTTGACGCGGTAAAGGATCTCACTTTTACTTTAAGAAGCAAGGAAAACGCCAATGATTACAGGTATTTCCCTGAACCAGACCTGCAACCCGTTTATATCACACAGGAATATATTGAAACAATGAGGGCCAACATGCCCACTTTACCTTCGGCTCTTTTTAATACTTATACCAAAACCTACCAGTTGAGTGAGTACGACGCTCACCAGATCATCGATTCAAAAGAGGTTGCGGCATATTTTGACGAACTGGTTAAAAATACTGCCAACTACAAAAGCGCGGCCAATTGGCTGATGGGACCAGTAAAAGCCTATATCAATGAAAACGCCCTGCATTTTTCTGAATTTGCACTGGCACCAAAACAGATCGCCGAGATCATTTCGCTGATAGATACCGGCAAGATAAGCAATGCAGCGGCTTCACAACGATTATTCCCCGAGCTGGCCGCCAACCCGAAAAAAAACGCGGCACAGGTGGCGACTGAACTCGACCTTTTGCAAAACAGCAACAGCGGCCAACTACAGGATCTCGTGAACGAGGCCCTCGCGAAATTTCCTGAAAAAATACTTGAATACAAAAACGGCAAGGTGGGTTTATTGGGCTTGTTTGTGGGTGAAGTAATGAAGTTGAGCAAGGGTAAAGCTGATCCCAAATTATTAAATCAATTGGTAAAAGAAACACTGGAGAAATGATGGTCCCACCTTTGTCGCTACCGGCAGCTAAAGGATCGTCACATATTAAAAAATAAAAAATGTATAAATCAATTATTTGTTTGTCGGCTTTGTTGTTGCTGGCGTCCTGCGGACAGGAAAAGAACAACGGTTCTTTTGAGTTAAAAGGAAAACTGACAGGAACCAATGGTGAAACCATTTATCTCGAAAAACTGGTGAACCCTCAGCCTGTAGTTGTTGACAGTACTGTGGTTGACGCCAACGGCGAATTCGAATTTAAGAACTACCAGCCAAAGATCGGTTTTTACAGAATGAGAACGGATGCCCGGAACGCAATCACCCTTGTGCTCGACAGCGAAGACAAAGTATCGATTACCGCAGATATCAAAGACCTGGCCAATACCTATAAAGTGGAAGGCTCTCCTGAAAGTTCTTTGTTTATTGAGTACGACGCCATTTCAAAGAAACGTTCGCTGCAGTTGGATTCACTCGACAAAGCCTTCCAGGCAATCATGGAAGTTCGTAAACTGGATTCCTTAAGAATGGATTCAGTAAGCAAACTTTTTGAAGGACCCTACAATGCCATTATCAATAAATACAACGGCCTGATCACTGAAAAGATCCAGAAGAACACCGATATGTATGCCTCTATCATTGCCATCCAGGGGCTGGAGCCCGATAAATTTGCGGATACCTACAGGGCGCTGGATAAAGGCCTCTCAAAAAAATACCCCACCGATAAAAACGTGATCATGTTTCACGATGTTGTTAATAAAATGCTGGCTACAACTGTGGGACAACCTGCGCCGGATATAAAACTACCCTCACCCGACGGAAAAGAGATTGCCCTGAGTTCTTTAAAGGGAAAAGTGGTGCTTATAGATTTCTGGGCGAGCTGGTGCGGACCTTGCCGCAAAGAAATGCCAAACGTGGTAAAGGCCTATGCCAAATTTAAAAACAAAGGCTTCGAGATTTATGGCGTGTCGCTTGACAAAGACAAAGAAAGCTGGCTCGAGGCCGTTAAGAGCGACGGCATCACCTGGCCACAGGTGAGCGACCTTCAATTCTGGAACAGCGAAGTAGTGAAACTATACAGTATTGAAGGTATTCCTTACACGGTGTTGCTTGACAAAGAAGGAATGATCATCGCTAAAAATCTGCGCGGTGCCGATTTGGATAAAAAACTCACAGAGGTTCTGAATTAGGAACTCTGCCCGCACTGAACTTCTATTTTGAGCAGGACTTTTTATACTCTCGTCGTTTTAAGCCTGCTTTCTGCATGTAAAGTACATTGCCAGGAAACCAACCCGGAGCACAAGAAATTGTTTGGCTTTAAACGGCTAAACGACACCATTGATAATGGAAAAAGGGGTTTGTTTCTTCTGCCGCTTATTTATTACACACCCGATACAAGGTGGGCCGCCGGGGCCGCCGGGGTTTACTACTTTAAAATAGCTGCCCGCTCAGAAGAAGAAAAAGACACGAGGGTTTCCAATGTACAGTTTCTTTCAGATTACACCCAGAATAAACAACTCGACGTATGGGGCCAATGGAATATTTTCACCAGGAATGAAAATTACCTCTTCAAGGGCGAGGTCCGGTACAGGAATTTTCCTGACCGGTTTTACGGCATAGGCAATAAGTCACTCAAAAAGGATGAGGAGAGATACGTCTACAATTTATTCAGTTTTAAAAGCCTTTCTTTAAAAAAAGTGGCAAAGGCGGTTTTTGTGGGTATTGACTATCATTTTGAAAAAGAATATAATTTTACTTACGCACCCGACGGCGCATTAAGAACCGGTACAATCACCGGTTACAATGGCGGCATTCAGTCTGCTGTGGGATTGGTTGGCATTTACGACAGCCGCGACAATGTAATAAACACTTATAAAGGCATGCTCCTTGAAGTGTCATCTTATTTTTATTCAAAAGCCCTGGGCAGCACTTTCAATTTTACCTACGTGAATGTCTTGTATCAGAAATTCTGGCGATTAAAACACAAACGTATTTTTGCGTTGCAGGCAAAATCGCGTTTTGGTGATGGTAACATTCCATTTTTAGACCTTTCGGCTGTTGGAAACGACGACCTTTTGAGAGGGTATGCCAAAAACAGGTTCCGCGACAGGAATTTCGTGGGTGCGCAGTTAGAATACCGTTTCCCCTTGTTCTGGCGTTTTGGGATGGTGGTTTTCGGTGGCGCGGGCGATGTTTTTTCAGCGCCGAAGGATCTGGGGTTGAATGAGCTTAAATATTCGGTGGGTACCGGGCTGCGCTTCGTTGTTAACCCCGCCGAAAGATTAAACATAAGGCTTGACTATGGATATGGCACTGAAGGAGGCCATTTTTATTTTGTTGTAGCCGAATCATTTTAAGACGCTAAAATTTTTAGCGCACCCATAAAGACCAAAAATCTGTCGTAATTTTAAGCCATAAAAGATATTCTTTATTTATGCCCGGCAAACTCATAATTTTAATAGTCTTTCTGTTTAATTTTTCTTTTGCCCAGCAACCCTATTTCCAGCAGGAGGTCAATTATAAAATGGATGTAAGGCTCAACGACAAACAGCATACTTTGTCAGCGTTCCAGCAGGTTCAGTACATCAACAATGCTTCACAACCTTTGGATTTTTTGTATTTCCATTTATGGCCCAACGCCTATAAAAACAGCAACACGGCGCTTGGCAAACAATTGCTTGAGCATGGGCAGACCAGGCTTTATTTTTCAGAGCCTTCAGAAAGAGGTTATATCGACAGTCTTGATTTTAAAGTGAACGGCAAGCCGGTAAAATGGGAACTGCTGGCAGACAACCCTGACATCTGTAAACTGTTTTTGAACACATCTTTAAAGTCACAGGACACTTTAATAATTACCACGCCCTTTTTTGTGAAGATTCCTGACGCAAAATTTTCGAGAATGGGTCATGACCAGCAGGCCTATTTTATAACCCAGTGGTACCCAAAACCTGCGGTGTTCGATAATGAGGGCTGGCATCCTATGCCTTATCTCGATCAGGGTGAGTTTTACAGCGAGTTTGGAAGTTTTGACGTGAGTATCACCATACCTGAAAATTATTTATTGTCGGCAACGGGAGACCGGATCGCTGCAGAAGAAGAGGAGAATTTTCTCAACCAAAAAGTAATTGAAACGCTTGCCAGGCTCGATAAAGCAGATTACAGGAAGACAGAGATGACTTTTCCAGCCTCGTCTGCGAAATTAAAAACCGTGCGTTTCAAACAATTCAGGGTGCACGACTTTGCCTGGTTCGCGGATAAAAGATTTAATGTTATCCACGACCAGGTTGAATTGCCTACCTCCAAACGAATTGTGGATACCTGGGTGTTTTTTACGAACAAAAATTTTGAACTTTGGAAACAGGCCATCACATACGTAAATGAATCGACCCTTTTTTATTCTTATTTAAACGGCGATTACCCATACAATCATGTAACGGCTGTTGATGGCACTATCATGGCCGGGGGAGGCATGGAGTATCCGAATATTACCGTGATTGGCGATGTAGGCAACGCGCTTGAACTCGATATTGTGATCACACACGAAGTAGGGCATAACTGGTTTTACGGGATCCTTGGCAGCAACGAACGTGATTATCCTGCTATGGACGAAGGCATCAATTCTTTTTACGAAATGCG
>JAZKFC010000017.1:23404-27868 GCA_040386615.1 Bacteroidota bacterium
CCCCGGGAAAAAACTGATCAGTTACGTGGGTAAAGATTCAACATTCAGCTTATTCGGTCTCAATAAAATACCCCGCCATAAAGACAAGGAATTTCTTTTTTTTATGTCCTTAAAAACGCGCACCGACCAGCCGCTTAACCTGCCCGCGCAAGACTTCACATCGTTTAATTATGGTAGTGTGGTTTATTGCAAAACCCCTGTGATTCTTGATTACCTCATGGATTATATGGGCAGCGAAAATTTTGATAAGGCCATGCGGTTTTATTACGAGCAGTTCAGGTTTAAACATCCCACCCCGCAGGATTTTACCAAAACACTGAGTTTTTTCAGTGGCATGAACCTCGATTGGTTTCTTGAACATCTTCTTAAATCGCGCGATCACATCGACTATAAAATAAAAAAAGTGCGTCAGAACGAAGATGGCAGCTTTAGTCTGAAAATAAAAAATAAAACCGGCATCCAAACACCCATCAATATCTACGGCTTTAAAAATGGTAAGCCAGTGGGTTTGGTGTGGTACAATGGATTTGAAAAAACAAAGGAGTTGAGTTTTCCACCCGGCGATATCGATTATTTTAAAATAGATGGCCTCGATAAAATGCCGGATATCAACAGGAAAAACAATTTTATCAGAGCACATGGCTTGTTTAAAAAAGCAAGGCCGCTGAGGTTTAATTTTATTACCCATTTCGAAAATCCAAAAAAATGCCAGGTTAATTATATACCCATTTTGGGTGCTAATTATTACAACAAATTCATGCTGGGCATGGCATTACACAATTATGGCCTTTATAAAAGCAGGTTCGAATATTTAATCGCGCCTATGTATGCCTTTAATACCAAGTCTCCCGTGGGGTTTACAGAGTTCAACTACAACGTGTATCCTGGTAGTGTGTTTCAGCAAATCACCATTGGTTTGAAGGGTAAAACATTTGCCTATGACTGGTTCTCCTCAAAAATTAAGAACGATGCGTTTGGAACACAATACAAGGATCTTTACCTGAACTATTATAAAATAGCCCCTTACCTTCAGTTGGAACTCAAAAAGAAGAAAGCCACCAGTCAGCTTCACCAAGTGATCACGTATTCAAATGCCAATTTGTTCACCGATAGCCTCGATGTGACCAGAATGAGCGATTCCATATTTAAAGGCGCCTACAAAAAAAATACTTATTCGTTTGTCAACCAGTTGAGTTATGATTTGACAAATAAACGGGTCATTGATCCTTTCAGATTGCACATCGACCTGCAACATACAGCTTCGATGGCAAAAATTTCGGCATCATTTAACTACCGTTTCACAATTTCGCGGAAATATTATTTTGAGGCGAGGGCCTTTGCCGGAAGCTTTGTGGCGGGCAGTTTGGCCAACAGGTATTATTACGCTTTCAGGCCCGATGGCTACAATGGGTCTGACGATTATTTATTCGATTACAACTACCTGGCCAGGAATGAAAGCGCGGGATTGGGCTACAGCCAGTTTACCGAGCGGGACGGTAACATGAAGGTGCCGGTGCTGTTCGGGAATTCACCTGAATGGATGGCAAGCCTGAATGTGAAATCACCCCGGATTTTTATTTTACCTGTAAAAGTCTTTGCAGACCTGGTGTTTTGTGATCCGAAGGTGCTTTTAAAAGATCAGGTGTTGTGGGATGCGGGATTGAATGTCTCTATCCTTAGCGAGATGATTGAAGTGTATGTGCCGCTGGCCTACAGCGATGATATTGCGCGTACTCTCGACCTCAACAATATTAGTTTTGTTAACCGCGTCCGCTTTACACTAAATATTCATAAATTGGTGGCCAGGAATTTTATTAAAGATAATTTTATTGGACAATAAAAAAATATATTTCGCCTCCGATTTTCATCTCGGTGTTCCAACGCATGAGTTGAGCCTCGCCCGTGAGAAAAGGATCTGCCGGTGGCTCGACAGCATTAAACACGACGCGGCCGAAATTTATCTGGTTGGCGATATTTTTGATTTTTGGTTTGAATACAAATACACCATACCGAAAGGCACCACCAGGTTGCTCGGAAAAATAGCCGAAATAACCGATTCCGGTATCCCTGTTCATTTTTTTGTAGGTAACCACGATCTGTGGATGAAAGACTATTTTATAGAAGAACTGAATGTGCGCGTACACCACAATCCAATCACCAGGACCTTTAACGGAAAAGTGTTTTACATTGGCCACGGTGATGGTTTAGGGCCTGGCGACAAGGGTTACAAGATGTTACGGAAAATTTTCGCGAGTAAATTATGTCAATGGCTTTACAGCAGGTTGCATCCCAACCTGGCTTTTTATATTGCTAAACGCAGCAGCAAACGCAGCAGGATCAGCACCGGCGACAGCGATGAGAAATTTTTAGGGGCCGAAAATGAATGGTTGTATGTGTTCAGCAAAGAATATTTGAAAGATCACAAGGTCGATTTTTTTGTATTCGGTCACAGGCATTTACCCCTCGACCTTGACGTTGAAGGCAAAGCCAGGTACGTGAACCTGGGCGAATGGATCAATTACAATACTTACGCGGTATTCGACGGGACCTCCCTCTCACTTTTGAAATTTGAAAATTAGTTTGCCTCAGGACAGCCTGTAAGTCACGATCCTGGGTAATGAATGCGCGCCTTCTTTAACAATAATACCCGTCGAAACCCCCTAAATATTTGACGAATTTATTTGTGGAACCAAAAAAAATGGTTTTATTTGTTAACCAAGACTATTCATATGACCAGTACTCTAGAGATAAATATAGAAAAAACCAAAAAGAGCCGCATCAACGAACAGGATGTGAATAATGTTCCTTTTGGAAAGTGTTTCAGCGACCATATGTATGTTGCGGAATACGCTGATGGCAAGTGGCAGAAGGCCTCTATCATGCCCTATGGCGATGTGCCCCTGAATTACGCCATGAGCGCACTTCACTACGGTCAGGCCATTTTTGAAGGCATGAAAGCCTATAAAACCGAAACAGGAGAAATATCCTTGTTTCGCCCATTGGAGAACCTGAAGCGCATGAATAAAAGCGCTATCCGCATGGCTATGCCAGAGGTGCCGGAAGAGATCTTTATGAGCGGCTTACTGGAGCTGATCCGCCTCGATTCGGCCTGGGTGCCTTCAAGTGACACAGGCAGCCTTTACATCCGTCCTTTTCTGATTTCCACCGATGAAGCCATCGGTGTTAAGATCAGCGATACCTATAAATTTATTATCCTTACCTGTCCTGCCGGAAAATACTACAGCGAACCCATTAAAGTGCTCGTGGAAACCGATTACTTCCGTGCTGTGCATGGTGGCGTTGGTTTTGTGAAAGCAGCCGGTAATTATGGCAGGAGTATGTATCCTACCAAACTGGCCCAGCAAAAAGGTTACCAGCAGGTGATCTGGACCGACAGTGAAACTCACCAGTATTTTGAAGAAAGCGGCACCATGAACGTAATGTTTGTAATCGGTGATACGCTGCTTACTCCAGGATTGAGCGATACCATTCTCGACGGCGTTACCAGGAAAAGTGTGATCGAGCTGGCGAGAGACTGGGGCATGAAAGTGGAAGAAAGAAAAGTAAGCATCAAGGAAGTTTTTGAAGCACACGCCAAAGGCGAGTTGAAAGAAGTTTTTGGTTGTGGCACCGCGGCAACCATTGCGCAGATCATAGGCATTGGCTACGAAGGCAAAGATTACGCCCTGCCACCGGTTAGTGAACGCAAGTTCTCCAATAAGGTAGACGAAACACTCAGGAACATAAGGAAAGGCAGAGTTGCTGATAAGATGAACTGGATGTTGAAAGTAGAATAATTAATTACCAACCTATTTATAAAAAAGCTGATCAATGGTCAGCTTTTTTTGATTTGAACCATATGTTATTAAAGTCAATTAAAGAACACTGGTTATTCCTGGCCATTCTTTTAATGAGCGCGCTTTTGCGGCTCATTCCATTGTTCGACTATCAGCTCACACTCGACGAGTTAAGCGGACTGAGCCGCACCCGCTTCGATTCGTTTGGCGAACTGATCGACAAAGGTGTGAAAATTGACGCCCACCCTGCCTTTGTTCAGGTATTGATCTATTATACCACAAGGCTTTTTGGATATGTTAACTGGATCATCAAACTGCCGTTTTTACTGATGAGTCTGGGCACCATTTGTTACGGGTATTTTTTCGGACTAAGGAATTTTTCAAAACAGGCAGGGATTTTTGCGGCGCTGATCTTTGCATTTTCCCTGATCTTTGTTTTTTATTCGCCCATAGCACGGATGTACGGTTGCGGCCCTTTTTTCAGCATGGCCCTGTTGTATTATTTTTTTGAGATCATTTTCAATGAAAATACAAAAAGAAGGAACTATATTCTGCTTGCATTATTCGCGCTGCTAGGCGCTTACAACCACCATATGGGCGCTTTGTTTGCGCTTATTTTATGCGCGTCGGGTCTTTTGTTTTTAAAACCTTCGAACAAAAAAATGTA
>JAZKFC010000017.1:27878-45249 GCA_040386615.1 Bacteroidota bacterium
GCCGGTTACACTTTACCAGTTGGGTGTTGGAGGTATAGGCTTTGAACAGGACGGTTGGTTACCAGTGCCCGAAGCCAATACCATTGTTACATTCACTAAGATCCTCCTTGGCACAGGCGCGATTTACCTGATCTTTTTATCATTCATCATTTTATCCCTCGCCCTTCACCCGGGTTTTAAATTCGGTAAAAAGCGTTTCCTGCTTTTATTTGTTTACCTGTTGAACTACCTGATCATTTATTTTTATTCTGTTTACCGGGCGCCGGTATACCAGCATTCGGTAATGCTCTTTTCCGCTGTGGCTTTCGTGATGCTTGCCGTTTCCTTTCTTGAATATAGAAACACCAAGGTTTTTTATATGGCAGCAACGGTTCTGTTATGCGCTTTTTTATACAGGACCTATCTTGGCAAAGATTTTTTAAGACAGTCGGTGAAAACTGTTTTTGAATACCAGTTTGAACGTACATTTTATTACAAAAAATTGTATGGTGATAAAAATGTCTATCCTGTTTTTTACGACGCGGATAATTTTATGAAAGACATTTATTTTCAAAAGTATGAAGGCGTGTTCGATTGCAAAATTTCATCAGACCCAGAGACGCATTCCCTTAAATTACTTTCAGAGCTTCTTGCAGGTTTAAGCGCCGATTACATTGCACTGGCCTCTTCGGTACCTGAGCAACAAGCGCTGGTGAGAGAGTTTTACCCTTACCTGCTTGAAAACACGCAGACTCAGGGTGTCAATTTTAAATTATATTCCAGGCGACCCGACGACAGGTTAAAGGCCGTGGAAGACGATCGGGTTATTCTTGCATCAACTGTTTTTAAAAATGGCGATTTTAAATACGGTAAAACTGAGCACCTTGTGCGAAAAAATAACACAATGACTTTGCAAGTGGATTCTTTAAATGAATTTCCTTTCGACGCGCGGGCAAAATACAGGCACGTTGTATCAGCCGAAGGCCAGGTGATGCTGGTAAAAAGCACAATTAAACTGAATCGCCCCTTGCCGCGTATGATTGAGACCGTTATTTCGGTGAGCGACGAAAGAACGAACACTGTTTCCAATTATGACGCAAAAAGCGCTTCAGAATTTACCATCAAACCCGATTCAACGGTAAGCACGTATGTCAACATTTTTTTCGGCACCAAACACGCAGGTACAGATTGGGATGCGCCGCTCACGGTATACATCTGGAACAGGGGCAGGGAGAATTTTGTTTTAAAAGAGTTTGAGATCAGCATGATTGATTTTTGCCCGAGAAAATGGCAGTTGTGGGACTGATCTGAGTATTCGTCGTCAGGCTTGTAAGCGATGAAAGAAAAACTAGAAACGTTTCGCCATCAGGAAATGCTGAATTTGCCCCCACAACAAAAAAGATTTTTCCTGAACGCTGTAACCGCAACTTTTATAAAAATCAACTGCGTTTTCACGGGCCTGTAATTCTATTTTTTCAAGACCAAGGTCTTTGGCTTTTTCTTCAAGGAAAACAACGATCAGTTTGCCCAGGCCTTTGCCCTGTTGATCATCATCAACTGCCATAAAGCGGATCTGCCCGGTTTTATTTTCGTTTTCCTGCAGCCTGCCACAGGCAATAACAACTCCTTTTTCATTTTTAATGAAAGCGTTAATGCTTGTTGCTTCAAGGTCGTCGGTGGCAGTTGTAATGGGCTGCTGCCAGGGTTCGCGCAATATTTTATAACGCAATTGTAAAATGCCGTCCAGGTCTTCTGTAGTATGAGCTAAGTGTACGGTGAACATTAATCCAGAAATTTAAAAGCGATACCCGACACGGTTGAAATTTCCTTTTTATCGTGTTTGAATTTTTTGGTCATGGCCTGCGCTTCAGGCAATTCAAAAACTTCTTTTAAATTCCTGATCTTTCCAACAGGAATCTCTTTTTGCACGCATTGTTTAAAGAGGTCTTTAAAGTTAAAATGTTTGATGTAATTATAAAGGATTGCGTATAACTGTGTTCTGTTGTTCACCCTTAAATGGTTGTTAGCATATTTCGGGTCGGTGGCAAGGCTGGTAAACTGTATCAATTCACAAAGACTTTTAAATTGTTTATTGCTGCCTATGGCAAAAGTTACCAGGTGATTGTCTTTGGTTTCAAATAATTCACCGTAAGGGGCTATGTTAGGGTGTAGGCTTCCCAACGCTTTTGGCAGGTGACCACCAATGAGCCAGTTGGTGGCCTGGTTGGCCAGCGAAGCAATAGCGCTGTCGAATAAAGACACAGACAGGGAACAGCCTTTACCGCTTTTGTAACGATTTAAGAGCGCGATAAGGATGGCTTCCTTTAACTGGTGCCCGGCCAGAAGATCGATGAGTGCAACCGGCATCTTTACAGGTTTACTGCCTGCTTCCCCGTTCATAAACATAAATCCGCTCTCGGCCTGCAAGATCAAATCATAAGCGGTGCGGGGCGAAGAACTGCCAAAGCCATTAATAGATGCAACAATTAATTTTGGATTGAGTGCCGAAAGGGTAGGGTAGTCAAGCTTTAGTTTTTTTTCATCACCGGCTTTAAAATTGCTGATGAGAACGTCTGCGTCGCTGATGAGGTCATACAACTTTTGAAGCTGCGCCGGCTGGGTGAGATCGAGCGATACAAATTCTTTAAATGCGTTCACGCTCCAGAAATAGGCGCTTTCTTTTTCCTTAGGGTTTTCGGTTTTTAGTTTCCAGCTCCTGGTAACATCACCGTTGGTATTTGGATTCTCGACCTTCACCACTTTAGCGCCAAGTTCCGCGAAAAAATAGCCAACGCTGGGTCCCGCCAGTACTCCGGCCAGTTCAACAACTTTCAGATCCTTAAAAATCTCTTTAAGCATTTTATCGTAGTTCGGCGCCCAGCTTTTCCCTGTAGCCTGAAATTAATTTTTCCATCACGCCTTCTATCTGCTTTTCGGTGAGAGTCGCTTCGGTATTCATTAAAGTAAAACGAATGGCGTAGGATTTTTTGTTACCTAACTTTTCTCCTTCGTAAATGTCGAATAAGTTCACTTCCTTCAGAAATTTTTTATCCGTGTTCAGCGCCAACTCCTCTACCTGCTGGTATTTTACAGATTTGTCGAGCAGTAAAGCAAGATCTCTTTTTACCGAAGGAAATTTACTGATGTCCTCAAAATGGATCTTGTTTTTCGAAAGCGCTTTCACCAATACATCCCAGTTAAGGCAGGCATAAAAAACCGGTTGCTGGATGTCGAATTTTTTGAGTTGAGCTTTTGATACCGAACCTGCTTCAGCCAGCACCTTGCCGTTCAGCTGGTAACTGAGACCGAAATCAAAATTACTGTAAGCGCTTTCCACACTTTTAAAATTCTGTATGCCGCATTTTTCAAACAGCTGCAGGATGGCCGATTTAAGAAACGAAAAGTCGGCGGAAGGGGTAAGGTGATAAGGGTTTTCGGGGAACAAACTACCACTCACAAAAATGCTCAGTTGTTTTTGCTCCTTGTATTTGGCGGTTTCACCGGTAACGCCGCTGTAGATCCTTCCCATTTCAAATAATTTAAGGTCCGGATTTTTGCGGTTAATGTTATAAGCAATGGCTTCCAGACCGCTATAAAGCATGTCTGAACGCAGCACACCCAGATCGTTGCTGAGCGGATTCAGCATTTTTACGTTATCGTTTTGTTCAGGGTAATAAGATTCCCGCGTCAACGACAAACTCATTATCTCATTGAAGCCGAATCCTTCGAGCACCGCGCCGGCTTTATTTTCGAAAACCACATCAAAATTTTTATTTTCATTAATTGCCGTGTAAGAAATGGCTTTGCTGGCTTCTACGTTGTTATAACCATAAATGCGCATCACTTCTTCAATTACGTCCACCTCACGTGTTACATCGCTTTTAAATCTCGGTACCAAAAGCAACAAGCCATCAGAACCTTCGCTGTCGATCGAGATCCCTAAATTGAGGATGATGTTTTTGATGAGGAGCCGGTCTATTTCTTTCCCGATCAGTTCGGTACAATTAGAATATGAGAAAGCAACCCTGAAAGGTTCCAGCTTTTCGGGATAGACATCAGTAACACCCATGCTTAACATGCCACCGGCTGTTTCAAATACGAGGTTGGCTGCGCGGATCAGCGCAGTTACTGTGATATCGGGATCTGTGCCGCGTTCAAAACGGAACGAAGCGTCTGTTTTTAATCCATGGTGTTTGGCGGTTTTTCTTACCGAGCCCGCTTCAAAAAAAGCGCTTTCCAGAAAAATAGATGTAGTACTTTCAGTAACGCCGCTTTCGATCCCCCCGAAAACTCCGGCAATACACATAGGGTCGCTGCTGTTACAGATCATCAGATCGGTGGCGGTAAGCGTACGTTCAATGCCGTCGAGGGTTTTAAATTTCTGCCCCTCAACCGCGTTTTTCACGATGATCTTTTTTCCTTTTATTTTATCGAGGTCAAAGGCGTGAAGGGGTTGTCCGAGTTCGTGCAGCACAAAATTAGTAACGTCCACAATATTGTTGATAGGTCTCAGTCCTATCGATCGTAAGCGGTTCTGCAGCCACTCAGGGCTTTCTTTCACGGTAATGCCACTGATCACCAATCCTGAGTAACGCTGGCAGGCCGCGTTGTTCTCCACAATGATATCAACTGTATTGATGTTGCTGGCTTCAGGCAGGTCGTTTAAGCCATTGATGGTAAGCGCGTAATCGGATGAATTGCCCGAACTGTTTAAAATAGCCACAAGGTCTCTTGCAACGCCCATGTGCGAGGCCGCGTCGCTGCGGTTCGGTGTTAATCCTATTTCCAGCACCGTGTCATTTTCAATCTTAAAATATTCAGCGGCGGGCATGCCTGTTTTTGTATCTGCAGGAAGAATCATGATGCCCGCGTGACTTTTCCCAAGCCCGATCTCATCTTCAGCGCAAATCATGCCCTCACTGGCAGCTCCGCGGATCTTCGATTTTTTAATTTCAAAGGGTTCGCCTTCGGTAGGATACAATTTTGTGCCCGGTGTGGCCACGATCACTTTTTGACCGGCTGCCACATTGGGCGCACCGCAAACAATAGACAAGGGTTCACCGGTTCCAACATCAACTTTGGTAAGACTCAGGCGGTCAGCGTCGGGGTGTTTCACGCATTCAGTCACATAACCAACAACCAATCCTTTCAGTCCGCCTTTTACACTTTCAGAGGTTTCAGTCCCTTCCACTTCCAGCCCCGAAGCGGTTAACAATTCCGACGTTTCATCAACCGGAATGTGTTTATTGATAAGGGTTTTGAGCCAATTGTATGAAATTTTCATTCGTAAAAATTAAGGAATAAAGATAATTAATTATTATTTAACAAGTGGCGCTAAAGATGTTATAATTACCACCGCAAGACGACAAACGCCTGAATGATTTCAGGTTTTCTTACCCCACTTCGGTCTTTTGATCTTTTTTATAGGGTAGCTCCGGTTAGGGGTGATATTGTTAAATACCAACGCCACCACGAATAAGATCAGCACACCCCACAATACGGGTGAGAGCACGTACATAAAACCAAGGGCTTTTATCTTTTCGCTGCCAATGTTGGCTATCAGCGCAGTGGCCCCACCGGGGGGATGCAGGGTTTTTGTGATCTGCATCAAAACAATGGATAATGCTACCGCGAGCGCAGACGATAACCACACTTCGCCGGGAATGAGCTTGTGAACCGTAACGCCAACGATGGCGCAAACAAGGTGTCCGCCTATTAAATTGCGGGGCTGCGCCAGTGGACTGTTTATAAGCCCATAGATCAGTACAGAGGAGGCGCCGAAGGAACCGATTAAAAAAAGATTATCGTACAACACAAAATATTTGCTGTTGATATAACCAATAATGCCAATACCAAAAAATGCGCCGAGAAAAGTACTGATGTGTTCCCTTGTATCTACAAGTGTTTCACGGTAAAGAATGTATTTTACCTTCCTGTAATTTCTTTTGAGTTGCTTGATAGGCATAATACACCGGGGCAACGGCTCCGGGAGTTTATTTTTGTGCGCTGATAGAGCTGCGGGTGATCTTTTCGAGATTTGTCAAAGCCTCCACCTGTTTGCCCAGCGCCACTTCTTCCTGTTCATCGGCGTTACTCATGGTGCCAAGCCTTGAGGCCACATTGGGTTGCGCGTTTGCTTCTTCACGCATCTCTTTGGCAAGGCGCATGATTTTCTCTGAGTCAAAAATTAAATTTTTGGTGTATTGCGGCACATTACTTTCACCAGCCTTCGCGACCTGGTTTTTAATGTTTGTTTTGTTCTTGTTGAATTTGTGATTGTTTATTTTAGAAGAAAGGTTGGAGGCAGCGATCTGCACAAGTTGTGATTGCTGATCAAGATTGGAAGCTTCGGTTACCAGGATTTTTTTTACTGATTCAGGTTTTCCTTTTGAATCGTTCCTGATCTTCTGTGCCATGGTGTTTAGTTCCTCCGTTTTTTTCTGCAAAAGCGCCAGCGAATCGTTGTGGGCTTTCATGTCAAAAGAGTCATCGGCTGATTTCGTGGGTGTAGCAGCGGTCTTTTTGTCTTTTTCAGCGGCGGGTTTGGGGTCAAGCACCTCCGGTGTTTTTTTAGTCTGCGCGTTCACGAACAGCGTAGCGGTAAGAAAAAAGGGGAGTATCAGGTAGAATTTGGTTTTCATAGGGGCGGGTTTTAGGTAATTATCAGATATTAAAAATACGCTATTTGTTAAATCTCCATGGGTTTTACGGCCATGATTTCAAAAGGTTTTTGTTTTTCGACTAACAGCTTATAAACAGTGTATCAATGTTGGTTTAAATTATATTGATTAATTTATTTGAAGATCTAAAATTAATATATTAATTCAAAACCTTTAAATAATTCGCCTTATTTTAGATTAAAGGGTTAAATATTATTGTATCTTAGTTGTAAGTAACCCTATGATGAGATTTTTTACCCTTTGCAATTTATTCGTTGTATTATCGTTGAAATTGTCTGCGCAGCAGTTTTCTTTTCCGCCCCCATCCTGTATCAATCAAGCCCTCCTGGCCAGCGTCACTAATTCTCCATCGGGAGCAACTGCTTTTTCATGGACGGTGATGCCTTCGGGCATAGTCAGCGTAGTTTCGGTATCACAGGCGCTCATCACATTTACCACCTGTGGTTCGCACACTGTTATTTGTGGGGCTTACAACAGTTCAGGCAATCTCATAGGCACCGCGGCCCTTACCACCAGTGCTATTTGTCCGGGACTCACCATTACACCGATGATGCAAACCATTTGCCCCGGCGAAACGGCCACTCTAACAGCCAGCGGTGCTACAAATTATACCTGGAGCAATTCGCAGAACACTTCGGTTATTAATCCCTCTCCACCAGCAACGACTTCGTATACGGTCGCCGGCAATACAAACACCTGTTTTGCCACGGCTACAGTTAAAGTCATAAACCTTATAACCTCTGCCACTAGTTTCGCGGTCTGCAATGGTTTTACTTCGACTTTAACAGCCATCGGCAGCAGCAATTATACCTGGACAGGCTCCACTCTCAATAACCCGGTGTTACAACCAAGCATCGCGGTCGGCGCCGGCTCATATACCGTTTCCACGGCATCAACGAACAGTGTCTGTGTGGCCAGTTTGACCATCACTCAACAGCCACCTTTAGTCATCACCGTATCGCCTGTTCAGGGAACCACCTGCCTTCAACAGAATTTTCCGTATCCGCTTTCCAAACCGGTCAACCTTTTTGCATTCGGGGCTTCGACTTATACCTGGTTGCCTTATAACCCCGGCTTTCCAAATACCGGCCCCTCAATCACTGTTCGTCCCGCAACAAGCACCTGTTACACGGTTACCGGCGCTACGGCTATTTGCTCGGGCTCTTCTCAGGTTTGTATTACTGTCCAACCACAGTTTACCGTAGAGGTTGCACAAAGTATGGCACGTTTTGGCGTGTATGAACAAACCGGAATTTTTTGCCGCTTGATACCTGGGGCATTAAATGTTGCAAGCGTCGGTGCACCGGCCGCAGGACCAAGCTCTGGATATTCATACAACTGGAATTTTATCTCAACATTCAGCGTGTCTGCTTTAAATACGCCAACTGTCACCTTTATCCCAACAACTGCGTTTTTGTATACTGTTGAAGTCACTGATGCAGCGGGTTGTATCTCTGTTCCAAAACAAGCAATTGCGGTTGTTGCGATCTGTGAGTTTGGCGATGTTGGTATGTCCCCAGAAAAAAACAAACCTGAGTTTTTTGAAATCTACCCTAATCCAGCCAATAACATAATTTTTATTCGATCAAAAAACGATATTCAAAACTTCTCAGTTGAAATATCTGATGTGCTTGGAAAGCATATGTTGCCGTATAAGCCGGTGGCAGATCTAACAGGAGAGAATTTTTTATTGAATATCACCGATTTAAAACAAGGCATTTATTTTATTAATATACTCTCTGATGGTAAAGTTATTTACCGGTCAAAAGTGCTGAAGGAGTAGTTTCGTTACTGCATTTAGTGTCCGGAAATAAAGTTCTATACCAGGGCCGGATCATTAGGGATTAAGCTCAAATTATCCGCAGCCGTGTTGTTGTAGCTTTTTAACACTCAGTAGTAAGCAAAAATTTTAAAACTCAGTACATTCGTGTAACCAATCTCTTAATTTTGGTTATGATGTATTCTATGCGTAAACTTCTCTTCTTAACACCATTGCTGGTGCTTGGCCTTTCGTGCTATTCACAGGACGACGATGAAAAAGGACCGGCAAAACTCTGCAACGAGATCCTTGATAAAAAAGCGCTTTCTTATTACGAAAAAGGCCGTGATAAAAAGAAATATAAAAAACCCGAAAGACTCGAGTTTTTAATGAAAGCGCTTCAGCTCGAACCCGAGTTCGCTGAAGCCAACCTGGCCCTGGGCCTCGAAATTGTGGTACGGGTAAAACTCGAGAACGCCTCTTTCGCGCCCGCTGTTCCTTTTTTCCTGAGAGCAATAAAGGCCTGTCCTCAGATTCACAGCGAACCTTATTATTATGTGGGCTTCGATTATTACGAACGGGGCATGAACGATTCAGCGGTAAGCTACCTCAAAAAATTTATAGATTTTAAAGATGAGGACAGTAAAAAATTTGCCCGCGATTATGATGGGGAAATTTTAAATGCCAAAGGCATGATCAAGGACGTTAAAAAAGTGAACAACCTTAAAAAAGGGGTACAATTTGATCCCAAAGTAGTAACGGGTGTTTCAACAGCGCGTGACGAATACCTGGCATATGTTTCGCCCGATGATAAGAACTGTTATTTTGTGCGCAGGCTGCCTATTCAAAGTAAAGACAAGGTTTACGCCAGCGATAAGGAAAAAGAGGTGTTTATGATCGCTGCCCGCGATAAAACCGGGGTGTTCGACGCGGGAGAACCCATGTTGTTTCCATTTAACGTGGGCGACGACAACCAGGGCGGCTGCTCTATTTCAATCGACAACAAACATCTGTATTTTGCCATGATGCGTCAGGAAGGCGGCAACCAGCCTAACTGCGATATTTATATCAGCGACAGTTCTAACGAAGAGTGGAGCCCCATCCGTAAATTAAGTGCAAGTGTTAATCACCCTATTTATTGGGACAGTCAGCCCACCATTGCCGCCGACGGCATCACGCTCTATTTTGCAAGCGACAGGCCCGGTGGTTATGGCGGCATTGATCTTTATGTGACGGTAAAAAATTTGCAAACCGGCGAATGGAGCATTCCCAAAAACCTGGGACCAAAAATAAATACAACGGGCGACGAAAAGACCCCCTTCATACACAGTGATAGTGAAACCCTGTACTTCAGCAGTACCGGTCATTATGGCTTCGGGGGCTATGATATTTTTTATGCCAGAAAAAACGACAAAGGCGAATGGGATGAACCTGAAAACATTGGCTCGCCAATAAACGGGGCCACAGATGATACCGGGTTTTTTGTAAGCCGTGATTCAAAGTCAGGATACTTTTTTAGTTTCGATGATCCTAAAATCCAGGGCAAGGGCGTTGGCCGTTACGATCTTTTTATGTTTGAATTGTACAAAGAAGCGCGGCCACAGGAAACCGCATTTATTAAAGGAGATGTTAAAGACAGCGAAGGCAACCAGGTGTTTCGCGCTACAGTTGAGATTCAGAACACGGTCACCAAGCAGATCACCCACGGCGTGATCGACAGCGCCAATGGCAGTTACATGGCAGTGATCAGTTTAAAAAAGAAAGCCGATTACCTGATCACCATCAAAAAAGACGATTACGCCTTCAGTTCAAAAGTGCTCAGCACCAAAGATCTTGTGCCAATGGCTGAACCAAAGCAGGTTGATCTCGAAGTGGTTGAGGCAAAAGCAGGAAAGAGTTTTGTGATCGACAATATTTTTTATAATACCAACAGTGCGGAGTTAAAGAGTGAAAGCCGTATTGTGATTGAGAGTTTCGCGCGTTATTTAAAAGTAAATCCCGGCATTAAAATCGAGATCCAGGGACATACCGATAACGTGGGTAATCCTAAAGATAACGACGCACTCAGTAACAACCGTGCCTTTTCGGTGAAGGCAGTATTGGAGGAACTGGGCATCGACGGTAAACGCATTTCGGCAAAAGGCTTTGGTTCATCCAAACCGGTGGCCGACAATAAAACCGAAGAGGGTCGCGCTAAAAACAGGCGCACTGAGTTTATGATCCTTGAGAAATAAATTGAAGATAGTTTATAATAAAAAAGGCCGGAATTTCTTCCGGCCTTTTTTTAGATCAAACCGCTAAAGAAATTTTATTTTTAAGTGTCAGTAATATCCCTTATTCTTTCACCAATCTTAGAATCCTCTCCCCCTGCGCTTGCCTGATCGTCATAAAATAAATTCCTGCAGGCAGTGTTTCAATATTCAGATCCATTTCAGTCAGCCCTTCGAATGGCTGATCTGTAATGGTCTTCCCCATCACATCCTTGATCTGCAGGTGTGTGATGGGCTCCGTGCTTTTCAAGGTTACATGGCCTTGTGTCGGATTCGGAAAAATAGTAACCGAATGGCCATCAATGTTATTTTCATTAATGCCAACGCAGGGAAGTACCGACACCGGAACAACAAAAGATTTTGAACATCCTACTGAATTGGTCCCGGTAGCGATAAAACTCGTATTAGTAGTTGGACTCACCACGATACTTTGTGTTTGTGCCCCTGTACTCCATGAGTAAGTGCTGGCCCCCGAAGCATTTAAGGTTACAGCCTGGCCAACACAGATGATGCTTTTTGAAGAGCTTGCTGTTACAGTTGGAAGCGGACTTACGGGTATACTGATCGTAGCCGTGTTCATGCATCCGTTGGCGTCGGTTCCGCCTGCTGAATAACTCGTGGTTACCACCGGTGTGATCTGGAATGTGGGATTATTAAATCCGGTACTCCAGGTATAGGTGCTGGCGCCCGACAGCGTTAAAGTGCCCGTTTGTCCGAGACAAATAATGCTGTTGGTGGTTGAGATCATCACATTTGGTAAAGGGGTAACAGTTACCTGGATGCTGGCGTTATTGCTGCAACCCGCCAGATTTGTTCCCAAAACAAAATAGGATGTTGTTGACCCTGGCGCTATCGCGTAAGTTGAGGTACCGGGTCCCGCGGTCCAGTTGTAAGCATCGGCACCGCCTGCCATCAATGTGGTGGTAGCGCCGCTGCATATCGTTCCCGGAGGTCCTGTGATAGTTACCTGAGGGGGTACCGACACCACCACAGGAACCGGGGTCAATGTTGAGAGGCAGCCCAGTGTCGTATAGATCTCTACCCGGCCTATATTGTTGATAGATTCGGTCCAGATATCCTGGGGCACGTTGGTTGACAGGTTAAACAGCATTCCCATTCGGGTAAGCGTTATCGGACTGGCGCCCAGCATACCGCTGTATGGGTTGGGAGAGTATGAGGTTGTATCATTGCGGTCGCCAAGTACACCTATTACATCGCCGGCAAAAACAGGAACATAACATGGCGCAATTGCCGCACCGGTATTGGCCAGCTGGTTGAGGTATAAGGTTGTAAAGGCGTTGGTAACGGTGGGGTAGGTTGGAGGAGGAGCGTTTAGCTTAATGATGGCCATGCTCGGAATGCCCTGGCTGGCTTCCATCGGCACCCTGATGCCAGTGATGATAAACGACACCGGGGCAACAAACCAATAACCGCGCGACATGGCCAGGATCGTGGTAACATGCGGTGGTTGCGTGATGGATGTTGTTGAAACGCTGGTGTTCTGACCAGTATAATAGGTGTAAGTTCCTGCCGTGAGGTTGGGAGATGTAAAAGAAGAACCCGTTGCCAGCGCGTTGCCGCCTTCGGGTATGGCGTACCAGGCTGTGGTAAGCGAGGCCGGTGTAGTGGCGTTCAAAGTAAAGGTGCCGTTTGAATTGCAAACAAGTGTGTTGCCGGTAACAACAGGTGCAGCCAGGTTGCATTGCGCGTTTAAATTAACCCTGGTGAACGCGAATAAAATTAAAAAGATGAATAGGGGAAAGTATTTTTTTTTCATAGTCATGGATTTAAGAATACAATGAATAAAAACTAACGACAATTAAAGAACCAGATTAAATTTAGAAAAATTTGCCCTTGCTTTTACAGGGGACTGTGATTTTAACGAAATAAAAAAGGCTAACTGCATTTAGTTAGCCTCTGTTTTTTTATTTTCATCGATCGATCAGTCAAAATACTCTTTCATCCTGTCAAAGAAACCTTTTTCTTTTTTGCTGGGATTAGGCTCGAAATTTTTAGATGCTTTTAATTGTTCGAGTGTTTTTTTCTCCTCGGGGCTTAAATGCGTTGGTGTGTATATGCTGATCTCAACCAGCAGATCGCCGCGTCCGTATGAATTCACATCCGGCAGGCCTTTGCCTTTCAGGCGCAATACTTTGCCGCTTTGAGTACCTGGTTCAATTTTAATTTTTGCCTTGGCTTCAATCGTCGGAATCTCCACTGAAGTTCCCAGTGCAGCGTCAGGAAAGGCGATGTTTAAATAATAAATAAGGTGATTGCCCTCTCTTTTTAAATGTGGATGTTCTTCTTCCTCGATCACGATTAAAAGATCGCCGTTAATGCCTCCACGTGGCGCGGCGTTTCCTTTACCGCTCATGCTTAGTTGCATGCCTTCGGCAACGCCGGCGGGGATATTGATATTGATTACTTCTTCTTCCCTCACAATGCCGTCGCCATGACAGGTATTGCATTTGTCTTTTACTATCCTTCCTTCGCCGCTGCATGTATTACAAGCGGATTGGGTTTGCATGGCTCCAAGGATGGTTTGTTGCACGCGTGTAATGGCACCTGTTCCGTTGCATGTGCGGCAGGTTTCATATTGCCCGTTTTTCGCGCCGCTTCCGCTGCATGTTTTGCAGCTCACCTGCTTGTTCACTTTTATTTTCTTCTCAACACCGTTGGCGATATCCTGTAAACTCAGTTTTACTTTCACGCGCAGGTTGGTGCCACGGGTTACGCGTCTGCCGCCGCTTCTGCCGCCACCCGCAAATCCGCCGCCAAACGCGCCGCCAAAAATATCTCCAAACTGGCTGAAAATATCATCCATGTTCATTCCGCCTGGATGCCCGCCATGCGCGCCTCCAACGCCGGCATGACCAAACTGGTTATACCGCTGACGTTTTTCAGGATCACTTAAAATTTCATAAGCTTCTGCAGCTTCTTTAAATTTTTCTTCGGCCTGTTTATCGTCCGGATTTTTATCCGGGTGATATTTTATCGCCAACTTCCTGTAAGCTTTTTTAATTTCGTCTTCGCTTGCATTCTTTGCAATTCCAAGGATCTCGTAAAAATCTCTTTTAGCCATTTTTTATTTTATATTTTCTGAGCTTTTTTAATAAGAGTTCTGCTCATATTTCAACCTGAAACGAACCGTATTTTGTTTCATCATTGCCTGCAATGAAGCGAACTATGTTCTGCTTCATTGGGCAACTATCACCTTCGCGAACCGTATCACTTTATCGCCCAGTTTGTACCCTTTCTCCACCTCGTCAACCACTTTCCCTTTCTGTGATTCGTCTGCCGCCGGAATATGTGTAATCGCTTCCATAATATCCGGATCAAAAGCCTGCCCTATGCTGTCAAATGCCACCAGCCCTTTTTGTTGGGTGCTGTTTTTTAACTTATTAAAAATTAAATTAATGCCTTCTTTGATTGCCTGGCTGTCGTTTGCGCTTTCATTGGCTTTAATGGCCCTCTCAAAATCATCTATTACCGGTAAAATAGTCTTAAAAACATCTTCGCCGGCAGATTTAATGATCTCTGTTTTTTCTTTCATGGTGCGTTTGCGGTAGTTGTCAAAATCAGAGTATAAACGCAGGTATTTGTCGTTTAATTCCTTTATTTGGTTTTCCAGGTCTGCACCCGTTACCGAAGCTGAGTTTTCGTCAGTTTTTTCAGTATTATCGGCCTTAATGTCAGAGCCGTTAAGGTTAAATTCATTGTCGATATTTTCTTCAGTACCGTTCTTTTCCTTGCTGTTCATGGTTCTTAAGCTATTATTAAGATTTTTACAATGTAGCTGAATCAATTATTCTGCCACGATTTTTTATTTGATATTTTGTCAGTTTTGGCCGTAATGAGTACCATGGGCGATTTCCACACCTAATTAGTTGGGGAAATTAACAATGTTTATTGTGATAGTTTTTCGAGGGCCTGAAGCAAAAATTCACCCTTTAGGTTTTTATTGACAATGATGCCTTTTTCGTTGATTAAAAAGTTGGCCGGGATCGACGAAACACTATACCTGGCGGCTGCTTCATTTCCCCAGCCCTTAAGGTCGCTCACGTGATACGCCCAGGTGAGACCGTCTTTTTCTATGGCTTTCTTCCAGGCTTCGGCGTTAGCGTCGAGCGACACACTGAAAACGGTAAAACCATTTCCGCCTTTTAGTTTTTTATCTTTGTAAACACTGTAGGCCTTCACTACAGACGGGTTTTCGAAACGGCAGGGGCCGCACCAACTGGCCCAGAAATCGATGAGCACCAGTTTCCCCCTCAAAGATGAAAGGGCAAGCGGCCTTCCGGCAGGATCAGGCATGATGATTTCCGGTGCGGTATTACCAAGGTTGAGTCCCACCGCAGGCGGAGTAACGATGGCAGCGTTTGGCGCAGGAGCCGCAGGATTTGCGGAACTTGCCGGAGCAGGTGTTTTTTTGCTTTTACAACAAGGAGTGAAAACCGTGAGTAGACATAAAAATAAAAGCGTGTGGGGCTTCATTATTCCTTCCTGATGATTTGCGCGCCAATGGCGTTCAAACGGGTATCAATGTTCTGGTAACCCCTGTCTATCTGGTTGATGTTAAAGATCACGCTTTTGCCTTTGGCGCTCATAGCGGCTATCAGCAGGGCCACGCCTGCGCGGATGTCGGGACTGGCCATTTGAATTGCACGAAGCTGAACCTTCCTGTCGAGCCCCATTACTGTTGCCCTGTGCGGATCGCAGAGAATGATCTTTGCGCCCATATCAATTAATTTGTCGACAAAAAACAAGCGGCTTTCAAACATTTTTTGATGGATGAGTACGTTGCCCCTGGCCTGGATGGCTGTAACCAGTGCGATACTGATGAGGTCGGGTGTAAAGCCGGGCCATATGGCGTCGCTCACAGTAAGGATAGATCCATCAATGAAAGTATCAATCTCATAATGTTCCTGTTCAGGAATAAAAATATCATCGCCATGCCGTTCCATTTTTATACCCAGCCTTCCGAAGATGGTTGGAATGATGCCGAGGTTGTCGTAACTTACATTTTTGATGGTGATCTCTGATTGTGTAACCGCTGCCATGCCAATAAACGAGCCAATCTCGATCATATCTGGCAGCAGGCGGTGATGGGTGCCTTTTAATTCCTTTACCCCTTCAATGCTTAATAAATTTGAGCCCACACCCGAAATTTTCGCTCCCATGGCGTTGAGCATTTTGCATAGTTGCTGGAGGTAGGGTTCGCAGGCTGCGTTATAGATGGTTGTGAGGCCATCCGCCAACACTGCGGCCATTACAATATTTGCGGTACCGGTCACCGAGGCTTCATCCAGGAGCATGTAAGCGCCCTTCAGGTTTTTCCCCTCTACTTCGAAGATCTCATTGTCGCTGTGGTAATTAAATTTGGCGCCTAAGGCTTCAAAGCCAATAAAATGGGTGTCTACACGCCGTCTTCCGATTTTATCGCCACCCGGCTTTGGCATGTATGCTTTGCCGAACCTTGTGAGCATGGGTCCTACGATCATCATGCTGCCCCTAAGACTTCCGCCTTTCTTTTTAAATTCAGGAGACACCAGGTAATCGATGTTCACGTCATCGGCCTGAAAAATGTATTCTTCTGGACCTGTTTTTTCGACCTTCACGCCAAGCGCGGCCAGGAGTTCTATCAGTTTGATAATGTCCACAATGTGTGGTACGTTGCTGATTGTAACTTTTTCTTTGGTTAATAATACGGCGCAAAGCACTTGTAATGCTTCGTTTTTAGCGCCCTGCGGAATAATATCACCTTTCAGTTTGTTACCGCCGTGTACTTCGAAAATTGCCATAAAAGAAAATTAAAATTTTCTGGGATTTTTATGTTTGTGATGGTTATTCTTGTGCTTGTTGTTTTTGTGGAAAAATTTCTTGGTGTTGTTGTTATTACCGCGAAGGTCCTGGTGAGAGCTTAATGGCGCGTTGCCATCCACTTTTAATTCACCTCCCGAAAGTTCCGACAGGTTTTTGAGTATTACATCGTCGGTGATACTGTCTTTATTCCAGTTGTAATATGATTTTTTTAAATGATTGGCAATTTGTCTTGTAAGGTCGTTGCGTTCAGGCCCTTCGGGGTATTCACGCGCCTTTTTTATTATTTCTTCAATGGTTTTGCCGTAGTGTTTGTATTTGATCCTGCCTTTCGGGTACTCAAGAATTTTTGGTTTTTCGGTGAGTTGCTCCGCGTCTGGCATGGGGTAGGGGCTGTCTACATCAAGTTTAAACTGTGAGATGATAAAAAGGTGATCCCATAATTTGTGATTAAAATCCGCTACATCTCTTAAAGGTGGGTTAAGCTGACCCATTACCTGGATAATTGCCCTTGCGCAGAGATTACGCTCCGCCCTGTCTTCTATTGTACAACAATATTCTATCATGCCCTGGATGTTTCTTCCGTATTCGGGGATGATCAATCTATCTAACTGTGTGTTATATTCCATCGTTTATCAAAGGATAAATATACTTAAAAATGATGTGCAATGAAGTAAGGAATAGATTTTTATTTCCCCGGGCCTTGTTGGTAAGGTGAGTCAAAGGCGGTAGCGGATTAAAATGGACGAATTCACTTAGAAAAATAATCGCCAAAAAAAGGCAAATTTTCGGTTAAAAATTTTGCCAATACAAAAAGACTTAGTATTTTTGCCCTCCGTTTTTTGAGGTATTATAATTTGAGG
>JAZKFC010000018.1:0-44622 GCA_040386615.1 Bacteroidota bacterium
GCGCTGAGCCTCTCAAAGAGGATGTTTATGTGTACAAGCTCAAATACAAAGACCTCGAAGGCAAAATTTATAATAAATTAGGATACGTGACACTGCTCAGGTAATCAAAACCTATTGACATTTAATTTGAAAAGCTTTATCCGTGTGGTAAAGCTTTTTTTTTGAAACTTATTTTAAATAAAAAGGCCACATCTTAAATTGATTTTTAATAATTTTGCAGCTTAGAAATTGTAAATATGAAATTTGGCGTTGTTGTTTTTCCCGGGTCTAATTGCGATGAGGACATGGTGTATGTTTTAAAAAATATTATGAAACAGGACACTGTTAAACTCTGGCACAAAAATACCGACCTTGAGGGCTGCACGCACATTGTTTTACCAGGAGGATTTTCTTATGGTGACTATCTTCGCAGCGGCGCCATTGCCAAATTCTCTCCAATCATGCAAAGCGTTATAGAACATGCCAACAATGGCGGTTTTGTTTTTGGGGTATGCAATGGATTCCAGATTTTATGCGAAGCGGGATTATTACCCGGCGCATTGTTACACAACACCAGCAGAAAATTCATCTGTAAAAACACCTATATCAGATCAGAACACGATCAATCAGTTGTTACGTCGAAGGTTCCGGCCAACAAGGCCCTGAAAATACCTATCGCGCACGGTGAGGGTAATTATTTCGCTGATGAAGAAACGCTGAAAAGCCTCAACGATAATAAGCAGATCCTTTTCAGGTTTTGTGACGAAAAAGGGAATACCAGTGATGAATCGAACCCAAACGGCACCACTCAAAACATTGCCGGTGTTTGTAACAAAAATAAAAACGTTTTTGGCATGATGCCGCATCCTGAACGGGCCGCCGACAGAGAACTGTTTAACGAGGATGGTCGCTATTTATTCGAAAGCATCATCTCAGCACGGTAACAAGTTTACCTGTCCCTGTCTTTACCTTCCCTCAACCTCGAGAAATCCGGTTCTTTCACCATTTTCGAGTAGTTATTATTGAACTCGTCGTCATACTGATAGGTCCTGAAAACATTCCAGTAAATCTCTTCAGACATCCCTGCATAATGAATTCGTCCCATGATCTGGTACTGGTAGGTTTGGCCAATATTGAGACAAACGCAGGAAATTAAAAAAACGATCACTGTCAGGCTGAGCAAACCTTTTAATGGAAATTTTTTAGGGGAGTAGAACACAAAGTCGACCAGTGCCGCCATGGGTATGGCCAAATATACAATGTGCTGACAGAACTCCCGCGCGCCGAAACAACCGCCGTAACCCCAGTCCCACCAGCAGCTCAAAACATACACAATAAGCGCTGTCACTAAAAAAAATGTCCATTTAGAAACAGGAAAATCTTTCTTCACGAAGAAAAACCCGGCAAAGGCCAGGACCACGAGCGGCGTATAGGTAATCCATCCCTTTCTATAACTAAACAGAATATTCATGATCTGCGGGTCACTCCAGAAAAAACCTTCGTTTTCATAGGGAAAATAAAAATAACTGCCCGTATGAGTTTTGTAGAACATCAGTTGCGGCACCCATATTAAGACTGAAATCACAAAAATGAGCAGCAGGTGGAGATAGTTTTTTAAAAACAGGTTAAGTTTTGGCCTGAGGTCTTCAAGGCGCCTGACATTCCAGAAAATAAAAAATAAAAAAATAAATACTTCAGTGGGCCTGATCAAAGAAATCATGCCTATTACCACGCCAATTAAAAGCGTGTATTTAAATTTTTGCCGAAGGTGCCAGAGGTGCGTGAGGTAAAGAAAAACAGAAAATAAAAAAAACAGGTAACCGTGCGTCATCTCGCTTTGTACGTAGGTGTACATAAATAACACCGATCCAAAAAGAGAGACAAATAAAACTATTGCCACCACCATTTCATTAAAATAAAACAACAGAAATTTTCTGAGAAAAAACAAACCAAGCAGGATATAAAAAATTGAGCCCCACTTAATACATGTGGCGAAGGGTTCGGAAAAGCCGTCGAGTGATTCTTTTGAGTTATAGGCTATTTTATAACCAAGCGCGAAAAAGGGAGCGTACATGGCTGACATACCGTACGTATACTTTGGTAGATGTGTTTTAAGTGGGCCTGTGGGATTGTGATCCGACATACCGTTTTCGAACTCATAACTGCCCTGGTTGCAAAAGGTAGCCGGCAGGTAACTGTAGTAGCCAAATACATCCCAAACAAAATTGTTGCCTCCCCTGGCGGCATTGTAGGGTCTCCATAAATCAACATACCAAAAAGCGAACAAAACCGCGAAGATAATAACAAGGACCCCTGGCTTTTTAAACGTTCTTTCGTCGGGCAAAAATTTAGAATAGTTGAATTTCATTAATCACTCAGGGTTATTACACTGCTAAAAATATAAATATTAATCTTAAGAATCAAAAATAAAACTCCGCAAAACCGCTAAAATACTGAATAAAAGAACAAACGCGCTGCTGGATAAATTACGGCAGATAAGGCCGACCTTTGCCGGGTTCGCGCCGAAAAATCAAATTAACATCAAATATTGTTTAGATTTGCAGATAGTGAAAACTAGAATTTTAAGCAAAGAAAACGGCACCTCGCTGCTCCTGCTCGTTCTGAGTTTTGGCATCTATTTTTTTTATTATCATCATCTGATCCTGAATCTAAACACGGTTCTGTTTAATATTGAAGGCGATTCATTAAAAAACTATTACACTTTCGTTTACCACATCAAAAACGATAAAGAGCTCCTGCATTTTTCAGGACTGAATTTTCCTTTTGGCGAACACATTGTTTACACCGATTGCCAGCCGCTTCTCGCACTCCTTTTAAAAGCACTGCCCTTTACGCATCCGTATCTTATTGGTATTATGCATGGGCTCATCTTACTCTCGTTTATCGTAACGCCTTTGATCCTTAATAAAATCTTTCTGATCCTGAAACAAAATAAATTCACCGCGTTTGTTTCCTCACTTGCCATAGCGTTGCTTTCGCCGCAGATTCACAGGTTGGGCGGACACTTTGCCCTGGCCTACGGTTGTATTATTCCCATTGGCATTCTGTTTTTATTAAAATACCTTAAAACTCCCTCCAATAGAAACCTGCTGGTGTTGGTTTTATATAACTCGGTATTGTTTTTAATTCATCCATATTTCGGCCTTGGCTTGTCGTTATTTTGTTTTGTTTCGATTTTACTGAACACCTTGCTGAACTACAAAAGCAACAGGCCCACGGTAAAAAAAACCCTTAATCTTCTTGCCATCGGCGTACTGCCCATCGTGCTTTTTAAGTTGTTCATGCTGCTCACCGATACCCACCATAACCGTCCTGATGAACCCTATGGAGTTGACATTATGGGTGCAGCGGCCAATGCCGAAAGCGTGTTCACGCCATCCTTCGGCCCATTCACGCATTTTTTAAAAAAGTTTATTAAAGCCGAACATGTAGAATGGGAAGCCTTGTCGTACATTGGCATTTTTTCTCTTTTCTTTCTCATTTGCACAGTACTGATGTTCCCGTTCTATCTTATGCGGATCAAAATGCGCACCGAGATCACAGCGATTTTTGCAGCGTCGGTTGTTTTTCTGTTTATTTCATTTGGTGGACACATCAGCTTTCTTGCGTTTTTCGATATTGAAATAGCAACGCTTAATCAATTCAGAGCGTTCGGCAGGTTCGCCTGGTACTTCTACTTCCTACTGCCTGTATTTCTGATTACGCTATTTGCCAATTTCACAAGAACTTTTTCGTTTAAGGCAAGAAAGATCATTTTGCCTTTGCTTGCCATTTTGTTTTTTTCATTCAACCTGCTCGAGGCGCATTACCTGCTTACTTCAATGACCAGCAACACCTTTAAGTCGAGAAACATTTTTAACGAAAATAAATTAAGCGACGCAGAACAGAGGCTGATTACAAGTATAAAAGACAAAAACTACCAGGCCATAATTCCCCTGCCTGTTTTCCATATCGGAAGCGAAGTGTACCAAAGAAACGGCGACCCATCTGTTGCGCCGGCCATGATCTACTCTTATCATACTGGCCTTCCCGTTTTAAGCGTGATGTTATCAAGAACATCGCTCTATGAAACAGAAACAGCCCTTGAAATATTAAACCCTTATAAAAAGAAACGCCAGATTCTGTCACTTACTAAGGATGCCCCATTTTTGATCGTGAGCACCGGAGAAAACCTAAAGGAAGACGAAAGCCGTTTACTGAAAAGACTGCAAAAAACCCATCAGCTTGGTGAACAGTCTTTTTACAACGCTTCAAAAAATGATTTCCTTATTTCTGAAAAAGAACTTAGCGGCTTTGTATCAATAGGTGAGAAAATCGGGGGGAAACAAAAAAATGTTGTTTTCATTGCTTCAGAAAAACGAAAGCCCTTTATCGATTCGGAAATAGGTGGCTATGAAACGATAGCCAAAATAGATTCTGCCGGTGCTGATGCGGGCAACTACACTGTGAGTTTTCACTACCACTTAAAAGAAAAAAAATTCAGGTATATTCATAACAACCTGATCGTGATTAAAAAGAACAGCCATGAAGACATATGGGAGTATTTTACATCGGTGAGATCCACCAGCGGGTTTTACGACAATTTTATTGTTTTCGAAGAAAAAATAAAACTCGACGGGCACTCGCGCTACGAATTTATGCTTCACGGGCCGATGAAGGAAAAATACCGGGTTTCAAATTTTTTGCTAAAACCCCTTGACATGAATGTTAAAATGAATCATGGCGGAATGGAACTCTATAATAACTACCCGGACCAATAAATTCCTTGGCAAACACCGTTTTATTATCAGGTTTTTTTAAAAACCAGAACGTAAACCAGGTTAAAAATTTCTTGTAAGAGAATTTTCAATTTCATTTTACTGAATACAATTCCTTCTTTGAGCTTTACAGGAATTGTCTCCAGATGAATGGCCGGGTCTTTTACCGAGGCGTAAATAAATTCGAAATCAAATAAATACCTGTTAATTGTTGTTTCAAGGAACTTCTTCCTGCCTTTCGCGTTGAAACCCTTCAGACCACATTGTGTATCGGTAACCGGCAGCCTCAGAATACGCTTTATGAAAGTACGAAAAGCCATGGACAAAAATTTGCGGTAAGCAGACATGCTTTTGAGGTAGTAATTCTCATCGCGATAGCCTGCCACAACATCGCAACCACTGTTTACAAGCTTTTCGACCAGGCCACCTACACTTTCATTTGTAAACGGGAAGTCCACATCGGTGTAGATCACAAATTTACTTTCAGAAACTAAAACACCCTGCCTGAGCGCGTAACCTTTGCCACGGTTTTTGGCATATACAATATATTTCAAAGAAATGCCTTCCCGCCTGAGTTGCTCAACACGGTCTTGTATTTTATTCGGTCCTGACCCATCATTCACCAGGATATAATTAATATTGTATCTATCTTTTATGTGGCCGTTAAAACTGGTGAGTTCGCTGTGCCATGTATCTCCGGGATTGTAACAGGGTAAAACTATGTCGATGGTTTCTTTCAATGAGATCTGCTTACCGTATTTTATAGACTATCAAGCCCCTGTGCGTTAATACAATTTTGTTCGCGAGATCCTTCAGGTAAATGCGGTTAAATTTTGCAGAATCGTTTGTTACCAGGTACTTTACGCCCGGCGCCCTCATGGCGGTCATGATGGTGTCTCTTTGATAGACTTCCTCCACGGTAAACCCCGGTTGATTCATGAAATACAAGCTACTGCTGTATGAATTGTCGAATGCGCTGACTACTTTATCTTTCCGGGTAATTCCAATAGCCCGTAGTTTAGGTTCGATGTCATAATAAGGCCTGTAATCACCTCCAAGGTATTCACGGCTGTCGAATCTGAAAAAATAATTTTCTTCACAATTTAAAGCGCATTCCTTAATATTAAATATGAGGATAATAACAAAGGCCACCTTAATGATCCTTGAATACGCGGGCGCAAGCCTCATCAATCCGTCGGTAAAAGTCAGTATCAAAAAGAAAGCAAAAGGCATTAGGGCAATAAAATAATAATCATGGTGCGCAAACTGGAAAAAAAACAGGTACACGTAACAAATACCGGCCATCCCATACAACACGGTTGTTGCCAATAACACCTTGTTTACTTTCCTGAACGCGATGATCGTGAAAATTATCGCTGCACCCAACAGTACATAAGTCTCGTACGAATAATACTGGTAAATCCAGTTCTTAAGATAGGTGATCACATAGTTAAAGTCATCGCTGTTCTCGATCATTCTGGGTGCCATTGCAAAAGCCTGGCCTCCTCCCTTACCTGAAAGCCACCTCGCGTAAAAATACCAGGCAAACACGCTGAACATACCGACGAAAACCCTGACGATTATTACTTTCCTTTCTTTAAATACATTTTCGCCCGACTCATTTTTAAATTTTTTAATGAGATCAAAAACAAGCAAGCCGATCACTATAAAAAACGACATGGCCGACACCGCTTTGATGAGTGCGCCGAGGGCGGCGAAAACCGCGAACAGGTTCATGTCCCGCTTTTGTGAGCTGCGAAGAAATTTAAAGAAATAGTACCAGCCAATGAGCGTAAAACCAAGGCTTGGCGCATCGGGCATAAAATTGGCGCCATAGTACATCAACACCGGCGACAAAATAGCGGCGCTTACTATAATGGTGCTCATTATTGCGTTCCTGATGAAAAGGTTGGTGAGTAAATAAAAAAATACAAGGCCTGCAGAAATAATGATCAGACTGATAATACGCAGGTAAAAATCATGAAAGCCAAAGATCTTGTATAATAACGCCGCGGTGTAATAAACCAGCGGAAATTCCATGCCTGTTACACCATCGTCGCCACCATACCTGAGAATTCTTGGCTCAAAAAAATTCATGTCGATCTGGTAATAATTTAAAGCCACCGAGGCACGCTGGCATTGTGCTGAAGAATGTATTGAACACGGACGCTCCTGGATGAACCGGTAAACGCCTATGTATGAATAGAACAGGTGCAGGGTAACAATAAAAAAAGTGACGCGAAATATTTTTTTAAACGTAGGGTGCTTTATCTCCAGCAACGAGCCAATTGATCCAAGTTGGCGGTTGAGTGTGTGAAATATTTTCTGAACTGTTTTTAGCATTTTATTCTTTCTCCTTAACGGTTACATGCAAGGTATCGAAATCGAAGTTTTCGTTTGTTGAGCGCGCCAGGTAAAGCATGCATGACACGGTCGCGCTCTTTTTTCCTATATACTTTGGATCTATCCTGATCGAGTCCTTAAAATAAACCCATTTGTTAATATCGGTGAAATGCCGCCTCAGGAATATGGATTTCCAGCACAACTGCTCACCTTTCTTATCATGTACCGCCAACGAGATAGTAGAATTTGACTCGGCATAATTTGTTCTTGTTTTTCCGCTGAAAACCACGTAGTGTTCTTTTCCTATCTGGTCTTCGGGGTATTTATAAACATATAATCTGCCGAAGGAATTGGGTTTTGACAAGCGCGAAAAATAGAACGCCGAACCGCTGTCTTTTATCAGGGTATCATCCTTCAGATCAGATCTGTTCACTTCAACAAATTGTTCTTGAACGGTTTTGTAACGATCACTACAGGAAATAAAACATACCACGACGAAACAAACAGAGATTATCTTACTCAGGAATTTCAGCATTGTTATAGGACCATTTCTAAAATCTCGCCTTCAACGATCAATTTACCAGCAGTGGCGTTTTTGATTTCGTCAACACTTATTCCCGGCGCGCGTTCCAGTAATTTAAAACCACCGCCCTGAACAATTTCATAAACTCCCAATTCTGTTACCACTTTTTTTACGCATCTGACGCCGGTTAGCGGCAGCTCACATTTTGGAAGTAATTTAGACTGCCCGGCTTTATTAACCTGTTGCATAGCAACAATGATATTTTTTGCGCTCGCCACCAGATCCATAGCTCCACCCATTCCCTTCACCATTTTGCCAGGTATTTTCCAATTGGCTATATCACCATTCTCGCTCACTTCCATGGCGCCCAAAATGGTTAAGTTCACTTTTTGTGAACGGATCATTCCAAAACTCATGGCACTGTCAAAAATACTTGAACCTTTCAGCAAAGTAATGGTTTGCTTGCCGGCGTTAATAAGATCTGCGTCTTCTTCACCCTCAACAGGAAAAGGCCCCATGCCCAAAATACCATTTTCGGATTGAAGCACAACATTAAACCCCGAGGGTATGTAATTGGCCACGAGCGTGGGAATGCCAATTCCCAGGTTTACAAACATGCCATCCTGCACTTCTTTTGCGATTCGTTTTGCTATTCCGTTTTTATCCAACATAATTAATATGCTTTTTTATATTCGTTTTTAAATTGTTCTTTCAGGCCTTCTGCAAGATTGCGGGCAATGATCATTCGTCCCCGGTATCCATAATGTTCAGTGGTCCAGGTCTGGTCGGTAAATTCTTTTCCTCCCACAAGTTCAAGATTATCCACCACTGTGCAATTACCTTTATTGTACCTGTTCATCAAATAATCCCTGTTCTTCTTCATTAAAAATACTAATTCTTTCCCAACCAGGCTATCAGCATATTGAATATTTTCAGCTAATAAATTGAGGTATAGCGGGATTTTATTTTGTGAACACCAGTCGCTGATAGCGTCAAAATCCTTTATCCTCGGATTATGCGCGTTAAGGTTAAAAGCATAAGCTTTTATATAATGACATGCAAGAATAATTTTTTCTGAATCCCACGATCCATCGTCCTTTACAAACCCTCCCTGCGACATGCCATAGTCCCATTCTGACACAGTTTTATACTTGAACGAAAAAGGAAATTCTATTTGGGTAGTTTTCCAGTCATCCAGCATATCCTGTTCGCGCTGTTGCTCAGTTTTGTTATCGAAGGCCTGAAGTGAAAGCAGAAAGCGGTTCACAAGGTTTGGATAAGGTTTGGTTAAGACCATAGACTCCTGCAACTGCGTTTCGAGCTTTGAATTGATCCAGGCCGCGTCGAAGGAACGCATGTTTAAGGTAACAATTATCGCTTTTGGCTTTTTTCCTGTGGGTTCCAGCCTTGTTAACCAGTATTTAAAAATTCCCGCGTGAGAGGCTGGCTTATTGATGGCTGTTATTTTCAAAGTCGGAAAGAAAAAATTGGTGATCTCAGAAATGCTGTTCTTGATAGAGTCGTCATCGCGATTATTAAAGTTTGAAGATTCAGCAAAATAATAAATATCAGTACTCTCCTGGGTCATTTTAATATCCAGGGCTTCACGGCATTTTTCTGTGAGGTCCTTTTCAAACAGTGTAATTGTATATAAAAAGTTCAGGCCCATTAGAATAAGGACAAGAACAAACACTTTTATTGCAATTTTCTTTACCACTAGAACTGAAAATAAATAAATGTAAATTTTTGGGTACCCGATAATGCAAAAAGGCAAAATAACACCGCTGAATAAATAATCCAACGATAAGGAGTAGCAATGAGCGCCATCCTGCGATCGAATCTTGAATTATAAAGCCAGATATCAAAAACAATGAGTATTGCGATAAAGAACATAGGCAGCCCGGGGGCCTGACCAAAAGCCGGCATATGCAGATTATGAACAAGCGCTTCAAAAACCTGCCTGGCTTTTAAAAATGTGTCGGCCCTGAAAAAGATCCAGATGAAGGAGGTGATCACAAACGTTTTTAATACCAATAATATGTTTAGCGCACTCCACTCATTTTTTATTTTGAATTTAAAAATCAGGGAGAAATAACGTTCAGCCAGCAGCATCAAACCATGAAGGGCGCCCCAGGCCACAAAGGTCCAGCTAGCACCGTGCCACAGGCCACTCACCATAAAAACGATAAGAATATTCATCGTCCACCGCGGAATTGAAACCCTGTTGCCCCCGAGCGGAATATAAAGATAGTCACGAAACCAGGTACTCAGCGAAATGTGCCAGCGTGACCAGAATTCAGAAACAGACCTTGATAAATACGGGGTTTTAAAATTATTCATAATTGTGATCCCCAGTAGCCGTGCAGAACCGAGGGCAATGGTTGAATAACCGAAAAAATCGGCATAGATCTGGAAAGAGAATAAAAACACCGCCGTGAGTACCTCCCCTGAACTATATTTCAGGGGGTCGAGATAAATCATGTTGACATAGGGAGCGATATTGTCGGCAATTGCCATTTTGATGAACAAACCAAATAAAATCAGCCTCAATCCTTCAACAATATCTGCGTAAACAGGTTTGCGGCTTTCCTTCAGTTCCGCTCCCAGTGTTTCATAGCGCTCAATTGGACCTGCCACCATTTGGGGGAAAAACAAAACGTAGTTGGCAAAATAACCTATATGCCGTTCAGCTTTTTGCCTTCTTCTGTATACTTCTATCGTGTAGCCCATCGATTGGAATGTATGAAAAGAAAGGCCTATGGGCAGGATGATACTCAAATTAGCCGGATGAAAATCTTTTCCAAACAGTGAAAAAAGATATTGCAGGTTTTCATTCAGAAAATTAAAGTACTTAAAAAAACCTAAAAGCAGAATATTTGAAGACAGGCTCAGTACAAGGTAAAACAGCCTTAATTTCCCGGTGGCGCGTTCAATGGCCAGTGCTGCCGCATAGTCGATAATGATGATCAGAAAAAGAATTAAAATATATTTGGGCACAAAGGCCATGTAAAAATAACAACTCGCAATAAATATCAGGATCCACCTCAGCCGTGGAACCAACAAATAATACAACAGCACCACCACCGGGAGAAAAAATAAAAAATGCAGTGAGTTGAATAACATGTTAGTTTTTGAGTTTGAAAAGTTCTAAATTATCTTTTCTTAAAATACTGTTCAACCTTCCGGCAACATGCGCAAAAGGTCTTTCTCTTTTCAGGTTGGTATCGGTCAGCATCAGGTACTTCGCCCCGAGGCTCATTTTCTTTTCGAGACTTAAGGAATCAGAAGCGAATTGGTCGCGCGAAAACGCATAACCTTTCTGGTCCATAAAGTACAACGAAATATTCGGACTTTCATCGGTAACGCTGATAAACACATCATCCCTTTTTATACCCAGGCGCCGGAGGTTGGGTAAAATAGTTTCAAGGGGCTTAGCGGTTCTTTCATAGTACCAGATACTGTACCTGAAAAACTGCCGTTCATCTTTTGATATGAAGGGGTACCAGGAACACAACTTATCATCCCTGATATTCCTCAAGCGGTAAAAAGCGGCAGAGTAAAAAGCATTGAGAATAAATAAAATTGCCAAAGCCACCTTCGAATAAGCTCCGGGCAACGGAGCAGTTTTTGAAAGGATATCGGCCAGGCAAAAAATCACTACAACGGGAAATATAAAAAGGTTAACGAGGTAATAGTCATGAACGTCAAACACCTTAAAAAATATCAGCAGGTAAAGAATAAAAAATGACATCGACAGCACCAGGCAATAGCGGAGAAAAACATCGAGCTTTTTAAAATTGGTAAACACATAAACAATCGACAGGAAAAAAAGCGTGAGCATGGGACGGTTTAAAAAAGCCGGAAAAAGATTATTGAACAAAAGCCGAAGCGTGTCGTAAATCTCTGCGTCTTTCATGTCCCATATAGGCATAATTGTTAAAAGGAAAAACCCGTTATTAAACGTGTTGTAATCAAGCGCGAATGCATACCAGGCACGAATGCTCACTATCGAAAGCACAATGAATAAAAACGGAAGCACTTTTCTGTTGAATAAGCGGTTGATGCCGAGAACACTGTTCAGGTTCAAAAGATCTGCCAGAGAGAAAAAGATGAGCGACGCGAGCGCGAACAAAGCGCTGGCTTTTAACAACACGGCAAGGGTCGCAAACAGGAGTGAAAAATAAAAATACGCAACGCTCTGTGTTTTATAAAAACGAAAAGTAAAGCAAAACGACATGATTCCAAGCGAAAGGGCCGGAACATCGGAAAGAAAATTAAAACTATAATAAACAAGCAGAGGCGAGGTTAACAACACGCTCATTGCGAAGAAAATAAATAAGTTCCGCGTAAAATACCTCAAAAGAGTATTAAATAAAACAAAAACCGATAAAAGAAAAATAATGTACTCAAGGATGCGGTATATGAATTCATGCTCACCAAAGATCTTCCACAGGCCGGCTACCGTATAGTTGAGCAGGGGAAATTCGCTTACGGCTTTACCACCGGGTGCGCGAAGACTGTGAATCTTAGGGCTGAAAAAATGCATCCCTTCTTCAAAATAGTTTTTTGTGATCGACAGACAATCAGCCTGCCGCCATTGATGAAGGGAAAGCGGCCGGTAAAAAAGCGTTTCAGCGTAAAAATTCAGGAAAAATAAAATGATGACAATAGAAAATAAACAACCGTTTAAAAACCATTTGTTTTTCAAAATATTTTCTTTGTTCAGCAGAGAATTTCTGTTTAAGTGGTAGTGTTACTCTTTCTCACTGTTCTCTGTTCGATGCGTTTTTCATATTTAGTACCCTGGAATATCCTGTGTACATAAATACCAGGTGTGTGAATATGATCCGGGTCCAGTTCTCCGGCAGGCACCAGCTCCTCCACTTCAGCGATGGTAATTTTTCCGGCCATGGCCATAAGCGGATTAAAATTTCGGGCGGTGCTTCTAAAAATAAGGTTACCTGCGGCATCACCTTTCCAGGCCTTTACTAAAGCGAAATCAGACTCAAACGCCGCTTCCATCAGGTAGTCTTTTTCTTCTCCATTGTATTTAAACTTTCGTACTTCCTTGCCAATGGCCACTTCGGTGCCTACACCAGCTGGGGTAAATATTACAGGCATACCATAACCAGCAGCCATACACCTGGTAGCAAGAGTGCCCTGCGGAACAAGTTCCACCTCGAGTTCCCCACTCAGCATCTGTCTTTCAAACTCTTCATTTTCGCCCACGTAGCTGGAGATCATCTTTTTGATCTGTTTTGTCTGCAAGAGCAGTCCTAATCCAAAATCATCAACACCTGCGTTGTTACTGATACAGGTAAGGTTTTTGACTCCCTTTTTTACGAGTTCAGCGATACAGTTTTCGGGAATGCCACAAAGGCCAAATCCACCTACCATCAGGGTCATTCCATCTTTAATATCCTTTAATGCTTCTTCGGCGTTTTTTACTACTCGGTTAATCATAGTTTTAATTTATTTAATTGTTTTTCATCCTACCGCTGTCCTAATCGATAGTAAATACCCTGGTTAGTAGTTATCAAATGGGTTCTCCCCCATATCGATGTCTGTTTGGAGCCCGTCGTATTTGCTGCAATCCATTTCAAATTTAGTATCAAGATTTTTTGGCCTTGGAAAATCAGCTTTATTCAGTTTCAGATATTTATCATCATACACTTTCCTGAAAAATTTACCCCAGATCGGCAAGGCCATGCTTGCCCCCTGCCCATGTTCCATTGAGTTAAAATGCACACTGCGGTCTTCACCACCAACCCAAACACCTGCCACCAGGTCGGGTGTGAGGCCTATGAACCAGCCATCAGAATTATTCTGCGTGGTACCAGTTTTTCCCGCGATCTGGTTGCGCAGGTTATGCTTAAACCTCAGGCGTGTTCCCGTTCCATAGTCACATACACCGCGCATCAACTGTATCATTACGTAGGCCTTTTCTTCATTGAATACCTCATCTGTGTGCGGAATGATCTCTTCAAGCACTTTACCATTTTTATCCTCGATGCGGGTAATGAATGTTGGCTGTATGTATGTGCCTTTATTGACGTAGGTTGAATTGGCACCTGTCATTTCAAATACTGAAATATCAGGCGTACCAAGACAAATAGAAGGAACAGCTTCCAGGGGCGCAGTCACTCCCATTCTTCGGGCAAGGTTCACCACAGCCTCAGGGCCAAATCTTTTGATGAGCTCAGCGCTTACATAGTTAATAGACATCGCCAGTGCCAGTTTTAAGGTGATCATTTTATTCTCATACTTTTCATCACCACCGGCATTGTCGGGACACCACTCTTTTCCAAGTCCATCGGGAACACAGGTCCTTACGCAGGGAAGCTGGTAACAAGGCGAATAGCCTTCCTGAACCGCCATCGCGTACACAAAAGTTTTAAAAGTAGAACCCACCTGCCTGCGGCCAACCTTTACGTGATCGTATTTAAAATGTTTATGGTTTACGCCTCCCACCCACGCTTTAACATATCCTGTTTGCGGTTCCATGGCCATAAAGCCGGTTTGTAAAAAACTCTTGTAATACCTGATGCTGTCGTAAGGTGAAAGTAATGTGTCGATTTCGCCCCTGAGGCTGTAAATCGTCATTGGTGTTGGTTTATGAAATGCCGCCACAATTTGTTCATGTGTCATACCCTGTGATTTCATTTCCCTGTAGCGATCACTTCGCTTCATAGAAGAATTCATAATGTTATCAATTTCCTGTTTACTCACGTTCCAGGCGAAAGGCGCGTTCCGTTTACTTTTACAATCCTTGATAAAAAGTTTTTGCAGTTCGGTCATATGTTCCTTCACTGCTTCTTCGGCATATTGCTGCATGCGGTAATCAATCGTTGTATAGATCTTTAAACCGTCACGATAAATGTTGTATGGTTTTTCGGTTTCTGGATTAATGTTTTTTTCACACCAGGCTTTGAGAAAATTATCGCGAAGGTATTCCCTGAAATAAGGCGCCATCCCATCATTGTGGTCTTCGGGCCTGAACATAAGGCTAAGCGGCAGTATTTTAAGGCTATCATATTTTTGCTGGCTCAGGTAGCCGTATTTAACCATTTGCTTCAACACCACATTTCTCCGCAGCATGGTGGTATCGGGGTGCCTGATTGGGTTAAAAACAGAAGGGTTTTTTGCCATGCCTACCAGCATCGCCGCCTGCTCTATTTTCAGACTATCCTGCCCACGGTTAAAATATATTTGCGCGGCCGATTTAATGCCAACCGCCAGGTTCAAAAAATCAAATTTATTAAGATAGAGCGCAAGAATTTCTTCTTTGGTATAAAGCTTTTCAAGGCGTGACGCGATGATCCATTCTTTAAACTTGCGAACAACTAACTGACCTTTGCTTAATTTCTCACGGGGAAACATCATCTTGGCCAACTGCTGTGTAATGGTACTGCCGCCGCCACGACCACCGCCCGTTAGCACGGTACGCATCAACGCTTTTACATCCACACCGCTGTGATCATAAAACCTGGCGTCTTCAGTCGCGATCAGGGCGTTAATGATGTCTTTATCAAGTTTGTCAAAACTAACGTTCACCCGGTTCTCGCTGTAGTACTTACCCAGAATTTTCATGTCGCCGCTGTAAACGATCGTGGCCAGGTTATTCTTCGGATTTAACAGTTCATCTACCTTTGGTAAAGCGCCGAATACCCCCATGCCTACAAGCGAAACTATTAAAAGAAGAAAGAGGAACGGGCTGAGTAAAAGTATCCACAGCCACTTAACATATTTGCCAGATTTTTTCACGGAATTAAAAGGTAAAAATAACAAAAAGCCGCAATCTTCCTTGTGAAAAAATTAAAATTTATACAGGCATAGCAAGGTCAAATTATCGCTATTATTGCTCATGCAAAATCTTCTTCTTCTTCACGGCGCTTTAGGTGTATCTCGTGACCTTAATGCCATCAGCGAGGTACTTGAAAAACGGGGAATCAGGGTTCACCATTTTTTATTCCCGGGTCACGGTAAAAAAGAAGCTCAGGGTGACTTTACTATAGAGCAGTTCAGTCATGCGCTTGAGCAACATATTGCTCAGAATAATTTAGCCGGAACCGATGTTTTTGGCTACAGCATGGGAGGTTATGTGGCGCTTCACCTCGCAGCGAAGCAAAATGGCACGATCAGAAGGATAATAACGCTTGGTACCAAATTTAACTGGAGCGCCGATTCGGTAGAAAAGGAAACAAAACAACTGAATCCGGAAATAATAAGTCAAAAAGTACCCGCCTTTGCCCGACAACTGGAAGAAAAACATGGCACTAACTGGGCTCAACTCTTAAATAAAACGGCTGTTCTGATGAGAGATATTTCATCACGCCAGTATTTGAATGATGAAACACTGAAAAAAATTGAAGTGCCTGTGCTGATAGGCCTGGCAGACAAAGACCAGATGGTGAGCCTCGACGAAACCGTTCATGTTGTTAATGCGCTTCCGAAAGCGTACATGTATATGTTGCCCTGTACCCGGCACGCTGTTGAAACCGTAAATGCCGGTGTTTTGGGTCAGATCATTGTTGACTTCATTACAGAAGAAAAACTGAAGTGATTTTTTAAGTATAAAACAAGATTTCCCGGATTTAGGCGTTATTTAAAAAAATGCGTTCAATCACGCCGCTCATATTAGCTTTAATTTTGCTTGGTAAGCCTTTAATGGCGCAGAAAAACAATTTTAGCCTTGTGTTCGGTTACGGACCCGGCTACATTTTTAACGATAAAACTATAAGTCCTAAAGTTAGCCACTCAGGTTGTGTTGGTATTAAATACCTGCTATCGCTCAAAAATCAAAGCGCGGCCTTTAATCCCGGTATCAGTTTACAGAGGAATATCTATAACACAAGAATCACAGGCGAAAGCCTGGTTCATATTCGCCAGACGATGGTGAATTTAAACCTGGATGTACTTTTAAAAATAAGAAAAAAAATATTCCTCAAGGCCGGCATCAGCATAAGTCACATGGCCTCCACCGACGTGCTTGTAATACTGAGAGATGTCGCCGGGCAACACTATTACAGTTTCGGTAATGCACAGGTTTACAAAAATTATTACCCTTCTGCTTTGCAGGCGGGCGTTAACACGGGTATTGGCTTTTCCTTTGGTTCAAAGCGCGAACAAAAATTGTTTGCCTGCATTTTTCATACTGCTTCATCATTGGTAGACGCTGATTACGTGCTCGACAAGGCGCTCGTGGGAAGGGATATACGGGTGTTGTCTAAAAAATCCAGACCTACCCTATTGATCATTACCTGGGAAATCAGTCTCCGGAAAACCAAACAAAATAAAACAAAAGAGAGCGAAGAGTGAATTTACCTCAAAATCAACAACCTGTTGGAGTCGAGTTTAACAAAGATAAACAGCAGGATGGTAAAAGACCATAAGGAAGAGCCCCCGTAACTGAAAAAAGGCAGGGGAATGCCAATCACAGGCATCAGTCCTATGGTCATTCCTATATTCACTGCCACGTGAAAAAACAAAATTGCGGCAACCCCATAACCGTAGATCCTACTGAAATCTGACCGCTGCCGCTCAGCCAGAAATATAAGTCTCAGTATTAAAAACAGCTCAAGGAAGATCACAACCGTGCTTCCCAAGAATCCCCACTCTTCGCCAACGGTGCAAAATATAAAATCGGTGTCCTGCTCTGGTACAAAATCGTATTTTGTCTGGGTGCCCTGCAAATAACCTTTACCAGAAAAACCACCGCTTCCTATGGCAATCTTGGCCTGGTTCACGTTATACCCTTCTTTTTTAAGGTCAACTGTCCCGCGCCCAAGCAATACATCTATCCTTACCTTCTGATGCTCCTCCAGGTGATTGTAAACGTAATTGGTACCCAATACCACACCGGCGGCAGAGGCGTAGACAAGACCTACGATGATAATATTCTTTTTTATTCGCCTGATAAACAAAAACGAAGAAGCCGAAATGATGGCGAGGGTGATGAGCAAACCGGAAATCTGGGTGATCACCAGTGAAAGAACAAACAAAATAGTGGCCAACAATCCGAAGATCAAAAAATTTACGCTCAACCCTTCGCGGTACAAAACAATAATAAAGGCAACAAACACTATCGCAAGTCCTGTTTCGTTCTGTAAAATTTTAATAAGCAGCAAAGGCGAGATAATAAATAAAAGCGCAATTAAAGTGTTTTTATAGTTCTTTAAAATATCCTTTAACCTCAGGCGAAATTGCTGGCTAACTACGATATTCTGATTGCTTAAAAACTTAGCGAGTGCCAGGTTAGTGGCGAATTTCATAAATTCAGCCGGTTGTATTCCGAAGCCACCAACGCCAAACCATGACTTACTCCCTTTTATTTCGCGACCAAAAAAGATCACAAGGATATTTGCCGCTAAAAACAGGCCGTAAAAAATGTAAGCGAAAGCGGTGTAAAAATTGGCGTCAATCAATAAAATGCTAAACGCTATCACCGTTGCACCTCCTATCCAGATCAGCTGTTTGCCATACTTCTGGGTGGTATCGAAAATATTTCCATGTTCTTCGTCATATACCGCGGCGTAAATATTCAGCCAGCCCATAATCACCAATATAACATACACAAGAATAGTCACCCTGTCGATGCCGTAAAACAATGTATTTTCGTTGCGTGCCATTAATGAAAACCGGTTGATAATAAATTTTTTCCGTGAATTAAGTCAGCCTCAGCGGTGCGCTTCTCAACTTCCGGCCTGTCGGTTTTGCCTTTGAGATATTTTTCGATCATAAGGGTCACCACCGGCGCGCTCCATACCCCACCGAAGCCGGCGTTCTCAACAATACAGGCGATCGCTATCTTTGGATTATCACGTGGTGCAAAAGCAAGGAATACCGCGTGTGATTTGCCGTGAGGGTTTTCGGCCGTTCCTGTTTTCCCGCACACTACTATTCCCTTCAGTCGATTGGCATAAGCTGTTCCGCCGGGTTCCATTGTTCCCTGCATGCCGTCTATCACATTGGTGTAGGCCACCTGGTCCTGCACACCCACCAGTTGTTTTTCAGTAAATTTCTTCTCGAGATATTTCTGATTGCCTACTCCCTTCACGCAGTGAGGTATGTAATAATAACCCCGGTTGGCTACGATGGCAACTACGTTTGCCATTTGAAGCGGCACCAGTAGCAGCTCCGCCTGGCCAATGCCGAGAGAAACCACCGTGTTGCTTCTCCAGTGATTTTCGCCGAATACTTTATCATAATATTTCACCGATGGCACATTTCCCGGCTTATCATAGGGAAGGTCGGTGCCAAGATTCCTGTTGGGTCCAAAGGTTTTAACCATGTCGCGCCAGTGATTATAACCATCGACAAATTTTGGAAAACGTTTTTGATCCACAATTTTTGTAAATACGTAACTGTAATAAGAGTTGCAGGAAACAGAGATGGAGCCAGGCAGATTCACCGGGCCGTGCGGGTGGCACTTTGGTTTATTACCCATAGGCGGATATCCACCGTGGCAGGGGAAACTGGTGGATCGGTCAATTACCTGGTCCTGCTGGGCGATAAGCGCGTCTATCAGTTTAAATGTCGATCCCGGCGGGTACATTGCGGTAAGCGCCCTGTTAAACAATGGAAGGCCGAGGGTGTCGTAATAAAGCCTGGTAAAATTGCGTGAGCGTTCCTTTCCACCCACGAGTTCGTTGGGGTCGTATGTAGGGCTGGAAATAAGGCATAAAATTTCTCCGGTTGAAGGTTCGATCGCAACAACAGCGCCCTTCTTTCCTGCCATCAGCTTTTCACCATACTCCTGCAGGTCACGGTCGATGGTACAATACAAAGGTTTGCCTGGAACGGCCGCCGTGTCGTACTTTCCATCCATGTACCTTCCTACAGTTTTATTGTGTACATCAGTTATAGCGATCTGTGTTCCTTTCTTCCCGCGCAAAGCCTCTTCATACCCTTTCTCAATACCGCTGATGCCAATGTAGTCGCCCTCCCTGTAATAATCATTTTTTTCGGCCCCCTCTTTACTGATCTCACCCACATAACCCAAGAGGTGGGCTGCGATTGGTTTCGGATACTTTCTAACGGTTCTCTTCTGTACAAAAAAACCTTTGTACCTGTATAATTTTTCTTGAAGGGCAGCGTAGGTTCTGGCCGACATCTGCTTCTCGAAAATACTTTGCTTGCGTGGTGAATTGGGTGCCTGGCAGGCTTTTTTTACACGCTTCAAATACTCCTTTTTTGTGATCTGAAGCACACCGCACAGCGACATGGTATCGCAGCCTTTTGTTTCCCGGGGGATGATCATCAGGTCATAGGAGGGCTCATTGTAAACCAGCAACTTGCCATTGCGATCATAAATATAGCCGCGTACTGGGTATTCTGTTTGTCTTCTAAGCGCGTTGTTTCTTGCATCGAGTTTGTATTTTTCATCAATCACCTGGATGTAGAACAACCTGCACAAATAAATGAGCGCTACCAGGCAAAAAAAACCGCCAATGATTATTTTCCTGTCTCCGTACTGTGCATTGGTGCTCATGCGCGCTTCTCTTTGCTAAAAAATAAAAACTGAATCAGGTAGATGATCGCAAATGTTCCCGCGCTGCTTAAAATAATTCGGAACAAGGTGCTGAAGAATTCCGAAAAACGAAAAACCTCGAGGTAGAACAAAAAAAAGTGATGTACAACAATGAGCGTGCCCGCGTAACTTAAAAACCAGGCAAGCCCCATATCTTCGACTGTGGGCTTTACACCCGCATCGTAACCGTCGCGCGGCGCCACATACTTCAAAACATAATAACGTGAAAACCCCATGATGGTGCAGGCCGATGCGTGCAGCCCCGAAGAATCATAAAAATAATCTATACATACGCCAAGAACAAACGAAATCAGCAGAACAACCTGCTTGTTGGTTTCAAAAGGCAGTAATAAAATTACCATGACATATGGCAACAGAATGATATAACTTGTAAGGTTCACATTTTGAATGATCAGCACCTGAACAAGAATCAGCAGTATGAAGCGAAAAATATTTTTAAGTACTTCAGTTGTCAATTTGAATCTGTGAGTTTTTTTCCAGAGAGTCGCGCTCTGTTTTAAATTTATTCTTGATAACGTACACGTGGTTCACTTTTTTTAAGTCAGCACTTAGCCTCACTTTCGCTGTGTAAAAATCCTCGTTGTGTCTTCGTTCGTAGCTGTCTATGGTTCCCACCATGATACCTTCGGGAAAGATGCCCGACAGTTCACTTGTGATTACCGAGTCGCCTGCCTTTATTTTAGCGTGCGTGGGAATATCGGTGAGCAGGCAGTACCTGTAATCAGATCCATCCCAAATGAGCGGGCCATAACTACCGTCTTTCTTCAATTGACAATTTACTTTAATGTCTTTGTGCAGAACGCTCATCACACTCGAAAAGTTTTCGGAAGCGTTTGTCACAATTCCTACAATGCCGTCGCTGCTCATTACCGCCATATCCTGGGTGATGCCCTGCGCGGCGCCGATATTAAGCGTTAAAAAATTTCTTCTTTTATTTACCGATGAGTTTACAACTTTGGCGCTCAGGTATGAATACTGTTGTTTGTAAAGGGTGTCGTTTTTCTTAAACTCTTTAAGCGGCAGAACCGAATAATTTGATTTGAGAAAATTTCTCAACACCGAATTTTCAAGCGCTAGTTTGTCATTTTCCTTTTTTAAATAAAAATACTCTTTTGTGTTTGCGGCAGTTTCGTAAACGTTAGCAATTGCAAGATTGGATGAATTTAAAACGTGTGATCCCTGGAAACCCTGATGATGGACCATCAGCCAGATGCAGATTACCTGGAGGAGTAAAAAAATGAAAATAAAATTATGCTTTATAAAAAATGCGAATAAGTTTTTCACGTTTCAAAAATTATAAAAGCAGGTAAAACTGTTTCAAATAAAGCTACTCCAAGCCTGGCACTTTTATTTGATCAGGAAAGGGAATTTATGAACATTTTTAAGTGCAATACCCGTGCCTCTTGCAACCGCGCGGAGGGGATCTTCACATACGTGCACCGGTAATTTTGTTTTTAAGGAGATACGTTTATCAAGGCCGCGCAATAATGATCCGCCGCCAGCCATAAAAATTCCCTTGCGGTATATATCCGCTGCCAGTTCAGGCGGTGTCATTTCGAGGGCGTTTAAAATAGCTTCTTCAATTTTTGAAATGGATTTATCAAGACAGTGGGCGATCTCAACGTAGCTGATGTAAACTTCTTTAGGAATACCGCTCATCAAATCCCTTCCCTGAACAGCGTAATCGGCCGGAGGATTTTCGATCTCGGTCATCGCCGCGCCTACTTCAATTTTAACCCGCTCGGCGCTTCGCTCACCGATTAAGATATTGTGCTGACGACGCATATACTCTTCTATGTTCGCGTTAAAATCATCACCGGCAATACGCGTGGATTTATCACACACAATGCCGCCAAGCGCAATAACAGCGATCTCGGAGGTACCACCACCGATATCAATGATCATGTTGCCCATTGGTTCCTCAACGTCTATTCCCATTCCTATGGCCGCAGCCATTGGTTCATGGATCATGTATACCTCTTTCGCACCAGCATGTTCAGCACTGTCACGAACGGCACGTTTTTCAACTTCAGTGATGCCACTTGGAATACAAATTACCATCCTCAGGGATGGCTTAAAAAACCTGCTACCTGGGTTGATCATTTTGATCATGCCCTTTATCATTTCCTCCGCCGCCTGGAAATCGGCAATTACCCCATCTTTTAATGGTCGTATGGTTTTGATGTTCTCATGGGTTTTTCCATGCATCATCTGCGCCGAACGCCCAACGGCGATAATACGGCCCGTGGTGCGGTCAACCGCAACGATGCTTGGTTCGTCAACAACAACTTTATCGTTATTTATGATGATAGTATTTGCAGTTCCTAAATCAATTGCAATATCCTGTGTTAAAAAGTCAAATAATGCCATAAATAGCTAAGGGGTATAAGGTGGTAAAGTTAGAAAAATAGCAGTCTATTGTGAAGCCTTTGTGTTTATTTAGGTAAGTTTTTTCAGATTTTAGTTAACAACTAATATCCCAGAATTTTGAGCATACTCTTATAACTTTGTTCTTTCGCAAATAAACGCGTTGTAATTTCTCCGTCTTCGTCGCGGTCAATCAAAACATGTTTTGGTGCCGGGATCAAACAGTGCTGGGTGCCGCCATAACCACTCAATGCTTCCTGATAAGCGCCGGTATGGAAAAAACCTAGGTACTGTGGTTGTTTTTCGTTCTTTTCGAGGGTTGGTAAAAAAACCTGGTTGGTATGCGCCTCGGTGTTATAATAGTCCATGCTGTCGCAGGTAAGGCCACCAAGGTTCACCGGCCCATAGGGTTTGTCCCAGTTATTAATGGCCAGCAAAATAAATCTCTGGTTAATGCCCCAGGTATCGGGAAGTGTTGTAATAAAGCTGCTGTCAATGAAGTACCAGGTTTCCCTGTCGTTTTGCTTTTTCTGATCAACCACCGAATAAAGGGTGGCACCACTTTCACCCACGGTGTATGACCCAAACTCGGTAAAAATATGAGGTTCGGCGATCCCGTTCTGCTCACAAAAAGTTTTAATCTGCGAAACGATCTCTTCAATCATGTATTCGTAATCGTATTCAAAGCCCAGCGAATTCCTGATCGGCATGCCACCACCGATATTCAGCGAATCAAGCCCCGGACAAATTTCCTTAAGTTCCTTGTAAATATTAAGGCATTTGTTCAGTTCCGTCCAATAATAAATTGTATCCTTAATGCCCGTGTTAATAAAAAAATGGAGCAGTTTAAGGTTGAACTTCGCGTGCGGCTTGATTTTCTCGTTGTACAGGTTCATGATCTCGCTGCTCCGAACGCCAAGGCGCGAGGTGTAAAACAAAAATGAAGGCTCTTCTTCGGTGCTGATACGAATTCCCAGATTTACCTTTTCAGCCTTGGCGTGTTTTTTATAAAAATCCACTTCATCGAGGTGATCAAGTACTGGTATTACATTAAATCCATCGTTGATCAAATCGCAGATGTTTTGTTTGTAGAGGTTGCGTTTATACCCGTTACAAATAATATATGTATCTTTGGTGAGCGTATTTTTTTGAAATTGTTCTTTGATAATTTGCAGATCGAAGGCTGAAGAAGTTTCTATATGAACTTCGTTTTTCAGCACTTCATCCAGTACAAAACTAAAGTGGGAACTTTTGGTGCAATAACAATAAACGTATTTGCCCTTATAATCCACTTTGGCCATGGCAACGTTAAACAAACGCTTGGCTTTTTGGATCTGCGAACCAATTTTTGGCAAGTAACTGATCCTCAGTGGAGTGCCGTATTGTTTGATCACGTCCATCAAACAAATATCATTAAAATATAGTTCATCGTCCTTCACTTCAAACCCTTCCTGCGGAAAATTGAAGGTTTGATGAATTAAAGTTGAATAAAGATTGTCCATGATTTAGAATGTAAGTTGGTTACTTTAAGTAATTTTATCTAAAGTAAATGATTTAGATGCTGCAAAACTAAAGATTAAATGTTAATAATGAGTTAAATTATATGATCAAACCAATTAAAATTATTGAAGTTAAAAGTGAGATAGGTGCCGGAACCAGAGGAGCAAGCATGGGTGTAGATGCCATTAAGATCGCTGCGCTTGATTTTGGAAGTAATTTTTTTAAACGCTTTAAATCGGTAGAAGTACAAAACGAAAATAACCTGCTGCTGGAGCCGGTAGTGCACGACTACGCCAAAAGGATCAAAGGTATTTTCAATCTGAATGAACGCATTAGCAAGGAAATTCAAAAAACACTAAAGGCGGAAGAGATCCCAATTGTGCTTGCCGGCGATCATAGTTCAGCTTTGGGCACCATCAGTGGCATCCGTATGGCCTATCCGGGCAAACAGCTTGGAGTGATCTGGATTGACGCACACGCCGATATGCACAGCCCCTACACCACGCCGAGTGGTAATATGCATGGTATGCCCCTCTGCTGTGTGCTTGCTGAAGATAACCGCGACAGACAGCAGAATAAACCCGATGATGAAACAGTTGAATATTGGGAAAAACTGAAGAACCTGGGTGGTATTTCCCCTAAAATAACCTATAACGACTTGGTTTTTATAGCGTTACGGGATTTCGAACCGCCTGAAGAATACCTTATCAAAAAAAATAAGGTCAGGGTATTTAACCTGCAGGAAATCCGCAAAAAAGCGGTTGAAAGGGTCGCTATTGAGGCTCTAAATTACCTCGATCACTGCGATATTATTTATGTAAGCTTTGATGTTGACAGCATGGATTCAAGGATTTCAAGCGGCACTGGTACCCCGGTTCCTAATGGTATCACCGAAAAAGAAGCCGGAAACCTGATTTACTATATCATGAGAAGCAAAAAAATAGTTTGTTTTGAGATGGTAGAGATCAATCCAACACTCGACAGGGAAAATCTAATGGCCGAAAACGCTTTTGAGATCTTACAAAAAGCGACCAACCAGCTAAGCAACGATTTTTAATCGATTATTATTTTCTTTATCACAGTTTGTTCATTTTCTAAAAGAACTTTTAGAAAATATATGCCTTTATCGAAACCACAAACATTAACTGTTTGATCTGAGAAGCGTGGTGCAAAGCTCTTGCCCATCACATTTTCAAGCATAATCGATTTTATGGCGAAGGTCGAATAAATAGTAAAATCATCGTGTGAGGGATTTGGGTAAGTCACGATTGAATTGGCAGGTTTTAATTCATTTAGCCCGCTTGTACTGCAAACAAGTTTATTGATATAATCCCACAACTTATTGTCAAAGCTTGATAACGCGAAGGTAACTCCCTCCGCGCTATTGCCTTGTCGAATCACTACAAGGCCCGATCCGGGTGACACATAAATTTTCTGATCGTTTTTACCCAGCGCGCAAAGCAGATCTGCCGGGGCATTTGGGATCAGGGGACCATTGAACATAAATTGCAGACCCGGGTTTAAATAACCCGATTTTCCGTTCAACCACCACAAATAGCCATAAGCGGGATTATAATTTTGCGAGGTATTGACCATGTCGTTAAAATAAACGGGGTCTTTTAATAAGGTATCATTGCCCCAGGCTCCTTTATTGAGGATAACGAGACCGAAACGCGCCATGTCTCTTGCCCTGCCGTAATAGGTCTGATCGAGCCATAAACCGCTCATGCCGGTTTTTATTTTTACCCAGTTGTTGGTCACCAGGTTATAGTTTTGCCCTGCCGCAGCGCTAACCACGCTTTGTACTTTCTTATAGGCGCCGGTATGATAGGCCCAACGGTTGCCGGCGTCAACTTTATAAATAAGGCACGCTTTTGAACTGTCTTCATTGTCGCAGGGCGGTGGCGGATTGTCCTCGAGGCCGCTGGTCATTTGCAACAGGTGTTTTACAGTAATAAGATTTTCTTTTTGCAATGCTTCGGTGGTCCAGCCGGTACCCAAATATTGGGAAACCGGGTTGTTGATGTTGATCAGGCCTTTTTGCTGCGCAATGCCGGCGATAAACGATGCAAGGCTCTTGCTCGCCGAGGCCCAATAGAACAAAGAGTCGGCAGTGTATGTGCCGAAATATTTCTCAAGAACTATTTTTCCGTTTTTAAGGATAATAAAGGATTTGGTGTTTTTTACCTGCAGATAATTATACAGGGAGTCGATGCGGGGCTGACACCAGCCCAGGCTTTGAGGCGTGAGGGTGTCCCATGAAGTGCCTGTTAGTGGTGGAAAATAAATTGATTGTGCCTTCGCTGGCGACACAAGCAAAAGAATTAAAACTGAAAAGAAATAAAAAGATCTCATACTGGCATTTGACTTATTAAAAGTAAGAAAGTTTAACCGGAATAATCTCACATTTGCATTTAAATTTAATGCGCGTTTACGTCGACAAAGCAATTGATTTGGCAAATAAAAACACCTAAGCTATATTTAACCTAAATAAAATTTTATTATGTCTTCCATCCTTTCTGAAATAAAAAATAATGTTTTGTTCATTACATTGAACAGGCCTGAAAAATTCAACAGTTTTAACCGCGAAATGGCCCTTGCGTTAATTGACACGCTTAACAAAGCTGAACACAACAAGGAAGTGAGAGCAGTGGTTTTAACCGGTAATGGTAAAGCCTTTTGTGCTGGCCAGGATCTTGCAGAAGCTGTTGATCCTAACGGTCCGGGTATTGAAAAAATTGTTGTGGAGCATTATAACCCCATTATTTTGAAGATCAGGACTATTGAAAAACCAGTTATTGCTGCTGTTAACGGGGTAGCAGCGGGCGCGGGCGCCAATATAGCCCTGGCTTGCGACATTGTTTACGCGGCGCAGTCTGCCGGTTTTATCCAGGCATTCAGTAAAATAGGACTGATCCCCGATAGCGGCGGTACATTTACCTTACCACGCCTGGTTGGTGTTCAACTGGCTTCGGCGCTGATGATTACCGGCGATAAATTAAGCGCTGAAGAAGCGATGAAATTCGGACTGGTTTATAAAGTTTTTGCGGATACTGAGCTGCTCAGCCAGGTAAGTTTAAGCGCTGAAAAAATTGCTGTTATGCCAACAAAAGCAATTGGTCTTACAAAGCGCCTGCTGAACGCAAGCGCCACCAATACGCTGGAGCGCCAGCTTGATCTTGAAAAAGAGATCCAGGTAGTGGCTGCTGCAAGCTGCGATTACAAGGAAGGAGTAAACGCGTTCCTGGAAAAAAGAAAAGCTGAATTTAAGGGAGAATAAAATTTATTTTAATTTCCAACGACAGTTTCGAATAGAGAAACTGTTTTTTAGTATAGATGATGCCGTACGGCGTTTGTATTCTGAACCTTGCCTCGTCAATCTAGAATGAGCCTTGTGATCTCTTTAGTCGTTAATCCTTTGATGTTAAATTGCTGATGGTAGGCAAGGTCTATCTTGTCACCTTTTTTCAGCCGTTTTAAATCATCCGGTTTCGTAACCTGCATATAACCATCCTGCGAAAAACGGATCAGGTAATTGGAATGCTGATCAAAGTAATAACCCGAGAAATAGTCCTGGTTTACACCCGGAGTTACCGGGTAGCTGCCATTAATGCTTTTGAAAAGCATTGCATTGTACTCATTCAAAAGACTGTCCCTTTCAATATCGTACCGCACAAACACCGGCTGCATGGCTCCACTATGAATATAGCAATCAATATTATTGATCCCCAGGCCACTTTTTAAAAGTGCATTACCTACGTCATTGTTGTACTGGAAAGAATTGTAATCGTAGGCGGGGAACTTCTTAATGTATCTTTGCCAGGCTTTAATATCCATGCCGCTTTCTGTACCATTTTGGTACTTCTTGCAATATTGAAAAGCTTCCTCCTCAGTTCTTCTCCCGTAACCCCGCTGAACATTATTGTAAACATGGGGCGAATACCTGGTGGTCCTGCCGTTCCTCAGGGTGTATATGGGCTTCTTATCAAATAACCTCGCTTCACGCCGGAGCGTTCTCCGAACAATGCGGGCCAGGGTGGCGCCACCTTTCTTTTGAATAACATAGGTTTTATCATCCTTCAGGGTAACAGGTGTACCATTTAAATCCATGTAATTTTTACCTGTTTTAATTGTAAAATGAAGATCATTTCCTGCTGCGTCCAGCCTAAGGTCCCAACACTTAAGTTTCCTGCTATAGGTTTTTCTGAATTCATCTTTTGTTAAAGGACCATCATACAGAAACATCCTGTTCAGCAAGGGTTTTATGTGCGCCGGTACGCCGCTATTGTCGTCGCGCCGTGCCGGAAGAATTGTAAAAATTATTTCCTTGTCTTTGGTCTGTTTTACATACTTTATTCTAAACTTGCTTTTGATCCGGCCGGCTGAAAGTGTCACAGAATCACGGGCCTTTTCCATGTTGTCTTTTCGATAAGTGAACAGGTAGTCATCGCTTGAAAACCTGGATTCATAATCGGTAGTATCTGCCCTTTGGCGGACAATTTCACTTAAAAATATATAATACTCTTTTACGGCCTTTGTGGCAGCAAGTGTAGAATCTTTTTTCGATACCGAAGGAACCCTGGTGATGGCAGGTTTTTGAGTAGTCCAGCTTCCGTCTTCATTCAGCGAATAAAACTGGAAATTTGCCGAGGTATCTGTGAGGGCAAATCTGATTTTAATGGCAGTATCACTCCTGGATTTCAATTGCCTCCCCATCCCATCCAAAGCATTGATCTCATACATGCCGCCGCTCTTAAACAATTCTGTCTTGCCATTCACGAGATTATACATAGGAATCCCTGAGAGCATGATTTCGACAGGGTTTCTGAATTCCCTGTAAAATAACTGAACTTCACCCGCGTAGTTTTCGCCTTTGCTGGTTACAAAGGCATTCCTGTCGATACTCAGGATGCTTCCCGATTCATAGGTAAAACTATTGGCAGACACAGAACTGAAATAATAAGTTGTATCATTAATATCAATGCCCGGAATCGGCTGCCTGATGCAACTCATGGGGATTGCCTTACTTGTTTTGGGAGTTGTAGCATTTGGGAGAGGGCGTCCCGGATATTTCTCCGTCCTGAAAAAATTCCCGTAATAAGTCACTTCAACATTACGACTTACATTATTTTGAAAAAACTGCATTTTGTCTGTTTTATTCGGACTGGAAAAAACCCGGGTATTACTTACCCGTAATTTGTTAAGCCGTGGCACCAGGTGCAGACTATCCAACATAATTTCGGGATCTGGTTGCTGGATGGTTATTGTTTTAACATAGCTGCTCCTTAAAGCATTAAATAAATGACCCTCATCAAAACTGCTGTTCAGCAACTGGATTTCTTCAAGCTTGTTGAACCCTGACAGGGTAACGCCAATATCTGAAACGTCACTGCTCTCAATGATCAGGATCTCAGGGTTGATTGATCTGCTTATCATTGTAAACAAAGAATCCAGGTTGCTGTCGGGTTCATCAAAACCGGTTAACTTAACAGCTTTAAAGGCAGAGTACCTGGTGATCTGATCTAGTTTTGAAAGGCTTGCCGGATCATTTTTAATAAGAAGACAACCATTATCTGCGGAGGCAAAATTCTGGCCCGGCCTGTAATACCTGAAATTCTGCGAAAAAATCGTTCCCGTGACAATTAGTAAAACCAAACTCAGGAAATAACGCATGGTCGAATTTTAATGGGTTAAATTCAATACTGGCAATAATAACGAAAAAAAAGATTCATTGTTGTGTTTGATCAACTATTTAAACCATCCACTGTACATCAAATAATTATTGGCTATCCTGTTTATCTCCCCGTTAATTAATTCCTGCGAAATATCCTTAACTTTTTTCGCGGGAACACCGGCAAATATGCAACCGGGGGGAACAATGGTGCCCTCGGTAACCACCGCGCCCGCAGCGATAATCGTGTTACTGCCGATCTCACAGTTATCCATCACAATGGCGCCCATTCCCACCAGCACATTGTCGTGAATGGTACAGCCATGTACTATGGCATTGTGCCCCACCGAAACATTATTTCCGAGACTGACTTTTGTTTTCTGGTAAGTGCAGTGCAGCACAGCCCCGTCCTGGATATTGACCTTGTTACCGATCCTGATGCTGTTTACGTCGCCACGCACCACTGCGTTAAACCAAACGCTGCAATCATCGCCCATTATCACATCGCCAACAATAGTGGCGTTAGGTGCTACAAAACAATTCTCGCCGAGTACCGGTGAAATTCCATTTACAGGTAAAATAACTGCCATCTCTTAATTTTAAATTTATAAGCCCGGGAGCATACCACTGGCCGCCTTTTTCATTTCCTCTTCATTTATTTTATCGGCCTCGCTTAGGGCTTTATTAACCGCTGCGAGCAATTGCCGTTGCAGTTCGTTCCGGTCGCCATGTTGCAAAGCGTCTGAAAGCGTGACAGATAATACCTTGCGGTTGCCGGTGATCTCGATCTTAATATCGCCGCCAGCGCTTTCGCTTTTAATAATATGATCGTCGAGCCTGGCCTTTATCTCTTCGGCCCTTTGCTTCATTTCCTGAAGTTTGCCCATCATGTCTCCGAGTTTCCCGAACATAGTTTTAGTTTTTTAAGTTGATAGTTCCTTCGGTGATCTGATGCGATACACCGTTGCTGGCGGTATCGGTTTTGAAATTAAATGTGGCGGTAAGTTTATTGATCACGCCGCCTTGCGAGGTGTCAATGGCCGTAATATTCAGAGTACCGTTCACCGCCCGGAAATATACGTTATCCTTAATGTAAATCAGACTGGGGTTTCCGTATTTAACCAGGTTGTGTTGGCCAACAGCTGGCAGCGCCGAACAGCCCATGTAGATCTCTTCATCAAAGCCCGAAAGGTAAAAATACGATCCGCGCAGGCCGCTGCTGTTTGAGCCCGAATAACAGCTATTGCAGTGCTTTTCGGTGCCGTCTACCTTCACCGAAATGGTATACACTACGGGTGCAGGAACCTCTGGTTCTTCGTCTTTCTTTTTTTTACACGACACTGTTATAGCAACGATCATGGTTAGGATCAATATTTTTTTCATTGTTTTAAATTTTGAGGGATTAAACACACAGGTATTGGAATCATCTTGTGCCTGTTGGCATTATGACGCGATGTGTAAATTTCCATTACCTTTTTTTGCCGGGGGTTCAGCGGGTGCTGATCATCGTTTTGAATATACGCCATTGCCCACTCCAGTTCAGGATAGGAAGCGCCAAGCTGGTCTTCATCGGTTCTGTTGTCTTCAAACAAACCATCTGTTGGTTTGGCGTTCAAAATGCTTTCAACAACATTTAAGGCCTTGCCAAGTGCATACACCTCGGTTTTATAAAGATCTGCGATGGGGCTGATATCCACGCCGCCATCACCATACTTTGTATAAAACCCCACGCCAAAATCCTCTACTTTATTCCCGGTGCCCGCAACAAGCAACCTGTGCCGCGTCGCGAACGCATAAAGTGTAGTCATCCTCAAACGTGCGCGGGTATTGGCCATGGTTAAAAAATCCTGGATGTCAGGAGGAAAGGTATTTTCAAGCGTTTCAAGCGCCGTCGTGAGGTCTACCGTTGTTGATTCTACATTGTTAAACGACTTTTTCAACCATTGAATGTGTTCTTCACTCCTGTTAAACTCAGCTGAAAACTGCCTGATGGGAAGATTCAGAACTATCACGCGTTTTCCGGTATGGGCGCACAAGGTGGAAGTCACAGCGCTATCGATACCCCCTGAGATACCAACAACGAAACCTTCTGTGCGGGATGTTTCAGAATAGCTTTTCAGCCAGTTCACTACATGCTCTTTTATGCCGGCTGCATTCATTTAATAAACCAAAATATGTTTGTAAAGTTAAGCTTTTGAATACATTAATTATCTAAAGATAATTAAATTTAGGGAGTGGATTTAAGAGCCATTCAATACCAGAAAAATTCAGACATACTCAGGAAGTACGTCCCCGAACAAAGCGTGGCGCTTATTGCAGAGTGGATTATTAAATACGACTTCAAATTAAAAATTAAAAAAGAACGGAGTACGCGGCTTGGTGACTACACCTCTCCTCACAACGGCTTAAATCATACCATAACCATCAATCATAATCTCAACAGGTATTCGTTTTTGATCACGCTTGTACATGAGGTTGCTCACCTGGTGACTTATAATCAGTATAAAAACACTGTTAACCCTCATGGTAAAGAATGGAAACAAAATTTCCAGATTCTGATCCAGCCGTTTTTAACCACCGATATTTTTCCCCTTGAAGTTTTTTCAGCTTTACGAATGTATATGAAAAACCCCGCCGCTTCGAGTTGTTCAGACATGAACCTCCTGAAAACGCTTAAGCTTCACGACGAACAGTCGGATATCATTTTTATTGAATATCTTCCTCCCAACGCTTTGTTCCTGTACAACGGATCAAGGATTTTTCAGAAAGGCGAACGCGTAAGGAAACGGTTCAAATGCAGGGAGATCAGCAGCGGCTCTGTGTATCTGTTTAATCCCCTTACGGAGGTTGAAATCTTTGAGCCTGCTTAACGGTCGATGAGTTTTGTAGAAAGCACCACGTTGGATTTGTTGATCTGTTTTCCCGAAATAATATTCAGCAGGATGAGTGATGAGTTTTTTCCAATTTCCTGAACCGGCTGAGATACCGAGATCACCGATCGGTCGATAATATTGAACAACTCGATATCGTCAAAACAGGCAATTTTAATTTTGGCAGCAAGCTTCAAAAACTCCTTTTTCTTCAGGATTTTCAGTAATGCCACCGCAATGTGATTGTTGAGCGCAAAAATAGCGTCGGGTACCGTATCAAGTTTTAATAATTCATTCAACGATTTTTCAACGTCCAGGTCAATATGATCGAAATTGATCGCTTTTATAAGATCAGGGTCATTCTGCAGGTTGTTTTTTTGAAGGGCTTCTTTATACCCGTTAACCCTGTCCTCTACAGTACTTAAATACAGCGGTGTAATACAAAAACAGGCTATTCGTTTGTGACCGAGTTTTACAAGTTTTGTTACTATTTCAACCGAGCCCCCGTAATTATCTATCACCACGTAATTTGTATTAAACAGCGGTAAAATCCTGTCAATAAAAACGATGGGTGTTTTGGCGAACCTTGCCTGTTCGTAAAAAGCCGAGTTTTTAAACGTGCTCGCTACTATCAATCCGTCAACCCCTTGCTGGTTAAGCATCATTTCAACAAGTCGTTTTTCTTTTTCCTCATTTTCTTCGGTGCTGCAAACCATTAAATTATACCCGCTGTCGAAAAGCACATTCTCTATACTTTTAGCGATTGTTGAATAAAAAGGATTTGAAATATCGGTAACGATCAGGCCTATAAAATAGCTTTTTCCGGTACGCAGGGCCTTTGCAAATTTATTCGGGGCATAATTTAACTGGGCAACCGCGTCTAATACCGCCGCCTGGGTCTTTTTACTAATTCCATACTGATTGCCTTTTCCATTCAACACCATCGAAATGAGTGTTTTTGAATAACCTAATTGTTTGGATAAATCTTCAAGTTGTAGTCGCTTCATAAATTAATTATGTTTGGATCCGGTGCTTGGCTCGACCTCCTAAATCGATTTTAAATTTTAAATAAAGGTATTCATTTCTATTTTGTATGCCCAGCTATTAGACGTGTCTCAATTCCCTGATGATAACTTAAGCCTTTTTATCGGTGAAATTAAAATCCCGTATAAATCGCTAAATTTTACCGGTTTTTCATTTCTAATTATTAAATTACAAATTTTAAACTTAATCTTATGAAAGTCTCCAAACTTGCCGAAAATATAATTGGTTCCGAAATTATCAAGCTTGCCGCCGAAGTCAATGAAAAAATTAAACAGGGCGAAAAAATATTTAATCTCACCATCGGCGATTTTAATCCCAAAGAGTTCCCAATCCCACCTGAATTAAAGCAGTATATTATTGATGAATACAACAACGACCAAACCAACTACCCTTCGGCTGATGGCATGGCTGAGCTGCGTCAGGCGATCAGCAACCTGCTGAAACAGCGTGGCAATTTGGATTACAAACCCGATGAAATTCTGGTAGCGGGAGGCGCAAGACCCATTATTTATAGTATTTTTAAAGCCATTGTTGATCCAGGCGACACGGTGTTGTTTGCAACGCCTTCATGGAACAACAACCACTACAGCTATTTGAACGGTGCCAACGCCGTTGTTATTGAAGCAAGTCCCGAACAAAATTTTATGCCCTCCGCAGCTGATTTCAGGCCTTACATCTCAAAAGCATCATTTATAGCCCTGTGCTCTCCGCAAAACCCCACGGGTACCGTGTTTACAAAGGAAGGGTTGATGGAAATCTGCGACCTTATTCTAGAGGAAAACAAAAAACGCGACCCGTCACGCAAGCCGGTTTACCTTATGTACGACCAGATCTACTGGGCATTAACGCATGGCCCGGTAAAGCATTACGACCCGGTTTCGCTAAACCCCGAGATGAAAAAATATACGGTGTTCGTTGACGGGATCTCAAAGTCATTGGCGGCCACGGGTGTACGTGTTGGCTGGAGCATGGGTCCAAAATACCTGATCGATAAAATGAAATCAATATTAACCCATGTGGGCGCTTGGGCACCAAAAGCAGAACAGCTGGCCACAGCTACGTATTTAAATCAACTCGACAAGTATGACGCTTTTATGGCCGTTCAGAAAGAAAAGGTGAATGCGCGGCTGCAGGGATTCTATCAGGGTTTTCAAAAACTAAAACACGAAGGTTTTAAAGTGGATGCCATTTCGCCGCAGGCAGCAATATATCTCACAGTGCAATTCGATCTTCACGGGCAAACAACTTCCGACGGCAAAATCCTCAACACCACCAAAGACGTTACAAAATACTTACTCGACGAAGCAAAATTAGCTATTGTACCATTCTACGCGTTTGGCTCCTCCGAAAATTCAAACTGGTACAGGCTTTCAGTTGGCACCTGTAAGCTCAGCGATATCGAACAGATCATCACACAGTTGCGCCAGGCCTTAAGTCGCTTAAGTGTCGCAACGATGCCATCCTGATCAAAAGCTTCGCATAAAAAAAGTCCCGTTCAATTATGAACGGGACTTTTTTCTTAAACAGAATAAATCGTCGATTATTCTACGATCAGTTTTTTAGTAGCACTTGCATTGTCTGCAGTGATGTTTACCAGGTAAATACCTTTTGCTAAACCACTCAGATCGATGTTGATGTTATTGGCACCAATTTGTCCGTTAGCTTTTGAAGTTTTTACTACCTGGCCAACCATGTTTAAAACAGAGATCTTAACGTCTGAATTGTTTTTCAGATCTATCGCTAAGAAAGCGCTGTTGTTTGCAGGGTTAGGGTAGATAAAGCTGTTTGACACTGCGCCAAAGCTGCTTTCAGAAACTCCTGAAATCCTTGTAGGATCAATTACTTCAATCGGAACACTAGCGTAACGGTGGGTTGCAGGTGTTGCAGGATCTAAAGCTGAGTTATTAGAAACGGTCATTGGCAGGTTGAAAATAACATTGGCACCAGTTGAATTCACCATGTCGATACCACATTTTGATGAAGTGTAGAAGTTATAAGCCCTGTTTGCTACGTTTGGATTAGTTCCAGAGGTACCAACCAGTTTGGTTGCGTTGATTTCGGTAGGAGAAACCAATCCGGTTCTTGAATGCATCATACGTACCTTAACATTCGGGAAAATATTCCATTTTGTGTAACCAAGGTTATTGGTAGTAGATACTGTATCAGTTTCAGACCAGCTGTAAAGGATGTATTTACCATCTGCTGTACGGCTTGCCTGGATACGTGCGTCGATGTCAATTTTATTTCCATCAGCGTCTACAGCCCATTGGTTAGCGCTGAATCCGTCATCTGCAGGCCTTGTACCGGGACCTTCAGTTGGCATGGAGTCGATCACAGTCACTTTCCATGCAGATGTTGCACCGCGGCTGAAATCGTAAATGTATGGCCTTAAACCTGGCTGGTGAGCCCAACGGTAGTTTTCACCGTCATAATTGATAAATGCAGTAAGGAAATTTGTAGAATCAGGATCAGCAGCCGGGCTGTGGATCATAGTTGCTACAAGGTGCAGGTTATTAGCGGAGTCAACAACTGCGCTCATTCCTTCCCAATAAGCGAAGAAAGGAATAGCAAGCGTAGTATCAGCACGTGTAGAAACGATGTGATCCATTACAGGCGCTTTAAAAGCAGGAAGATTAAAATCGATACTTGGTAACCAGATCCAGCTTTGACCACCATCTCCGGTTCTCGCAACGATTGGTTGCATACCCATATTGGCAGTTAAAGTGCTGCCAACGGTGGCATCGTGTGAACCGATGAAATAAGCGTAACCAACCATACCATCTTCACTCCAGGCCATACCCTGAGTTGCAGAGATTAACCTGTCGTTGGTTTGAGAATTTCTTCTCACCGGCGGGATCAATGAATCATGAGTAAAAACCGGCTGACCAGAAACGAAGTATCCTTTAACTATCCTGGCTCCGCGGAAATCCTGAGTTGCAGGAGTATTGGCGTTACCTCCGAAGATCTGGCCCATTGCCCTTACTTTTCCATCATCTGTTGATGCGAAATCGTGACGAAGGAAGTCCATTTTAATATTCGTGTTGTTTGGTCCCGCTACCCATGGCCCAGCATAAGGTGCTGTGTTGGCAATAAAAGTTTGCGAAGAAGCAGATTGGATGTTATTGTAGGTGCTGCTTCCCAAAGGTTTAACAGTAATAATATTACCGATCCATCCTAAGGCAGTGTTAGCCTGGGTGATAGGAGCAGTTGCTACTATTAAAGCGTTGTTAATGTTGGTAGTTAATGGTTGTTTTAAGATACCTCCCTGTGGATACCTTGCCCAGTTGTTGTTATCGTTATAGATCATGGTGCTATCCCAGGTTCCACCCCAGTTTTGCGAAACCATTGCAACCAAAACACCGGTATTGGCGCCTACAGAAGTAGGAGTCGGAGAAGGAACATAAGTGTTGGATCTCCTGTGAACGAAAGTTACAGCGTTCAATTCATCATCATATTGTAAAGGCCTTGAAGTTGAAACCAATACACCGAACATATTCATTGATCCGGTAAACGCGTTCCAGTTTACAGCACCAATTGAACTGGTTTTCATGCTGGTAACAGGAGCCGGCTCTTGTTGAATAACATTGCTGGAAACTGAGGTTTGTGACCTTTCTTCCATATTGTTCATGATTACAAATTTTTGAGCCATACGTTCGGTCATGTTAATGACCGGCGACTGGCGCAGCCTAGGCGAAGCAGCCTGAGGAAAAGCGCTTATAGCTGCTACTAAGGCCGATCCGAGGAGTAGATGTTTTTTCATTTTACTTGTTTTTAAATTATTCTGTTAATTAAGTTTCGCAAGGTAGCGTTTTTATCGTTTAAAACAAAGTTAATATTAACTTGATTTGTTAGGATTAAAACAACCCAGAGGTAAAGTTGTTCAAAGAGATTATAGTCAAAATTACAAATTTATCGGGCAATTAATTAAAAACTTCCCAAATACCCGTACAATTTGAATATGTGGTTGTTTTTTGCCAATAAGTGGTCAAACTTACCGATCAGTTACATGATAAAGGCCAGTTTATTAAACCAAAAAAGGCCGTCAAAACGACGGCCTTTTTATAAATTTAATGCAAAAATTATTTTCCTTTGTTAACTGAACCAGCTAAATCAGAACCTGCTTTAAATTTTACCACTTTTTTAGCGGCAATTTTAATTTCTTTACCAGTTTGTGGGTTACGGCCTGTACGTGCAGCGCGTTTTGCAACTGAGAAAGAACCAAATCCAACTAAACCAATACGATCACCTTTTTTAAGTGCTTTGTGAATTGATTCGATAGTTGCGTCTAAAGCACGACCAGCGTCAGCTTTTGTTAATTTTGAACCTGATGCAATTGCATCAATTAATTCTGCTTTGTTCATTTGTTTTGTTTTTAGGGTTAAACAATTAATTAATTTATAGAGCAAATTTATATTATAAACCTTGCTTGTCAAGTGTTTCAGACAAAAAAGTGGCTGTTTTGTTGATAAATTGGCTTTTTGTTAATAAGTATGCCCTGCGATTAGCCCATATTAAGGGTTCTAAGTCACCGTAACCATACTCCTGATGATTAACAGGCCTTCGCGAATATCAACAGGCTATAGGTATTGCCACAAGCCTAACCAATCATTTTTGTACCGGCGGTAAATTTGAACCCTTTTAAAAACTCCTGCACCTTCATTCGCTTTTTACCTTCCAATTGTATGTCTTTTATCTCAAGAATCCCATCGCAACAAAACACGTTCAAAAAATTCCTGTTGTCTGTATCTATTGTCCCCACTGGCTTTTCATGCACTGTCGTCGCGTACCCGGCGAAAAATATTTTCACCGCTTTTACCTGGCCGTCCTCATTCTGTAATTCGGTAAAAGCTGTGGGATAAGGGCTCAGCCCCCTTATCAGGTTATAAATTTCCTCTGCCTTGAGATGCCAGTTAATTCTGCAAAGGTCTTTGTTGAGCTTGGGCGCGTGGTTGGCGAGGCTGTCCTGCTGGGTCACGAATTTTAACTCACTGCCCTCTTCCATTTTTTTCCTGATCCTTCGAACGGTCTCCAGTACCAGGTTGGCACCGGCTTTCATCAATTTATCATGCAGATCCCCCGCTGTGTCGGTAGAACCAATCTGTATCTTTTCCTGCAAAAGAATGTTGCCGGTATCTATTTCATGTTTTAATTTAAAGGTAGTCACACCGCTTTCCTGCTCACCATTAATCACCGCCCAGTTAATTGGCGCTGCTCCCCTGTACTTTGGTAACAATGAAGCGTGGAGGTTGTACGTGCCTTCCGGGGGCATATTCCATACCGCTTCGGGCAACATCCTGAACGCAACAACAATCTGGAGGTCGGCGCGGAGGCTTTGGAGTTCTGCTATAAAATCTGCTGCCTTTAAATTATGAGGCTGCAGCAACTTCAGGTTATTTTCGAGTGCATACTTTTTAACCGGTGATTGATTCATTTGCTGGCCTCGTCCCGAAGGCTTGTCGGCCGCGGTGACCACACCCACGATATCGAATTTGTTTTTAACCAGCGCGTCGAGACTTGCTACCGCGAAATCAGGCGTACCCATAAATATTATCCTCATATGTCTTTCTTAATATGTATGACCGGCGATTAAATAAAAAAGCCGCCTCAGGATTGAAGCGGCTTTGATAAAAAGAGTATGGTATTATTCTACAACAATTTTCTTAACCACTTTTTCGTTGTTTGATTCAACGGTTAAGAAGTAAATGCCTTTAGCTTTATTCACAAGGTTAATGCTAACCACGTCTTTTTGGTTTTTCGCTTCGTAAACTACAGCGCCAATTACGTTGATCATTTTAACTTTATATGAATCAGAACCTGCTGGCAGTGCAATAGTTAATTGCTCATGCGCCGGGTTCGGATAAACATTCAGGTTCGCCGCAAGTACGTTCTCAGCCAATCCAACGCAAACATTCGCGTCGATTACTTTTGAGATGGTGCTGCTGCCTGAAATATTAGCGGCTTTAAGGGTTACGGTATAACTTCCAGCTGTTGTGAAAACATAGTTTTTGCTGATAGAAGGACCTGTAACAGTAACGCCTGTGTTCGGGCTAACGGTCCAGGTATAAGAGTTAGCGCCGTTTGTGCTGGTGCTAATGTTAGTTGCTGAAGCTGTAGCCTGGTTACCAAGGTCTACGCAACCTGCAGCTGTTGAAACAGAAACAGTTGGTGCACCTGCAATATAAAAATAGAAGTTGGCCACAGGAGAACAATCAATTACGTTGATAGTTTGAGTAACCGCGTTTGTACCCGAGATACTTGAAGCCGTTGATGTAATTGTATAAACACCAGGCGTTGCGAACTTAATGGTAACAGAGTTGGTGTTCACAATTGGCGTAATGGTTACACCGGTCGCAGATGAAGTTGTGATGGTGTAGGTAGGCATAGGTACACCTGTGCTTGTATTGGTGAGTGTAAATGCCGAGTTATTACAAACCGTTGCAGGGATGTTAAAACTCGCAGTAGGAGAACCGCACGACAATACGTTGATAACCTGCTGGCTTGTAGAAAGCTGGGCGTTACCGTTTAGTACGTTCAATGTAACGGTATAGGTTCCGTTCGCAGAAAAAGTGATTACTGGTACAGAAGCTGTATTGCTAGAAAAAACCGCACCGGCAGGTTGTGCCGACCAGCTGAAAGTTAATGGAGGCTGTCCGCTTGAACTATTAACAGGAGATACTGTTACTGTTGCGTTTGGCTTACAAATGTTTACTGGTAAAGTGAAAATTGAGTTAAACGTAACCCCGCCGTATTTCCATACGCCCGGAACACCGTTAGGGAATCCCTGGAAACCACCAGCCCAGCCAGTGTATGGGTTCACGAAATCAATGGTCAAGTAAGGTAATCCAACGCTTCCCCAGTCAGTCCAGGTAACACCGTTATTTGTTGAATAGGAGATCAGGTTACCGCCGTTATCAACAGAGGCAAAATAAGTGCTTCCCGGGATTCCGGTCATTTCATTAAGACCATAATTCACTGGAAGAACACCTGGTGTTGAAGGGTTCACTAGGTTCCAGGTAACACCACCATCTACCGAGTTGTATAAATCGGCAACGTTACCGGCGCCAACCATTAAACAAAGACCGTTTAAAGGGCCTGCAAACGCGATATCAATTACCGTGTTGGTTGTAACAGCCGGGTTTCCAACGTTGGAAACAAACCAGGTTTGTCCGGCGTCTGTTGTACGATAAACCCTACCCCTGTTTGTACCAAACCAAACATTGGTAGAACCTTCTTTGGCATATAAATTAACGATCGCATATTCTCCTGTTAATGGGTTAGGAATGTTAGCCGCAGGAACCGGTGTCCAGCTGGTACCGCCATTAGAGGTTGTCCAAAGCTCAAACTCCAGGCTGTTCGCATTTGGTCCGATCGGGTCACCATTAACAAGACCTACCTGAGGGGTTAAAAAGGTAACAAAATTCGCGAAGGAAAAAGTAGTGTTGGTAAACATGCCTACTGCAGTCATATTTTGCCAGCTTGATCCACCGTTGATTGTGCGGTGTATTGCACCTTCTCCACCGGTTGATTTCATGTAAGCAGATACCCACGCTGTATTGGCGTCAATACCTTCCATGTTGGAGATTTTGTACGTGTTTGTGTCAGCATAGATGTCGCCTGAGTTATACGAAGTTCCACCATTGATGGTCCTTGAATACCATGCATAATTTGCACCGGCATTGTTGCCATCATAACCTGAAAGCCACACTACGTTGGCATCAACAGCATCTAAAAACCTGGTTCCTGCAACAGGAACTATCCCGGTAGTAAACTGAGGGTTTTGTGGTATATTCCAACTTGGACTGGGTTGCGCTATCGCTGTAACTGAAGCTAAAGCCGCAAAAATTGAGAGTAATTGTTTTTTCATGTTCTATTGTAAATTTAATTCAAAATTATAATTCTATAAAAATATGAAATTTTATTGAACGAAAACCAAATTTCTTGGTATTTGGTGCAATAATCTTGGTAATTGGTTATGGAATTTTTGATTTAGCCGTATTCAAAAATATTATACCTTTGCAAAAATTTTAAATGATTACTACAGATATTGCAGTGATAGGGGCCGGACCCGTTGGTCTTTTCGCTATTTTTGAGGCCGGCCTGCTTAAAATGCGCTGTCATTTACTGGACTATTTGCCTCAGGTTGGGGGACAACTTTCTGAAATTTATCCTAAAAAACCAATTTATGATATCCCGGGCTACCCTTCGGTACTTGCGCAGGAACTCGTTGAAAATTTAATGAAACAGGCCGAACCTTTCAAACCTACTTTTACCCTCGGCGAAAGAATAGAGACACTTGAAAAAAAGGCCGACAGGGATTTTATTCTCACCACAAACATGGGTACGGTTGTTCATGCAAAAGTTGTTGTAATTGCCGGTGGTTTGGGCTGCTTCGAACCCAGGAAACCCGAAATTTCAGGGTTACAGAAATTCGAGAATGGGAAAGGCGTCAACTATATGATCATTGATCCCGAAAAATACAGAAATCAGAAAATGGTCATTGCGGGTGGTGGCGACAGCGCGCTCGACTGGGTTGTTTTTTTGAGTGATGTGTGCAGCGAATTAACACTCATACACCGCAGTGAAAGTTTCAGGGGCGCACCCGACAGCGTTGCTAAAGTAATGCGCCTGGCCGAACTGGGGAAAATCAAATTACTGCTCAACACCAACATTCTTTCGGTTGAAGGTACTGATGTGCTTGAAGGCGTTGAAGTGATTGATGCCAAATCGCAGGAAAAACAAAAAATTAAAACTGATCATTTAATTCCTTTATTTGGTTTGAGTCCGAAATTGGGGCCTATTGAAAATTGGGGACTCAACCTCGACAAAAATGCAATTGAGGTGAACACCGACGATTACAGCACAAACATCGAAGGCATCTACGCGATCGGCGATATCAACACTTACAAAAACAAACTGAAGTTGATTTTGTGTGGCTTTCATGAAGCAGCGCTGATGAGCCATAGCGCCTACAAGTATATTAACCCTGGAGTAAAATATACGATGAAATATACAACGGTTCAGGGGGTAAATACTTTTTAACCCTAGATTTTTTTCGCCGCTTTACGTCTTTCCTTTTTTAGTAAATTCAGGTAGTTCCTCTTTTCTTTTTTTACTTCTATTAGTTTTACATTAGTGACACGGGCATTATGAACAACGATTCGCCTGTATTTCTTTTTCCTTCGCAGTAGTTCCTTACTCACAACATGCGTTCTGCGCCTTTCGACCTCATTTTCTTTCACGATCACTCTGATGGCTTTCACCTGCATGTGTCTCAGGGTGCCGAAGCCTTTCCCGAGTGCTTTTATTGCAGGAATCTGGCCCCTGAGCCAGCAATAGTCACTTTTGTTTTCGGACTGATATAAATTTTTTGCAATGGTCAATTCGGCTATTGGCATCGCGTTAAATTTAACGAGCAGAAGTTTGGTATGAAATAAATCGTTTTCAAAATTGTTTCTCCTGTCGATCATATTAATTATTTCGAGACCCAAATCGGCCAAAAATTCAGAAGGCGCGTAAACAACATTGTCAATATCGCGCGAATAAAAATCTTTATAAACTGTTATTTTTTTCCGGGTTTCAACAACGGGCTTTTTTAAATTATCCAGGAGTAATTTTCGTAATTGCGTGCTCTTAATTATAGGCGCGATCAATGAATCGTGATGTATTACTTTTTGCCAGATGTTCAGCGATAAATTTGCGAAAACCGAATCAAATCTTGTTTTGTATATCTCAATAAGCCCGGTTAACGAATCAATTTCAGCGGCCTTCTTTCCATGATACCCGTTCAGTTGCTCCAGCTTTTGCTCAGAGAAAACGCTTTTTGTATCTACAAAAATTTCAGACTTCAGTCTGCGGATATTTCCTTTCCGCCTTTTTAATTTGCGTGAAGCTACCGTGGTGCGGTTCCCCAGAGACTGCACGCTTCTTTTCTTCGCGATGGTAGTACTGATCTTTTCTTTCACAAAAGATATGTGGCTCCTGTTTTCCGACAGAAGCAGCATTTGTTTTCTTTTGTTTTTACTTTTCTGTAAAAGAAAATCTGCGTCAATATTTTTGAAACAATTCCTCAAACTTGTCCTTGAGTGCTGAAGGTAAGTGAGCGAGGTATCGAGCATTGTTATTTTTGGAAGAGAGTCGCTTATTTCTTTGCTGTTATTAAAATTAAGGGTGCCGATACGGTATTCGCACAAGGACGATACAAAACGGTTTCTTTTGTTGAATTTAAAACTTTCGTTTCTTAAATGATGCTGTTTGTTCACCACGTCAAGCGACAGGTCGTAGTCGCAATCCGGGCATACCCGGCCGCTCCTTTTCTGGCCCGTGTAACTGCTTTCGTCGAGGTGATAAAACGCGCTATCACTTTCAAAAATTCTCATTTTAGTTCTTGCTGTTAACGACCAGGCGGGGTTATCCGGAAAATGGGTCACCGAAAATAAATCCGGGTCTGTAAGATAATAGCTGGTGTCTATTTTTTGGGTATAATACTCTTCTACCTTCAAGGGGAATAAGTGAAGGATGCGCCTGATCATGCGGTTAAAAAACCGCTCCTTGTATGTGGGCGGTATTTTGATTTCGTTACCACACTCGTCAAAAAAATTCAACTTTTTATTCCAGGTGATCTTCCGTTTGAACTTTACAGGAAACAAATTTTCCAATTTCAATAAAAACCTGCTGAATCGCGTAAACCTGTAACCAACAGCCCCTGAGGCCCAGGTAACATCATACAGGTACCATAAGCCGTCGAGTCGTACGGCGCTCCAGGCATGATTGTCGACATAAATTGAGTCGTGTACATCAAAGATCTCATCCTTGGCATAACCGTTGATTGAAACGTTGACAATTCCGGCAAGGCTGCAAAGTGTGTCCATTAACGCGGCGTAGTCTACGCAAATACCACTTCCGTGCCTGAGCATTTTTTTGAAATCGGTACGGCCGCTGCCGTTTGATGAATAATAGGTGCGAAAATCATACCTGATATTTGACGCGACCCAGGCAAA
>JAZKFC010000019.1:0-1710 GCA_040386615.1 Bacteroidota bacterium
TTTATATCTGGAAACTCAATGTGAAAGCCATCAACAACGATTCCTCTAAAACAGGCATGCTTGAACGCGATATGACCGGGGAAGTTACTTTGTACCGCTAGGTTCGGTGTTTCGGGTTGCATCCGCGAGAGTATTTATGCGGAGGTGGGTTCCGGGTTCAGTACGCCTAACTACTTCCTGCCCACTGCCAACTTCCAACTGCTCACTGCCCACTACCAACTGCTCACTGCCAACTGCCTCCTCCTTAGTGTTCCTCTCTTCCCTGAGTGTCTCAGTGGTTTCTGCCTGCCAACTGCTCACTGCCAACTGCCTCCTCCTTAGTGCTCCTCTGTGCCTTGAGTGTCTCAGTGGTTTCTGCCCGCCAACTGCTCACTGCCCCCTGCCAACTGCCTCCTCCTTAGTGTTCCTCTGTGCCCTGAGTGTCTCAGTGGTTTCTGCCCGCCAACTGCCAACTGCCCACTGACCCCTGCCAACTGCCACCTCCTTAATGTTCCTTAAGCGCCCTGAGTGTCTCAGTGGTTTCTGCCCGCCAACTAAATACTGCTCACTGCCCCCTGCCTACTGCCTCCTCCTTAATGCTCCTCTGTGCCCTGAGTGTCTCAGTGGTTTCTACCAGTGGTTTCTAACCAGCGCCCTGCCATCCTACAAACTGCCCCTGCCTATGCACCGGCCCATCATTTACAATACTGTTGAATTAAATTAATAGCCATTTCATCGCCCAGGCTATCCGCTTTTTCGAGATCCTCACATGCTCCGCGTTTATCTTTGCTGGCCATTTTAATGGCTGCCCGGTTTAAATAAGCTGCGCCGTAATCAAACTTCAGTTTAATAGCGTAATTAATGTCTTTGAGAGCTTCCGTAAAATTCTTATTGCCCCCTTTGGCTACGCCCCTGTAACAATAACTCACGGGGTTTTTACTGTTCAATTTTATTGCCTCGTCAAGATCAGAAATGGCGCCTGAATTATCATTCATGTTTATTTTAGCAGCAGCTCTTGAGATCATAGCTTCCTCTTCACCAGGATTACCGTCGATATATACGTTCCAGTCAGTTACTGCCCCCTTGTAATCCTTTACTTCAAATTTGCTTTTTGCCCTCAGTTGGTAAGCCCTGTAATCAGGCTTTTCGGCCGGCATTAATTTTATAGCTGCGTTTAATTCCTTGATCACATAATTGTAATCTTTCATCGCGAAACGAATTTCCCCTTTCAATACCATCGGTTCAACATATTTAGGATTTAAATCCACTGCCGATTCACAGGCTTCCAGCGCCAGTTTATAACCCTTTCCTTTAAACATCAGCAAAGCCCTGTAATAAAACAACTCAGCATCGTCTATTTTTTCTTCTTTCGCGATCGAAAGCGCGGTATCGAGAGCTGTTTTACTTTCCTTGAAATTTTCGGCGAGATAATAATTAATGCCTTTCAACTTCGAAGTCTCATAATTCATGGCCTGGTAATATTCTGCCTTGTCGAGGTCTTTCGTGGCTTCCTTATATTCCTTTAATTTGATTTTAGCGAAGGCCGATTTATTATAAGCCTGCCAGTAATCTGGTTTTTCTTTTATGGCTTTTTTAAGAAGGGGAAGAGCATCTTTATATTTTGCCGAATCAACCAGTTTCGAAGCATTATTAAAAAGAACCACGTAAGAGGGAACGGAGTCTTTTTTTACTTCCTGGGAAAAAACATTCGTGGCTGTTAATAAAATTAAA
>JAZKFC010000019.1:1720-6951 GCA_040386615.1 Bacteroidota bacterium
GGGCACAATTAACCAGATAACAGAAAAAGCCAACCACTTATACAGCATATGCTCCATCATTCATATTGGTTTGAAAATGAGAATACAAATTTGTATCTTTAGACAAATATAAAACATATGTTTCCAATAGGAACGATTCTTACAGTTGTCTTAATTTTATTAACATTATTGCTGTCTTTCGTAACTGTTCAGCAGGGAACGATAGCAATTACCACCATTTTTGGGAAGTTCAGCAGGATCTTAAGACCGGGTTTGAATTTTAAAATTCCTTTTATTGAAAAAGTATTTAAAAAGATCTCTGTTCAAAACCGGAGTTCTGAACTTGGTTTTCAGGCTGTTACAATAGATCAGGCCAATGTTAACTTTACCGCTATGCTCTTGTATTCGGTAATCAACAGCGACGAAGAAACCATTAAAAACGTAGCCTTTAAATTTATTGATGAAAGAAATTTTATGCAGGCACTGGTAAGGTCGGTTGAAGGATCGGTGCGTGCTTTTGTGGCTACCAAAAAACAGTCTGAGGTATTGATCCTGAGACGCGATATAGTTGAGGCTGTGAAAGAGCAACTTGACCAAACGCTTGAACACTGGGGCTACCACCTCATTGATCTTCAATTAAATGACATCACCTTTGACGAAGAGGTGATGCGTTCTATGGCCAAAGTGGTGGCGAGTAATAATTTAAAATCTGCTGCCGAAAATGAAGGTCAGGCTTTACTGATCACAAGAACAAAAGCCGCGGAGGCTGAAGGAAATTTTATAAAAATTTCTGCCCAGGCCGAAAAGGATGCTTCAAGGCTTAAGGGAGAAGGCATCGCCCTGTTCAGGCAGGAAGTTGCGAAAGGAATGGCCGGGGCAGCACGTGAAATGAGTGAGGCCAAACTCGACTCTTCTCTTATTTTGTTCAGCATGTGGACCGAGGCAGTTAAAAATTTCGCGCAGGAAGGAAAGGGAAATGTGATCTTTTTAGACGGTAGCGTAGAGGGTATGCAAAAAACGATGAAGGACATGATGGCGCTTAGCCAGTTAAACACAAAAAATAAATAAACGTAAAACAATAAAGCATCACAACATGAAAAAACAACTTACTTTATTAAGCCTGGGGCTTATTTTAGCAGGCTCTAATTTAGGGTTTTCACAAGAAAAGAAGATCTATAGCTGTAATACAGATGAGGCCATGGACGCGCATTTCGCCGCTAATCCAGGCGCTAAAGCCAGGTTTGAAAAAGAACAAAAAACATTGCGTGATGCCTTTGATGAAAAACAACAAAACATGGGCGCGAACAGAACTGCCGCGGTTGTTTATACCATTCCGGTGGTGTTTCATATTTTACATCAGGGTGGTCCTGAAAATGTAACCGACGCACAGTGCATCGCTGCTTTACAACAGGTGAATGAAGATTTCTCGAGGTTAGGCGCAGATACCAGCCAGATCGTTCCATCTCATTTTAAAACAAGGTATGTGGATTCAGAGATCAGGTTCATGTTGGCAAAAAAAGATCCTCAGGGTAATTGTATCACCGGTATCGTGAGACACATTGATGCCAAGACTCAATGGTCGCAGTCAGCGGCGGGCTCTTCTCCGGCGTACTGGCCATATACCTGGAATCCTACCCAGTACATGAATATCTACGTGGTAGCGAATATCGTACCGCAAACCACGGTAGTGGGAGGTGGACAAATTGGTGGTTACACATACAGGCCTGGTACCTGGCCAACATTTAACAACCGCGATGCTATTGTTTACAGGTATAGCTTACTTGGCGCAGGCCCTCCGGGTTATGACGCACGTTCACTCTCACATGAAATAGGCCATTGGCTGAACCTCCCTCACACTTTTGGAAACACCAATAATCCAGGCATTAACTGTGGAGACGACGGTCTTAGCGATACACCGGTAACTAAAGGCAACTACAACGCCTGTCCCGCGGTATCCACAAATTCTAACATCACCTGCCAGAATAATCTCTCCCTGTATTGGCAAAACCCGCAGAACTTTATGGATTATTCCAATTGCCCGCTTAACTTCACTACCGACCAGAGCAATTCAATGAGAAATACGCTCGTGGTGGGAACCAGCGGCAGGAACAATTTAATTACGGCAAATAACCTTAGCGTTGGCTTTACCGATGTTAATGGCGCGGGCATCTGCGCACCTATTGCCCAGTTTTTATCTACTACAAATATCTACACAGTTTGCGCCGGCGGTTCATTAACAATGAAGAGTTTCTCTTACAACGGCATCATCACAAGTTATCAATGGACGGCTAATAACGTGACCACCATTGCCGCAGCTACAAGTAGTATTACACTCATGACCTTTAATACTGTTGGTACAACCAACGTAACACTCACAGTTTCAAACGCCCAGGGCTCAAGTTCGGTAGTAAAGGTGGTAACCGTTATTAACGGTGCTGCCGCTATTACCGGTCCTTATTCAGAAAGTTTCGAAAACCCGGGCTTGCCACCGAACTGGATGGTAAATACTACACCGGCGAACGGACTTGGTTGGGACCAGGCAATTGGTGTAGCGCTCGATGGTACCAATTCGTATTCAGTGGAAGGTGCTAACACACTTGGTGGCCAGATCACCACTTTACAAATGCCAACAATGGATCTTTTAAACAACCCTAACTGTACGTTTAAATTCGCTTATACTTATGCAAGGGCATCATCTACCCATAACGATGTATTTAAAGTTCAAATGTCAAAAGATTGCGGGGGTTCGTGGACTGATGCATTAATAAAGAGTTCATTTATCATGGCAACAGAATCTTCAGGCATTACCAATGATCCTACACCTTATGCGCCTGCTCTCCTCACCGACAACGCCCTTTGGAAGATAATCCAGTTGGATGCAGTGAGTCCGCAATGGGGCAATTTTGTTAACTCAGCTACGGTTTGGCTTCGTTTTTCTTTTGAAGAGGCTGCAGGCGGCGGTGGGAACAATTTTTACCTGGATGCCATTAATTTCTTTGTACCGAATGGGATCAATGAACTAACCAAGAGCATCAGTCTGAATTTATATCCTAACCCAGCAACCGGTGAAACAAACCTCAATTTCACTTTAAGCGATCCTGCCTCAGTGAAATTAAGCATTGTGGATGTTTTGGGTAAAGACATTCTTCCGGCCGTATCGTATCAACTCAATGCCGGCGAACAAAACATGGTAATCAACAAAGATCATTCACTGGCCAAAGGTGTTTATTTTGTAAACCTCACAATGAATGGTACTAATATGTCACGCAAACTTATCATTAACTAAAATACCATTGCAACCTTAAAGGTCCCGTAGAGCAAACGCTTTACGGGATTTTTTTTGCTGTTTTATTGGGTTATCAGCCGTCGGGTTACCTGGCTGTTGTTCGCAGTGATCCTGATAAAATACAGGCCGGGAGGAAATGCATCAGTTTGCATCACATAAGAATCTGAATTCTGTCGCCTCCATATTTCTTTGCCTAAAAGATCAAGTATTAGAACCTGTATTGTTTTATCGGCAGATATGAGCCAGGTATTTAGGCTGAAGGGATCCTGAAGGATACGGATCCCGTGCCCATCATAAAAATCCCTGAAGGCTGTAGGAGAGCCATTTTCCCAATTTGTGCCCGGGGTTTTGCAAAGCACCGGCGGCCATACCTGGGTAAGACCGTTGGGCGCATAATTAATAAAACCTGTTCCATAACCCGGCTGATTGCATGCTGAAATTGTAATGCTGTTTTTTGAGGAGATCTGATTGTAATTTTTAGTATCCCTGAATTTTGCTGAGTTAACATAAATATGACCGTAATTGGTGAGCCTGGCACCGCAATGAATATCCAGCTCGAAATCACCGCACAAGGTACCCGTATTTTCAACAATCAGTTCGCTGGGAGCGGCAATTGCCAGATTTTGGCTGAAAGTAATATAATGTTTGATAATGATAGTGTCGGGACTGGCAGGTGGCTGCCCGGTGTTCCATATAAAAGCATTACCCCAGTCGCCATTATTTACGGTGTAAACTTTTGAGGCAAAAGCCGGTTTTGCTGTGAGAATTCCTGTAAGAAGAAAAAAAATTGTTGCTACTTTCATTTACTAATTTATGAAAATTATTTAATTCAGAATCAGATGAAAGTGTTTTTAACGATCCCCTTTTTCAGGATCTTAATTCCCTTTGTTGCAGGCATCATTATCGCCATCCACTATGCGATTCCGCCATTTTCATGGGTGTTCTTCCTGGCACTCATCATTATTATTTCAGGATTGCTATTTTTTAAAAGGTCTACAGGCTTCAACAAAACTGCTTTACTGGTGCTGGCAGATGTGTTTCTATTGATGTATGGCATGACATTGGTATCGCACTGCAGCAAAAATAACCAGACCCTATTTTACGGGCGGGTTGTTTCTCCCGGCACTGAGCAAACATTTATTGCCGTGATTGATGACCTGCCGTTGGAAAAGGAAAAATCTTTTAAACTCAGTTTGCAGATCCTCGAAATTAAAACAGGCAGGTACTTTAAAAAAGCTACGGGCAATATTTTTACTTATGTGAGAAAATCAATCAAAACAAAACAACTGAAGGCGGGAGATGTGCTAATGCTTAGGTTGAAGTTGCAGGATTTGCCTGGGCCAAAAAATCCATTTGAATTTAATTACAAAAATTACCTAGCCAACAGACAGATCTATCACAGCACTTTTGTAGACTCCACGGCATATACGGTTTTGCCGACGGGGGGATATCTGAACCCTGTTTGGGCAACCGGCCTGCTTTGCAAAAATTATATTTTAAAGCAGTTGAAATCGGGTGGCTTGACGAGCAACAGTTACGCAATCTGCGCGGCTTTGCTGACAGGTTACGATGATGAAATAGATAAAGCAGTAATGGAGGCCTTTTCACATTCAGGAACCCTGCACGTACTTTCGGTTTCGGGTTTGCACACCGGGTTGATCTACCTGGTGCTGGGTTTTTTATTTGATCTTGCCGACAGGAAGAAAAAGCACAAACTTCTGAAATTTGTATTTATAACCCTTGTGCTCTGGTTGTTTGCACTGATAACCGGATTTTCTTCCCCGGTGCTCAGGGCTGTGATCATGTTCAACTTACTTGGCCTCGGCAAAATTTATTTCAGGAATGATGCAGGCAATCAAATGAATATCCTGCTGGTGTCGGCGTTTATGCTCCTGGTGTACAATCCGTTCTTTATCAACGATGTTGGGTTCCAGTTGAGTTATTTTGCCCTGGCCGGGCTTATTTT
>JAZKFC010000019.1:6961-75855 GCA_040386615.1 Bacteroidota bacterium
CAGCCTGGCGCCCACAGGCGTATCTCCTCAATCTCACATGGCAAAGCGTGAGTGCTTCCTTGTCGGCCACTCTCAGTACACTTCCACTCACTTTGCTTTATTTTAAACAGTTTCCGCTTTGGTTTTTTATCTGTAACCTGGTGGTGGTGCCGGTAACGTTTGTTTTGTTGCTACTGGCAGTTCTGGTAGTGATTCATGTTCATTTTGCTGCCATAATAATAAATTATACGGTTGATTTTCTCGTGGTGTTCATCAACCTGTTCAATGCCAATGGAATTGGTTTTGTGGATATGATTCATTTCACAGTATCTGACACGCTCTTTTTGTCCGCATTGATTGTGGTACTCTCTTTAACCCTGCAATACCGATCATTTAGCCTGGCCAGGGCGAGTATCGTGCTCCTGATCATCTGGCAGTTGTTCGCATTTCGCGACGCCTTTTTTCAAAAGCAGAGTGAATTATTTACCCTCTATGATGTGAAAAACAGGCATGTCTTTTCCTTTAAAAATAAAACCCGGGTTCTTATCAGCAACAATAGCCAGTCGGATTATAATTTTCATGTGAAACCGCAATTTATATCATTCAGTAATCCGGAGATCATCCATCGGAACTTCAATTTCCTGCAGTACAAAAATAAGCGACTTTTGATTTTAGATAAACCTTGTTTTTGGCCGGCAACAGAAGTGAAAAATGTGAAGGTACTGCTGCTTTGTAATAATTTTATGATTGCCAACCAGGACCTCCTGAGCTTTGATTCGCTGGAAGTGATTGTGTCGGGGAGTTCAAATAATAGGTTGATGAACAAAAAAAACGAGGAATTAAGTCGTAAATTTGGATTTGATTTTTATGATGTCGGGTACAGTGGCGCCTATGTATTAGGGTTTAATTGAAAATTGATGTAATTTGTAAATTTAGAAGGAAGTTTGGGATGAAATTGAGGATAGGCGATAAAGTAAGATTTTTAAACGAAGTCGGGGAAGGGATTATTTCCAGGATCAAAGACAAGAACACCGTTTTTGTGGAGATGCAGGACGGTTTTGAAATTCCGTTTCTGATCACTCAACTGGTGCCAATTCATACAGAGCTGATACTGAACCGGGACGCTGAGAATATAGAATTGAATCCAGAAGCGCAGTTATCCGACGCTGTATATTTTGTGATTGAGCCCGACCATGATTTGCCTTCTCTGATTAATGATTACAAGATCTATTTGTTTAACGCCTCATCCTTTAACATCATGTATGCTTATTCTATAAAAGACGATGAGTATTTCCAGACGATCCGGCACGGTGAAGTCGGGCCATACCAAAAGGTGCTGTTAAGACAGGTGAAAATCCAGTTCTTTAAGGAATATTTTTACCATAAAATTGAATGTCTGTTATATAAAAATTCATTTTTCAAGGCGCAAACCCCAATCGCTGAAGTGCTGCACATTACGCCAAAAACGCTGGCAGATTCCGCAACGATCAGGCACGAGGAGTTCAAGTATCCGGTTTACGCGTTTATGCTCAGGGATGATTTTGTTCAACGCGATAAAATAGAGACTGAGTTAAGTCTCATTGACATAGCTAAACTCAAGAGCGTCAAAGAATTCAAATCTGCCTCCCGGGTCTCAAAATCGTCGAAAGAACATTTAAAATCACTCGAAAAGGAAGTTGATCTTCACATAGAGGAATTGATTGACAAGCCAGCCGGTCTGAGTAATTTCGAGATACTGAACATTCAACTCGAAAAATTTGAAAAAGAACTGGATGAAGCGATCAACAAAAGCATGAAAAAAATTATCTTTATCCATGGTGTTGGCAACGGCAGGTTGAAACAGGAGATAATATCGAGATTAAAAACAATAAGAGGAGTTACCTTCCAGGACGCCTCCTACAAAGATTTTGGCTATGGAGCCACACAGGTAAATATATATTAACTTATTATGATTCCATTTTCTCCACCCCGTATCGACGATAAAATTTGTGACGAAGTTGTGGCCACGCTCAAAAGCGGCTGGATTACCACCGGACCGAGAACCAAATTATTCGAAAAAAAAATTACCGAATACTGCGGAAATAAAAATACCATTTGTTTAAACTCGGCTACCGCTGGTCTTGAATTAATGTTACGCTGGTTTGGTGTAGGTCCCGGCGACGAAGTAATACTGCCTGCTTATACTTATTCTGCCACGGCAAATGTTATCATTCATTGCGGCGCCACGCCGGTATTTGTTGACGTGAACGCATCTGATTTTAATATCAGCGCCGGAGAAGTTGAAAAAGCCATAACAGCGAAAACCAAAGTGATCATGCCTGTTGACTTTGGCGGCATGCCCTGCGATTACATTCAATTAAACGCTATAGCGGAAAAATCCAGAACGGGTTTTGTCCCGGCAAGCGTCAATCAGAAGATACTTGGCAGAATCCTGGTGCTCAGCGATTCGGCCCATTCTTTTGGCGCGGAGTACAATGGCGCCAAAGCTGGCGCTTTAACCGACATCAGTGTGTTTTCTTTCCATGCAGTAAAAAACTTAACAACAGCTGAAGGTGGGGCGGTGGCTTTGAATTTACCGGCGCCTTTTAATAACGAAGAAATTTACAAGGCGCTTTGCGTAACAACTCTGCATGGGCAAAATAAAGACGCACTCGCAAAAACACAACGGGGCAACTGGAAGTACGACATTGTTGAAGCGGGTTATAAATGTAATATGACCGACATTACCGCTGCCATAGGCCTTGTTGAGCTTGATCGTTACGACAATGACACACTCTTAAAACGCAAACACATTGTTGACACATACAACCAATTGCTGGGTAGGGATAAACGATTTGAACTTCCGGTGTTTGAAACTAAAGAGAAAAAAAGCTGTTTTCATTTGTATCCTTTAAGGATCAGAAACATTACGGAGCCGCAGCGCGACGCCATGATGCAGGAAATTTTTAACGCAGATGTGAGCGTGAACGTGCATTTTATTCCGGTGCCTGGAATGAGTTTTTACAGGAACCTGGGGTATAATTTAGCGGACTATAAAGTGACCTGCGACAATTTTAGCAGGGAGATCAGCCTGCCTGTATTCTACGATCTTACCGATGACCAGATAATGACTGTTGTGAAAGCTGTGACAGCCGCACTTGACAAAACCACATGCTGAAACGACTTTTTGATATAGTGTTTTCACTTGCCGGGATCATCATCTTGTCGCCGTTATTGCTGCTCATTGCTTTGATAGTAGGATTAAGTTCAAAGGGCGGTGTTTTTTTTCTTCAGTCAAGGGTGGGAAAGAACAACAGCGACTTTAAACTTTTTAAGTTCAGAACCATGCAGGTTAATGCCGACAAGAAGGGTTTGTTGACTGTAGGAGGCAGGGATCCGAGGATCACCGGAGCAGGGATTTATTTGCGGAAATACAAATTCGATGAGCTTCCCCAATTACTGAACGTTTTAGCAGGTACCATGAGTTTTGTCGGGCCCAGGCCCGAAGTGCGGAAATATGTTGACCTGTACAACGAAGAGCAAAAGCAGGTGCTGAAAATAAAACCCGGTATCACAGATTATGCTTCGCTGGAGTATTTCAGTGAAAATGATCTGCTTGCAAAATCTGCTGATCCCGAACAAACTTATATCAATGAAATAATGCCGGCTAAGCTGGCATTAAATAATAAATACATCATAGATCAAAGCCTACTCGTTGATTTCAAAATTATTGTAAGAACCTTGCTGAAAATCGTGTCATGATAATAATGATCTTTCAATCTGACCTTTGAGATGCGCTATTAATTTTTTCGCACACTCATTCCCCGGGTATGTTCACTCAGCATTACTGCGAGCCCAACCACCGGCTAAAAAGTTAAGGTATTTCTGATTAAATTTAAGCTATGAAAAAACTCATAATTTGTTTTTTAATTCTTCCGGCATTTTTGTTTTCACAGAACATTCATAAGAAAGTTTCGGCGCTTTTTTTAGGCAATAGTTATACTTACGTTAATAACCTGCCCTTGCTGATTTATAGTATAGCACTGGCCAATGGTGATACACTGGTTTATGATGGTAACTTAATTGGGGGTTACACGTTTAACAATCATTTCGTAAACACAACAAGTATTTCGAAGATCAATGCCTTTCAATGGGATTTTGTTGTGTTGCAGGCGCAAAGCCAGGAACCGGCCTTTCCACCTTCGCAGGTAAACGGTCAAACGCTGCCTTATGCTTTGAAACTCGACAGCGTTGTTAAACAAAATAACAGCTGCAGCAATGCGGTATTTTACGAAACCTGGGGCAGAAAAAACGGTGACGCGCAAAATTGCGCGTTTTATCCCCCCCTGTGTACCTATGCTGGTATGCAAAACCGCCTCAGGCAATCCTATAAAAAATTTGCTGACACAACCGGGGGTATTATGGCACCCGCCGGTGAAGCATTCAAAAGGTCAATCTTTTTAGATCCTTCACTTGAATTGTATGACGCCGATCAAAGCCATCCCTCTATGAATGGGTCTTACCTGGTAGCCTGCGTTTTTTACGAAGTTTTGTTTCAAAAAAGTGTCTTAACCAATACTTACAATCCAGGAATTCAGGCCGGCAATCTCTCGTTTCTGCAGCAGGTGGCACATACCACGGTTTTTGACAGTCTGTTAGTATGGAACCTTGGTATTAATCTACCCTGGGCCGATTTTAGTTTCAGTCAGTTAGGCCCTGCCGCTTTTCAGTTTCAATCACTGTCAGCAAATTTTAGTGACCAATGGTATTTTGGTGACGGTACTTCGTCGGTTATTTCCAGCCCCACCCATAGCTATTTAAACCCCGGTACCTATACCGTGAGTCATGTGGTGAAGGATGCTTGTAGCCGGGATTCAAGCTCAAAAATAATCAGTGTGCTATCTACCGGGCTCAATCAGCACCTATCTCCGGGGCCGTATTTTACAGTTTTTCCGAACCCATGTGGCAATACCATTTATATCAGTGGCGCCGAAAGCTTTATCAATAATAGTTCCACGGTAGTAATAAGAAATTCACTGGGGCAATTGTTATATGTTTCAGGGTTTAGAGATCAAATCGAAATTGATCTGCTTCCTGATGGCTTATATGTTATTGAAATTAGCGATAAAGTCTCTCGCGCTTTTGCACGCTTTGTAAAAGCACAGTAACCCTTCTTCAATTTGGATGTTTACAGCGTAAGAATGTGGCTCTGTTTTCTCTATGGATAAAAAAGAAATGCTAAAATTGGAGGACGCAATTTGCGTCCTCCAATTTTAGTAATTGTAAAAAGTTATTTTATGACAGCGTCCAGAACATCAATGATCCCCTACGAAAGAGTAGTGAATAAAATTTATTTTATACGAGGGCATAAAGTAATGCTCGATCGTGACCTCGCTATATTGTATAAGGTGGAAACGAAACGACTAAAAGAGGCTGTAAAAAGAAACAACGGGCGTTTCCCAAAAGACTTTATGTTTGAAATGACTAAAAGTGAACTTGAAAATTGGAGGACGCAATTTGCGTCCTCCAATTCTGATCTCATGGGACTGCGTTACAGTCCGTACTGCTTCACAGAGCAAGGGATAGCTATGTTATCGAGCGTATTGAACAGTGAAAAGGCCATAAAAGTGAACATAGAAATTATCCGCGCTTTCACACGCATTCGTCAAATGCTGAACGACAACACTGAGCTAAGGCTTCTTATTGAAAAACTCGAGAAAAAAACTGAAAATAATTCCAAAAACATAGAAATGGTTTTTCAGTACCTCGACCAGTTACCGGACAAAAAACAAAAACAAACACCAAGAAAAACCATAGGGTATAGAATGCCCCGCAAACAAAAGAAAAGAGAAACTGCAAACGCAAAATTGATCGTGTCACCGGGAGTAAAAGTAAAAAGTGCCCGGACAATAATTAAAGTGAAAGAAGTAAAATCACAAAGGCCACGATAACAATTAACCAAAATACAGAAACAATAATACCTATAATTTTTCCTATGGTTGCCATACCTTCCCCCCGGTACAAGTGTGGTTGGGCATGTATCTCCTTTAGCGCTCTATCGCCTTTTACTATTGCCGCGACCGCAAAGAACGGCGAAGTGATGAAGGGTATTAGACTCAATATTCCCAAAACAAACGAAACCGTCGCTAAGTCGTGCAAACTGCGTTGAACGTTGTTGTTTGGCTGCCCGGCGCCGGGCTGGCTGTTATTATTTGGCTGATCTTTAAAAACCTCCCTGGTACCGTTTGAATATTTGATCATGAACACCTCTGATTTTTTTGTCACGTAATTCGGGCCGTCCAGCATATCGCACTTTTTATACTTAATCTCAGTGGGGGTTATTTCAACGATCTTGCCTTTTATCTCAGAGCCATCCTTAAAAATGATGTCATCGCAGGGTTCGTCGCCAATTAGTGGTGTTTTTTTCTTTTTTAAAACTGTCTTTCTAATATCATCATTTACCGATACAACGATCTCAGGATCTGCGATTGAAGGTGCCGTTACTTCCTGTGCTGTAAGTTCTTTCGCTGGCGCACTTTTAGCTATTGATTCCTTTTTGTCCCTTGAACTGCCGTGAGACTGATGCCAGTTCACATAATATCCCTTTTGGTATTTTCTTTTCTGCACCGAGCAGCTTAAAATCAAAAGAAAAGGTAAAATAAGAAGTAAGTTTTTCATGGCTTTGGTTTTAATTAAGCGGGACAGGCGGAAGCTTCACAGTTTCTAAAGATATAAAATTTATTTGGCCAAATCTAAAGGAGCCCTGTTTCAAAAATAAACTGAAATTGAAGTAAATGTTGTTTTATTTCAGCTAATTTTACCCCAAATAGTGCTTCTTTTGATATGAAACAATTTCTCAGATATTTTCTCCAGGGTCTCATTTTATTTATACCGCTCATTATTACCGGTTTTGTACTTTATAAATTATTCGACCTCTTTACATCGTTATTCTCATTTATTGGTTTAACCGAAAATTCTTACTTAAATACTTTCCTTTGTTTAACGCTCACTATCGCTTTTATTGCTTTTTTGGGGATTCTTGCGTCTTCCTATGTGTTCAAGGAGGTATTCAGTTTTTTTGAGGATAAGCTTGAGCATGCGCCGTTCATCAGGCATATTTATTCACCGGTGAAAGATTTTACAAACGCCTTTGTTGGGAATAAAAAAAAATTCAACAGCCCGGTTCTTGTCCTGACCAATGTGGCGGCTAATATCCAGGAGATAGGATTTATCACCCAGGCAGATCTGCATGATTTTAATATCAAAGACAAGGTCGCAGTTTATTTGCCTATGTCTTATTCCTTATCGGGCAGGCTGGTCATTGTTTCAAAAGACAATGTAAAACCCCTCGACGCCAATGGTGCTGATGCCATGAAATTTGTTGTGAGCGGTGGGGTCACAGACAAAGACTAAAATTTCCGCCCATGTAATTTTATTTTAAACTGGCTTTTCTTTCTTTAAATTTGAATTTATTTTAAAAATGGCTGATATTCTTCAAATTAATCATGTTTCAAAGCGCTACAGCAATCATGTCGCTTTAAATGATGTATCCCTAAATATTCCCGAACGTTCTGTATTTGGGCTTCTGGGGCCTAACGGAGCCGGCAAAACCTCTCTGATCAGGATCATCAATCAGATCACCGGTCCAGATACCGGCGAAATTTTTTTTAAAGGACAAAAGCTCAATCCAAAACACGTTGAGCAGATCGGCTATTTACCAGAGGAAAGGGGTCTTTATAAAAAAATGACCGTTGGCGACCAGGTGCTGTATCTCGCGCAACTGAAGGGTCTGAGCAAGCACGAAGCAAAAAAACGCCTGCAGTTCTGGTTCGAAAAATTTGAAATGCAAAGCTGGTGGAAGAAAAAGATTGAAGAGCTTAGTAAAGGCATGCAGCAGAAAGTGCAGTTTATTGTAACCGTGATCCATGAACCAGAATTGTTGATCCTGGATGAGCCTTTTAGTGGATTTGATCCTATCAACGCGCAACTGATAAAAAATGAAATTCTTGAATTGAGAAAAAACGGAGCGACTGTTATTTTTTCCACACACAACATGGGCAGCGTGGAAGAACTTTGTGACAACATCGCCCTGATCAATAAATCTGAAAAAATACTCGACGGATCGGTAAAGGACATAAGGAAAACATACCGTAGCAATACTTACACTGTGTCTTTCAAGGGCAATCCCATGGGGTTTACAAACGCTCTATGGACAGGGGGTGAAGTATTGAATAAATATACCGAAGACGAGGTCAACCACTTTACCGTAAAATTATTAAACGGGGTTTCCTCAAACCAGCTGTTGCAAGCTGTGCTCCCCACCTGCGAAATCATTTCATTTACGGAGTTGATCCCCAGCATGAACGATATTTTTATTATGAAGATCAACGAAGGCAACGAGGTGATCGGAACCAAAAGCAGTTACACAGAATAATATTATAACATGAGGAAAATAAATTTAATCATAGTCCGCGAGATCAAATCAAAGTTGCATAATAAGACTTTTATTATTATGACATTGCTGGCACCACTACTAATCACGGGGTTCCTGGCTTTTCTGATTAAAATGTCGCAGTCCGAAAAAACCGAGCAAAACGTGCTGGTGCTTGATGAATCGCAGTTATTCAGGGATAAACTCACAGGGAACGATTATATTTCGCTGGCCTGGTCAAACCAGAGACTTGAAGACGCGGTTGAACAATTCACGGAGAAAGGTTACACCTGTTTACTCTGGATTTCTCCAAACATCATAGAAGGCGGGGCAGGAGCCAGTAAATTGTTTTATAAAAAATCTCCTGGATTCGGTTTTCAGACTTACATTAAAGACCAGATGGAAAAGATCATCTATGAAAATAAACTCAAAGCAAATAATATCGATCCCATTATCATTTCAAACTCAAAGCAATCGGTAAAACTGATCCTCGAAAAAGTGGATGACAAGGGCAAAACAGAGGAACAAAGCAACCTTGGCCTTTTTGGGTTTATTACCGGCGCGTTAATGTTCATGTTTATCCTGATGTACGGCATGATGGTTTTCAGAAGCGTGATGGAAGAAAAGACCAATCGTATTGTTGAAGTTATTGTTTCTTCGGTAAAACCTTTTGAGTTGATGCTTGGTAAGATTTTCGGCGTTGCCATACTTGGAATTATTCAATTCGCTGCAATGGGCATCATTACCTTCCTGTTAACAACCATTCTTTCAACGGTGTTTTTAAAAGACACCTCTTCGCAGTTGAAAGTGTTTGAGCACCAGCAGGAACTTGTAAAAAAGAACGGAACGAATGTTAACTTTGAAAAACTTCAGAAATTTGATGATAAACTGGAGTTGTTTGACCTGATGCAAAAGCTGCATAAAATCGATTTTTTACAGGTGTTTGTTTGTTTTCTTTTGTATTTTATTGGTGGCTTTTTGTTCTACAGTTCAATAATGGCGGCCATCGGCAGCGCCGTCGATTCAGAGGCCGATTCGCAGCAGTTCATTACACCGGTGATGATCCCTTTAATGATCGGTTATTTTATTTCAACCAAAACCATACTTGATCCCGATTCTTCTACGGTCTTCTGGGGCTCCATCATTCCATTTACTTCGCCCATAGTAATGATGTCGCGCATTACCAACGGGGTGCCACCCTGGGAGATTTACCTGTCTATCAGTATCCTGTTCGTTTCTTTTGTGTTGATGACCTGGCTTGCCGGAAAGATTTACCGTACCGGCATCCTCATGTATGGTAAAAAAACCAGCTGGCGCGAAATCGGCAAGTGGCTGTTTTACAAATAAGGTTACCTTACGATCTTAAATTAAAACTCCGGTGGGATTTATCTATCTTTAAGTTTTCATTAAATGCAGCAGCACAAAATCGGATTTAATACCGCGGTTTCGGTGGTGATCGCCAATATGATCGGTACAGGTGTTTTTACCAGCCTGGGATTCCAGGTAATGAACATCAGTTCGGGTTTCGCTATTTTGATGCTCTGGGTGGTGGGTGGTATTCTGGCACTCTGCGGCGCTTTTGTGTATGGTGAGATCGGCTCCGCGTTTCCCGAGAGCGGGGGCGAATACAATTACCTTTCAAGACTATACCACCCGGCCATAGGTTTTTTAAGCGGGTGGGTGAGTGTAACTGTGGGCTTCGCCGCGCCTATAGCTGCCGCCTCGGTGGCATTGTCGCAATACGTGATTAAGATCTATCCATCTGTAAACGGATTTTTATTGTCGGCGTCAATTATCGTTTTGATCACCATCATCCATTCAATTAACTTAAAGGCAGGCAGCTTGTTCCAGCGTACTTTTACAATTATTAAAGTGATTTGTATTCTGATGTTCGTAGGCTTTGGCCTGTTTCATACACCTTCGCATACCATTAGCTTTCAAGCGGCGGACGGATTCTGGACCGAAATTTTTTCGGCAGCATTTGCCGGATCATTAATCTACGTGACTTATGCTTACAGCGGCTGGAACGCAGCGGCTTATATTTCAGGTGAGATTAAAGACGCGCAGAAAAATCTGCCGCGGGCTCTTTTTATAGGTACTTTCATTGTCCTCATCATTTATACACTCTTAAACTATGTGTTCCTCTACACGGTACCGATTGCAGAGTTAAAAGGAGTCTTAGAAGTTGGCTACCTGAGCGCCGGTAAAATTTTTGAGCCCGGAGCGGCAAGGTTCATGAGCCTTGTAATAGCTGTTTTATTGATTTCTACCATCAGCGCAATGGTGTTGGCAGGGCCAAGAGTGATGCAGCGAATGGGCGCCACCATTCCCGGCCTGAGTTTTTTCGCTATCTCCAATAAAAACAAGATCCCCTATGTTTCAATTATTTTTCAATCCTTCATTGCCCTGATCCTGGTTGCCACCTCGTCTTTTGAGTCACTGATTACCTACGTGAGTTTTACTTTAAATATTTTTATTTTTTTGACCGTGTTTGGTGTTTTTATTTTGCGTTATAAGCATAAACATGTGAAAACTTCTTATAAAACACCTTTGTATCCGGTAACGCCCATATTATTTTTGTTAATCACCTTGTGGATCCTTTATAACATCGTGCTGGATAAACCTGTCGAATCCCTTTACGGCTTGCTGACAGTAGCTGCAGGTTTATTGATTTATTTCTTAACCAATAAAAAAGACGATAAAAAAAATACGGCCATATCTGCTCAATCCGCTGAATAATTCACACCGTAGCTCATGGCTTTGGTTTTTTATGGTTTCCGCTTTATGGTCGTTCTCCCAGCAATCTTTTTTCCTTGACAGTCTTTTAAAAGCAGACCTCAAAAAGTATTCGTCAATTTTAAAGGACCCCATAAAATACAGGTTCCAGGTAGTTTATACCAGGATTGACCGCGATAGGAATAACTACCCGGTTTTCACAGATCATTATTTAAATCTTACAAAGAACTATATTTACCCGGCCAGCACAGTAAAGTTGCCGGTGTCTATCCTGGCCCTGGCGAAACTCAAAGAGCTTAATAAGGCTGGCCTCAATGATGCTAGTTGTATGATCACCGACAGCGCTTTTTTTTGCCAGAAAAAAGTCCTTACTGATACAAGCGCACAGGCTGGTTTTCCAACACTGGGAAATTATATAAAAAAAATGTTTTTAGTGAGCGACAATGCCGCGTTCGCAAGAACCTATGAATTTATAGGTTTTGATTATATGCATGCTAAACTCAATGAACTTGGATATCAAAATATCAGACTATTGAATCGCCTCGACGGGCAGTGTGCAGGTGATACAGCAAAAGTGACCCCTCCGGTTTATTTTTTAGCCGCAAATAGCGACACCATCTATAAACAAGCGCTAACGCATTTTACCACAAAGTTGACACACCCTGTTAAAAACTCATCGGCGGGACGCTTCCATCAGGGGCCTCACGGAAAATGGTTGCCTGGACCGAGGGATTTTTCGGCGCACAATTATATGGAAATAACCGACCTGCACCGTTTAATGAAACAACTGGTTTTTAATGAATTCGCGAAGGGCTCCCAACAACTACCTATTGATAAAGATTCACGTCGTCTCATGCTCAAAGCGCTTGGTCAGTATCCCCGTGAAAGTGACTTTCCGAAGTATGACAAAATTTATTACGACTCATTTAAAAAGTACTTTATTTATGGATCAGCGGTCACCACCATTAACGGAGATAGCCTGCGCGTAATCAATATTGTTGGCAGGGCTTATGGTTTCCTTATCGACTGTGCTTATATCATCGACCTTAAAAATAATTGTGAGTTCCTGCTCACCGCTTCGGTGTATGTGAATGAAAATGGCAGGATAGGTTCTGGTAAATATGAATATGACCAGCTGGGACTGCCATTTTTTAAGGATCTTGGCCTTAGTCTATATAAATACGAGCGGCAGCGGAAAAGATTGTTCAGGCCCGACCTTGAAGAGTTCCGCACTTTATTTCAAAAGAATTGAACTCTCTTTTTATTGCTAAATTTGTGCTTTATGTGACCCCGTTCACGAGGCACAACTTAAACTACTGATATGAAATTCTCAGAATACAACATAGCGCGTGAAATAAAAGAAAGCCTTGAGGAGCTTGGCTTTAAACGCCCTACCGACATACAATACAAGGCCATTCCCTCAATTTTAAATTCAGAGGATGTGCTGGCAATTGCACAAACCGGCACGGGCAAGACCGCGGCCTTTGCAATTCCTGTGATTAATTTATTGTTTACCAGGAAAAAATTTGACGATAACCCCGGTATCAAATGCGTGGTGATGGTGCCGACCCATGAGTTGGCGATCCAGATCTCGGAAGTATTCTCTAAAATAGGGAAATACACCGATGTGAGAACCCTTGGTGTTTTTGGCGGGGTTGATCAGGCCCCTCAAATTCAGGCACTTAAGGAAGGTGTTGACATTATTATTGCTACCCCCGGTCGTTTGTTCGACCTGGTAAGCCAGCGCCATATTAAATTGCGCTCGCTTGAGATCCTGATCCTCGACGAGGCCGATCACATGCTCGATATGGGCTTTTATAAGGATATTAAAGAGTTAACCACCTACATCCCTGAGAAACGTCAAACCTTGTTCTTCTCTGCTACCATCAACGAAAAAATAAAGGACCTGGCCTACAGTCTTGTTAAAAACGCGATCAGAATCCAGGTTTCCCCTAAAGATCCGGTATCTAAAAACGTAGATCATGCTGTAATGTTTGTGGCCATGGACGATAAGCGTTTCTTCCTGGAACGTCTGGTGAATGAACATCCTGATACAAAAGTGCTGGTATTTGTGCGTACCAAAGTGCGCGCTGAACGTGTGATGGCTGCTATGGAAAGGGTGGGCATTAAAGCCATTACCATGCATGGTGGCAAAGACCAGCAGGACCGGCTTGCGATCATGGAAAAGTTCAGGACAGGCGAAACTAAATTATTGATCGCTACTGATGTAAGCGCCAGGGGTATAGATATTGCCGGCGTCAACTACGTGATCAACTACGATCTGCCCGACGAAGCTGAGAATTATGTACACCGTGTGGGCCGGACGGGTAGGGGTACATCAAAAGGACATGCGGTGTCTTTTTGCAGTGAGGAGGAGAAACCCATTTTAAAAGAGATAGAAAATTACCTGACTAAACCGGTAAGAGTAATAGAGGTAAAAAAAGAAGACTATAGCCAGACCTTATTGCATACGGAGGATACAACAGACAACTGGAAACTGTTGATGCGTGATGCGGCGCAACTGGACAAAACAAAACCAAAAAAGAAGAACAAAAAAAAGTAATACCCTTTAAACTACATGGAGTGGTTTCGAAAATATAATTCCAGGGTAAGCTATGTGCCTATGTAGTTAAAGTAAACCTGTATATAAAACGATCACGTTGTTATTGACCACAAACTTTAAATAAATTTGCACTTCCTGCTTGCAAAGGCACACATGCGAAGCAGGATCAAACCATGCCTGAAGCGCGAGATGTTGGTTTCGCCGTAAGTGCGCTCCCGGTAACGAATGGGCACTTCAACAATTTTAAGGTTGAGTTTGTGAGCGCCGAATAGAAGATCAAAATCACCAAAAGGATCAAACTCTCCAAAATATTTTCTGTTTTTGGTTAACTTGATATAATCTGTTCTGAACATCACTTTAGTGCCACACAGCGTGTCCTTGAACCTTTGCTCAAGCAGCCAGGTAAAAGCCCAGCTGAAAAAGTGATTCCCCAGGTAATTCAGAAAACGCATGGCTTCCTTATCCATAGGGTACACAAGCCGCGTGCCATTGATAAAATCTCCCTTGCTGCTGGCGATAGCATTGTAAAATTTTGGCAGGTCTTCCGGTGGAACAGTAAGGTCGGCGTCGAGGATCATGAGGATGTCTCCGGTTGCGATCTTGTATCCCTCCCTTACCGCATCTGCCTTACCTTTTCCTTTTTGCTGGCCTATTTTAATATCGTGCGTGCCAGAATATTTTTTTTGGATCTCCTGGATCTTTTGCCAGGTATCGTCGGTGCTATTGCCTTCAATAAAAATTATTTCAGTGTGCCTTCCAAATTTTGGCATGCGTAAAATGGCATTTTCAATATTGCCGCTCTCATTACGCGCAGGGATCACAACCGTTGTGGAATATTTGGCGTCGTAATTCTCTTCGTTGTTCTCTGGTAACGGTTTCGCAAAACTGTAAGTGTTAAAGCTGAAGAACCTGAAAAAAGGAAATTTGGCCAGGTACTTGTTAAGTATAAAAGAAAGTACCGGAAAATAAAACGGCATGATGAGACGCTTGCTGCTCCTGTATACATCAAAGCCGGAGATATAAAGTAAATTATTAATATCGCGGATGCTCAGCCAGTTCTGTATGGGCGTTTTTTGCTTTAAGCCTATCCACTCTGAAAATTTTATAACGGGTTCCCAGATCGAATTATAGTATTGAACGATCACCTTGGTGTTTGGGTGGCAACACTTTTTAACCTGAACAAATACATTTTCAATATCATCCACAAACCCAATAAGGTTGCTCAGGATGATCATGTCGTAGGTTTTGTTCAGTTCGATCTGGTTGGCGTCCATCACCAAAAACTCTATATTGCTCCCCGAGTGTTTTTCCTTAGCCCAGTTGATGAATTCTTCACTAAAATCAATTCCGGTTTTTTGTGAACCGGCTATATTCGCAAGCAGGTCACCGTTTCCGCAGCCTATTTCCAGCACCGAACTGTCTTCATGCGAAAAGTAATTGCAATAATCACTGATCTCCTGCCAGTAATAGGCACTGAATCTTCTTTTCTTACGTAACGAGGCTAAGCGGTTAAAATATGATACCCTTTTTTCTTTCACTTTGTGAAGTTAAATTTTTTCGATCTCAATTGTACAAAATAATCCCAGTTGTTTTGAAAATGGTGATAACAGCCACTCTATCACTTTAACAATATTGTAGGTAAAGTAAGGCAGCATGGCGCTTCTCGACACACCGCCGCTGATTATATAAGAAAAAGGCGAGTGGTATTTTATTGAATTGATCTTTAATCCCTGGAACTCCTTTTTAAAAAGGTCGATGTCTCTTTCAAAATAAATGTATGGCAGGGCCTGGTTACTGTTGCTCAGCCGGTTGCCCGCGCTAATCTCCCTTGCCCCTTGAATATCGAATGGTTCGTAGTGAAAACGCCTGTAAATAAATCTGCCCAGGTTGCTGTTGGCCGGCTCGGTCATTATTATTTTTCCGCCCTTTATCAATGTCCGCTGTGCTTCTTTTAAAAACAAATAAGGCCTGGGAATATGATGAAAAACATTCATCATCACTATGCAGCCCAGTTCATTGTCTTTAAAAGGAATCTCTTCTGCATTAAAAACCTTGTCAACGTTTGGCAGGTTGGCAATGTCGCTTGTTATCACCTCGGGAAAAACTTCCTTTAAAAAACCACCGCCAGAACCTATCTCAAGATACTTCCCGTTTCTTATTTCCCGGGCTTTTTTTATAAAAACCGAATACCAGTCGTTATATAAATGTTTCAAAAAACGTTTTTTAAGGATGATCTCATGATGCGCAATGGTGGTTTGTGGATCATCAAGATCAAAATTTATAGCGTATTTTTTAAACATGGGTTCTTTTTCCGACCGAACAAATCTGTGTCATAAGGCGCATCATTTGTTAATAAACAGTCTGTTTATAAAGTCCGTAAAAATAATCATAATTAGATTATATTTGTAGGCTTTTAATTGATTGTATGTTTAATAGTTGGCTCCCAATAACAAGGGCAAAGATCTTTGGTGCGAAAATATTGTATAAGGTGACCACACTCTTTGTTGGAAGCGGTAAAAGGATCATTGAAAGAGAAGGAATAAAGTACGAGGTTGACCTGGCGGAAGGCATAGAGTTATCGTTATTTTTGTTCGGTAAATTCCAGAAACACATTACCACTAATTCGTTCTTAAAGATCGAAAAAGATTACACAATTATTGATATTGGCGCCAACGTTGGTTTAATGACCCTTCAGTTTGCGAAGCTGGTGCCTCAGGGCAAAGTGTTTTCGTTTGAACCAACACATTACGCCCTGGAGCGCCTTAAAAAGAACCTGACGTTAAATCCCGGCCTGGCAAAAAATGTAACCGTCATTAATTCTTTTGTTTCCGAAAAATCAGACGCCAACCCCGGCATTGTGGCCTATAGCAGCTGGCGGGTGAACGGCGAGCATGAAAAGAACCTGCACCCGGTGCACCAGGGAACACCTAAAGATACCCAGGGCGTGCCATCGGTGAGTCTAAATGATTTTGTTGAACAACAACAATTGATAAAGATCGATTTCATTAAAGTGGATACCGACGGACATGAATACGAGGTTTTTAAAGGCGCTGAAAAAGCCATTGCCAAATACAGGCCTAAAATTATTTTTGAAAGCGCGCTTTATGTTTTAGATGAGAAAAATATAGGCTTTGAGTTTTATCTCGATTATTTCGGTAAGCTTAATTACAAGCTCATGGACACCATGACCGACGCGGAGATCACCGCTAAAAACTACAGGAAATACGTTCCAAAAAAAGGCTCCACCGACCTGATCGCTATCCCGATGTAATATCAATAGCAACCGCTTCACCTTAAACTGACTTCGCGTTGAGTTTGCTTTCTCGAAGCAGTGCCGATGACGATCGGGATTCGCCGCAAAGACGGGCGCTGAGTTCAGTTGAGATCTAAACCCTTTCTATCAGAACATTAAAGAAAAATTCATATGGCTGATCATTGTTATCAGCGATATATTTTTCAGTCAGGGGTAACACCTGGTTATTTTCGATGGTTGAAAATTTGTAATTGAGACCGGTAAAAAACCTATAAAATTCAAGCGCCGAGTATCCTGCCTTTTTAAAGCCGTGAGGCCAGTATTCAGCCACTATCTTCAGATCTTTGTTACTGGTTAAGAGGTTGAGCATGCCTTTAAACGCAAAGAGTTCATAACCCTGTATGTCTATTTTGATAAAATCAACCCTTGGAATCTTTTTCTCAGCTATTAAATCGTCAATACTCACAGCGCTGATTTCTTCAACACTTTCGTAATCATCCACGGGATAGGTCCTGTGATCTACGTTCAGCATTTTGGATTTATACACTTTGATTACATCTTTTTTATCGGAGACTGCGTTATTGAATAACTCTACATTTTTAAGCTGAGTGGTGTTCTTCTTCAGGTATCCAAAATTGACCTTATCAGGTTCAAAACAAAAAATTCTGCCTTTTTCGCCCACCACCGACGAAAGGATCTTGCTGTAAAAGCCAATATTGGCACCTATATCAAGCACATAACTCCCGGGTTGGATGGTTTTCTTAAGGATCTCAATTTCAAAAGCGTCATTTTTAAGTTTGAATCTTGAGTACGAAAAATTATAGAGTGGAAAACAATTCTTAAAGAGCCAGTTGCCTAATTTTATTTTGGTATAATTAAGGTCCATGAATTAATAGTTTATTTTATAAATATAGGCAGGCTCCGTATCGCCGATCTCTTTCACTAAAGTAAGCTTTTCGGGGTATTTATTGACAATAGGTCCCATGATGTTGTGGATGGTGTTGATCACCTCACCGGTATTTTGTTTAGGATTTAAACGGATATTGGCCAGCAGGATATGTGTGACCTTGTTTCTTTTGAAGATAGCCAGGGCACTGTCGGGATTGGACTGCTGTGTGGCAGTGTCTTTGGCGATCACCGAATAGATTGGATAAAAATGTTTTCCTTTGGCGTAAACAAAACTCATAGGCGCTTTCCTGCAGGCTACCAGGCTATTTTCGGGCAGGCTGTCCCTGCTCCAGGCGCTGATTTGTAAATAATTTTTCCAGTCGGGGGTGTACCCGTAATAAATATCGCCCTTCAGATTTTTTGAAACTACAGGAATATTCTTAAATCCACGTTTAATCGTTGAAAGTGCCATAGAACAGGTGATCACGAGGATGATCACAACAAAAAACCGCTGGTTAATGGTGTCTTTTTCAAAGAACTTATAAATGCCGTAAAAGATGCCCAGCAAAATAGCGGGCATGTGCACCAGTATAAAACGTGGCTGGTCCCAGCGCGACTGCAAAACCAGGAAGGTGCCAAAAGCGATGGTGCCTGAAAAGAAAAGCAGAAAGGCGATCACAGCCTGTTTATCCTTTACGGCCCTGTATAAGCCATAGATCGCCAGTCCTAAGATAATAAAGGCCAGCAGGTAAGAAACCTTCGCGTTTTCCTCATCCATAAAGCCCAGGATCTGGTAAGTGCGTTTGCCCAGGTAGAGGCCAATGTTATCGGTAAACCGGCCTATAAAGCCGCTGATATCTTCCTGGCCCTTGCTGGCATCGTAGGGGTCTTTGTTGAGCAGGATGCCCATTTGTGATTTGTATTGTATGGCCGAAGCGCCCCACACCAGGCTTTTGATGATCTCGTATAAAAATTTAAACAGACCGAACGAAATGGTGGCGAAAATGGCCTTGCGGTATTCTTTTTTCAGAAGGTAGAAGATAATAATTCCCGCGATCCCAAACACGAGGATGTTCTTTGCCAGGGTTAAGATCATCATCAGGAAGCCTATGAGCAGCCACTTTTTATAATCCAGCTTAATATCTCCGGTCAATGCCCGCTCGCCCCAGTTAAAATCAAGGAAGAAATAAAAAAAGGTTGCCTGCACCAGCATATAAAATGATTCAGAAAAGGTCTGACTCGAATAATACACCACAAGGTGATTGGTGCAAAGGAAGATCAGCACAAAATACTTTAAAATATCAGGCACTTTTTTATCGAGTGCTTTGTAATAAATAAAAGCGCCCAGAATAAAGAAGAGCATTGAGAACAACTTGAATACAATTAAATTGGTGCCAAAAATGACAGTGAGCAGAGCCAAAAACATTGGATACATGGGTGCGTTGGCGGTATAATAATAATTGGGAAATTCGTGAACGTAACGGTAGCCTGCCTCAATGTATAAGGAATCATCATGTGCTTCGCTGATCCTGGCGTTAAAATTAATGATCGATAAAAAAAGACCGGTTCCTAAAATGACAAAAAAAAGTTTTTTGTTTTTAAAGAAAGAACCCAGCCGCTGATAGATATCTTGTTTGGATGCTGATGTTGTTTTATTGGAAAGGTTGTTCGCTTTGGCCATAGACTAAATATGTAAGGAAAATATCCAGGTAATTTGAATTTTCCCCAAAAATAGAAGAAATTGCCAAAAGTCCGGCTAAAAGATCACTCTAAATTTTGATCTTTAAATATCTGGCTGCCAATTTCACTTTTCAGAATATAAAACTAATTAGCCTCTCAATTGATCCAGCATCTGGTTGAGTAGCTCAATTTTTTTTACCGACAGGTTTTTGAAGATCTCTTTGGTGGCTTCGTCAATAAAATCGAGTTTTTTGAGCAGGGCCAGGCCTTTGTCGGAAATAACGAGATTAACGCTGCGCCTGTCGTTATTGCATTGCCCGCGCATGACGTATTCTTTGGCAACGAGTTTATCTATAATGCGTGAGGCATCGCTCATGCGGTCGAGCATACGCTCTTTTACCAATTTTAAGGTACAGGGCTTTGGATATTGACCTCTTAAGATCCTCAGCACATTGAATTGCTGAGTGGTAAGATCGAGGCCCTTAAAAAAAGCATCGTAATGGGTGGTCAGCCAGTTGGTGGTGTAAATCAGGTTCACCGCCAGCTTTTGTTGTGGCGATTTAAATGACTTTTGTTGTATTTCTTCTTCCAGCTTCATTTGAAGAAAATTTTATAAAAGAACACAGGACCCTAACCTGTGTTCTTTTTCGTTTTCTAATTATTGTGCTTTGTTCAGTTCTATGTTCAGTTGTATATTAACTTCTTCGCTTACGGCTACGCCACCGGCTTCCAAAGCTGCGTTCCAGTTCAGGCCAAAATCCTTGCGGTTGATCTTGCCGGTAACTTTAAATCCATTTTTGATGTTTCCATAAGGATCTTTCACGGTTTTTGAAGCGCCAATGGCAAGGAATTTTACTTTTTTAGTCACACCGTGCATAGTGAGGTCTCCTTCTAAATTGTATGAGGTAGCGCCTTTACCCGTAGGTTTCATGCTCGTGCTCTTAAATGTGATCTTCGGGTATTTTTCAACGTCAAAAAAATCGGGACTTTTTAAATGACCATCGCGTTTCTCATCTTCTGTATTAATTGAAGCCGCATCAGCGCTGAAATTGATGTTGGCATCTGTAAAATCCATGTCTGTTTTCGAAGTAGCCATACCTTCAAAGATCTTAAATTTTCCTTCAGTTTCACTCACCATCATGTGGGTTACCGAAAAACCTAGTTTTGAGTGTGAATTGTCAACTTTCCAGTTGGTTTGTGCGTTGGCTGCCGACAGGATAAATAAAGCAGCAATTGGGGTGATAAATTTTTTCATTGTTTTAATGTTTTAGTTTATGGATACAAATATATGTTGTAACATCTAATGTTATAACATACAATTGTTAAATTATTGGAATTCCAGGGTTAAATTATGTCGTTACCCGGAAAAATGCGGGTAGTGGAACCACTCAGACACTGAGCGCACAAGAAACACTCAGAAGGATGGAAAAATAAAAAATCCCTGCATAATCTTGTGCTGAGGGCCTTTGCTGTTAAATTAACAACTTAGAAACATTGGGCAAGGCGGTTTTAAGTTGCAGAGAAACACCTAATTTGGAGCATAGCTTCAGATCCCATGTGAGGCTTTTTTGATAATTGTTTTCTATCAAAACTATGTTCCTATGTTGTTAAAACAGTATTTTAAAAAGGAAATATTTGTTCAGATACACCGGCGGGCAATGTGCCAAGGTAGACCATGTCTATTCTCACGCGTTTCAAGCCGGTTACCTGGTAACCCAATGCCTTGCCCATGCGCCTGATCTGCCGGTTCTTTCCCTCTTTTAAGATCACGTTTATCTGGTTTCCGCCAATAACAACACATTCACAGGGTTTGGTGACGTAGTCAACAATATTAACGCCTCTGCTGAAAGCGGCAGCGAAGTCGGTTCCGGGTATTCTGTCGAGGGTCACCAGGTATTCTTTTTCTTTCTCAAATTTGGGATTGCACATGTTTTCAACCCATTTGCCGTCATTGCTAAGCAGCAGCAACCCTTCCGACATTTTATCAAGCCTGCCCGCAATTGAAAGGTTTTGGTAGTCCCTGAAAAATTCCGCGAGGTGGTGGTCCACACCTTCGTTCAAACTACTTTGAAAACCGGCAGGTTTATAAAATTTAAGGTAAATAAAATTCTGCCTTTCCCTTTCCAGGGTGCCGTTCACCCTCACTTCAGCTCCCGCGTCAAGCAGGCAATTGGTTGAAATTATTTGCCCGTCAATTTCCACAAGACCTTTGTCGATGAGTTCCTGGGCCCGTTTATTCGTGTATGCCAGCGTGTGAACGAGGAAATATTTTATTTTTTTAGAAAAGCTCAATATTGGTACAAGTGGTTTTTTAATCGTTTTTAAATAAAGTAATTTTGTTCCTGTGGACGAAATAATTTTAATAAAAAATATCAGGAAGACCTATAAGATCGGTGACGAGATCATTGAAGCCCTAAAAGACGTTTCGCTCACCATTTATAAGAATGAGTACGTGGCACTCATGGGCCCCTCAGGAAGCGGTAAATCTACTTTGATGAACATGCTGGGATGTCTTGATAGTCCCAGTGCCGGAGAATACATCCTCAACAATCTTTCTGTAGCCACCATGAGTGATAACGAACTCGCGGAAGTGCGGAACAAAGAGATTGGTTTCGTTTTTCAAACCTTTAACCTGTTGCCCCGTGCCACAACCCTCGATAACGTTGCCTTGCCGCTGGTTTACGCAGGCTTTAACAAAGCGCGCCGGGATCAAAGGGCGGGGGAGGTACTTGAGAGCGTAGGCCTTGGTAACAGGATGAACCATAAGCCCAATGAGTTGAGTGGCGGTCAGCGGCAGCGTGTGGCCATTGCCCGGGCGCTGGTGAACAATCCCGCCATTATCCTGGCCGACGAACCCACCGGTAATCTCGACAGTAAAACTTCCGTGGAGATCATGGGTCTTTTTGAAGAGATCCATAAAAAAGGCAATACCATTATATTGGTAACGCACGAAGAAGATATTGCCCTGCATGCCCACAGAATTGTAAGACTCAAAGACGGCCTGGTAGAGAGTGATACCCTCAACAAAAAGATTACCACCTACAAAAACAGGATGGACTCGTTTGAAAATTCAAAAGGCTAGCCTTTCAAAATTCCATTCAACCAAAGGCGCAACATTCTCCCCATGGTAAAAACAAATAAATTTCAATTTCTCACGTTTTTTTAATAAAATAATATGCTTTAAATTTAGGGTGTACAATGAGGTTACTAATTGCCATTATATTCCTTACAACCATTGCCAGCGCGCAGATCGATTCGGCAATAACCGTTCCATTGCTGGGAATAAACATTGGTGGGCAGGCCCCTTTCGGCGACATGGCCAAACGTTTTGGTCCGAATTTAAAGTCAGGTGGCTCGTTCATGGTAAAAACCAACAAGAATTGGATCATCGGCGTGGAGTTTAACTATATGTTTGGCAGGAATGTGAAAGAGGACGTACTAAAACAGTTAAAAAATCCCGAGGGGTTTATTATTGATAATGAAGGTTATCCAGCCGACCTCCGGGTTACAGAAAGGGGGATGGGGGTGTACTTAACCTTTGGTCGTGTGTTCAAACTGGCCAGCGCTAATCCTAATTCGGGTTTAATGATCAACCTCGGTGCAGGTTATATGCAGCACAGGATCAACTTCTATGATGCCAAACAGGTAGTGGCCGGTGTGCGGGGCGACCTTGGATACGGGTTGGACAGGCTCACCAGCGGATTTTCCATTTCACAGTTTATAGGTTATTTATTTTTAAGTGATAACCGTTTGCTTAATTTTTACGCAGGTGCAGAGTGTTACCAGGCCTTTACCACCAGCGTGCGCAAAATGAATTATGATACAGGCTTGCCTGACACCCGCAAAAGATTAGACATACTCGGCGGCCTTAGGTTTGGCTGGATCCTGCCGCTGTATAAGAAAAAACCAAACGCTTATTATTACAATTAATATACAGGATGACCATTTATAATTTGCTCGTTCGCGCCTATGGTTTTATCATCAAACTTTCTTCTTTCAGAAACAAAAAAGCGCGACAATGGGTCAGCGGCCGTAAAGACTGGCGACAACGCTTAAAAACAGATCTTGCAAATATAGGTGAGGGAGAACGCCTTTGGGTACACTGCGCTTCTTATGGAGAGTTTGAGCAGGGCCGGACTCTCATGGAAGCCATCAGGAAAAACCACCCGCGTTACAGAATTGTGCTCAGTTTTTTCTCGCCCAGTGGCTACGAAGCTTTTTATCAATGGCCCGGCGCAGATGTTGTTTGTTACCTGCCACTGGATACAAAAAAAAACGCTGTCGATTTTATCGGGATCGTCAGACCCGGAGCAGTTATTTTTATTAAGTACGAATTCTGGTTGAATTTTTTGTTCGAACTCAACAAAAAAGCAATTCCTACCTATCTGGTATCGGCTGTGTTTAAAGACCATCATCCTTTTTTTAAATGGTATGGCAGGATCTTCAGAAGATCGCTGCTCACCTTTAAAAAGTTGTTCATCCAGGATGATAATTCCGGCAGGCTGCTTCAGGGCATTGGGATCAGTAACTACGAGGTGTGCGGCGACACGCGGTTCGACAGGGTCATAGAGATCAGGGAGAACTTCAGGCCCCTGCCTTTTTTTGAAGAATTTTGCGCAGGCCACACCATTCTGGTTGCAGGAAGCACCTGGCCCGGCGACGAGGAATTATTGATAGCGGCATTTCTTCAGTTGAGCGACCCCAATCTTAAACTCATCATCGCGCCGCACCACGTTGATGAAAAAAGTATCGCCGGTCTTGTTCAGCTCCTTGAAAAGAATAAACTTCCCTTTTTGTTATACAGTGATCAAAACCAGGACCTATCGAAACAAATAGTAATTGTTGATAGCATAGGACTGCTCTCTAAAATCTATTATTACGCAACTGTTGCTTATGTTGGCGGGGGTTTTGATTCGGGCATTCACAATTGCCTGGAGCCCGCTGTTTACCTGAAGCCTGTATTGTTTTTTGGGGATGATTTTGAAAAGTACAATGAAGCTGTAGAGCTGGTAAAACTCAAAGCCATCAAAAACGTGATGGACCCAACCCAGCTTGAAATAGGATTTTTGAATTTCGTGAATAACTGGACCGAACGCATTGAAATTGAGAATACCCTGAAGACCTATTTTGAAAAAAATTCAGGAGTCACCAAAAAGGTGCTCGACTCGATCAACCTTGGTTGACAGCTTTTAAAACTGACTCCCAGAGCAGGTCGCCGCTCCTGTCCCATGAAAATTTTAGTTTTTGAATATTGCCTTTGGCGATGAGGTTTTGCCTTAAGCTTTCATTGTTGTATAGTTGAAGCATGGCATCTTTTATTTCATTTATTTCAAAAGGATCAACGAGCAGGGCCGCCTCGCCGGCAACTTCAGGTAAACTCGTTACATTGCTGGTAATAATGGGGATGTTAGCGGCCATTGCTTCCACCAGTGGAATGCCAAAACCTTCGTAATAAGGAACGAAAGTAAGAGCGTAGGCGCTTCCCATTACGAGCGCCAGGTCTTCGTTACCCAGGCGACCGGTAAAAATAATCTCAGCGGCCATGTTGTTTTCAGTCACTACCTGGTTAATCTCACTAAGGCCCCAGAAAGCGGGACCGGCCAGCACCAGCTTGAGGTCTGAGCCACTTGCTTTTTTAAACAGCGAAAACGCTTTAATGAGGCTTACAATGTTTTTTCGTGGATGCAGAGAGCTTACAAACAGGAAATAGTCTTTGCCATTTGCAAATTTATTTTTGGTGGCCTGCCTGGTTTTTTCGTCAACAGGTTTAAAAAAATCATTGATGCCGTTGTAAACAACGTCAATTTTTCCTGGGTCGATTTGATACTGCGTTGCGAGATCTTTTTTCGAATATTCAGAAACGGTGGCGATGCGGGTAGCTTGTTTAGCAAATTTTGGGAAATAATGATTGTAGTATTTACCGGTTAACCACCTCAGATCTTTGGGATGATGATGAAAATTGATGTCGTGGATCACCGGTAACTGCCTGCAACCAGCCCCGAGGCACAGGAACCCGTCAGGCGACAAAAACAGGTCGGGTTTCATCGTTTTAAGAAGATTTTTTACCGAAAACTGGAACCAGGCGTAATACAGGAAGGGGTGGCGGGCCATTGGCGACAGCGATACCGGTGTGATATTGTCTGAAAAAATGAACTCCTCGTCAAATGGCCGGTCGAATAAAAAAACGAAATGAACATCGGGGTTGTTTTGTGTAATTCTCTTTAAAGTCTGGTAAGTAAACCAACCTATCCCTTCGAGCCTGTCTTTTAATAAAAGTCTTGTATTTACAACAATTTGCACCGCACAAATCTATGAATTACATTAGCTAAAACCATAAAAAAAACTATATTTGTCGGCTTCTAAATGCAAAAGAAAAAGTTCATATTTGATCTTGCTATTCTAGTTGTCCTCAATCTTTTAATTAAGCCTTTCTGGACAATTTTTATTGAACCTAAGGTACAAGGTCAGATAGGAAACGTTAGTTACGGTGAGTATGCCGTGATCTTTAATTTTTCTTTACTCCTTGGTATTTTTCTCGACTTTGGGGTTACCAATTTTAATAACAGGAACATCGCTCAAAACAGTCACCTGTTAAGCAAGCACTTCAGCAAAATGCTCAGCTTTAAATTTGCGCTGGGCGGCTTATACATGGTCATCTCCTGTGTAATAGGTTATGTGCTCGGTTATAATTTCCACCTCGTTGTGATTTTGTGCCTCAATACTTTTGTTTTGTGCTTCACCGCTTTTTTACGGTCTAATCTCCAGGCGCTGCATCTATTCAGGTTAGACAGTGTGTTGTCGGTACTCGACAGGCTCATCATGATCATTATCGTAGTGGGCATGCTGTTCAATGTTTTTGGCGTAAAGATCACCACACTGCATTTTGTGTACGCCCAAACGGTCGGTTATGTCCTTACTTCGCTGATCTGCTTTATGGTGGTCTTGAATAAAACGCATACCTTCAAACTGAACTGGGACTGGAGTTTTAACAGGATGATCCTGAAAAAAAGCCTTCCTTTTGCGATCCTGGTTTTACTGATGACCTTTTACAATCGCCTCGATACCCTGATGATAGAAGGCATGATACAGGGTGATGAAGGGAAAAGACAAAGCGGTATTTACATGAAGAGCTTCAGGTTACTTGACGCCGCCAACCAGATTGCCACACTTTTTTCCATCCAGTTGATCCCGCTGTTTAGCCGCATGCTTAAATTCAGGGAGAACATCGAAAATATAGTTAAACTATCATTCACGCTGTTACTCACGCCGGCGCTCATTATTTCAATAAGTACGATCTTTTACGCCGAAAAGTTCTTCGATAAAATTTACACGGGAGATACAGAGGGTTACCAGATCCTGGCCATCATTATGTGCTGCTTTACAGCTGTTTGTCTTACCTGTATCTTCGGAACCCTGCTTACGGCCAGCGGCAATTTAAAAAAACAGAATTACGCGGCTGTTGGTGGCATTCTTATAAACGTTGTACTCAACATTGTACTGATCCCTAAATTTTTCGCATTGGGAAGCGCTATTTCAAGTCTTGTTACGCAGTTCATGACAGGGTTTTTGCAGGTATACATTTGTTACAAGGTGTTTAACTTTAAAGTGAACAAGCGCCTGCTTACCTCGCTGTTCCTGTTTATTGCCGGCCTGTTTTTTATCAACTACTTCACATTAAATTTAACCACACAATGGATGGTTAATTTCGTGATAATGCTTATTTTTAGTGGCTTATTGGCTTTTGTTACGGGCATGGTCAATCCCAAATCAGTAATGCGTTTTATTAAATACAATTAAATTATGATAGAGAATATTTCAGCTAAGGAATTATTGATAAAAATCTATAAGTGGCGTAAAACATTTCTTTACATAACTCTGATCTCGGCCCTTGTTACCGGCGTGGTGGTTTTTCTAATGCCAAAGCAGTATAAATCCACTACCATTCTTTTTGCTGCGCGACAATTCTCAGTATCTAAACTCATTATTGAAGCCAATGCGGGTAACCAGGAAGACTACATGCAGATCGGCGACGCCGATGACGTAGAAAAATTGCTGCAGGTTCTTAATTCCGACGCTTTAAAAATTAGGGTTGCCAACGAATTTAATTTGTGGAAACGCTGGAAGATGAAAGACACTGTTTTTTCATACCATTACCTGAAACTTAAGTGGGATGACCAGGTGGTGATCAAACGAACAGAATTCAACAGTGTGAAAATTGACGTTTACGATTATACAGCCGATAGCGCGGCGTTTGTTGCTAATGGTATCGCGCAGTTTTGCGATAGTGTGAAACGTGATATGACAAAGGCTGTAAACCTTGCCGCACTCAACATTGTAAAGACGGAATACGATAATACCCTTAACAGGATGAAAGAGCTGGAGGACAGTTTACAGGTGTTGAGGCAAATGGGTGTACTTCATTATAAAGAGCAGGTGAAAGCCTATTCTAAAAGCTACGCCAAAGCGCTCGAAAAAAATGACCTCGCGGCCATCAAACGCCTCGAAGGCAAGCTGGACACACTGAAAAAGTATGGAGGCGCGTACCAGAACACCAAGGACAATCTTGAAAAATACGGGTCAAAATATCCCGATATCAAAATGAAGTACGATGAGGCTTTGGTGAATTATAATTCGAGCCTGCCTATTAAGTTTGTTGTTGAAAAGGCGCGGCCCGATGAATACAAAGCAAAACCGAGACGCCTTACATTTCTTGCAATTTCAATACTTGCAGCCAATGTGCTCGGTTTATTCGTTCTGCTGATGCGGGAGAAATTCAGCGGAGACAATAAGATAATGTAGCATGGCCTCGTCACAAGACGGGCCCGGCATTTTAGTGATCCTTCACATTTAAACTATGCAGGTTTTAACAAGGTATTTAAAACAATATTTGGCACCAATACTGATCCTTGCCTATATCCTTGGTAACGCTTACATCATGGTCTATAAAAAAGGGTACTACTATCCTTATAGTCTGTTGCCCATCGCTTTTTTTATCATCTATGTTGGCCTGTTTCACCTGCAGCAATTGGTGCTGTTCCTGGCTTTTTGTACACCCTTAGCCATTACCTTAAAAGAACTGGGCCTCACCGAAGGCCCCGACCTGAGTATTCCAACAGAACCGGTGATGATAGGCATTATGCTGCTTTATCTTTTGAATGGTCTGAACGCGAAGATCTCCGACAAAAAATTCATCAACCATACCATTACTAAGATCATCATTGTTCAGCTGGTTTGGATGTTCTTTACCACCTGCACCAGCACCGAGGTGATCATTTCGGTAAAATACCTGATCTCACGACTCTGGTTCATTTTCAGTTGTTATATCATCATCCCGCACCTTTTTCAGAAAAGACAGAATATCATTCGTTTTGTGTTTTGTTACGCGTTTATGTTGGTGATCGTGGTGGGGTACACCATGGCGCGCCACGTAGGTTATAACTTTAACGACAAAGCAGCCGATTGGGTGGTTGATCCGTTTTATAATGATCATACAGCCTATGGCGCAGCACTGGCCATGTTTATTCCGGTTCTTTTGTCCTTTGTTTTTATAAAAACACTGCCAAAATATTTAAAAGTGATCTCACTGTCGCTGTTTCTTTTATTTGTACTTGCCATTATTCTATCATTTGCCAGGGCAGGGTGGTTGAGTCTTTTTGTTGCTATTGCGGTTTTCGCGACGCTTAAATTCAGGATCAGGTTCAGGTCTATTCTGCTTACAATTTTAATAGGCGGGAGCATTTTTCTTGCCTTCCAGACAGAGATTCTGATAGCGCTGGGCAGGAACAGCACTGATGCAGAAGGCTCTTTTGCCAACAATGTGGAGTCGGTTTCAAACATCTCTACCGACGCGTCTAACCTTGAGCGCCTGAACAGGTGGAGCTGCGCCATACGAATGTGGGAAGACAAGCCCCTTCTTGGCTGGGGACCGGGCACCTATATGTTTAAGTATGCCCCCTACCAGTTGAGCCGAGACCTTACTATTATCAGCACCAATTTCGGAACAAACGGAAATGCGCACAGCGAATACCTCGGACCATTATCTGAACAGGGTATTTTTGGACTGGTGATTGTTGTTGTGTTGTTGCTTTATTCCACTTCATTGGGATACAGATTGGTTTACGCCACTGAAGACAAGGAAACAAAAATACTGGTAACGGGTTTGTTTTTGGGTCTTATGACTTATTTTGTCCACGGATTCTTAAACAATTTTTTAGATACTGATAAGCTGTCTCTTCCCTTCTGGGGTTTTCTTGCGGCATTGGTGACCATCGACCTGTATTATAACAAGAAACCGGTGAACACTGTGGCTGGAACATCTCAACTGTAATTTAAAAACAAACCCGGTAATTTTATTTACTTTCGTTCATTATTAAGTTAACAGCGGTATGAACAGAATTTACAGTCTCGATTATCTGCGTGGTTTATCGGCCTTTGGGATCATGATGACCCATTATTTATCGTGGACAGCGGGTGGTATTTTTATGTCGGATACTTTTATGGGGCGAACCACCGTTTATGCTGTTGCTATTTTTTATATGTTGAGCGGCATCGCGCTTTACCATGTTTATTATGACAAAATGGTTCCGTCAAAAACTGACGTATTACTTTTTGCAAAAAAGAGAATTTTCCGGATCTTTCCTCTGCTCTGGCTCACCAACTTCGCCGCCATACTTCTTTTTAAAAAGGTACCCGATCCTTTCGATTTATTTTTGAACCTGTCGGGCCTGTTTGGCTTTTTTAAATGGGATGTTACGTATTCGGCCGGTATCTGGTCAATAGGAAACGAACTGGTTTTTTATTTTTTCTTCCCTTTCTTTGTCTTGTTCGCTAAGTCATTCAAACCATTGATGTTGCTGCTCTGCGCGGTTATTTTTGGTTTGTACATCTATTTTGCGTTTATAGTATTAACGCCCGACAAAACCCTTGGTGACCAATGGAAAAACTATATCAATCCTCTGAACCAGTTATTTCTTTTTCTGCTCGGTTTTTTAACGGGCTTGTTCTTCCATAAGGTCAAAATTAAAACGGCCACTAATACCGTTATACTTCTGTCTGGATTTGTGCTATTGATTTTTTATCCCGCCTATGGTGATCCGATTATTCTTGTTACTGGCGTCAACAGACTTGTTTTTACTTTTTTTATCTTTCTTATTTGCCTCGGATTTTACAAAATGTCTTTTGATCTGCCGGGTATTATTCACAAGCCTTTGAAACTAATGGGAGACGCGAGTTATTCCCTTTATCTGCTTCATCCCCTGGTTTATTATACCCTTGGAATGGTTGCAGGTGAATATCTCGCAAACTGGAATCATATATTGAGGTTTGCGTTCCTGCTGACCCTGGCTTTTGCGGTGAGTTTTTTGGTGTACCGCTATTTTGAAAGGTATTTTACGAAGAAAGCTGCTGGTTAAAAAACGCTCGCGAAGCGATATCTTAAAAATTTAAATCAGTCACCTTTACTGTCAGTAAAGCGATGTCATCAGGAAATTCATTGTCTCCTTTAAATTCTTCAGCGTATGAAAGCAGCTTTTTATTCAGGTCGGCCGGTGTGGAGCGGATGTTTGTTTTGATGAGCTCCTGCAGCGCTTCGGGAGTTACATTGTCGTTGCGGATATTTTCAGTGTCTGTCAGACCATCGGTATAACATACCAGAGTAAACTCCGAGGTATAATCAAAAGAACCTACCTCCACATGCGACAACAATTCGTTGATGCCAAGCAGCGGGCACCCTTTTGACAATTCGGAGCATTTGTTCTCATAAAAAAGAATCGGGGGGTTGTGCCCAGCGTTAATGTAGGTGAATTGCTGACTCTTGGTGTTGAGTTTACCGATAAAAATGGACAGGAATTTTTCGGATTTGGCGTTTTTTATTACACCCTTGTTGAGCTCAATAACTATGTCTTTCAGGTTGTGTGTATAGTTGGTGAGGCTGTGGAGGGTGGCCTGTATGTTGCTCATTAGCAGCGCCGCGGGAATGCCCTTACCGCTCACATCGGCAATACAGAAAATATACTCGTGGTTGTTAAGTTCAATAAAATCATAATAATCGCCTCCAACCTGCTGGTGAGGTAAATAGGTGGCCGCCACCTGCAGCGAATGCGTGTCGGGCAGGTTCTTCGGAAAAAGCATTTGCTGCATGTTTTGCGCCAGTTCCAGCTCTTTTTTTAATTGGGCCCTTTGTATGTTCTCCTTATAGAGTTTTTTGTTTTCTATAGAAACAATAATAATGTTGGTTAACGTCTGAACAAAGGGCAGGTGTTTGATCGCCGCACTCAGTTCCAGTTTCTGTTGATTCACGTCGCCAAGTAAAACGAAGGCCAGCGGTACTTTTTTGTGAAAAACCGGGATCACTATCTCAAAACTCTTGCTCAGTTCACCTTTGTTAAAAGTAATGGTTTCAATTTCCTGGATCTTTAGCAGTTCATCTTCAAACACTACATGGTTAAACTGCTGGTCGATACCATATTTTAAAATGCATTTCCATTCATTGTCGAAACTGAACAGAACCAGTTTACCAACACCCAGGCGGTTTTCAAGAATATCCTGGTAAAGGTCGAGAAGTTTTGAGGTGGTGATGTTATTGTTGATCGCTTTAGTAATCTCAAGCAGGGCATTCAGTTTTAGATCCTGGATGCGCTTTTGTTTTGATATTTTTGAAGCTTCAGCCAATTTTTTAAGTTAAATAAACCGCTTCTTTTTCTTTCCTGGAAAAATCCGCTTCTATGTGTTCCTGCAGCGTGGTACTCAGTGTAAGCCCAACATAGTCGGCTTTTACCGGGAAGCGGGTGTGACTCCGGTCAACAAGGATCACAGTGTTGATCTTTTTGACGGGTTTGCCGAGAAAGAGCTTAACAGCGTACATCAGCGTTTTTCCACTGTTCAACACATCATCCACCAGGATAATGGTTTTGTTCACGAAGGCTTTTTCGTCAAAATCGGTTACCGGCTCGCCTTCCCAGGGTTTATCCTTGTTCAGTTTTATTTTGCCGAGGTTAATCTTAATGGAAGAGATCTCGCGGAGCTTTTCACCCAGTTGCTGGGCTACCTTGTACCCGTTGCCATCGATGCCAACAACCAGCAGTTCTTTTTCCGAAAAATTATTTTCATACACTTCAAAAGCAAGGCGGTTCACCTTTTGCCTGATCTGGAGGGTACTTAATATTTTTACTTTACTCATTTATAGTTCTTTATTAGTTTGGCAAGGGCCTGCTTTACGTGATCGTTGGGTTCACACAAAGGCAAACGCACATAAGGTTCGCATTTCTTTAAAAGACTTAAAGCGTATTTTATCCCACCGGGATTTCCATCGGCGAAGAGCTGGTCGGTGATGTCTACCAGTCTGTAATGCAGTTTCTGCGCTTCATGAAATTTGTGTTTTAAACTCAGTCGCACCATTTCACTAAAGTCTTTTGGAAAAGCGTTGGCCACTACCGAAATAACGCCATCACCGCCAGCCGCTATGATAGGCAGGGTGAGGTTGTCATCACCGCTGATCACCATAAAATTTTTCGGCTTGTTCTTTATCACTTTCATGATCTGTTCCATATTGCCGCTGGCTTCCTTGGTGGCAACAATATTTTTAAAATCTTTCGCTATCCTTACCTGGGTTTCCCATGTCACATTGCTGCCGGTTCGTCCAGGAACATTGTAAAGAATAATGTCTTTTTTTGTGGCGGCCGAAACCGCTTTATAGTGCTGGTAATACCCTTCCTGGTTGGGTTTATTGTAATAGGGGGCAACCGAAAGAATGGCTTCAAACGGTTTAAGATCGGTTTTGTGTATCGTGTCGATCACCTCCTGGGTGTTGTTGCCGCCAATGCCCAGTACCAAAGGTAGTTTTTTGCCGTTCGCCTTAATAACGGTGTCAATTACCAGTTTTTTTTCGTCCTTGCTCAGCGTTACACTTTCGCCGGTAGTGCCCAGCGCAACAATGTAGTCAACCTTACCGGCGTGCAGATGCTTTACCACTGCAGTTAAGCCTGCTGTATCTACTTTTCCTTTGGCGTCGAATGGTGTGACGATCGCCACCCCTGTTCCTTTTAAGCTGCTATTGCTCATATTGTATAAATGTAATTAAAAAAATTAATATTTTAAATTAATGGTAAGCGGTTAAAACGTAGATGCCCACGAAAACCGCCGCGAATGCTACCGCAAACACCGCTGTGCTGATCGCTTTTTTTTTGCGCTCGTGGGTGTATTTAATGGTGTTTTTTATAAAGGAAAGGTCCTGTGAATTCCCCAGTTTATTGCTTTTGTACAATGAGTCTGACTCGATCCTCACCGCTACACCCTTGTATATTTTCGACACATAGGTCTTTGATCCGGTTCTGTATTCTCCCCCATAGTTTTTGGTTACAGTTTGGGTATTTATGCCGATAACGGCGTTGGCGCAATTTTGAAAAGCCGTGTATTTAAGGCGGTCGGTAATTTCACCTTCATCATCACTCGCCTTGCCAAAGGTTTCGATGCTTCCCAGTTTTTTAAATTTAAAGTCAACGGTATCATTTTCAAAGAACAGGAAAACATTTTTTTGTTTGGCCCTGCAGGGATAAGCTGCGAACTTCTTAAAACTGCTGCCCATGGTAGGGTTATAAACCTTACAGGAGCAAAAAACGCATAAGACCAGGAAATAAACAAATAAAAGTGTTTGATCTTTCATTGGCTGGCCATTGATTTAAAACTATTTTAAATTGAAATACTCCGTAGCCATCAGGGCGATCTCATTGCCATAAGCCAGGCTCGCGGTAGCGGCGGGGCTCGGACTGTTGATCACGTGCATGGCATTGCCGTGCTTCTCGATTTTAAAATCATCTAGCATTTCTCCTTCAGGGCCCAGCGCCATGGCCCTGATACCACAACGACTCGCTTCAATGTCGTCCATTTGCAGACTTGGGATCAGCTTACGGAGGCGGTTCAGAAAATAGGTCTTGCTAAAAGCGCCCCTGTATTCATCCAGGCCAAAACGCCAGTGTTTTCCGAAAAATTTCCAGGTGCCTTTAAATCCAAAAGCATCGGCGGTATCTTTAAAACTGAAAGCCGTTTTGCTGTAACCTTCCCTGTCGAATACAAACACAGCGTTTGGTCCGCATTCAGTGCCTCCGTGTATCATTCTTGTGTAATGTACGCCAAGGAAAGGAAATTTGGGATTAGGTACCGGGTAAATAAGATGTTTGACCTTGTGAAGACCCTCTTCTGTGAGATCATAATAATCGCCCCTGAAGCCAATAATGGCGGCGTCACTTTTCTGACCTTCTTTTTTTGCCATCCTGTCGGCCTGAAGTCCAGAGGTAGTGATAATGTGTTTGCCGGTGAACCTTGATGATTTGGTGATCACAACTGTTTGATCGGTGCCTCTTTCAAAACCGGTCACATGCTGTGAGGTCATTACTTTGCTGCCGTTGTTGCCTGCTTCTATAAGTTCAACATATTTTTTTGCTACCTGCAGGTAATCTATAATTCCGGTACAACCCACCCTTATGCCGGCTATGCCAACGCAGTATGGCTCTATTTCCTTAATGCGTTTAGCGTCTATCATTTCCATGTCTTCCACACCATTGGCGAGGCCATTGGCGAAAACTTTGTTCATGTGGGCCAGTTCACTTTCGTGGGTAGCCACAATCAATTTCCCACAGATATCGTGAGCGATCTTGTAGTCCCTGGCAAATTTAACCAGTTCGCGGCGGCCGTCCACGCAATTCTTAGCTTTATAGGAGCCGGGTTTATAATAAATGCCGCTGTGAATCACACCGCTGTTGTGTGAGGTTTGGTGCTGGGCCACTTCTTTTTCCTTTTCAAGCACCAGTATCTTTTTGTTGGGATGATATTTAGTGAGTTTGTACGCGGTTGCAAGGCCAACAATGCCTCCGCCAATAACAATAATGTCGTAATTTTGCTCCATATTAATGGGAGTAAATGTATGAATTAAAGCTGAAATTTTTGTGTTATATTTACCCTATTTGTCTCACAATCCGGCGCAGAACGCCAATAAATAATTAATTATGAAGATCATTTGTATAGGACGTAATTATGCCGGGCACGCAAAGGAAATGAAGTCGGAAGTGCCGGCCGAACCCGTATTTTTTATGAAGCCTGACACAGCGCTTCTGAAAGAAGGTGATTTTTATTTTCCTGAATTTACAAAAGACCTGCACCACGAAATTGAACTGGTGATTAAGATCAGCAAAAGCGGCAAACATATAGACGAGCAGTTTGCCCATAAATATTATGAAGAAATAGGCCTGGGCATTGATTTTACCGCCCGTGATATACAGGCCAAATGTAAAGAGAAGGGGCTACCCTGGGAAATAGCCAAGGCTTTTGACAACAGCGCGCCAATCGGGAAATTTATCAGTAAAGAAAAACTGGGAACCGGAACCATTAATTTTGAACTAAAAATAAATGACGAAATAAAACAGAACGGTAATTCAGGCGATCTTATTTTCTCATTCGATAAGGTGATCTCCTATATTTCAAAATTTGTGACCCTCAAAACAGGTGACCTGATCTATACCGGTACGCCGGAAGGGGTAGGGCCGGTTAAAATAGGCGACAGGCTCGAAGGTTTTTTAAATGGCGAAAGCTTTTTGAAATTAAACATAAAATAACAGTTCAGAATTTATTTCAAATTATCTGCGACCTGATCATGCTCAAAAAACCTGCTATTCTTTTAGTTAAATTTTACCAGGTCGCCATACGCCCTTTATTGCCCAATGCCTGTCGTTACACGCCATCCTGCAGCGAATACGCAATACAGGCCATTAACAAATACGGTGGCTTAAAGGGCTCGTGGCTGGGGCTAAAGCGCATCCTCCGTTGTCACCCCTGGGGCGGGCATGGTTACGACCCGGTTCCGTAAACAGTAAATTTATCGTAAATTTGAGTATGCATAAACAGTCACTTTTAATTTTATCCCTTTGTACTTCATTTTTATTTTTCTCCTGCAAAAAGGATGAAAAAGTAGAAGATCCGGTTGTTCCTCCAACTTCAGCTCCCGCTGTAGCCATGAGTTTTGAAGCGCTGATGAATGGCAAGGTTTTAAAACCCAACGTCTGGTACGTTAATTTTTACGCAGATAGCTTCACCGTGAGACGTTTTAATTATTACATCTCCAACGTTAAATTAAAAAGAATGGATGGTTTTGTATTCTCTGAACCTGAGAGTTACCACGTGAACAAACACATTGATTTGAAAGAGGCATTTACCATTAACAATGTACCCGAAGGTACATACACTGGTATTGAGTTCATTATAGGGGTAGATAGCGCGAGAAATGTCAGCGGCGCCCAAACAGGCGACCTCAGTGTAGAGGAGCAAATGTTTTGGGAATGGAACTCAGGTTACATCTTTTTTAAACTGGAGGGCGACTGCAGAACAGGCGATCCCAACAAAGAAGACTTTGCAATTCACGTAGGTGGTTTCACAGGAAAAAATAATGCCCTGCAAAAATGTACTTTTACACTGGCTGATCCTATCGTGGCCAAAAACGGGAAAAAGAGTTCTGTTTTTTACCAGGTATTGATGGAGGAGATCTTTAAAAATCCGGCGGATCTTGACATTGAAACGATCAGCAACGGGGGTAACGCTGCTTTAAAATCGGTATCTGATAATTACCGCGACATGTTTAAAATTGCCCGTGTTCAGAATTAACCTGTATCTTTTTATAACCCATTCATTATATCCCAATCACCTTTACAACTAAATATCTTTTTTTTCTTTTGATTTTTGCGCTCAGCAAAGCTCTTTCCCAGAACATCAGTATTAAAGGAAAAGCCCACCAGTCCTACGCCGGAAAAGTCATTAAGGCCTTCACCGTTACAGATAATATCACCGGCATTAACCAGCGTGAAGACCAGGATACTATTGGCGCCGATGGTTACTTTGAATTGGCGATGCATTCTGAAGATACAAAACCGGTTCATCTGAGGATAGACAACGTGGTGGCCAAACTGTATGTTCAACCCGATTTTATTTATGGCGTTACAATTCCTGAACTCGATCAAAACATGAACTATAACAATGATGCTGAACTTTACGTGAACATTGGCATCATAGGCAATGACAGTACTGAATTAAACGCCCTGATCTTTGATTATGAGGGCCAATTCAATAACCTCTTCGGCACCGCAGACAGCCGTTTTCTCTCGCGCCCGGTCATGTTTAAAAGGGCTGACTCCCTAAAAAAAATCTGTGATAAACGTTATGAAAAGATCGCCAATGCCTATTTTAAAACCTATGTTGAATATTCAATTGCTTCCATTAACGCGAGTGTGTCGCGTGGCGAAAACTACCTGATCAATGGGTATATCATCAACAAACCCATCCTTTACCACCATCATGACTACATGCAGTTTTTTAATACCTGTTTTTCGGGATATGTAAAAGCGGTCGCTTCTACGCGCAAAGGGCAGTCGCTTTTTAATATTATTAATGTAAAGCAGGATTACAATACGCTGGTTGGTTTTTTAAAAGAGGATAAATTTTTAAAGCAAGACAGCATCCGTGAACTGGTGATCATCAAAAACCTCTGGGATTTTTATTTTAGTCCTGATTTTGATCAGGCTGCTGTTAAAAACATAGTGTCGCAGTTGAATGTTCAAACGGCAAATAAGGAGCATAAGAGAATTACCTCCACCATGATCACGTATTTTAATAAAATGCAGCCGGGTTCGCTTGCGCCGGGTTTTACCGCGCGCACCAAGGATGGCACCATGGGCACACTGGCTTCCTATAAAGGCAGATGGGTTTACCTCAATTTTTTTGCTACAACTAACACCGAAAGCCTTAAAGAAATGCCTAAAATTATGGCCTTAAAAAAGAAATTCGGCGACAAAGTGAGTTTTATCAGTATTTGTGTGGATGATAGCCTTAAGGCCTACAAAGATTATCTCAGGACTAATCCCAAACAGGATTGGGCGATCTGGTTCAATGATGAGCGCTCTCTTTCAAAAACTGCCAAGGATAATTATTTTGTGACAGGATCTGAGGCTTATTTCCTTGTGAATAACTTTGGGTACCTGGCACAATCACCGGCCTTGTCGCCCTCAAAAGGCATAGAAAATAAATTTAACCTGCTGTTTAAATCAGGGAAAAAGAAAACCAAAACAGGCATCAGGTAATGATCACAGCCATTAATAAGGAATCAATCTGGGAAGAGCAGATAGCCTACGAAGACAATCATATTCTCGTGGTGAATAAAATGCCTTCGGAGATCGTGCAGGGCGATAAAACCGGCGATATGCCCATGAGCGAGAAGATCAAAAATTTTATTAAGGTACGCGACCATAAACCCGGAAACGTTTTTTGTGGTGTGATCCACCGGTTAGACAGACCGGTAAGCGGCCTTGTGATTTTTGCGAAAACCAGCAAGGCCCTTTCACGCTTCAACGAATTATTCCGCGAAAAAACCATACACAAGACCTACCTGGCGGTTGTGAAAAATAAACCGCCTAAAAAATCCGATACCCTGGTTCACTACCTGGTGAAGAATGAAAAGACAAATATGTCGAGGGCCCTTGATAAGCCCAACAATCAGACTTTAAGGGCTGAACTGGAATACGAACTCCTGACCTCTTCTGATAACTACCATTTATTGAGAATAAAATTGTTAACCGGCCGTCATCACCAGATCCGTTGCCAGCTTTCTGCTATTGGTTGCCCCATTAAAGGAGACCTGAAATACGGTTTTGGCAGAACCAACGAGGGAGGGTTTATTCACCTGCACAGCTACCTGGTTGAATTCGTTCACCCGGTTAAACAGGAAGCGATAAAAATTACAGCTTTGCCGCTTAGCAACGATCCTGTGTGGAACTATTTTTCAAAATCACTGGAGTAATCCCGATAGCTATCGGGACGATAGCCATAGGCACAAAGATAATTGCTATCATTTTTGAAGCAGCATCCTAGTGCTGCCAGCAGCCTTACCATCAACATTCAGGGTGGCCACATAAACCCCGTTAGCAAGATTTTCGCCGCCGAAATAAGTTTCAGTGTTGCCTCTTTCCAACAAGTGAATAACCTTTACAAGGTTGCCCTTTACATCAACTATTGAGAGATACGCGACTTTAACATCGGGTTTTATAAATGCCCTTATGCTGGTACTGTTATCAAAAGGGTTGGGGTAATTGTCTTTAATCGCGCTTGTTTCCGCTGAGGCAGTCAACTCACCGGTTTTAGCGCTTTCATATTGCGCCAGTGAACCGCATATTTTCAGTTCAACACGCCTGTTCAGGTGCCGCCCGGTTTCATCGTAATTATTTCCTCTGGGCATGTTCTCTCCTTTCGACACCAGCAGCATGTTTGTGCTTTCGAGGCCCGACGCACTTAAGTATTCGTAAACCCTTGAAGCTCTTTGGGCCGCCAGCAGATCATTGTATTCCTGCGAACCATCGCTGTCGGTGTGCCCGGTGATCATTATTTTTCCCTGATCGCCAGGCTTATTTTTATATACGGCCACAAAATCGTCAAGCATTTTCTTATAACCCTGGTCTATTACAGCGCTGTTCTGGTCAAAGAGCACATTGTAACTTTTTTCATAAGCTATAAAACTCTGTCCTTCTATAAAAACCCCGCTATCCAGGGCGTCGTCGGCAACGTCGGCAATGGCCATTTTAAGATGATAGGTTTCGTAGGGGATCACCCGCTGCCTGATCTCCATCAGCCTTGTGAGGCCGTCGTATTCAATGGGCAGATGACCGTCAATGTTACGCACATAAAACGATGGATTGGACCCCTCGTTTGTTGTACCTTCTTCGCCGCCATTAATGGTATTGATGCTCACCGGCGTGTCGCTTCCCGGAACTACCGCAAGGTTTTTCTCACCTTCAATTCCCCTGCCACTTATAAAAAAGCCAAACACATCGTTGAACGTCGAGCCTACGTATTCGTCGTATTCTTCGGAACCAAAAACATAGTTAAAGCTCAGGGTGTCCGACGTTGGTACAATGTCCAGTTCAATCACGCAGGCATCGTAAGTGGGAGGCTGACCTTTTAGTATTCTGCTGAGTTCGGGGTAGGTATCTTCAATAATATTTTTGCCACGTACGTTATAGGAGGATAAGTGATTATTGCGTGAAAAGCCCTGGCTTGTGTTGGCGGCTGTGAGCAGACTGATACCGCCAGAGGTCATTAACAAACCTTTCTTCATACCTAGACTGGCCTTTTCGTCTTCAAAAAAGCCAAAAGCGTCTTCAGCGGTGGCCCTGGTAATAGAATAATTTTTAAGAACAATACCCTGGCCCACAAGCGACTCAAGCAGGTTACGTACTCCCTTGCCTTGTGCAGGCAGGGGAACTGTGGTTTTAAACGATTTGTTGACCTGTGCCGCGCTGTTAACAAAGGCGAGACAAAAAACTATTTGCAGAAGAATAATTGTATTTTTCATGGCTTGAGGTTTTAGAATTATCAAATTAAACTGTTCTTTAGATGTAGTTAATAACCTGGTTCCATAAAAAAAGTTACGGCGGTGGTTAATATTTGTCGTTTTAGATCAGCACAAATGTTTCTTCATTTGTAAGAAACCCGGGGGTGGAAAAAGATCTTTTCTGATTTTATGTGTGTAAAGGCATTTTGAAGTCGATAATTAATAATGGTACGATACTTGATGTCAAAAGATAAACCCCGAATTATGAAAAATCTTGTTTGTTTTCTTTTATTTGCGGTCACCTTTTCATTTTGTAAAAAACAAAGTCCTAAAATTGAAGAACCCATTGAGCATATCGTTCCGCCGAAACAGGTAACTCCTACAAATAAGATCCAATTGCTGATCGTTGATTTTACAACAGGTACTTTCGAAGGAGGAAAAGAGATCAGTCTTTCGCAATCGATGATTACGGGCGACAGCATCCCTTTAAAGATTAATCTTAAACCCCCCGGGGATTTTGGAAATATCCGCATTTTTCACAGATTGTCGAACGACCTGCTTTTCGATGGGGATATTATCTGGATGGGAAGGGGGGAAATTAAATTTCCGGTGTCTTTTGACAGTTCTTCCACATTTGTTCATATTAACAATGCGCTTGTCAAGCCAGATTCTTCGCGATTCCAGACGGTATTTGAGGATGGTTTTGGACCTATCAATACTACGGCAATATGGAAAGCCATCAGTCAATTAAAAGTGGTGCAGGATTACCTTCCGTATAATAAACATATCGGTGTATTTCTTTATACGCCAAGCGTGGGAATTGGAAACCCGGCGGAGTGGGACTGGTTTGTCTTCCTGAGTAACTAAAATATTTTTAGCTCTGTTTGTTCAGGCATTCATAATTAAAAATCATCTAAAGGTTACAGCCTGTTTAAAAAAATAAACACTGTAACAATTTTCTTTTTTTGGCTTTATATTTTTTACAATCCTTAATTGTAAATGATATGAGCAATACTAAAGAAACCCCGAGGCAAAAAATGATCTCAATGATGTACCTGGTGCTTACCTGCCTGCTGGCACTGAATGTAAGCCGCGAGGTGCTCGATGGTTTTGTGACCATCAACGAAAGCATTGAATCAGGCAACGAAAATCTGAACAACAACACAAAAAAAATGATGCAAAGTTTTGATGAAGCCATACAGCAGGGCCATCATGAATTTGTGCCCTACTATTCAAAAGCAGGAGAGATTGCCAGGTTAACGCGTCGTTCTTACGATTATGTTGAAAAACTTAAAAGTGCCCTGAAACTCTACACTGAAGATGAGGAAGGCGCCGACACACTGAAGCTGGCTGCGCTTGAGCGCCTGGATGATGTTGACAGGCCCACGTATTTTTTGATAGGGCCCGACGAAACAAAGCCAAAAACAGGCTTGTACTCGGCGCTGGAATTAAGGCAAACGATAAGCGGCCTCAGCGACTCGCTGAACAGGGTAATTGACGAAATGAAAAACAAAAACGGTCTGAGGTTGCCAACCGGCGACTACCTTGTTCTTAAAAATAAAATTGGCGCGCTGGCCCCCCATGATAATTTTAAAGATAAGGAGGGCAAGGCGCTGAGATGGGAGTTCAAGAACTTTTATAATATGCCCCTTGCGGCGGCAGTTACCAACCTTTCGAAAATTCAGGGAGATATCAGCAACATAGAAGCTGAAATGGTGAACGCCTTTGCCGCAGCCTCCGGTAAATTATCGGTGAGGTTTAACCAGATGCAGGCGCGCATTGTACCGGTAAGCAATTATGTTCAGGCCGGAACACCTTATACAGCCGACGTTTTTTTAACCGCGTCGTCAACCGATTTTAAAAAAGACAACCTTGAGTTTATTTTAGGCGATGTGGATACTGCCACCGGTAAAGTTGCCGGAGACGCCACCTTTCTTCCTATTGAGGAAGGTACCGGTAAAATAAAATTACCAAGTGGTGCACCCGGGCATAAAGAAATTAAGGGGTGGATCAAATTCAGGGAGGGCACCGGCACCTATAAATATTTCAGGTACGAAAACGAATACATTGTTGCTAATTCTGCGGTAGCCGTGAGTCCCGACAAAATGAACGTATTTTATGCCGGCATCGACAATCCCATTACCGTTTCGGCTGCCGGCGTGGCTCCCACCGACCTGGTTGTGAATATTAAAGGTTGCGGCGGAAGCCTTATTAATAATGGTAATGGTAAATACACCACAAAGGTAACAGGAACAGGAACATGCATGATCACCGTAATGCAAAGAACGAATGAGGGCTTAAGGGCTCAAGGCACACCACAGATCTTTCGCGTGAAAAAAATCCCAAACCCACCTTTAAAGATCAGTGGAAAAACCTCTTTTGGTACTCTTGAAATGAAGCAGCACGAGGCAAGAAACATAACAACCATAGGCGTTGACAACTCAGGGTTTGAATTTAACGCGCCTTTTAAAGTTACCGGCTTTATCCTGTATGCGGTTATTAACGGCATGGGACAGGAATTTGTTTGCCAGGGCAACCAATTGACGCCACAGGCAAGGCAGGCGATTTCTAAATTGAAACCCGGAGGTAAACTTTATATTGAAAACATTAAAGTTGACGCTCCGGATGGGCCCAGGGAGTTTCCGATGATGAAGATCATGGTGAGGTGACCATTTTTTAATACCTTCGTGGCCGTTATGCAAACAGTAAAAATTTATACGAAAGAGGAGCTCCTTAAACTAACGAGACCAAGGAGCGGTGAGGAGAAAATAGGAGAGGTGATAGGTTCTTTTTCTACCAATTGGCAAAGCGACCTTGCGCAAAACGATTGTAAGTTTGTTTTGTTTGGCATTGCTGAAGACATTGGGGTAAGGGCCAACTATGGCAGGGCAGGGGCGAGCACCGCTTTCAGGCCTGCACTCGAGAGTTTTTTAAACCAGCAGAGCAATCATTTTTTTGATCCTGCTTCGGTATTGGTGTTGGGCGAAATTTTTGTGGATGATCTGATGAAAGACGCGTCGGAACTTGATCTTAAAAATAAACAGGACGTAAAAAAACTGCGCGATCTTGTGTCGGTGGTGGATGAACGTGTGACGGAAGTCATGAAACAGATCATTTCTGCGGGCAAGATCCCAATTGTGATTGGAGGCGGACATAACAACGCCTATGGCAACATCAAAGGCGCTTCGCTGGCGCTCGATAAAAAGATAAATGTGATCAACTGCGACCCGCATCTCGATTTTAGGGAACCTGAGGGCAGGCACAGTGGCAATGGTTTCAGTTATGCCTATGAGCAGGGATTTTTGGGTAAATACGCGGTGTGTTGCATGCACGAACAGTACAATAATCAACCCGCCCTGAATAAATTTAAAAATGACCCGGTACATTTATTTTACAACACCTACGAGTCGGTTTTTGTAAGATCGGAACTGGGCTTCAGCGCGGCGCTCAAACAGTGCCTTGGCTTTGTGGGAAATGAACCCTGCGGTGTTGAGATTGACCTGGATGCTATTACCAATGTGCCGTCCAGTGCCAAGACCAGTAGTGGTATCTCACCCACCCAGGCCAGGCAATATGTTTATCAAAGTGCGGTAAACGCCAATACACTTTATCTCCACGTTGCCGAAGGTGCGCCGGTATTATCCCATATTAAGGCCGATAACAAAACCGGAAAATTAATTGCCTACCTGGTGTTTGATTTTATGAAAGGGGTATTTGCAAAGAAATAACCTGCGGCCTGGCGACTGGAAGCGAAAAAGTAGGGTGAAGGCAGGGGTGGACTCAAACTTCAGTGTTTGAAAACAGAACATCCATTTTCAGGTCATTTTGTACGTTTCCTGAATAAGCATTGGTTTGCAGGCCAAAAGTGGTAATCATTGTAATAAAGACAGATTTCCTGGTTTGGGTTTCGCTTTTAAACGTGCCGGCTTTATTCCGTAACAGGGCCGCATAGCTTTTGTCAATTGTAAACGGATTGATTGAAAATTTCATTTCACAAAGGTTGATCACGCCATCCCGGCGGTCAATCACCAGGTCGATCTGCGCGCCGTCTTCCGACTGTAAACTTTTCCACGACGACGTTTCTGTTTCAATGCCACTGATGCCAAGCGCTTGTTTTATTTGCGGGATGTGCGCCAGGCAAACCTGTTCATAGGCATACCCGCTCCAGGCTCTGTGCTTCGGACTGTCGATCATCTTCATCCAGTGATTTTTATCGAATGTCTTTTGTCCTTTTATAAACTTTAAATGGAACAATGAAAAGAAATCACTGAGCTGGTAGAGGCTGTTTCTTGATTTTTTGCCAAATGGAACATATCGTCTGATAAACCCACTTTCTTCGAGCTCTTCGAGTAACCTGCTCAGACCCCCGCCGCTGGGTAGTTTGCTTTCAGCTCTGATCTCGTCGCGGGTAAGGCCTTTGTTTTTTTTAGCCAGTGCCATAACAATGGCTGTATGCCGCTCAGCTTTATTGAACAGTGATTTGAAAAGGTTATTGAACTCCCCGGTCAACGGGCCGTTAGGATCAAAACAAAGTCTGTTAATGTTTTGAGCTGCGCTTAGTCCTTTTACAATGGCATCCCAGTAGAAGGGAATCCCGCCTAAAACCATATATAGCTGTATGATCTGGTATTGGTCCAGGTTGATCTTCCGGTGCTTGAGTAGTTCTTCACACTCTTTCAGTGTAAAAGGTTCGATTTTTATTTTCTGGGTAACGCGGTTATGCAAGCCCCCTTTATTGTTGATGAGTGTATTGATCATCCAGGAGGCCGCAGATCCGCATACTATTAATAAGATATCTTTTCTGCCCGAGGCCCAGCTGTTCCAGAAATGTTCCAATGCTGAAATGAAGCCTGAATGCGCAGTGTCAAACCAGGGCAACTCGTCGATGAAAATAATTTTTTTCTTTTCTTTTGATTTTTCCACCACTTGCCTGATCTGCTGGAAAGCTTTCATCCAGTTTTCGGCTTTTGCGCGTTTTTTCTGGTAATGCTGATCGCGCATGGCAAGGTTAAAGTTAGCCAGTTGGTCTTGTAACGATGCCTGTGCAAGGCCCGTTAAGCGAAAGGTAAACCTGCCTTCGAACACAGTTCTTATCAGGTAAGTTTTCCCTACCCGGCGCCTGCCATACAAGGCCAGAAATTCTGACCTTTTGGAAGCCATTCTGGCTTTTAGAATTGCGATTTCCTTTTCTCTGCCTGTGAGCATGATTTCATTTTGGCCATAAATATATTAAAAATGCCAGATATGGCCAAAATGAATTTATTGATTTTGGCCATATCCAGGGTAAAATAGGTAGTTATGGCCAAAATGGATTTCGAAGAAAGAGCTCAGATTATGACATAAAAAAACCCGGCAGAACCGGGTTTTAATTTGTATTGAAGGGATATGTTATTGTCCTACTTTTATTAACTCTACGTCAAACACCAGCCAGCTGCTTGGCGGGATGCCGGGGCGGCCGCCTTCACCGTAAGCCAGGTTCGGTGGGATGATCAGTTTCATTTTTCCACCTTCTTTCATCAGTTGCAAACCTTCCGTCCAGCCCGGAATTACCTGGTTTAAAGGGAAGGTCGCAGGTTGTCCGCGGTCAACAGAACTGTCGAATTTTTCACCGTTTAAAAAGGTGCCGGTGTAATGAACGGTCACGTTGTCGGTGGCCACAGGCGATTTACCCGTACCTTCTTTCTCAACAAAATACTTGATACCACTGGCAGTTACTTTAGCCGAACCGTATTTTTCATTTAAGATCTTGTTATTAACCTCTGCAGCAGCTTTGTTTTTTGCTTCCTGTTTTGCAACAACATTTGTTTTTTCAAATTCAAAAACTTTAGCTGCGTCGAACGCTTCAGCGTCTTTTCCTTTACGAAGGATCACCACGTGTTTTAAAGTATCGTTACCAACGATCTTGTTCACCACATCCTGGCCCTGGATCACATGTCCAAAAACTGTGTGTTTGCCATCTAACCACGGTGTTTCAACGTGAGTGATAAAAAACTGCGAACCGTTGGTTCCGGGACCGGCGTTAGCCATACTTAAAATTCCCGGACGGTTGTGTTTCAATGTAGTGTCGATCTCATCAGGAAATTTATATCCCGGATCACCCGTACCTGTACCAAGAGGACAACCACCCTGGATCATAAAATTAGGGATTACCCTGTGAAATTTTAAACCGTCGTAATAAGGAGTACCCTGCGCTTTTACGGTATTTTTAATACTGCCTTCCGCCAGGCCAACAAAATTGGCAACGGTCATTGGAGTTTTTACAAATTCGAGATTTGTAAAAATACTGCCTTTGTTGGTTTCAAATTTGGCGTACATGCCATCAGGTTGTTTACTCAGAAATTCTTTATCCATTTTAGTTAATTTTTGTTTCGCTTTTTTTTGCGCCATCGCTCCAAAATTCAGAACCGACAAGGCAGAGATTACTAGCAATAGTTTTTTCATGTTTATATTTTTTGTGTTGTGTATAGCTGCTCAATTAAGGTTTAGTGACCCGCCGGCATTGGTTCGGCCTGTTGCGGCATCCCTGGCGTAATATCTACTAATTCCATTTCAAACACCAGGGTAGCGTAAGGAGGGATTGAACCCCTGCCTTGTGGCCCGTAGGCAAGCGTCGATGGAATAACCACTTTAGCTTTGCCGCCTTTTTTCATCAGCATGAGGGCTTCTTCCCAACCCGGAATTACCTGCGTTTGTCCTAAAGGAAACTCAATTGGCTGTCCTCTTTCGATAGAACTATCAAAGGTGGTACCGTCGAGCAACTTGCCTGTGTAATGTACTTTTACAACTTCATTGGCTTTTGGATTAGGACCACTTCCTTTTTTGGTTTCGATATAGATCAGTCCCGAAGGAGTTGGTTGGGTAGTAATTTTATTATCGGTCAGGTATTTCGCGTAGTCGGTAGATTCTTTGTCTTTAAAAACCTGCAACTGGGCTTCTCTTTCGGCCATCTGCATTTTTTGGTTCTCTTCAACCTCTTTCCTGGTCTTAATGTCAACCATTTTCACGTAAAAGTAAAGGTGTTCACCCGGTTTAATAAAAGGAGGCAATTCTTTAGAGCGGTTAGTTTTCAGGAAAAATGAATCGGCATTTAAAACAAAACCAGCGCTATCGCCCTTGGCCATCATTTTTAAAGCGTCTTCGATGCCGCCAACTGTAGATGACGTGTCGAGGCCCAACCTGTTAATACCATCGGGTGAATTGGTTTTTGAATCATAGATCAATGAATCGTTTGATTGTTTTTTGAGAATGTAACGGATACTGATCGCTTCTCCTGATACGGCTTTGTGGCCGGACTCATCCTGGTTGAAAAATTTGTAATGCAGTCCGTTGTCGGCTTTGGTGAAGCCTTCAAAATCTGAATTTTTACAAGCTGTAAATGCAAGAACAGCTACAGCTGTTGTCACCACTAGGTTTTTTTTCATTTTGTTTTTTTTATGTCAATAATTTTTACTTCGTAAATTAATGGAGTATAGGGAGGTACAATTCCGTTGCTGCTTCCACTTTCTCCAAAAGCAAGCCGTGAAGGTAATAATATTTTGGCAGTTTGGCCTAATTTTAGCTGCCCGATAACATTATTTAGACCTTTTAATAACTGGTCCGGGGTCCCGAATACAAAATCAAAATAACCTGTTGATCTTTCGAAGAACCTGCCGTTCAAAAACCTTCCCTCGTAGCTCAAAGTGACCAGGTCGCCGCCTTCAACTGCTGATGAATTCACACCGGCCGGTTTCACAATCCAGTAAAAACCCAATGGGTCGAGCGCCGCTTCAGTTTCAGCGCCAGTGGTGAAAAAATTCCTGATCTCAGCGAGTTCTTTTTTCTCCAGGTTATCACGAAGGTTTTCAAATTGTATCTCGCTTAATAATTCGGTGATCCTGAAGTTGATCTTTATTATTGAATCGGTTTTACTGAAGAAGGGAACAGAGTCGCTTTTAAATTGCTGCTGAAAAAAATATTTGGGTTTAACCAGTAAACAAACACTGTCTGAAACACAGGATCCGGCGACATGAGATCTGAAAAAATTAAGTCCCGCTCCGGGGTCGGTGCTCATAAATAAATTATCGTTTAAATTATTGTGGCTGTCCCAAAAGATCGAATCAGACTGGGTTCTAAACGTGGCCGCTACCCTGGCTATTTGTCCGGCCTGTTGACAGGCTGAATCGGCATTGAACGAAAGTAACCGGTAATAATAGCCCGAAGGATGCAGCGAAAATTCTTTTTTATTTTTAAGACCGTGGTTGCAGGAAAGGAAAACAAGGGTTAAAAAGGCCAGGTTAAGCGAAAAATGCCGCTTTTTAATGAATTTCCACATCATATACTATAGGCATTTGTGGGGGAATTTTGTTCATGTCACCTAAAAGACCGTGAGCAAGTACCGAGGGAATTAAAAAAACAGCCTTATCACCCCGTTTTAAGTACTGTACACCCCTGTGAATGCCGCTTTCAAGATCGTCGTGGGCTACAATAAAAGTTTTTGGACCTTCGGTGGCTGACGAATAACATTCGGTTCCGTCGAGGAGTTTCACCTGGAAGTTCATGGTGATCTGCATGTCTTTTTTCACGCTGTCGCCCTTTACTGAGGGTTTGTAAACAAAATACCTGATGCCAGAGGGTGTTTTTATGAAGGGCATTTGATGGGTTTTAGCGTAATAGTCCATCTCGTCGCTTTCTTTTTGCGCTACCTGGCGGTTCACCCTCACAAATTGTTCCCTGATCATTTTGTCCTTTTCGGCATCTGGTTTTTCGGCCCTGGTTTCGGGTTGCCTGGCTTTATTTTCACAGGCTCCGATGATGATCATCAGCAGGCAAAAAGCTATAACACGCGATACATTCATTTCAGGTGCAAAATTAAGGATAAGCGAATAATATAACACCGCGCTGTTTAAATTTATAGATAAATAAATTAAATTTACCGCAAGTATGACCCAACAAGAGCGTTACCGGCATGTTTTAAATTACTTTGAAACCCACGTGGGCCTGGCCGAGACCGAACTTCATTATCATAATCCATTCGAGTTACTCGTATCTGTGATCTTAAGCGCCCAATGTACCGATAAGCGGGTTAATCTTACAACCCCCGCCCTGTTTAAAGATTATCCCAATGCTGAATCTCTGGCCGCGGCGACACCTGAAACAGTTTTTTCATATATTCGAAGCATCAGTTACCCTAACAACAAGGCTAAGCATTTGGTTGGCATGGCACAGATGCTGGTAAAAGAGTATCAGAGCGAGGTGCCGGGAGAGGTGGACGAGCTCGTGAAACTGCCTGGAGTAGGGCGGAAAACGGCCAATGTAATAGCGTCGGTGATCTTTGATAAACCTACGATGGCGGTTGATACGCATGTTTTTAGGGTAAGCAACAGAATCGGATTGACAACAAATTCAAAAAATCCCTTGCAATCGGAAAAACAATTGATTAAATTTATTCCTGAAGATTTAGTGCCAAGAGCACATCATTGGTTGATATTGCATGGGAGGTATGTTTGTTTGGCAAGAAGTCCTAAGTGCAGCATTTGTGGCATAAAATTATATTGTAAGTATTATGAACAACAAATTTTAAAACAAAATAAATCATCAATTCTTCAAACAACTCTAAACCCAAAACAAAATGGCAAAGAAAGTACAAGCAAAAAAATCAATAAAAAAAGCCGCGAAAAAAACTCCGGCAAAAAAATCGGCTAAAAAAGCGTCAAAGAAAAGCGCTCCAAAAAAATCGACCAAAAAAGCTGCACCTAAGAAAGCCGCTAAAAAAGCGGTGAAGAAAGCAGTTAAAAAGGTGGCTCCGAAGAAAGCGGTAAAAAAGGCCGTAAAAAAAGCGGTAAAAAAGGCAGTGAAAAAAGTAGTTAAAAAAGCTGCTCCTGTAAGAAAAGTGGTTGCCAAGGCAAAAACTGCAGCAAAAAAAGTGGTAAAAAAAGCAGCTCCGAAAAAAGCGGCAAGGAAGGCTCCAAATAAGAGCCTGGCAGCTAAAGCAAAAAACACCCTTAATAATTTTGGCCATACCGTCAGCGATTTTATGAAAGACACTATGAGCACGGTGATAGAAAAGATCACACCTTCTCATGAGGATAATGCTTCAAACAATAACTCTGGTAATTCCGACAGTTCTGAAAAAGGTCGCGATGAAGAAGAATAGTGAAGAAGGCAGTTTTGTAAAGCATCAAAGCAGGTTGAGAGCAGGAGATCCTGCTCCCTATTTTGAAGGAAAAGATCAGCAAGGCCAAACTATTGGCCTTGCTTCATTTCCGGGCAAGACCATTATACTGTATTTTTATCCCAAGGATGATACAGAGGCCTGCACGGCCACAGCCTGCAGCCTGCGCGACGAGTATAAACTCCTGGGCGATAATGATTATGCGGTGGTAGGGGTGAGCGCCGACGATGAAAAATCGCACGCCAAATTTGCTGCCAAATATGATTTGCCCTTTCCCCTGATTGCCGATACAGACCTGGCCATTATAAAGGCCTATGATGTATGGGGACAAAAAATGCTCTTTGGGCGGATATACGACGGGATATTGAGAACGACATTTATTATTAATCCCCGGGCCATCATAGAGGAAGTGATCACGAACGTGAATACATCCAATCATGCGCAGCAAATAATGGAACTTTAAATTTTTTTTAATAAAAACTTGTCGGGTTAAATAAAACAGTTAAATTTGCACTCCCAATCCAGAAGCAAAACTTCCTCTGGTCGTTCGCTTCGGATTGAAATTACGGATTGGTAGTTCAGCTGGTTAGAATGCCGCCCTGTCACGGCGGAGGTCGCGGGTTCGAGTCCCGTCCAGTCCGCGGAAAAATGCAAAAGGTTTAAGCGAAAGCTTAAACCTTTTTTAATTATGACTTTGGACGCTCAGGCTCCGTCTCATGAGACGACAATCCTCTACTCTTACTTTTGTTTATAACGTGCCACATTTTGTATATATAATTTATTCAAGCCATTTCGACGTCTACTATAAAGGTGAAAGTGCGAATCCGGAAGAGAGGTTGATTGCTCACAACTCCGGATTGAGTACCTATACTTCGGGCAAAGGTCCATGGAAACTTGTATACGTTGAGGAATTACCGAATAAAACAGAGGCATTAAAAAGGGAGAAACTGTTGAAACGCCAAAATAGACGGTATATAGAGTGGTTGTTGCAACAAGCCACTAATCAATTATTATAGAATGACGCCCTGTCACGGTCTCGGCTGAGCCGAGACGGGTTCGAGTCCCGTCCAGTCCGCGGAAAAAAGCAAAAGGTTTAAGCGAAAGCTTAAGCCTTTTTTTATTCAGTTAATCGTTGAAAGTTCTGCTTTCACAAAGCGGAGATAAATCAAAAAGCAGTATACGAAGCAGGTAGCCTTTGACGTGCCCCGATCCATCCAAAAGCCAGGGCTTTTAGCCGAGTTTATCATATCTAACGGCTAAACATAAAAAAAGGGTATCTTTGCCAAAAATTTGAAGCCGGGATCAACAATGAAAAAAATCGTAGAGTACAGGAAATTATTAGGAGCAGATAAAAACATAAAGTTAAATGAGCTGAAAACGCTTTACCGGAATTTTATGAAAGAGTATCATCCCGATAAGTTCCAGGATGACAGTCAGCGTTCTGTTGGAGAAGAAAAAAGCAGGCAGATCATTGAGGCTTACCATGCGCTGGTGAGCATAGCGCCTGAGACCACAGAGTCGCAACTGGAAGATTATACCAATACGATTAGCACTTCAGGCATCGCTGATATTGAATATAAAGCCAAGCGTCTGCGCATAGAATTTGCTGATGGCAGTGTTTACGAATATTTAGGCGTGCCCGAAAACACCTATGTGAAACTGGTGAATGCCGATTCGCAGTCACGCTTTTTACGGAGACATATCAGTACCGCTTTCCTTTACAGGCAGGTGAGTAAAACGGGGGTGGCAGTTTAAGCGCGCCGCACGAATACCTCAATAGATCACCAATTTTTTTACCTGGCTTTCTTCAGCGGATTTAATTCTCAAAAAATACAAGCCAGTATTAGTCAGATGAAGGTCAACTTGCGTTGCCTTCGTTTCAATACTATATAGCACTCTCCCCAGTTCATCCATTACTTCAAGCGAGGTTAAACCGCCGGATAAATTGGTTACCTGAACATCTCCCCGGCTGGGATTAGGGTAAACCGTAGGAATATTCTCCTGTACATTTTTATGCATCCCAACTGTGCTCAATTGGAAACAGGCAGTGGTGTCTGTACAGCCAAAAGCGGTGATGGCCACCGCATAATTTCCATTGATTGTGGGTGTAAAAGAGGCGCCGTTTTGCCCTGGTAGGGCAACAAAATTAGAAGCACAATTCAACCATTGATAGGTACCTGAGGCGCCCACCGTTAGCGCGGGAGGATTTTGTGAAATGCTGGTATTGATCTGAAAGCCGGCGCAGGAACCTGATTCATAAACACCCATGTCTGCATAACCGGTTACCCTGGCCATCCCGCCAAGGTCAAGGGGAGGTAAAAATAACCCGGTGGTGTCATGTTTCCCGCTATTGATACAGGGCGAATTGGCGGTAACATTCCAGTTGGCGTTTAAACCATTAAAGGAATTTCCGGCACCTGCTGAGGGTGAAACAAAAAACGGATTCACAACGATATTATTCGTGTAGGTTCCTGAATAAACGCTACCGTTGGTGTAAAATGCGCCTTGTCCGCCTTCAACAGCACAATTGTAAAATGGTGGATCAGAAGCGTTGTCATCTAAATAAACCTGGTGACCATTTGTACTGCCGGTTACATTATTGTAGAGAATGCAGTTTGTGAGCGTGGCGTTGCAGGCAGCGGCAAAGTAAACTCCGCCGCCGCCGTTAACTGATGTGGTGTAAGAAGGATGAGTGTTGGATTTGTTATTTACGATGGCACAATTACTTATGTTTGGCGAGTTGCCTACTGAAGCAATACCACCTCCGTTTGAAAATGAGGTGTTGTTGGCGATCAGGTTATTGATGATCAAACATTGATTAATTGCGCTTATCAGCGAGATCCCGCCTCCAATTGTAGACTGGTTATTGGTAATCACATTTTTTGACAGAAAAATGTTTGCTCCTCCCATTACGCTTATACCACCACCTTCGCCAGAAAAGTTATTGTGCAAGGTATTTTCACGCACTGAGGCCGTGGAAAGTAACACCTCTAAACCACCGCCGCGCGTTAGCGCCGAATTGTCGCGGATCATATTTTTTATCACCACAGGGAAGCTGCTGGCACCAGTGAGTAATAAACCTCCCCCGTATGCCTGAAACGCACCTGAGGCTGTGGCTGTATTATTGTGAATGGCATTGCCGGTGATTATGGGTGAGGCGCCACTGTCGCAATAAATACCCGCGCCCGAACCGCCGCTGTTTAAATTAACTATGTTGTTGTTAATAATTGGAGCTGCACCATTGATACACGCAATTCCGGCACCGTTCAAGTCACCGGTGTTATTCGTTATCGTATTGCTTTGTATGGAAGGTGACGCGTTATTGCAATCAATGCCGCCACCGTGTCCACTGAAGGGAATAACATTGTTTGCGATCAGGTTCCGGCTGATTAGCGGGGACGCTGCCGAATCACAACAAATGCCCGCGCCACCAACGCCTCCAATGCCAATAAGTGTTTTATTATTAAGAATGGCGTTGTTATTGATGAGGGGAGAGGCCCAGTGAATAAAAACCCCTGCACCAAAAAAGGCATCGTTCTCGGCAATGTAGCAATGACTGACCCGCACTTTTGAGAAATTCTTGATAAATACGCCACCGCCACAAAAATCATCACCGTTGCCATTGGCTTTGCCGTACCTTATTTTACAATACTCTAAAAGTGATGAATCCTGCGCAACTCCTGTCATTTCGAAACGAACACCCCACCAACCCGTACTGATCTGGTTGACAGGCACTCTAAAAGTAATTGAGTCGGTGACATTTCCCTGGGCCAGCAAGCGGCCCTGCACATTTAATTTATAGTGGCCCTGAAATTCTATCACAACTCCAGGGTTGATCTTCAGGATAGTGTTGGGAGGCACGATCACGTGACCCTGCACCAGGTAAGGAGATCCGCCCAGGGTAAGTGTGCCGCTCAGGTTGCCGCCCGGGATGTTTGTTTGTGCCCGGAAGGCAATGCTTATTGCGGTTAAAATGAGGACAAAGAAAGCTTTCATATCAGGTTAGTCACATGTTTAAACAAAAATAGTAAATTTTACATTTGCGGTTTACATTCTTGAAATCGATAACCGCTTTTTGTTGCCTGAAGGCAATTTTTTTATAATTCGTTATAAGAAAAAAAACGCTCATGAAATTTTTTTTTCTTTTTCCATTGATGCTCTTCAATGTTCAGAATAGTTCAGCGCAGTCGCCATGTTCATTAACCCCACCTGCCTGTACGGTTATCCGGCTTCAACCACGGTTTGCGCGAATTTTTCGGCAATATTTACACATACGCCGGCTCAGAACGTGAGTGGACTGATTTACCAGTGGGGTTCGTCAAAGCCGGAACCATTGGTCCACATACACCTATAGGCGGACCCAATTGCAGTGCTGATCGTTGTATCAAATAAAAAACAATAGCGGGGGATGTGGGGAAATTATTCTACTATTCTTTTATTCTCCTTTCCAGTCGTCTATAAAATAAAGCTAAACTTCTATTTTGAGCTGTTTTCAGAAATAATACAATGATCTTTGAGGACTTTGTGTGGGAAAAAGGAAGCCGGAACTAAACTCGTTTTACTCCGGTTTCTTCTTTTATGATGGTTCGTGGGTAAACATGTTATTTTCTGACACTGTACCAGATACCGGCCGATAAGATCATCACGTTGAGTAAGGCCGAGAAACCGTTGGCGGCCACGAGTATCCAGTTGTTTATTCGCAATCCGTATATTACCCATAAACATAAGCCGGTAAGTAATACCAAAAGCATGCTAAACGACATGCCCTTCGCGGTTTTTTCCCTTAACACTTTAATCAGTTGTGGCAACAGCGACACGCCCGTAAATACACTTGCGCTTATCCCTATAAAAGTTGTGAGATCCATGACCGAATTCAAGACAACCGCAATGCCACGTACCTTAAAGTAACAAAATTCTACAGGTCGTAGCAAAGAAGGGTAGTGTAAAGGTTTAAATTTTATAACGACCTGTCTTAAAATTCCCAGGGCATACATTGATAACAAACACTCTGCGGATCTCTTTTTGAACTATGGCTGGGTGCTGCAAAAGCTATCGGCGGGTATGAGTCTGAACAAGGAGTATCATCAAGGTGGTGGCACTCATTTTGAATACAACAGAATATCAATTTAATCCTTAATAAACTCATAAAATGAAATCAATAATCAAATTTCCGATAATGGCGTGCCTGGCAGCGGGGATGTCATTTACCTCATGCACCAATAAAGAAAAAGAAGAGGCCGCTTTAAAACAGGTCAACGAAATCAGTTCTTCGCGCGACTCTCTTGAAGACGCCCTTGTGACAACCATGGATGAAATTAACCAGAACCTGGATAAGATCCGCATCAAACAAAATATCATCGTGAACAATGCAGGCTCAGAAAGTGTTTCTAAAAAACAGGAGATCATCGCCAATATACAGGCCATTAATGCTTTAATTGAAGACAACCAGGCTAAGATCGCCCAATTGGAAGACCAGGCAAGAAAATTAGGCAAGGAAAAAAGCGCCATGGCAAGGCTGGCATCTCAAACCAAATTCAGGATTGCGAGACAGGAAGATGAGATCGCCATGCTAAAAGATCAGTTGGCAGAAGAATCATACAAAGTAGAAGATTTGAACAAACGCGTGCAAAACATGCAGGCGACCAACGATACCTTAACCGGACAAAAAAACGAATTGACCGCTACCAACTCAAAAATGGATAAGGATCTTAACAAAGCCTGGTTTATGTATGGCACTTATAAAGAATTAAAGGAAAAAGACCTGATCGAAAAGAAAGGTGGAGTTTTGGGGATAGGAAAAAAAGAAGTGTTGTCAAACGCCTTCTATAGAAATAAAGCTTCGTTCACAGAAGTGGATATCCGCGACACCAAAACCATTCCAATCCAGGGAAAAAAACCTAAACTGATCACGTTTCACCCTGTTAATTCTTACCAATTACAGGAAAACAGTGGTACAGAATATGCTAATCTTACTATTACCAATCCTGAAGAATTCTGGAGTTCATCAAGATACCTTGTGGTTGAGGTGAGATAGTTTAAATATTTAAAATCAAAAAGAAAAAAGGTGCGGGGATGATCTCCGCACCCTTTTTATTTTACCATTACAGCTAACAAAGCAATGTGGATGAGAAAGGATTCAGGGTTTTTTTGTAGCCATAAAATCACTTAGATTTTTCATCGCTGCGGATCTTATTTTATTTCTGATAAACCGCGTCCAACCCAGTAAAATGCCAGGCAGTCCAAGCGCCTGGGAGGCCCATTTGTAAAAATCAAAATGATCTTTATGTTGAATGATCTTACCGTTGTGAAAAAGAAATTCAGCTTTAATACGGTTGGTAACCCGGCGTCCGGTTCTTGAAAAGGTATAGTAAGCCACCCATTCTGCACTACCGCTTTTTTCGTCAGCCCGAATATTTTTGAATTCAAGCCTCAGATCTTTGCCGGCCCTGATCAGCATTTCCCACATGGCTTGTGTTTGTTTAGCGTTTAAACCGGTAAATACAGCATCGCTGAATGTTGCGTTATCATCGTAACATGCCTGCATGACTTTATAATCTTTGTTCTGAAACCCAGTATAAAAATCATGGATAAGTTTTTCGTTAGTGTTCAAGAATATTTCTTTTGAATAAATATACGCATTCTGAACATTAAATAAACTTGTATGGCCTAATGTGAAGTAGTTCCAACGTTGTGGTTTGTCGTTTTGAACTATAAGACATACAAGCAAATATAAGAACGTGCTGAATAATTTATAAATATAAGATCGCTTGCGTTAAGGTGCCCTACATAACAAAAAAAAGCATTGCGACGCAATGCTTTTTCAGTGATGATTTTTAGTCTCTTATATTCAATTAAAAACCGAAGTGTAATCCGATATTTGCCCGGATATTACCATTAAGGTCAGTTACAGTATTTTCTTTATAAACATCCAGGAAGCCCTGGTAATAGCTGGCTTCAGCGCTGAGCCACACGGCTCTGAGCAGCCTGTAGTTAAAACCGGCCGAAAGGTTTGCGCCAAGGTCAAATGAAGACGCGTCACTGGTGTTATCTTCGTTTACAAGAAAACCCAGGGTAGGGCCAAGCGACACTTTTGGTCTGAAATCATTTTCATATTTATTAAAATAATAAACAGCTTTTAAGGGAACACGAACGTAGCCGAGGGTGGTTTTGTACCTGAGATCACCGCTGGTAAAGGTAGATCCTTCAGACGAGTATAACGCGTCGATTCCAACACCCCAGTGTACCCATGGTGAATAAACCGCTGCAATACCTGCGTTCCACGATGAGTTAAAAGCATAGTTCCGGTAAGGTACCAGAAAAGAATGGCCATAACCACCAGTTACACCAATCGAAAAATTCGACTGCTGAATAGGGTCGGGCGGCACTATCGTATTATTGTTTTGAGCTACAGACATCAAAGTTCCGAAAGCAAGTGCGAGCGTGAGGGAGATTTTTTTCATTGTATTAAGTTTTAATTAGAAATGATCTTTAAACAGACTACAATCAAAAGTGTTACCAACGCACTGGCTCATCTTTTGATTTGCTAGTAAAAATCAGTTACACAGATAGTGTGGAGATGTTTCTACACCGGTGGGAGGATGGTGAAGATGACATCGCGCCCAGGCGGGGAGTCACACCCGGGACCACTTTAAAAATAACTTGTTTTTACCCGCACAAATTTTGCATATGTATGTTAAACCATTAAAATAACATTATGATAAACTTTTTACGGCACATCCTTAGATTGGCTTTTATAGCAGGAGCGGCATTTTTATTCGCGGCTTCGTGTGCTTCACATAAAAATTGCGGCGAGGCCGGCGCGAAGAAAAAGTATAGCGGCAAACGCTACAATAAATCACTGCATGAAAGGGACTCATTGTGCAACCTCACAAAAGTGCAAAGCGAACGTTTGGCAAATGCGAACAAAAGCTATGAAGATATGAAGCTACAGTATGAAGCATTAAAATCAAACTCAGGCTCACAATTAAACAAACTGAGCGCCGACCTCGGAAGCAACCAGGCCAAACTGCAACAGCGCGAAGCGCGCCTGCGTGAGCTAGAGTCTATTCTCAGAAAGCAGGATTCTATGCTGAACATGCTTAACAATTCGGTAAAAAATGCCCTGATGGGATTTAGCCCGGATGAATTAACTGTTGAGATGAAAAATGGAAAAGTATATGTTTATCTTTCTGACAAGCTGTTGTTTAAATCGGGAGATGCAACCGTTGAAGCAAAAGGCCGCGAAGCACTTAAAAAACTGGCGGATGTGTTGAACAAAAATACAGATGTAAGCATCGCCATTGAAGGACATACAGACAACGTTCCCATTAAAACAAACATTTATAAGGATAATTGGGATCTGAGCGCGGCGAGGGCCACCAACGTGGTACGGTTGTTAACCGACGACTATAAGATGGATGCAAGGCGTTTGACTGCGGCGGGCAAAGGTGAGTTTTCGCCGGTGGCCGACAATGCGACCGTGGAAGGAAAAGCCAGGAACAGGAGAACGGAAATTGTGTTGTCGCCGAAGCTGGATGAACTCATGAAACTAATTGTAGAAAGAAATTAATTTGGTTTGACCCTTTTGAAAATGAACTCAAATGAAACTCAAAAGATTCATATATAATAAAATTAAAAAGCGAACCAGGCTTTCAAACTTTATTCTGTTCGTTATTATCTGCCTTTTTGTTAGATAGAATCAAAACAATAAAATAAAAAAGCCGTCCTTCTGCAAAAACGAAGGACGGCTTTTTTGTAGGCAGATTATTTTTTGAAGCCGATGTTGTTTTTTGAATAACCAGCGCTCTTTCCAGGTTTGGCCCTGGGAAGATTTTCAACTTCGCGGTCAGGTGTTTGATCGGGATCATTATTTGGTTTTTTAGGATTGGTTGCCCCTTTTGTGGTTTTATAGTTTTTTCCGGATGGGGCACTGCTTTGTTTTTTTTCCAATCCCGCAGGTTTGCTTGTCGTTTTCATGGTATTTTAATTTAGTTCTGTTTTTTCTTTTTATGCGATGGCTTGTCTCAATGATTTTACCATGTCATGTCCTTTTTGCAGTTCCTCGCGTTGCCTGCGGATGATAGACATGGCTTCCACAGGAATATCCTGGGAGTGTTCGAGTACTTCGTCGTAAGTTTTTTTTGCCGCGTCTTCACCGAATTCACATGAACATAAGATGGCTTTACGATCGTGATCTGTGATTGCCGATCGAAAATCCATCCAAAGGCGGTAGAGTTTTCCAGAGTTTTTTGTCTCGTCGTCTTTTGGTGCAGCCTCCTCCGAGGGAATAAATTTTCTGAGATCATTTGCAAATGCCTTGCTTTGATTACTGAATTGTGTAAACAAAGATTTCAGGTCTTCCTCCCGTATTTCGCTGACCGCGGTTTTGTAACCATAATATCGATCGTTGTTGATGATGATAAGGTCGTTGATAGCCAGTGCTGTTCTTTGCGTTTCCATAATATTAATTTTAAATTAATTAAATAAGGTCGCCTCTGTGGGTTGTGCAAATACTGTACCAATTTAATGACCGTTATGGTTGGGTCTGCTAAAAAAATATAAGAAAAAAACGTTGTTTTTAAATTTCCAGGGCATTATAGCTACCACAGCACACCGGGAGAACAGTTCGCCCTTCGCTGTTGATAGCTCGGAAAATCACATTTGTATCAAAATGACGCCGTCCGCTATACAATGACAAGAGGTTACCCGCGTTCTTTGTAAAAATCCAAGCGGTTTTTAAGTATGTTTAATTCACGGTGGAGCAGATCCACCCTTTCAAGCAGGTGTGAAATGGCTTCAATACCCTCAATATTGATATCGAGATCATAATGCATGTGGATCATTTTCTCAATGTTTTTCAGCTGGTCGCAGGAAAGGTATTTTTTTTCTTCAATAGATGTTATTTTTATCAGTCCGTGCTCGTTGAGGGTGTTGATGAATGAAAATTCAATCTGGTGACATTCGCAAAATTCCACGGTGGGTATGAGATCTTTATTTTCCATTGGCCCTTATTTTAGATAGTTCTTTGAATAATTCTATTTCCTTTTCACTCAAATTTGAAGGAAGTTTAATTTTATAGGTGTAATACAGGTCGCCGAATTCACTGTCTTTCCTGTAAACAGCAAAACCTTTTCCTTTCAGCTTAACCTTTGTTTCTGGCTGGGTTTCAGGGTTTACCTTTAGCTTCACTTTTCCTTCGAAAGTATCCAGCATAATTTCTCCGCCCAACAAGGCGGTATAAAGATCAAGTTCAGCATCGGCGTAAAGATTGCTTCCTTCGCGCCTGAATTTTGTGTTGTTACTGATAGAAAAGGTGATGTACAGATCGCCATTTGGACCACCGTTAACACCTGCGCTCCCGTGACCACTGATTTTTATTGTCTGACCATTTTCAACACCGGCTGGAATTGTAAGCCTGATGTTTTTTCCGTTTACAGTAAGAGTTTGCTGATGGGACTTGTAAACGTCTTTTAAATCCAGCTGGAGCTGCGCGTTAAAATCCTGGCCCCTGTATTTCACCTGGCCACCGCCCGGCCTGCCACCTGAACCAAACATCGACGAGAAAAAATCCGAAAAATCATCTTCTGAAAACCCTCCGCTGTGGCCGCCGCCACCCGGGGAGGCGCCTGAACCGGGGCGCTGCTGGTAGCCGGCTTTTTCAAATTGTTCAGCATGCATCCAGTCTTTACCGTATTTATCATACTTTTTTCTCTTCTCAGGGTCGCTCAATACTTCGTTTGCTTCATTGATCTGCTGAAACTTTTTTTTGGCATTGGCATCGTTGGGATTGAGATCGGGATGAAATTTACGGGCAAGCTTTCTGTAAGCTTTTTTGATCTCCTCGTCTTTAGCGCTTTTATCAAGCTCCAGGATCTTATAGTAGTCTATAAATTCCATTATCTGTAATTCTGTAATTTAAAATTGGTGCTTTCAACAATAAAATTGGCATTCAGTCATAGACTATCAAATTCTCTGCCTGAGCCTAAAATTTAAGTTGATGTTAAAGCCAGTTGGTGCCCGCACTTAAAATGCCCAAGGGGGCAGGTTTTAAAACCGTGTAAGCCGCAGGGCCTGCAGTTAAGTTCGTCAACACCTATGGTTCGCGCGTTATCTGAAAGTGGACCAAAGCCAAATTCAGGTACCGTAGAACAAAAGAAGGCTGTTACGGGGGCGTTGGTGGCCGATGCAAGATGTAGTGGCGCGCTGTCGTTCACATAATTCATAATGGCCCCTTTCATCAGTGCGGCAGACTGAAGCAGCGATAAATCCCCGCACAGGACTTGTATGGAGGTGTTTTTAGAACCTGATTTAATTTTTTGACAGAGTGGAAGGTCACCTGGCGCGCCGAGGAGATAAACGGTTTGCCCTGCCGGCATTCTGTCGCAGAGCCCTATCCATTTTTCAACCGGCAGTTGTTTGGTGAACCAGACGGAAGCCGGCGCCATACAAACGTAGTTTTTTTGCCTGTGTGGTTCTATCACTCTAAGATCATTTTGCGACGGGTACAGTTTTGGTTTGAAAATTGTGGTGTCGGCAAAATCTTCAATTAACTGGTTATAACGGTCAATTTCGTGCCGGCCGTCGCCAATGGTGTGTTTAATTGTGTAATTAAAAAGAAAAGAAAGTGGGTTTTGTTTGTAACCCGCGGTATGCCGGGCACCTGAGAAGGCGGTCAAAAATCCTGAACTCGCGAAACGGTGGCAGTTGATCACACAATCGTATTTGTTTTTTCTCAGCCTGGCAAGGAGCGCGAAAAGGTTGGGGATTTTGTTTTCTTTTTTATTCCAGGTTAAAACCTCCTCTAAAAACGGGTGATCCTGATAGATCTGTTCATTGCCCTTTCGCACCAGGATGCTGATGGCCGAACCAGGGAAGACGTTATGCAACTTTTCAACAAGCGATGAGGCTAGTATGGCGTCGCCAATAAAAGCCGTTTGGATGACAAGTATGTTTTTGTAAATAGCCAATTCTATCCATGTATGGTTTCCTGTTTACCATAATTTTTTAAGATCACAGCTTCGTGGTCGAGCCACTGCTGCCATCGGGCATTAATGTCTTCAATGTGGCTGCCGTATTTTCTCGCAAAGCCAATAAATGTAGTGTAATGGCCGGCCTCGCTGATCATTAGTTCACGGTAAAACTCTCGCAGGTCGGTATCGCTGATGTTTTCAGATAAAATTTTAAAACGTTCGCAGCTCCTGGCTTCAATCATGGCGGCAAACAAAAGACGGTCAATCAACACGATCTCTTTTTTATGGCCCTTACGCATGAACTTATAAAGATCGTTTACATACTCGTCTTTTCTTTCAAATCCAAGCTTCAAACCGCGGTCTTTTATTTTTTGATGCACCATTTCAAAGTGTCCAAGTTCCTCTTTCGCCAGCTTGAGCATTTCATCAACCAGGTCGGTGTGATAGGGGAAACTGATAACGATGGAGATGGCATTTGTGGCTGCTTTTTGTTCGCAATACGCGTGATCGGTTAAAATTTCCTCGATCTTTTTTTCAACAATATTTACCCACCTCGGATCGGTCTCCAGTTTTAAACCCAACATGTTTAATTAAATTAATTTTAATGCAAAGTAACGTTATTTTTTTTATTTAATATTACAGGATGGGGTCTTTGGGGAAATTATATATGTTACCGGTGCCTATCAGCGAGGGCTCCGCGAACGATTTCATGCCCGAACACAATTTCACCGTTGTAAAGAATTTACGCCACTTCATAGCCGAAGACGCTAAGACCGCGAGGCGTTTTTTAAAATGGTTTGGATATCAACCCATAACCCAGGCTCAAATCACACTGTTGAATGAGCATACCAGGGGTTCAGAGATTACCTCGCTTCTTGATCCGATCATGGCTGGTAATGACATGGGCCTGATGAGCGACGCGGGTTGTCCTGGCATTGCTGACCCGGGGGCCGACGTTGTGAAACTGGCGCACCAGAGGGGCGTTGATGTTGTGCCGCTCGTGGGGCCAAGTTCAATAGTGCTGAGCATCATGGCAAGTGGTTTCAACGGGCAGAATTTTTCTTTCACCGGCTACCTGCCAATTGATAAACCGCTTAAGATTAAACGTCTCAGAGAACTCGAATTAATGGCTCAGAAGCAAAGCCAGGCTCAGTTTTTCATCGAAACACCTTACAGGAACATGCAATTGTTGGAGACCATGCTCGAAACCCTGCAACCTGCAACACTTTTGTTTGTAGGAACCGACATTACTTCCCCCGGGCAGAAACTGCTCGTGCGAACGATCGCAGCCTGGAAAAAATCAACACTTCCCGAACTCCATAAGGTACCCACTGTGTTTGGGATTTATAAATGAAATTATGGAAAATTTGCGAAATTTGTCTGTAAAACTTTTATGCCCGTTGCGGGACAGCCTGGTTTTTTTAATTATTTTAAGCAATAAAATTAAGTGAAGCTGCTTCCCTATATCCAACAAAAACACAATTTGATCTTTAAATTGTTTCTTGTAGTCGTATGTTCATTTCTGCTGGCCTTCATGCTTCCTCAAAAAACCGTGAAGGGACACAAAGTGGACAGTTTTAACGCTATATGGCCCTATGCTGATCTTGTTACAGACCAGGATTTTTTGATTACTAAAACCACCGAAGAACTGAATGGGGAAAGGGAAAAAATTGAAAGAGATGCGCCTGTGTTTCTTGAGCAGAACACTACCGAAAGAGATCAGAAAATGATCGCCCTTGAAAGGCTGTTGCAGCCGCAGCCTCTTCTTTACTCTCAGCTTCAGCCCCTGTTCGATAGTATTTATAGCCGTGGGGTGATAGAGAGTTTTGAGAAACCGGCAAACCGGCAACTGTTCGTATTAAACGGCAATTATGCCCAACCCGGCAACTACAACGATTTTTTTACCATCCGCTCAGCGGCCGATTTCCTCGAAAAAAATCTCCGCGACAGGAATATAAAGGTAAATTATCTTGACTATTTAGCAATCACACATTTTGTGAACCAGCAGAGGTCTTCGATGTATTTGAATTCGAAACTCGAGCAGGTTTCGTTGTATCGCAGCTTAATAAGGGCAGGAGAAACCCTGGTGAGGCAGGGCGAAGAGTTGAATAGCGCAAAGCGCCAGCAAATTAACGCCTATTTTAGCTTTCAGAACAAAAATGCCGGTTTCTCAATTCCAAGGTTTTTCGCCAGGTGGGGCCTGGCTTTTATTTTATTGATGGTATTGTTGGTTTACCTGGCGTTTTTCAGAAAGCTTGTATTTGGCCAGAATCAACAGGTTGCCTTTTTATTTTTAGTGCTGATGTCGTCGGTTTTTACGGTATTTATATTTAACAGGTACGGTATGGTGGTGCTGGCACTGCCATTCGCGCTGGTGCCTATCCTTGTTCGCGTGTTTTTCGACGGTCGCACGGCTTTGTTCACCCACCTGATGACGATTTTGTTTTGCAGTTTTTTTATGCCCGATAAGATCGAATTTATTTTATTACAACTGATCACCGGTATTGGAACCCTGTTCGCGGTAGCAGAAATGCGCAAAAGGCAACAAATATTAAGCGCGGCGGCACTGGTATTTTTATTTTACGTACTCATTTTTGCCTGCTACCAGGTTGGCTTTGGCGCTCCAAAAGCCGCCTTAAAAATAGGATCTTATTTGCCTATGGCCATCAGCTCCATGATGGTATTGCTGGCATATCCCTTAATATACCTCACCGAAAAATTTTTCGGCTTTATCTCAGATTTTAAACTGTTGGAGCTTTGTGACCTGAACCAACCACTGCTCAGGCAGCTGTCGCAGGATGTGCCGGGCACGTTCCAGCACAGTTTACAGGTAGCCAACCTCGCCGAAGAGGCTATTTATTATATTGGCGGCAATGCTTTGCTGGTGCGCGCCGGCGCCATGTACCACGACATTGGCAAGATCTATAACCCCAACTTCTTTACCGAAAACCAGGCCGGGGGCTTTAGTCCGCACCAGGAGATGGAACCCATAGAGAGCGCGCGCATCATTATCAATCACGTGATCAGGGGCATTGAACTGGCCAAAGAAAATCACCTGCCCGAACAGATCATAGATTTTATAAGAACGCACCATGGTACGACTTCAGTGCGGTACTTTTTAAACCTGTCGAAACAGCAGGGAAACAGTTCGAGAATAGCCGAAACGGAGTTTAAATACCCCGGTCCCATACCATTTAGCAAAGAAACGGCGGTTTTAATGATCGCCGATGGGGTGGAAGCAGCTTCCAGGAGCCTGAAAAGCCACGATGCCCTTGCCATAAACGACCTGGTAGATAATATTATTGATTATAAGATCGCACAAAACCAGTTTATCAACTCCGATATCACGTTTAAAGACATCACCACCATCAAAAAGATCTTTAAAAAACGACTCATGAACATTTATCACGCACGTATTGAATACCCTGCTTAGAATCAGTTTTTTAGCTAAATCAATTTTTTAAATAATAGTAAAAATAATATATTTGTATGATGCGTAATTTTACCCTGTTTTTCTTTTCCCTTCTCGTTTTTTCATCTTGTAAGGTTTTCAGATCCAATTTAATGCTAAAAACACCAAAAGACTTTGTTTACGACAAATTGGTGGACTCCCTGGCCAGGATAGATTATAAATTAGCGCCGAATGACGCCCTTCAATACCGGGTTTTTACTAAAAATGGTTTCGACCTCATCAATCTTTCAACTACTACCGGTAATATTTTGAGAACTGACCTGGATGTGACCGTGGAAAGTGACGGGTATGTTAAAATGCCGTTGATTGGCAGGATTTACCTGGAAGGATTAACCGTAAAAGAAGCCGAAAAACTGCTTGAAAAAGAATACGCCGAGAATTATGTAGAGCCCTTTATCAATATAAGGGTATCAAACAAAAGGGTGATCGTTTTTCCAGGTAACGGTGGCGCGGCAAGGGTTTTACCGCTTACCAATAACAATACTACAGTAATGGAGGCTCTGGCAGCTGCCGGTGGCGTGCAGGAAGACGGCAAAGCCTACAAGGTAAAACTGATAAGAAATAACCCGGACCCTGCGCAGAAACCTTATGTTTACCTGATGGATCTCTCAAGGATTGAAGGCATCACGAGCGCGCGCTCACGGGTTCAGGCAGGTGATATTATTTATGTTGAGCCAAGATACAGGCCGGTTGCTACAACGATAAGGGAGGTAACCCCTCTTTTGACGCTCATCACTTCTGCACTGCTAGTATTACAATTTTACAGGCTCAGGTAAAGATGTTAAACCCCCAGGTAGAATCAACCAATAGCCAGCTAAAGGATATTACTGAAAGGTTTAATACCAATTTTGACATTGGTATTATTGTGTTTTTATTCAATAAAAGCAAATACATCATTGCCTGTTTTTTTCTTTTCTCTTTTTTTATCGCCTTTATTTACCTGAGGTACAGCCAACCTATCTACGAATCAAAAGCCCTGGTTCAGATCGACGACGGCAACAGGGCCGACAACATTTTAAAGCTTGACGATATTAACAGCGACGATGACGTGATCGCCAAAGCCATAGAGCAGATCCGTTCAAAGATCTTCTTAAAAAGGGTTGTCGAAAAATTAGACATCAGCGTTAATTATTTCAGTGAAGGAACCTTCAAAAACAATGAGCTTTACAAGGCTTCTCCTTACCTGGTTAAACTAAACCTCAAAAAAGGCAATATCATAGGGCAGAAGATCTACGTTGAACTGAACGACGCGCTCGATGGCGGCACACTTAACGTTGGCGGAAAGGTGTACCCGTTTAAGGATAACGTGTGGCTCAGGGCCAATGATTTTGACATTAACGTTTATATCAATCAGAATATCGACAAACAACTGGTAAGGCAACTGATAAAGGATAATAAGGCTTTTTATTTTACGGTTTCGGATGTTGATGCCGAGACCGCCGAACTGCAAAGCAAACTCGATGTAAGGCTCGCGAGCGGTACAGCCAAAACCATCCTGATAAAAGTAAGCGACGTTAACTCTGCAAAATCAACCGATATTGTTAACGCGATCACCGAGGAGTACCTCACCTACGATGTTGAGCACAAAAGCGAAAGTTCTACAAATATCCTCTCCTTTATCGACGCCCAGCTGGGCGTGGTGTATGACAAACTCAAAGACACCGAAGACGATCTGCAGCGTTTTAAAAAGGAGAAGAACTTCGGTAACAACGATAAATTTCTTAGCTCCGACCTCGCCCGTTTTTCTTCAATAGAAGATCAGATGCTGAAAATTGAGATGGAAGAGAAGATCATCTCGGATGTGCAGGCGAACATAGCCAGGAACAAAAGCATCGACATCTATCAGCTTGTTTCTTTGGTTTCGGGGTCAGATTACGAGGGTAGTGTAAAAGACATTACACAAAACATACAAAGGTTGCTGCTTGAAAAGGAAAACCTGCTTTACGCGGTAACTCCCAATTCTGAAAACATCAAACAAATCAACTACCAGCTCGAAAATCAAAAAAGGTTGTTGCTGGAGAGTCTTGAAGCGGTAAAGCTAAAATATAAAACCAAGTACAAGAGCCTGCTCGAAAAATCGTCAGACTTTAAATCCAGGTTGGCAGAACACCCTGAAAATGAAGTTGAATTTTCGCGGTTAAGCAGGTTGTATTCCATCAGCGAAAAATATTACACCATGCTCTTGGAAAAGAAAACAGAATTTTCGATTTCCAAAGCGGGTTATGTGTCAAAGAACATCATACTCGAAAAGGCCCTGGGGCTTGGCGTTCTGGTTTCGCCGAACAAAAAGAACGCCATCATCATCTCCCTGCTGGTTTCAGTTTTGTTGTCGGCCCTGCTTGTATTTATCAGGTATCTTTTTCACGATAAAATTTATTCATTAAACGATATTACCAAATTCTCGAGTGGGGAAGTAGCGCTGCTTGGCGTGATACC
>JAZKFC010000019.1:75865-123040 GCA_040386615.1 Bacteroidota bacterium
TTGTGGATAAAAACCCCAAGGCCTTGATCAGCGAGGCGTTCAGGACCATCAGGACCAATTTGAATTTTATCGACGGTAGCGAAGGTTCCAAAATAGTTTCTGTGACTTCAACCATCAGCGGCGAAGGAAAAACATTTGTAGCCATCAACATTGCCGGTGTTCTTGCCTTTACCGGAAAAAAAGTGATCATTATTGACCTTGACATGAGAAAACCCAAGATCCATAAAGGTTTTGGAGTGAGCAACAATATTGGGATGAGTACCATTTTAACTGGAATAAGCACCGTTGACGAGTGTTTTATGGACAGTCATATGCCTAACCTTAAGTTCATCACGGCAGGACCGCCGCCACCCAACCCCTCTGAACTGATCCTTAACCCACGCCTTGATGAAGTGATCGCTTACCTGAAAACCTTGTTTGATTATATAGTGATCGATAATGCCCCGGTTGGTCTGGTTACCGATGGTATCGCAACCATACAGAAGGCTAACTACCCGATCTATGTTTTCCGTGCCGGGTACTCGCGTAAAATGTTCACACAGATCCTCGACCGTTTAAAAAATGAAACCGCCGTAAAAAACCTCGCGGTGGTGCTCAACGATGTTGATGTAAGCCGCAAAATTTACAGCTATAATTACGGTTACGGATACGGCTATGGGTATGGCTACAACAGTGGTTATTACACAGAAGAGGAGAAAGTAAAAAGCTGGAAGAAAAAAAGAAAATTCAATTAAATGGAAATTTCAGAAACAAAATTAAAGGGAGTAGTTGTAATTAAACCACGGGTGTTTGAAGATGCCAGAGGCTACTTTTTTGAAAGTTACAATGAGCAGGCTTTTCTCAAGGCCGGGTTAAATTTAAACTTTGTTCAGGACAACCAATCGCTTTCTCAAAAAGGCGTTTTGCGGGGACTTCATTTTCAGAACGCGCCCTACGCCCAGGGAAAACTGGTGCGGGTGATCACCGGGGCAGTGTTTGACGTGGCGGTAGATATCCGCAGAAATTCGCCTACCTACGGTGAATGGTTTGGGTTGGAGCTGACAGCGCAAAATAAATGGATGATGTATATCCCTGATGGCTTCGCTCATGGCTTTCTCACCCTGGAAGACAATACCATCTTTTCATACAAATGCACAAACTTTTATAATAAAGCTTCAGAAGATTGCCTGCTTTGGAACGACCAGGATCTGGGCATTAAATGGCCATCTGAAAATCCATTATTGTCTGAAAAGGATCTTGAAGGAAAACACTTCAAAAATTTCACAAGTCTTTTTTCATTCAAAGAACAGAACTGAATATAACAGCATCTTTACGGTACCAGGAACAAGTAAAATAAATTATGAATCTTAGCTTCCCGTTTATACTCACAACACTCTTTTTTACCTGTTTTATCTTTTCGCTGCTTATCAATTACATTTTACTGCGTTTTGCACAAACCCTGGGTATCAGGAACAGTGATAGCAACCAGGTTCGCTGGAACCCCAAAGAGAAACCTTCACTGGGTGGCATCTCTTTTTACCTGGTTTTTTTATTCTCATTTATCTGTACCCTCTTGTTTCCCGACAACAGCCTGGGCTTCAACATCCAGATAGTTGGCATTCTCGTTGCTACCACTCTGGCGTTTATTATGGGGCTTGCCGACGATGCCTTTAATACCGAACCGCTGCTCAAATTCCTTACACAACTGGTTTGCGCCCTGGTGGTTATTTTTTCGGGACACTATATTGATATTTTTCAAAATCAATTCCTCAACTACCTTATAACTGTTTTATGGGTGGTAGGGCTTATGAATTCTATTAACATGCTCGACAATATGGATGGTATCACGTCGGTGGTGTCGATCCTTATCTGCCTTTTTATGATCGCCATTAACGTGTCGCTCTTTAATACAACAAGTTATTCATGTATTTTAAACCTTGGGATCCTGGGCGCCCTTTGCGGCTTTTTGGTTTACAATTTTCACCCTTCAAAAATGTTTATGGGCGACAGCGGCAGTCAGTTCCTGGGTTTGTTTCTTGCAGTAATGGGGATCGACAATTGCTGGAATAATCCCGGTACACCGATAATGGCCACCGTTCCGGTTACAAAGATCATGATCGTACTGCTGGTTTTTATCCTTCCCTTGACCGATACCGTTACTGTGATCATCAACAGGCTGAAGGCTGGTAACTCGCCTTTTGTAGGCGGAAAGGACCATACTACGCATCACCTTTTTTTTAAAGGTATCACCGAAAAAAGAATCGCTATCCTTTTCTTTTTAATCGGGCTTGTGGCTTCGGTGCTGGCCTACCTGCTGGTTATTCATTATTCACGTGCCTTGTTGTTTTTCTCGGTTTTTTACGTTGTGCTGGTGTTTGCAACTTTGTATTTAAATACCATTATTAAAAAGAGTTGAGCTATTTCGACATATCACCTGAATCAGGTAGGGGCAGGCTCATACTTATTTTTTTTATTTCTTTTTGTATCGTTTATTTTGTTCTCAAAACCTTTATTTATGAACCCAGCCACAATTCGGTTTCATACAGCGACAATAACTTTTATGTATTGGACCTAAGCATTCCGGCTGACCTGGAATTTTGTGGCGAAAAAATCCCTGCGAACAACTATGAAATTAAAGACGACCTTAAAAAGGAATTCTTTACCAACTCGTATTGGAAAAACAACTCGTTGGTATTTTTCAGGAAAGCTCAAAAATGGTTCCCCTACATAGAGCCGATCTTAAAAATGGAAGGTGTTCCCGATGACTTTAAATACCTCGCCGTTATCGAAAGCCATTTGTCAAATGCCAGTTCGCCTGCAGGTGCGTCGGGTTTCTGGCAACTCCTCCCCGGTTCTGCGCGCAATTACGGCCTTGAGGTCAACGATGAAGTGGACGAGCGTTACCATGTGGAAAAAGCCACGCATGCTGCCTGCAAACACATTAAAGACGCTCACAAGGTTTTTAGGAACTGGACCCTTTCAGCCGCAGCCTATAACCTCGGTATTGGAGGGATCATTGGCGCATTGAGAAGGCAAAGAACCGATAATTATTTCGACCTGATGCTTAACCGCGAAACCGGTAGTTTTGTGTACAGGATATTGGCCTACAAGACCCTGTTTTCAAGTCCCGGTCATTTTGGGATCAAGAAAAAAAAGTGGAGCTATTTTCCTAAAATTGTTTTTTTATCATTTAAGGTGGATTCGTCCATCACTAACCTCGAGGCCTTTGCCCGGCATATAGGTTCGGATGTGAATACCATCAAAGCTTTTAATCCCTGGTTGCTCAAAAACACACTCACCAACCCTGGCGGAAAAGTTTACGAGATCAGGATCCCAAAAAACAAATCGGCCGATTACTCCGGTTATGCCGCCGATCTGGCCCGTGAAGGACACGTTATATTGCCGCACATAGAGATCGAAATTTTAAAAACTACAGAAACTAAGCCAGATTCCACCGCGCCTGTTTCGCTTACAGCTGTGGCCGAATCAACTGTTACAAATAAAACCGTTTACCACACCTTAAAGATTAACGAAAATTTAAAAGACGTTTCACTGCTCTATGGTGTGAAGGAAGAAGATTTGAGAAAGTGGAATGACATGCGCGAGGGTGATAAACCCTTAAAGGGGCAGGTGCTGGTCATTCACCCGGAGGTAAAGAAGTAGAGGTCTCGGTTTTCGTTTGACGGTTCTTTAAAACCTTGTTCTTTCAAAAGCTTGCCTGTTGCAGGCGCACCCGTTTTTCCCGACAATTGAAATGTATAAATTCCCTGTGGTAAGTTGTCAGTGCTGAAGGTGATTGTTGAGGACGAAATGTTTTTGATCTTTTTAAGTTCCTGTCCGAGTATATTATAAATGTTTAGTTCAAACGGGCCGTTTTCAAATGGTCCTTTGATCTGCAGGGTTGTGGATGTGGAGAAAGGATTTGGATAAACAACAAATGCTGTTTCGTTGCTGTACATTTGTACAGAGGTGGGGGTAGTGGTTTCTGTCGGCGCGCTGGCATCGTGTATTTTTGCCACAAAAGCGTCGAGGCTACCGAAACTTGTCAGTGGATTCGTGCCAAATGTTGTGTTCTGGTGATTCCCTGATACATAAACATTGCTCGAATCATCGAGGCTAATCTTATACCTTAAAACGCTGCTCTTAATGATTGAGTTAAGGCTTATTTTGAGGGAGTTGACTCATCGGTCTCTGTTTCATCTATATCGATCAACGGTTCTTCCGTTAATGAATTCCTGATGGAGCGTTTATGAATAGATAAAAGTATAGCAGGCAGGAGGATGAGATTGGTGAACATAGACATCAACAGGGTGAGTGAAACAAGAACACCCAGAGCTACTGTGCCACCAAAGCTTGATGCTGAAAAAATAGCGAATCCGCAAAATAAAATAATAGACGTGTACACCATGCTGAGTCCGGTGTCTTTGATCGCAGCAGAAATGGCCTCCGAGGCCGACATGCCATGTTTTTTTAATTCCTGCCTGTATTTGGAAAGGAAATAAATGGTGCCGTCGGACGAAATACCAAACGCAATGCTAAAGATAAGAATGGTGGAAGGTTTAAACCTTATGTCGAGGAAACCCATAATACCCGCGGTAATCACCAGTGGAATCAGACAGGGTAATTTTGAAAGCAGGATGATCCTCACTGACCTGAATAGAGCGATGCCTACAATGGCAATTAAAATAATTTCAATTAAAAGACTCTCCAGTAAATTCGAAAGCAGGTAGTCATTGCTTTTCAGAAACACAAGGCTATGGCCTGTTAAAGCTACTTTATATTCAGCCGGATTAAAAATTGAGTCAATGCGCGGTTTTAATTCCTGCATGAGATCTTTCATTTTTTTTGAACCAATATCAGCTGCCTGGTAACTGACGCGGGTGATTTGCATATTGCTGTCGATGAAATTCTGCAACTTGTTGTTTTTTCCCTTTAAGGTTCCTTTGAATTCAGAGAGCGTCTTGAGGTCCTGCACCCCGGGTAATTTAAAATACTTTGCTTTACCGCCTTTGTAAGCCTGGTAAGAAAATTTAATTCCTTCAACAATGGAAACAGGCTTTGAAAACACCGTGTATTCAGACATGGTTCTTTGCAACAATTTGATCTTGTATATGGCCTGTGCGTTATTGGCAAACAAGCCTTTGGGTTTTTTAGTGTCGATCACAATTTCAAACGGTAATACACCTTTAAAGTTTTTTTCAAAAAAGCGAATGTCAGTGTACACGGGATCGTTTTCGGGAAGATCGTCAACCACGTAACCATTCATGTCGATGTGTGTCATACCCCAGAAACAGATCACAGTGATGAGGGTGGTAATCACGTAAATGGCACCTCTCCTGTTTTGGACAAGGCCGTCGATGATGTCAAGTATTTTATTGATGCGCTTTCCTTCCTGGTGTTTGGTATGCTTTGCCTTAGGCGCCGGCAGTAGGCTCAGTATCACAGGTATGAGAATAAGGGTAATAAAATAAGTGGCCAGCACACTGATGGCAGCTACTATCCCGAATTCAACCAGCATGGTGCTTTTAGTGAAGTAGAGCACACCAAATCCTATGGCCGTTGTTATGTTTGCTAAAAATAAAGTAACACCAATGGTTTCAACGCTACGCGCGATTGATTTTATTTTGTTGCCATGCGCCAGAAATTCACTGTGGTATTTGTTGATGAGGAAAATGCAATTGGGCAAACCTATCACCATGATCAAAGGCGCAATAAGACCCGACAGCACCGTGATCTTGTAGCCAAAAAGTTCCATGATGCCAATGGACCATACCACGCCGATAACCACAACTATGAGTGAAAAAAATACCGTTGTGACCGACCTGAAAAATAACCACAGGATAATGGCGGTTACCAACACAGCAAGCGCCAGGAACAGGCCCATTTCATGGGATACCTTGGTCATGAGTTGTGACCGTATGTAGGGCATCCCCGAATAATGGATATCAACGTTATATTTTTTTGAAAAAGCATCGCCCAGTTCCCTTATTTCTTTCACAATGCCCAGGCGGCGCTTCGAGTCGAGGTCCTTTTTGGTAAAAGTAATGGCCACAATGTTGGCGCCTGTTTCTTTGTTGTAAATAATTCCTTCATAAAAAGGCAGCTCCATGATCTCATCCCTGATGCTGTCGACCTGTGCCTGAGAAGTAATGGGTTTTTTAATAAGCTGAACAGCTTCAAATTTATCTACACTATCGTTTTTTACAAGTTTGTAAATGGTTGGCACCGATAAAATTCCCTTTACACCTTTTATTTTTTTAAGGTCTTCATTGAGCTCAACCCAGTCTCTGAATTTCTCAAATTGAAAAAGGTCTTTATCGGCAAATCCCATGAACATCACATTGCCGTCTTCGCCAAACTGTTTTTTGAAGTTCTGGTATTCAATAAATGAAACGTCGTTATCAGGCAGTATTTTGGCGAACTCGTACGATAACTCCATTCTCGAAGCCTTGTACGACATAAAGACGGTCATGATGAGGATGACCGAAGTAAAAACTAATTTATTTCTTAATAATACACCTGAAAAGTAACGCCACATAGGGGTAGTAAAAATTTAATGTAATAATCTTTTTTTGATCATGCCTCCCTTGGTGTCTTTGATACTGTTCATGATCACAAAAGCATCAGGGTCTATTTTCTCAATCTCTGTATTTAATTTCGCAACTTCAAGACGGGTAATTACCGAATACAATATATCGATCTCGCCCATTTTACTCCCGCTTTTGCCATAACCCCGCGAGCCTTTGTAAATTGTGACTCCCCTGCCAAGTTTTTCGGTGATCATCAGCCTTATCTTTTCGTTTTTGGTTGAAATTATTGTCACACCTGTATATTCCTCAATACCCTCGAGGATAAAATCTATAGTTTTTGAGGCGCAAAGATAAGTTAAAATTGAATATAAAGCTGTTTCAAAAGAAAGCAGCCAGGCGGCAAAGGAAAATATTATAATGTTGACAATCAGGATAATGTCGCCGATAGTTAAACCTGTTCTTTTACTTAAAGAGATAGCCATTACCTCTGTGCCGTCGATTACACCGCCACCACGCATGGTGAGCCCGATGCCGGCACCCAGAAAAAATCCGCCGAACACCGAAACCAGTAATTTGTCGGTAGTCATTACCTGGTAATCAATAGTGGCGATACAAAGCGCCAGGCCTAAAATGCCGAACCCGGTTTTTACCACAAAGTTCTTACCAATTTGTCTGTAGCCTACCAAAATGAAAGGAATGTTAAGCAGCACGATTAAAATTGGCAGTTGCCAGCCGGTAACAGCCGAAATTAGCAGAGAAATGCCTGTGATGCCCCCGTCAATAAACCCATTCGAAAGAAGGAAACTCTTAAGACCGAAAGACGCCGAAAGTATCCCCGCGAGAATAAGGAAACTGCTGATAATTTCACGTTTGAGGATGACCTTGAATTTAACAAATGCCTTGGCTTTATCTCGGTTTACAGGCGCCGAGCCTAAACTCTTCGTTACGCCCTCTCTTTGGTCTTTTAAAATCTGTCTGCCCTCCGTGTACATAATTTCCCCTTCTTTGTGAAATAAAGCCGTTTAATTTTTGAATCCTAATAATACTCACAATAATATTAAAAAACAAATGGCATAGCTTCGTGAAAATGTTGCCGGCACCACCAGGTTTTTATTTTTTGAACAGTTTTTTGATTTTGGCGAAAAGGCGATCAGATTGGTTTCCCTGCTGCTGGTCGCCAATGAGGTACCCGTAAATTCTGAGTTTGGGCACATGATCAAAAACAATTTTTGTAACACCCAGCATGGGAAGAAAGAGGATCATGCCGGCCACGTTCCAAAGCAGGCCACCGATCAAAAGAATAAGAATAGTAAAGAAGCCGCTGATGTTAACTTCCCCGCCGATAATATAAGGCTCTATGAAGTAATTGTCGATGGCCTGAATGATAAGTATTACCGCAAGCGCGCCGATAGCAACGTCAAAAGAGTCTTCGGTAACCAAAGCAACAACAAAGGGAAACAGGCCACCTACTATCGAACCAATATAAGGTACAATGGTAAGCAGGGCTGCAATAAAGGCCAGCAAAAAAGCGTTTTTTAAGCCTACAATTAAAAAACCGACAGTAAATAAAATGGTGAAAATAATGATAGATAAGGCCCTGCCGGTGAGGTAATTTTGCGATACCTTACTTATTTCGGCTAACATCTTTTTAGTCTCCGACGGAGGTTTGTCTTTACTCAGGCCAACAAAAAAGGTTTCATACTTTTCGCGCTGGTAAAGAAAAAGAAAGGTAAAAATCAAAACCAGCACTGACGACATCAATAAGCCAAACACACCCTCAACAACACTTTTTAAAACTTTTCCAAACGATTCGCCTGCAGATTTTATTTGTTTCTGGATCATCTCCTTTTGTTTGGCTTCAGAAATGTCGAGTTTTTGGCTAATGTAATCCTGGGCTTTGGTCATTAACTCCTCCGATTTTTTTTCTATCTGTGGAAAGTCTTTAGCGATGTTTTTTGACTGAATGAATACGAGGAGCGCGATACCCGAGATTACGGTCACCAGAATGAGAATTGAAATGAGTGTTGAGAGAATGCGGGGCATGCCTTTTTTTTCCATTTTGTTGCTCAGCGAGGTAAACAGCATGGCAAAGAAGATGGCAAAAGTAACCGGCATGAGCACCGCTTTGGCGAAATAAAGAACCGCACAAACCAAAACGCCGCAGAATAAAAATCCGTTTACCTGTTTAAAAGAAATTTCAGACTGCGTCATTGTACCATCTGTTCAAATAGAGTACCACCATCATTCAGCAGGCCCAGCAGCATAGATCTTTCTTTAGTAGAAAAATATCCACAGGATCATCCATGGACGATGTTGGATAAACAAGAAAATAAAGTGTAAAGGAAAAGCGGGCTGCCTTATCTTTTCAACTGTTCGATTGTTTGTGTGGGTTGCGACGATCCAAAAACGGTATTGCCCGCAACAAGCACGTTGGCGCCACATTCTATAAGTTTTTTGTAGTTGTTGAGGTCAACACCACCATCAATTTCTATCAGGGCTTTCGAGTTTTTTTGAACGATGAGTTGTTTTAATTTTTTTACTTTCTCAAATGTGTTTTCTATAAATTTTTGTCCGCCAAAACCCGGGTTAACGCTCATTACACACACCAGGTCAATATCTGCAATAATGTCCTCAAGCGCGCTCGCAGGTGTATGAGGATTGATGGCGACACCAGCCTTCATCCCAAGGTTTTTGATGTTCTGTACGCTTCTGTGCAGGTGCGTGCAGGCTTCAATATGCACTGTGAGTATTTCGGCGCCGGCGTCTTTAAATGCCTGGGTAAATTTATCAGGATCCACGATCATCAGGTGAACATCCAGGGGTTTTTTTGCCAGCTTCTGAATAACCTTTAATACGGGGAAGCCAAAAGAAATATTGGGAACAAACACCCCATCCATCACATCCACGTGAAACCAGTCGGCTTTGCTGTTATTGATCATTTCAATGTCGGCCTGCAAATTCGCGAAATTGGCTGATAACACTGAGGGAGCTACGAGATGTGACATAAAGAAATTAATTGGGTCACAAAGATAACTAATCCGGTTTAATTTACATCGGTAAATAAGTTATACTGCCATCAATGTAAATAGAGGCGCCGGTTTAAAATGTACCAGGCCATGAGGTTCATTTGCCGCTGCGAGAACCTGGAGCCCAATACAAAAAACGACATAAAGTTATCAAGCGGCCTGATATAGGGATCGCCTTTGCCGTCAAACTCCTCAGGAACCGGTCCGGGGTCGGCCTCGGTATCATCGAGTAGGTCGCCATGAACGGTGTTATTCGATCCATCGGCAAATTCCTGGCTGTCAACCAACGGGGGAGGGCCCGGTGATTGCGGAGGTGTGGGCGCCAGCTCGTCGTAAGTGTGTGATAAACCGAAGAAGTGCCCTACATTATGCATCATGTGATAAAAGTCCAGCGGAAATCTTAACTGTTCCATCACAATCACGTCTTTAGGTGTATTTCCAGGAAGCGGCGGCGCGTAACCGTATCCTCTTTCGGTATAAGGCAGATCTTTAACGCTGTCAACAATATAAAAATTGATGGTTTTATCGGTATACCAATTGCTGGTAACCACCGTATCGGTAGTGTATTTTAACCATCGGTTATAAGGGTAGTTTGGGATCAGAACGGTACTGCAACTGGCGAAGGAAACGCAGATCGGTTTAAACGTGGCATTGAGTGTATCTATGATCGCATCGAGGGTTTGTTGGGTAGCACTCATCACCGAATAGTTACTGTCGAGTACTATATAAAAAACAATCGAAAACTGTTTATTAATGCAGGTGTCGTGGCCGAGCGGGATGGTGTTGACAAGGATTTGCGATCTGCCGGAAAAGGAACCAAGAATAAAAAGGGCTATTAATAAATTTTTCAGCATTAATAAGGGACGATTAAAAAATTTTTATATATTTGGTTAACCAAATATATAATTTTTTTTAAATGCTTAAACAAAAAATAGTCCTTTTTCTGCTTTTTGTTTGCGTTATTCAACAATCACTTTCTCAAACTGCCTCTCAAACATCAGGATGTGCTCCGCTGCAGGTAAATTTTACCGCGGCACCCGGTGCCACTTCGGCTAACTGGAATTTTGGCAATGGCACTTCTGCCATGCTCAATCCTTCAAACGTGTTTAATTCTCCCGGAACATACAATGTAAGTTACAGCGGAGTAGGTGGTAACCCCACCAGCGGCGTAATTGTTATTACAGTAGCGGCCAATACCGTTAATCCTACCTTTAATTTTACTATTCCACCCATCCATTGTGCGCCAATGCAGGTGAGTTTTTCGGGAACAGGCGGCAGCCCCGGCAGCACGTTTCAATGGGCTTTTGGAGATGGCGGTCTTGGCTCAGGCAATAGTTTGAATTACCTGTTTACACTCGGTGGGGTTTTTAATGTGACCCTGGCGGTGACCGATCCCGCAGGTTGTACGGGCACCGTTACTAACGGACCCATTATTGTCTCCAACCTGCCGGTACCTAATATTGCGGCGCCGGGGGGGCTCAATTCGTGCCAGGCGCCTTTTACGCCAGTGTTTAGCGGCAGTCTCAGCACTAGTGGCTCGCCTTTGGGAGGCGGGTTGACTTACAGCTGGAACTTTGGTAATTCTCAAACCTCTTCGCAAATGAATCCAGGCCCGATCACTTATGGAGCCCAGGGGTTCTATAATGTATCGCTCAGCGTCACCGACAATAACAATTGTTCTAATGTGACCACCGCGGTAGTGTCGGTGGTGCAGCCTACCTTATCGGTAACAGTACCCGGAACAGTGTGTGTGGCGGGGCAGGATGCCGCGAGTGCATCAAGTCTTCTTGCAATGCCAACTGTGCAATCAAGTCAGGCGTTTACCACCTGGCAGATGGGTGACGGTAATACCATCATTATTCCACCGCCGCCTCAGCAGGGTGTTCCGGGTCAGACTTATCCCGTATCCTATCCACTTTACACCACCCCAGGCCTTAAAACACTGACGATCACAGCCTCCATAGGAAATTGTGTGGCAACTGTGACCAAATCAATTTTTGTTGCTCAGATAACGCCGCAATTTACCTGGACGGCGCCTTCCTTTACCTGCATGCCCAGCATGGTTGCCTCCTGGATCAATCTGAGCACCGTTAATTCTTCTGTGTCCATGATCTATCAATGGCAAGTTAACGCATGGAATAACAGTGTTCTGACCTCCACCCAGGCCAATCCCACCATGACACTCACGCAGGCCAGCCTCAACCCTTATGCCTGGTACGGCATGTACATTGCGCATCCTGTTCTCTCAGTGACATCTACAGCCGGGCCCGGCATGCGGGCCTGCAGGGCTGACATCACGCATATTACCGATACCATGTGGCGACCCACAGCCATATTCAATAAAACCAAGAGGGAGGGTTGCGAGCCGCTTGTTATCGTTTTCACCGACACCAGTGATGTGCCTAACGCGCCTCCGTATGTCAATTATCCTATGACCACCTATACCTGGAACAGTGGCACCACGCCCGCAACAATCATAACAGGAGCGGTTCCGCCACCCGTCCAGAGTCCCACATTTGCATATTTGTCGCCTGGTACCTATACGCCCTTTTTTGCTTTCACAACCGTAAGCGGTTGCAGCGCCATTTCATTTATCGATACGGTTATTGTCGTCAGTCCGCCAACCGTTGGCATCACCTTTCCGCCCAATCTAACCACCTGCGTTGGCGTGCCGGTGCAGTTTACGATGACGGCATCGCCTTCCTCGTCGCTCATCCAGCACTGGCACCTTGAGAGCGATGAAGGCTACTTTTCCGGCTGTGTGAGCGATTCCATGCCTTCCTGGCCATTCATGCATCCGGGCATTCACGGGTTTACGGTTTCTGCCTACCAGCACAGTTGTAAGTCCGAATACTCACCCGTACAAACCATCACCGTCAAAGGCCCCGTCGTCGGGGGCAAGTTTATTACCAATTGTACCAACAGGAAGTCCGTTGACTTTTTGGTATCGCTGGAAGAAGTGCAAACTGCCACCCTTAACTTTGGCGATGGTAATTTTGTAACCATTCCTGGGAACCCAACAGGAGTGGTCAATGATATAAAGACCCACGTTTATACCCTGAGCGGCGATTACACGGCCACTTTAACCGGCGTAAATGGTGGAAACGGTTGTGGACCCTCCACACATACCATGCTGGTGCGGGTGCGCGACATTAACGCCTCATTTTTTGTTACCAATACCATTGTTTGCCGGGGGCAGGGAACAGCTTTCGACGCCAGTTTGTCGGTTGATGTTTTTACCACCACGCTCAGAGGTTATGCCTGGAAGGTGGATAATTATCCGACCCAGCAGACTTCCTTTAAGACTTACACCACTAATGTGGCGGCAATGATTTCGGGTACCCACACCGTTACCTTGTGGGTGAAGGACCTGAACAGTTGCACCTCTACCATGACCAGAACATTTGTGGTAGGCAGCCCCGTGGCTTCCTTTACTTTTGTAAATCCTTCCTGTCTTTCCAATATGCCGCTTCAGTTGGTGAATACTACAACCATGTCACCGGTTCCCGCGTACAACTTCACCTGGAATTTCGGCACCACACCCCCAGCGGTGCTGGTCACAAATACTGTTACAGCCTGGCCGGTATTCTCATACCTCGTACCCAATCCGCCTACGGCAAACTACGAGATCACGCTTATCGCGGTTGGGATATACACCACTTGTCCTGACACCACGAAACAAACGGTCACCATCATTTCTCCGCCCGACGCATACCTTTATCCTTACCAACTTTATCCCTGCATAAATACGCCGGCACTCTTTAATCCGCCCTCACCCGGGGTCACGTACACGGTTGATTTCGGGGATGGCAGTCCCGTTGCCGTTGCCTCTACAAGTACAATCGCGCACACCTATACCACCACAGGTTATTTTTCACCCGTGCTCACCACTGGTTATGGCGGCTGCCAGAGTTTTTCACCGCCCAACCCCGTCGTCGTGCAGCCGATTCCCGTCACCGATTTTACCTTGTATCCAACGGGTAATCCTGCAGCAAGTGGAACCATTTTTTGTGCGCCGGTATCTATTACCTTCAGCAGTACATCAGTGCCAAATGGTCCGGCATACAACTGGAACCTGGGAACGGGCAGCCCAGTCACGAGTTCGCCAACTGTAGGAACTATTTTTACCGGTGCGGGCATTTACACCGTCACACTTAAATCTTATTCGGTGAACCCGTCCTGCAGTAGTACCATTACACGTACCCTTGCGGTTCTTGCACCCACAGCAAACATTGCCATCGATAAACCAAAATTCTGCCTCGGTGAAACCATAAAGGTGCACATGCTGGATACCAACAACATCCTGGGCTGGAACTGGTATTTTGGCGACGGGGCTAATACCGGAACTATACTGGCCAACTCTATGCCTACGCAAACAGTTTCATATCCTTACCAGTATTTTCCTCCTCCCTTTGGTTCGGCGGTGATTAACCTGGTTTATTTTTCTTCAGGTTTTTTGTGCCCATCTACGGCCACACTCGGCATACAGGTAACAAAGGTGAGCGCGGATTTTAACCGCAACATGGAAATCGCCGCTGGGGATAGTGTTCATTGTTTAAACATTGTGGATCAGTTCGTTAATAAAAGCAAACTCAACAACAGTAGCTTCGTGCCTACATTGATGTATAGTTGGAACTTCGGAAATGGCGCTACATCCACGGCCACCAACCCTACCTACATTTATCCCCAACCTGGTGTTTACGCTGTAACACTCACCGTTACCGAACCTTTGGTAAACTGTAAAAATGTATCTGTAAAAAACATGACGATCAATCCCATTCCTGATGTGAGTATTTTTATTGCAGATTCAGTGTGCAAGGGAAGTACCTTTATTTTAAATTCGGTTACATCAGGCAGCATAGCTGAGTACCAGTGGTCGCCCGTTGAAGGACTCAGCAATCCCAATTCGGCAACAACCTCCGTTATCGCCGATCAATCCGGCAGTTATAGTCTGGCTGTTACAAATATTTTCGGATGTAAAAACAAATCTTCGGCTGAATATGTGTATGTGCAACAACCCGTAACGCCCTTTAGCTGGGATACAACGGTGATCATAGGCCAACCCATTAATCTTTCAAGCAACCTTGGCACACACTATACTTACACCTGGTCGCCACTGGTTGATCTCAGCTGCGCGCATTGTTTTAACCCCTTCTCTACAACCACCGTCAATACTACATACAGTGTGGAGGTGGAAGACGCCATGCACTGTTTCAGGGTGATCAATACTTACACGATCTTTATTGATCCGCTCACTTCTGTTGACGTGCCTACTGCATTTACACCTAACGGAGACGGGGTGAACGACATCATTTATGTTGACGGGTGGGGCATCAAAAAGCTCAATTATTTCAGGATCTTTAATCGTTGGGGACAGCTGTTGTTTGAAAGCAACGATATAAAAATTGGCTGGGACGGCAATTACAATGGGGTGCCCCAGAATATGGAAACCTATGTTTACCAGGTATCTGCCGAAACCTATATTCCCGAAAAATCCCTGCAGAAAGCTTCAAGCTTCAGGTTGATCAGGTAAAGCACAATAAATTAATGAAGGTAAAGTTTCGAGGTTAGGATGATGTACGCCATCCAGTTATACTGTTCTTGTGTAAAACGACAACCACATTTAAAATAGGTCATATAATTATCAACCGGGGGAACATAATAATCGCCATAGCCGTCAACCGTTCCCGGAATATGTTTACAGGGCAGGCTTGTTAATTTATCAAAGCCTGCAGGATAGCAGTCGGCTTCGGTATCACAAAAGCCGTCGCCATTGGTGTAACAGTTTGTTCTTCTTACATATTCCTGCGAACCTATACCAACATTGGATGGAAGCGGGAAGACGTTGGGTGTCCCTGTTTCGGCCCAGGTGTGCGGCAAACCAAAATAATGTCCCATTTCGTGAATGGGTACCGATCCGGAAGCGCTTCCTTTTTCAAGAACGATAACACTGGAGGCATATCCTGCAGGGAATCCAACAATGGAATCAACCAGGTAGATGTTGATCACATCTTCCACGTTCCAACTCGGCAACACCAGCGCTTCTGTGGCTGTCATCTCCCAGTTATTGTAAGTATAATTCGCGATAGAATCAACAAAACACTTTTGAAAACTAACGCAAATACGACTGAAAGCACCGTTCAGTGAATTGATGCAGCCATCCAGGTCCGCTTGACTTACCCCTCCCCATTGATAACTGCTATCCATAACCACGTGAAAGGCAATTGAGAATTTCTTATTAAGACAGGTATCGTGTTTTAACAGGTTCACGAGATTCAGAACGCTGTTACCGCTACTCCTTAACTGCGTGTAAACGGGTGGTACAACGCTACCGCAGTCGGAACCCGATTGGTTTGACACAAGCTGTGAATAATGGCTGAACCAGCCAAAAACCAGCAGTATTAAGAGTACATTTTTCAAATGTTAAGAGGTGTTAATCAGAAATTTTATTATATTTGGTTAACCAAATTTATAATTTTTATTGAAATGTACAAACAAAGGATAGTTCTTTTTATTTTCCTTTTTTCTGTTTGTATAGGTAAACAAGCCTTTTCGCAAATTGCCCAGGGAACTTTTTCAATTGGTGGTTGTGTGCCGTTTAATGTTTCTTATGCCGCACCGACAGGGGCAACCGCTAATAGCTGGAACTTCGGGGATGCCACGGGGATCACGACTATCGCCAATGGCACGCACAATTATGCCGCGGCCGGTACATTTTCATGTACCTATTCGGGTACAGTGTCGGGCACTCCGGTTAATTTTACGGTGATTGTGCATGTTAATCCAAAACCTGTACCCTTGTTTAGTATAGCCCAACCGGCAAATAACTGTGTAGTGAAGACGGTAACACTTACCAATCTCAGTACTACAGGTTCGGCCATCAACAACTGGCAATGGACCTATGGCGACGGCGGCGCCGCTACTTATACCAACGGTAACCCACACACTTATGGGTACACTTTGCCTGGTACCTACAGCATTTCGTTAAAAGTTACCGATATCAACAATTGTGACGACCTTGTAACCATAGGTACTGTATCTGTGTATCCCACGCCCACAGCTGTGATTGGTTCATCGCCCCTGAGTTTGTCTGCCTGTTTCCCGCCATTTTCGCCGTTTTATACAAGTGTGATACCCGCTTTACCCGGCGCCACTTATGCCTGGAGTTTCGGCAATTCACAAACTTCCACCCTCATCAATCCGGGCACTGTTACTTATAATAACACAGGGTCATATACTGTGAGTTTGACCATTACTGCCAATGGCTGCAGTTCTACCCATACGCGGGCTGTGGTGGTTAATCCGCCCACCGTTGTGGCCTCAGCACCATCAACGGTGTGTATTGGCGCACCATTTACGGTGACAGTGCAATCCAACCAAACTACCACTTCGTGGAATCTCGGTGGAGGCATTGTGGCCATTGTACCGTCAACCCCGCTTCCATCGCAACAAACGGTCACGTCGGTATTTAATTCTCCTGGACTTAAAACGATTACTGTTACTGCAGGAACACCGCCTTGTACCACTTCTTCGCTGGTTACCGTATATGTTGAACAGGTGATCGCCAATTTTACATCCAGCCCGCCGCACAATGGCTGTTCGTCGCCATTCCTGGTCAATTACCAGAGCACCTCCTCGCCCAACGCAGTTCAGTTCTCATGGTCATATATTACTACTCAGAATACCACCGTGACCGCTACAGGCTCACCACACACTTTCACATTTACCCAGGGAAGTAAAAATCCTTATGCCAATTTTCATTCGCCGTATAGTCTGCCGTTCGCGCCCAGTGTTACCCTGGTTGCATCCTCTGTGGCCGGATGCAGTGCAAGCGTGGTTCACGTTCTCGACAGCATTACGAAACCCACCGCTTCTTTTTACAAAAGTGACCAGGAAGGCTGTGTGCCGCTGGTTGTTACATTTACAAGTAACAGTTATGTTTTTCCGCATAATCCCATTACCAGTTACACCTGGTGCAATGGCGCTACGCCTTCGCTTATCGTTACCGGAACAGGTTCCAATGTTTCTGTGCCAAGCTTTACTTATAATACGGCAGGGACCTATACGCCCTACCTGATCATTCAAACCGCACAGGGCTGTATTGATGTATCATTTATTGATACCGTATTTGCCGCTGTACCGCCGGTGATCAGTTTTAATGTATCGCCTCTTCTGGCATGTCCTGACCAGACTGTGCAGATCACCAATACCACGGCGCCAAATGTCATGGCCCAGATCGATCACTGGCATGTGGATAGTGACAATGGGGTTTTTTCGGGGTGTATCAGCGATCCCAATCCCGGATGGTTGTTCAACCACGTGGGTGTTCACGGTTTTACAATGTCGGCTTATGTGAATGGTTGTAAAGGCACGGCGCTGTCGGTTCAAAACGTCACGGTTAACGGCCCCATCGTAAGAAGCAGGTACGAAACCAATTGTACAAACAGGTATTCGGTTGATTTTTATTCTCACCTGCAGGCAACACCGAACTTCACCCTCGATTTCGGGGATAATACACCGCCACGTATTGTTACAGGAAATACAAGTACTTCTGATTTTTTTACACATGTTTACAGCTCGAGTGGTGACTATCCGGCTAAAATAATCGGCGCCAATCCCGGAACTACCTGTCCGCTCTCCACATACACCATGCTGGTAAAGGTAAGAAACGCCCAGGCCAGTGTTACCGGACCACAGATAGCTTGTGTGGGCATTGTTAACACCTTTACTGCCGGAGGCTCATCGGATGTGTTTTCAGGTTGCAGCAGGGGTTATTGGTGGTACGTAGACGGTCAGCCTCCTGTGGATAAGACCGCAACATCGCACACCGCCGCTTTTTCTTCAGCAGGGCAACACCAGGTGATGCTCGTTGTGAAAGACATTAACAGTTGCATGGATACTGCGGTAGCTGTTGTAAGGGTAAGTTCCGTTACACCGGCATTTGCTTTCAGTTCTCCTTCAATTTGTGTGAATTCAACCGTACAGCTCAATAATACAAGTACTTCCGTTCCACAGGACCCCATTGTTTTTTATTATTGGACCTTTGAACCCGGTCAGAACCTGCAAACATCGGTGCCTACCAATCCTATACATACCTATTCAAACGCAGTTTTCCCGGGTACTTCTTTTGCCGCCGCGCTCACGGTGAGCAACAGCGTGGGTTGCGTAGCCAGCACCTTTCGATCTATACTGGTGGTGAAACCCAATACCTTTTTTACGCCTTCTTCGATTAATTTTTGTATTGGTCCCTCACCCAGTATCATTACTTTTACAGCGCAGGGCAATAATGCCAGTTATACGCTGAATTTCGCGCCAAATCCGGTTACCACGCTTACAACTACTTCAAACATCTCTACATTTTCTTATTCTGCGGCGGGTACTTACAGCGTGAGTTTAAAGACCAGGGATTTTAATGGTTGTGAGGCTTCGAGTTCTACTGTGCAGCTGGTGGCAGAAAAAACACCTACAGCCAATTTTACTTTTTTTAGTCCAAAATCAAACGGCGGTAATGTGATCTGCTCGCCAGCCAATATGACTTTTTCAGCCGATGGTGGTGTCAATTCCAGCCCAATCGTTAACTACAACTGGAACCTTGGTTCGGGCGCCGCTGTGCTTTCGCAGCCAACCGTTGCTTTCCAGTATAGCAACCTCAGCAACACTACCATCGTGGTTAGCCTCACCCTCACCACTAACCTTGGTTGTTCGGCCGCGCAAACCAAAACCTTTAGTTTGTTTACGCCTAAAGCCGACATAGTAGCATCAAAAACAACCGTGTGCATTGGCGAGGCAATTACATTTAGCATTAAAGACACCACCTCAAGGGGTATTTACGCCTGGAACTGGGATTTTGGGAATAACAATAATACGGATACCGTGCTTGCCGGTTCGTCGCCACCTTCGTCAACCATTCAACCTTTTAATGTGTTTAATCCACCAAACGGAGAGATACTGGTCAGTTTAAATTATCATTCGTCTCAACTCGGATGCAGCGATGTGGCCAAAATGACCATCAGGGTGATAAAGGTAGATGCCGATTTTAAACGCAATGACGAATCGGCAAGGCAGGACAGCGTCCATTGTCTCAATCTGCAGGATAATTTTTATAATACCAGCCCTGGTGCATCAACTAATCTACCATTGTGGAAATTTGGAAATGGCGCTATTTCAACGCAACAAAATCCCGATTACATTTATCCTCAGTCAGGGGTTTACCAGGTGAGCTTAACCGTATCGGGCGAGCAGGGGTGTGTCGGGAACACCGCAAAAAACATGACCATTAATCCTTTGCCGGTTGCCAACATCATCGCTAAAGATTCTGTGTGTCGCGACGCGTTGTTCAACTTAACAGGTGTGGGTACTTCTACTGCTGGTATTGTAGGTTATGTTTGGACTCCGCCTAATAGTGTCAACAATGCCAGTTTATCTCCAACTACCGCCAGCGCATCAGCATCAACTTCGTATTCACTTGTTGTTATCGATGGCAATGGCTGTGTAAGTCCGCCTGCCTTTGTAGACATTTATGTGCAGCAACCTCCGCCATCCTACCAGTGGGACTCAACAGTTGTTGTAGGACAGACTATTCCCATGAATTCAAACCTGGGACCCAATTATACATATAGCTGGAACCCTGCGTCGGACCTGAGTTGTATGACTTGCATTTACCCGGTGTCGTCATCCACCGTTAATATTACATACAGCGTTGAGGTGCAGGACAACCTGGGTTGCTTCAGGGTAATAAATACTTACACCATTTATGTTGATCCGCAAACAAGTGTTGACGTGCCAACCGCCTTTACACCCAACGGTGATGGCATTAACGACGTAATCTATGTTGACGGCTGGGGCATTAAAAAACTCAACTATTTTAAAATCTTTAATCGCTGGGGACAGCTTCTCTTCGAAAGCAATGATATTAAAACAGGATGGGACGGTTTTTATAATGGCGTACCACAAAATATGGAAACATACGTGTACCAGGTTTCCGTGGTGACTTATTTGGATCAAAAAGATTTAATTAAAACCTCAAGCTTTAGATTGATAAGATAATTTTGAAAAAGACTGTACCATATATCCTCGCCTGTTTATTTTTTATAATCAACCACGCTGTTGCACAGGATGTGCATTTTAGCCAGTATTATTTTTCACCCCTCACTTTAAATCCCGCCAACACCGGTAATTTTAAAGGTGATTACCGTTTTTTCGGCAACTACAGGAGTCAGTGGCGCGAAATATCAAGAGCGTACAATACATTTTCGGCTGGTGGCGATATGAACTTTTATCCTAAAAATATTAATGTGAGTGGCGGCATCCTGTTTTTAAACGATAAATCAGGCGGTAATCTTTCAGTCACAAAAATCCTTCCTTCAGGCGCAATTCATAAAAAGATATATGGCTTTAACCTGCACGCCGGCGTACAGGCCGGCATTGTGATCAAGGCCATTGATTTTTATGCCAATTCCTTTCCCAACCAATTGAACTGGAACAAGGGTAAATTCGACAATACCCTGCCGAACAATGAAACCAACGTGGTTCAGCGACACACCTATTTTGACCTGAATATGGGTTTTAACGCCAGCCGTAAATTCGGTAAGTTCGAACCTGAAATCGGCTTTGCCATGTTTCATCTTAATAAACCCAATGATTCTTTTTTAAGCGATAAAAATAAGCTTCCGGTGAGGCAGGCCTATAATTTTGGCTTGAGCTACTATCTTGATAAGAGCGTTGTGCTGCGCGCCCATTCGCTCATTGGATATACCACTAAAGCCAGCGATTGGGTGAGTGGCGTCAACGTTGAATACGTCCTGTCGCAAGGTGTATTTTTTACCAATTCGGTCTTCGCCGGATTTATGTGGCGCGATGGTCTTAAGCGCAACACCGACGCAGGAATTGTTACCGCCGGTTTCAATTATTCGCATTACACCATTGGTTTTAGTTACGACATCAACACCTCGCAATTGAAGACCTCCACAGGTGGCAAAGGCGCGTTTGAAATCGCATTTATTTACAGGGCAAAAAATACCCGCTTAACTAAAAAAATAATTCCTTGTGAAAGATATTAAACTGGTTTTCTTTTTAATTTTTTTATCGTTCAGTATCTGCTCTCAAACCGACAGCATGATGGTTAAAAACGCGTCTGGCAAAACCCTGAAACGCCTGGGAAAAAACGCGCTCTTGCAAAATGACCCCTCTTCGGCGATCACTTTTTTTGAAGCTTATGTGCGCAACAACCGCAAAGATGCCGCTGCCATGTACCTGCTCGGGCACGCCTATCTTAAGGTGAGGGACTACGACCGCGCACAGCACATGTTTTTAAACGCTTACAACACCAACAAGGAAAAAGCGCCTGAAGCCCTTTATTTTCATGCCCAGATGCAAAAATCAAACGGTTTGTATGACAGCGCCAAAGTGAATTTTGAGAAATTTAAAAAGGAATATAAGGGAGAAGAAAAAAACCTGAAAAAACTGGCGACAAAAGAGATTTTACTTTGTGACTCAGTGCAAAAGCTCATCGTGAACGAAAGTAAGATCGTGATCCGTCACCTGGATACAACCATTAATAAAGTTAACACCGAAGGCGCGCCTGTGGCTTTTAACGATAGCACACTGGTATTTACCTCGCTCAGAACCGATAAAAAGGAATATGTTTCCGAAGAAGATACAGGCGACCTGCTCAAACGCAAACTTTATTTTGCGAAAAAACAAAACGACGAATGGCAGTATAAAGGAGAATACTCAACTGTATTAAACGACGCCAGTGCAAATACAGGAAACGCCTGTTTTAGTCCCGATAAAAAAAGGATCTATTTCACGCGCTGTAAACTTAACCTCAATGAGGTAATGACCTGCGCCATTTATGTTTCTGAAAAAAACGGCGACGATTGGTCAGAACCAGTAAAACTTCCTAAAACGGTTAACGACCCTAAGTACACTTCAACCATGCCCGCGGTTACTACCGATCCGGCAAAAGGCAATGAAATGATCTATTACGTAAGTAACAATAAAGAAGGAAAAGGTGGGCTTGACATCTGGTACACCGTTTATGATAAAAAAAATAAAGTGTACAAGGCTCCGAAGAACGCGGGTACAAAGATCAATACCGCCGGAGATGAAATAAGCCCCTATTTTGATCACGAAACACGCACCCTGTATTTCAGCTCAGATGGCATGGGTGGCCTGGGTGGCTTTGATATTTTTAAAGCCACAGGTGACGGTAAAAAATGGCTGGCACTTGAAAATATAGGACAACCACTCAACACCGGGGCTGATGATATTTTTTACACTATTTCAACCAATCGTGAAGAAGGTTTTTTTGTAAGTAACCGCAAAGGAGGTAACGCGCTCAAAAACAGCACCTGCTGTGATGATATTTATTATTACAAGCACAGCGAATATGTACGGATCAACCTTTGCGGAACAATAACCGAGTTAACCGATCCTAATATAGCGGTGGCGAATGCCGTTGTGGAGATATATCTCAGAGACAAAAAAACGCAGGAAAAGGTCCTGGTAAAGACCATCAGCACCGACAGTGTTGGAAAATACTGCACCAATCTCGAAGCGGATAAAGATTATTTTTTAATAGTAAAAAAGGAAGATTTTCTCGGTACCAGCGGCGATGTAACAACAAAAGAAATCACCTTGTCGCAAACACTCAATAAAAATCTTACCATTTCAAAAAAGCCAAAAGAGCCTATCCGCATCCCAAACATTCAATATGAGTTCGATAAATCTGATATTCTTGAAAGCAGTAAGATCGCTATTGATACCACTGTCTTTGCTTTAATGGAAGCGAATCCGGACCTTATCGTTGAGATTCAGTCGCATACCGACAACAAGGGTAGCGATGTTTACAACGAAAAGCTGTCGCAAAAACGAGCCGAAAGTGTGGTGAAATACCTGGTAGCAAAAGGGATTCAGGTTCAAAGGCTAAAAGCAAAAGGATATGGTGAAAGCAAACCCATTGCTCCAAACGAAAATGAAGATGGCAGCGACAATCCCGAGGGCCGTGCGCAGAACCGACGAACGGACTTTATCATTATAGGAACTCTTGACGTTGAGGTTATTAACGCAGCCGGAGAGGGCGCTGATTGAGATAAATTCTTTTATTTTTCCCCCCACCTGTAAACATCATGCTGAAGGCCGGCAAGGTCTATCACACGGTCAACCACCGTGGCAGCAACTTCCTCAATTGTTTTGGGTTGCGAATAAAATGACGGGGTAGCCGGACAGATAATCCCTCCCGCTTCGGTAAGGGTTTTCATGTTGTTGATGTGAATGAGGCTTAAGGGTGTGTCGCGCGTAACAAGAATCAGCTTTCGTCTTTCTTTTAAGATCACGTCCGCAGCTCTGGTGATGAGGTCGTTGCTGATGCCGGAGGCAATTCTTGCAAGGGTGCCCATGCTGCAGGGACAGATGATGAGTGTATTGTAGCCCGCAGAGCCCGAGGCAAAAGGCGCGAAGAAGTCACTTTTTTCAAAAATTTTAAATGGGTAAGTCTCGTAGTGTTTGTTTCCGAGTTCGTGCTGCCAAACGGCTTTTGCGTTATCGCTCATCACCAGCCCTACCTCGGCTAACTGGTCCCTCAATAAACTGATCTTGTCGAGCAGAACTTTGGCGTAAACGCTACCGCTTGCGCCTGTAACCGCGATTACAATTTTGTGTTTTTTATTCTCCACTCTTCTTTTTAAAATTGATCTTATATGAAACAATCAGAGTAAGGATATTGTTGTACAAACCCTTGTTAAAAAAACGCGCTACGGCATTGGGATAAAACACCTGGGTGGCAAGGATACCATAATTCCTGATGGGCGTAATGGAATTTGAGCTTCTTACTTCAACTAAAAATCGTTCTTTTATTTTTCTTCCCAAACCAAAATTAATGCCGGTTTCAAATTTATTGAATTTGTAAACTCCTGTCCAGTCGCCACGCTCGTTCTCTTCTTTGTAGTCGATGAGGTATGCCATTGAGGGGCCCATACTAATAAAGTAAATCGAATTCAGGTGATACCTGAACAGCAAGGGCATATCGATGTAATTTAAATTAACTCTATAATACGAATAATCGCCCTTCTCAGGGTTCTGGTTGTGTCTTGCTCCTTTTTGTGAAAAATAAAAACCGAGATCGAAACTTATTTTTTGATTAAGTGACGCATTGACAGCGATGCCCGCAAATATCCCTGCCTTATCGTAACCGCTGTAATTATCGCCGTGGATCTGGCAACCGTTTAAGCCTAAAGCAGGCATAGCCGTAAATAATTGTTTGTCCTGTGCCAATGCATTGAATGACCAACATAAAAATATAAAAAGCAATGACTTCATAAGTACCGGTGCATGGTGAAAAGTTATTCCTTAAAATTTATAGCCAAAGCCTACAGACAGCGTGGTGAGCATTTGCAGGCGGGGACCGGTAAAGTCGTTCTTGTTGTCGTACTTGCCATCATTGTTCCAGTCGTATTTGATAATAATGTCATCGTCGTAGATCATCTGCGAAATAATGTTGGCCGTAAAGTACTTGTTGATTTTGAAGGTGAGCAGGTTGTTGAACACAACGTCGATATTCTGTGGGTTATTGCCGTAATTAGAGAACAAATCAAGGTAAGAATCAAGGTTTACATTTTTAAAGATGTCCTTTTTAAACTTCACAATTATTCTCCCCCCGAATTCGTACCTTATTTTTTTACCGGGAGTGATCACATTGCCGCTGGTATCGGTAACCGCTTTTTCAACCCCATACGCGCCTTCATCGGCCAGGTACTGGCGGTTCACAAGTGTGATCTTTCCTGCCAGGGGCGCGAAAGTCACCGAAAAATAATTGGTTGGTTTATAATCCAATCCTATTGCCAGTTGAATGTAGCCTGGTGAATTAAAGTCGGAAGTTGCCCTGCCAATAATAGAGTCACCTGAGTATTTGTATCCAGGCGCGAACTGAGTCCTGTAATCTGCCTGCACTGCGTAAAACCAGTACTTATTAAAAGCGTTTAAATTGTATTTAGACAGGGCGAAAAGCTGGTCGATGTTTTTACGGAAAGTGCTGCCGCTGCCACCAAGCCTTACTAGGCCATACTGCGCATCGAGTTTATTGGTCCATTCATGTTTTCCTTTTTTATAATCAGCCTGCAGGTTGAATATAGTATTGCCGGCCGTATTATTCTGCCCGCCGCCCTGCCAGTCGCTGAGTGCTGTTTGACTGAAGTTGAGACCAAAAAATCCGGATACTTTCCACGATGTGTCTTTCTTTGCAGGTAAAGTGACTTTCGCGATGGGTTGTAATACCAGGGGGTCCTGAGCTTTTGAAAGTAAGCTGACAAGAAGCAGGGTGGAGCATATTATTTTTTTCATTTCCGGCGTTTAAATGTTGGAAACAAAATTAATAATTAATTGCGAGAAGGTATATTTAATTCTCGTTGTACTCTTTTACCACATTGTAAAGCGTGTCACGTTGAACTGGAATTTTCCCAACGGTTTTGATCATGTCAACGAGTTGCTGTGTGCTTAACTTTGGCGTTTGTTCTTCGGCGCCGGCCATGCTATATATTTTGGTGGTGTCGTCGATGGTGCCGTCGAGGTCGTCAGCGCCGAAATTCAGAGACAGCTGCGCGGTATTTCTCCCTATCATTGCCCAATAGGCTTTAATGTGGGCAAAATTATCAAGATAGATTCTGGCAACCGCATAATTCCTCAGGTCTTCAATGACACTTACTTCGGGCACGTGGGCCATGGCGTTTTCCTTATTCCTGAATTTAAGAGGAATAAAAGCGTTAAAACCGCCCGTTCTGTCCTGCAACTGCCTGAGGCGTTCCATATGATCGATGCGGTGCTCAAATGATTCAATGTGGCCGTAAAGCATGGTGGCGTTGGAGTGGTTACCCATTTGGTGCCAGATCTCGTGTATAGAAAGCCATTCTTCGGTAGTACATTTGCCACCCGCTATCTGGTCCCTGATCTCCTTGTCGAAGATCTCGGCGCCACCACCTGGCAGGCTGTCTAAGCCGGCTTCTTTCATTATTTTGAGCCCTTCTTCATAACTCACTTTGGCCTTTTTGAAAATGTAGTGAAATTCAACAGGTGTTAAAGCTTTGATATGGAGAGATGGTCTGTGTTGTTTGATGCGTTTAAATAATTCTGTATAAAATGCCAGGTCCTGTTTTGGCACCACGCCGCCCGTGATGTGCACTTCGGTCACTTCCTGGTTGTCGTAGCCCTTAATGATGTCCATGATCTGCTCTACAGAAAGTTCCCAGCCTTGCTCCCGGTGCTTTATCAGGCGGGAGTAGGAGCAGAAAGCGCAGGTGTATACGCATACGTTGGTGGGCTCCACGTGAAAATTGTGGTTAAAATAAACATAAGTCCCGCTTTTTTTCTCGCGCACATAATTGGCTAGGGTTCCCAGAAATCCCAATTCGGCTTCCCTGTATAGCCTTACACCTTCGTCAAAAGAAATGCGTTGGTTATTAAAAACCTTTTGGGCTATCGCCTTTAAGGCCGGCGAATAAGATGAATTCGACAGAACGGTGATGGGATCGGTTTGGGTGATATTCATAGCAGAACAAATTTACGGGTTCTTTTTATTACACTGACATACTAATGCTAAAAAGAGCAAAAGACAAGACGCGAAACCCTGAACCCGAAACCCTGAACTCTAAACCCTGAACCCGAAACCCTGAACTCTAAACCCGAAACTTCAAACCCGAAACGGTGAAACCGAAACATCACTCCACCCAAAGCACCATGCCCTTTAAATACTCTCCCTCCGGAAAATAAGGCGTTAACGGATGATCCGCCGGCTGGTACATATAATGAAGGATCTTTACCGTTCTTTTTGCTTCTATGGCTGCTGCGGTAATGGTATTGTAAAACAACATCTTGTCTACAACCCCACTACAGCTGTAAGTAAAAATGATGCCGTTCGTTTTAATGAGTTTTATGGCCAGCGCGTTCAGGCGTTTGTAGCCAATAACCGCATTGTGTTTGCTATCCCTGCTTTTGGCAAAGGCCGGTGGATCAAGAATGATCACATCATAAACATTTTGTTTGTCCTTTAAAAACTCAAAGGTGTCCATCGCAAATCCTTTATGGTTATTGATGTTATTCAGGACAATATTTTTTTCGCAAAGATCAATGGCGCTCTGGCTGGCATCCACCGAATGTACTTCTTTAGCGCCTGCGCCCGCAGCGTATACCGAAAATCCACCGGTGTAGGAAAAGGTATTTAAAACGAGTTTGTCTTTTGAATAATCCCGCAGTAATTTCCTGTTGTCTCGCTGATCGATAAAAAACCCGGTTTTCTGCCCGTTTATAAAATCGATCTTAAATAAATGCCCGTTTTCTTTTACAATGATCTCTTGTTCCTGTCCATATAAAAAACCGTTCACCGTCTTTTCAACAAAATGTTTGGAGATGGTTTCGGCGCTTTTATCGTAAATGCTTTTCAAGGCCTCACCAAGGGTTCTGGCTATGGCCTTTGTTATGTTTTCTTTTTGAACATAAACGCCCCATGAGTGCGCCTGGAAAACAACGTGCCCGTCATAATAATCCAGTATCAGCCCCGGCACGCCGTCGCCTTCTCCAAAAAACAAGCGGCATACATTGGTGTCGTTATTTATAATTTCCAGCTGCTTCCTGTATTGCCAGGCTGCGTTGATCTTAGAGAACCAAAAATCTTCGTCGATCGTTGTTTGTGTAAAAGAGATGATTCTTACGGCTATGCTTCCACCTGCATAATAACCGGTAGCCAGGTAATTATTTTGTTTCGCCTGCGGCAAGCCTATGGCGGCCGAAGGAGCCGAGTATACTTCAACGAGGTCACCGTCCTTCAGGTTAGCGTCCTTTTTAGCGATAGCCCCTGAAAAAACCCAGGGGTGAAGCCGTTGCAGTGAAAATTCTTTTCCCTTGTTCAGTATTACTTTCGGATAATCCATTTTGTTTGATTGTTTAAACCGTTGCCGGCCTGTGCTAAAGAGTTGCAAATTTAATATTTCTTTTCCGTTGGCTTAACTATTGCCACCCTTTATTATTGGCCCTAAAAGGTATTTTTTATTTTTTCTTTGATAATGATGTTTTAGTTGTTACTTTTAAATTGAATCAAACCCATTTTTATGTTAGAAGTCAACCAGGTCTTTACCCATCAGTTTCAGTTTTCACAAAAAGAAGTAGACCAGTTCGCTGAAGTTACCGGCGACAAAAATCCGGTGCATACCGACGCGGCCTACGCGGCCACAACAATGTTCAAACGTCCGATTATGCACGGCATGCTGGGCGCGGCCCTTTTCAGCAAAGTGTTTGGTACCCTGTTCCCGGGCGAAGGAACTATCTATTTAAAACAATCTTTGAATTTTTTAAAGCCAATGTATGTAGACACGCAGTACGATGCTGTATTTACAGTAAGGGAAATTATTAAAGAAAAAAACCGGGCCATTGTTGAAACAGTTATTAAGGATAAGGACGGGAAAGTATGTACCAGCGGTGAAGCCACCGTGCTGAACGTCGAGAAGATCAAAAGCTGATGTTATTTCTCGCGGCACCCAATGATCACTTGTGTATAAACCTAAAAACAAATATATATGGATAAGCTGAACAACAGAATAGTTTTAGTGACCGGCGCAACAGGCGGTCTTGGAACTGCCATGTGCAAAGAGTTACACAAAGATGGTTACCACGTTGTGGGAAATTATCACACGCAGGAAAAAGCTGATAAGTGGATGCAGACGATGAAGTCAGAGGGTTTTGACATCCAGCTTTTTCACGGTGACGTGAGTGATTTCGACAGCGCGGGCAATATGATCCGCAAAATTGAAAAAGAAATAGGCCCCATCGATACACTGGTGAACAACGCCGGTATTACACGTGACGGCCGGCTGGTGAACATGAAAAAAGAAGACTGGTACGCGGTGATCAACACCAACCTGAACAGCGTTTTTAACTGTTCAAAAAACGTGCTCGACGGGATGATCGAAAGAAAATTCGGCAGGATCATCAATATTTCTTCGGTGAACGGGCAGCGAGGACAATTTGGCCAAACCAATTACAGCGCGGCCAAAGCCGGCATGCATGGGTTTACGAAATCGCTTGCAATGGAAGTCGCTAAATACGGCATCACCGTGAACACAATTTCGCCGGGTTACATTGGCACCGATATGGTAATGGCAGTACCTGAAAAAGTGCTGGCGCAGATTGTAGCGCAGGTGCCAATGGGCCGTTTGGGCGGAACCCATGAAGTGGCGCACCTGGTAAGCTTTTTGGCCAGTGAGGAAACAAGTTTTATTACCGGCGCCAACTATAGCATCAACGGCGGACAGCACGTTTACTAATGGCTGTTTATTATTGACGATTTATTGATTGACAATTGACAATTGTCAATCGTAAATTGTCAATCTGCAATAATTTAATCACATCATTTGGGGGTTTGTTATTATAAATAAAAGACCTATTTTAGGCGTCTAACATAATTTAAAAACATGGAAAAAACTATTGAAAAAAAGGGTCACCCTAAGGCGCTGTATGTGTTATTCTTTACCGAAATGTGGGAGCGGTTCGCTTATTACCTCATGGTGGGTATCCTTTTTATTTACATGACCGACACAACAACAGGTGGCAAAGGATTTTCAAGCAGGGTAGGGGCCGACATTGTAGGTAGTTTTATCGCGTTGGTTTATTTAACGCCATTTATCGGTGGACTCATTGCCGACAGGTACCTGGGTTATATCAAATCAATTTTTTTAGGGGGAACTTTAATGGCGCTTGGTTACCTGGGACTTTCACTACCCGGCGATACAGCCATGTTTGTTTCCCTCGGTTTCATCATTGTAGGTAACGGTTTCTTTAAACCAAATATTTCAACATTGTTGGGCAACATTTACAACAAAGAAGACCTCAAACCTTTAAAGGATAATGCCTACAATATTTTTTACATGGGTATTAATATTGGCGCCTTTGTCTGCAATTTTGTGGCAGCTTACCTCAGGAACTCTTATGGTTGGGGATACGCTTTCGCAGCGGCGGGCGTTGGATTGATCATCGGTATGATTGTTTTAGCCACATCCTTAAAACACGTTAGGGAAGGCGATATCAAAAAAGAAGTACAGCCTGAAGATATGCCTTTGTCAAAAATATTTTTAACGGTTTTCCTGCCGGCAATGATTGCTGCTGTGATAGGCTGGTTGGTACCAATGAAAATATTTGGAAGCACGATCATGGGCTCTCAGGCCAATGACGCCTTTATTTTTGCCTGCTTACCCATCGTTGCGTTTTACATTTCTCTATGGGCAAAAGCAAAAGGGCAGGATAAAAAAGGGATAGGCGCTTTACTGTTTATCTTCGCCATCTCTATTATTTTCTGGGTGATCTACAATCAAAACTCAACAGGATTAACCCTTTGGGCACAAAAACATACTGACCGTACAGTGACGGCCACTACCGAAAAAATTGCCGGCTCACTCGGCTTTTTAGAAACAGTAAGCGATGAGCCCCGAATGGTGAATAAGGTGGACGAATTTATGGTGGATGTAAAAGATCCTCAGGGTAAGGTGGTTCAGGAAATGGGGCCCGACCCTTATTTTATCAACGTGCCAAAGGAGCAGTGGCCGCAAGGCAAAGATATAAAACTCGCCAATACCGAATTATTTCAGTCCATTAACCCATTGTTTATAGTTGTATTAACACTTTTCTTTGTGCCTTTCTTTAGTTTTCTTCGCAAGCGCGGAAAAGAACCTACCACAGCTTCAAAATTCGGTATGGCTTCTTTTATCGCTGGTTTGTCGGCCGTTGTGATGGTGCTGGCCATCATGTCTGTTCCTTCGATATACACCCATAAAGCAATGCCTGTGTGGCTCTGGGGCACCTATTTTGTATTTACCATCAGCGAGGTATTCTTAAGCCCGATTGGATTGTCTTTAGTGTCGAAACTTGCGCCTGCAAGGCTTACGGCCCTCATGATGGGAGGCTGGTTTTTATCAACGTCAATTGGTGGTAAAATAGCAGGTGTAATGACAAGCTTCTGGGACGACTTTACTGATAAAAAAATGTTTTTCCTCATTCTTGTTGTGGCCGCATTTGTTGGTGGCGTGTTGATTTACTCACGTTTAAAATCGCTCAATCAGATTGTAAAAGATAAAACCGGCGCTGCGTAACACTGTAACCTGTATGATGTTGACGATAAACGGTTGTTCCCTCAAATAGAGTTTTATGCAACAAAATACATCAGACCTGGGGACAATATCAGAACTCGAAAAAATTCAAAACTTTAAAGGCAAGTACCCTAAGCAATTATGGTACTTGTTTTTTAGTGAGATGTGGGAACGTTTCAGTTTCTACGGTATGCGTGGCATGCTGGTGTTCTTTATGGTTGACCAACTTAAGCTGGATGATGTTGTGGCCAATTTGCAGTATGGCGCTACACAGGCCTTTGTTTACGCTTTTACCTTCATTGGTGGCCTTTTTGCCGATAAAATTTTAGGTTACCGAAAATCCCTTTTCTGGGGCGGTATTTTGATGATCGTTGGCAGCATCGTGCTGGCAGTTGATCCCAATAAATTCTTCTTCCTTGGAATTGGATTTAATATTATCGGTACCGGTTTTTTTAAACCCAATATTTCAACCATGGTGGGTAAGCTCTATAAAGAAGGTGATTCCAGAACAGATGCAGGTTTTTCGTTGTTTTACGCTGGTGTTAACCTCGGTGGGCTGCTGGGTGGTTATTTGTGTATCGCCATTGGTAAACAACAATTGCTTCAAAACGTCATTCCGGCGCACCTGGCCTGGCATGTGGCCTTCGGGCTCGCGGCTATCGTCATGGTGATCAGTTTGCTCACCTTCGTCAATACTCAAAAAAGCCTGTCGGTGATCGGTCTTTCGCCGCTTGCTCACCTGGCACCGTCGCGCAGAAAAATATTTGAGTCTCTTACCTACCTGGGTTCAGTGCTGGTAATTCCCATTATCATCATCATGGTGTCAAACCCCGGTTACACCGACCTGTTTATGTATATTGTGGGTCCCGCTTCGTTGGTTTACCTCCTTTACGAAATGAAGAACTATTCTTTTGCCGAGAATAAAAAACTGATAGCGGCGCTGCTTTTTATGCTGTTCTCAATTTTCTTCTGGGCCTTCTTTGAGCAGAGTGGGGGGTCGCTGAGTTTGTTTGCGGCGAATAACCTCGACGATCGTCTGTTGGGTATGAAATTAGATCCAAACGGCGTTAACAACTCGGCCAATTCGTTGTTCGTCATTATTTTTGCCGGTTTGCTTGGCCTTTTGTGGATCTGGATGAATAAAAGAAAGATTGAGCCCAACACCGTGGTGAAGTTCGGTTTGGCATTCCTTTTCCTGGCGGGTGGATTTTACATTTTTTATTACACCAAATTTTTCAGCGATCCCAACGGCATCACTTCCCTGGATGTGTTTACTTTTGGCTGGCTGGTGGTCACCCTGGGAGAACTTTCGCTGTCGCCCATTGGCATGTCGGTAATGACCAAACTTTCGCCACAGAAATTACAGGCGGTAATTATGGGCATGTGGTTTTTGGCAAGCGCCTATGGTCAATACTTCGCGGGCATCCTTGGTGCCAATATCGCTGAGGCTTCGCGTGACGCAAGCAATTTTGATAAACTGATACTTTATGCCGAAGGTTACAAACAACTGGCAATCTACTCTTTAGTAATTGGCTTGGTGATGATCGCTTTCTCTCCACTGATCAGGAAACTGATGGGGAGTGTGAAATAGTTGCTTAAAATTATTCCACAGTCAATTTCATACCAGTTGTAAAGTGGTTTACATAAACCATCCTAAATTTCCGTTAGTCTGAATTAAACGCTATACTTTAGAATGAAAATTACGTCTATGAAAAAAGTTATCTTTCTTTTTTGTATTGCGGTTACTTTAAAAAGTTTCGCGCAATGGAGCCCGGGAGGGACAAGTACCACTGCAAATATCTGGAGAACAGGAAATGTTGGCATAGGTTCAGGATTGAGTGCTGCGCCGGCGCACCCGCTTGTAGTAAACAACAGCAGCGGACCCGGAACAAAGGTTGTTTTCGGAAACAACAATTTATTTAGCGGAATGGCGGCCGCGCCAGATGCCTGCACCGATTTTATCGCCACTGCAGGAAATTCATATTTAGGCGTTTATTCAGGAAGCAGCGCCAGCGCGAATTATTTAAGAGTGCGCGTCGACAATTTACATGTGAATTTTACAGCGAATAACCTGAGCGGCTCAGGACCTTTTCCCGACATGAATTTTACAACCAATACAGGGAGCATTAGTTTTAAGATACAGGCCGATGGAAAAGTAGTCGTGGGAAATCCATTGTCAGTTCCGGGCACATATAAATTGTATGTTCAGGAAGGTATTTTGACCGAGAAAGTGAAAGTTGCCATCGATGGTACGGCCAACTGGTCTGATTATGTTTTTGCGAGCGATTATAAGCTGATGCCACTCGAACAGGTTGAGAAATACATTGTGAGCAATAAACATTTACCAGGAGTAATTTCTGCCGAGGAAGTAGTAAAAGAGGGATTGGACCTTGGATCGATGGATGCAAAGCTGCTTGAAAAGATAGAAGAGCTCACGCTCTATGTTATTAAGCTGAATAAAGAACTTGAAAACCTGAAACTGGAAAACAGTGCTTTAAATTCAAAAAAATAATCATACATAGAAAAGAAAAATCATGAGAAAAACGATTTTTTGCCTGTGTGTAATTTTTTATATCTCCGGCACCAAGGCACAGCTCATCAGGAAAAATTACCTTGAGATGACAGCGACGGAGCAGAGCGATTTTAATTTAGCACTTGGTATACTTTGGAATAGCGGGTCCACGGCCGTTAACAACCACGCCTGGTTTGCGGCGACACACGTCACACATTCTAGTACTGCTACACCCGACCCCGCCATACATGGCGGGTCTAATTTTTTTTCGTTTCATAGATTTTTTATTTTGCATTGGGAACTTTTGCTCAGGGCCACTTCAAATTCCTATGAATATTTATCCCTGCCATACTGGGATTGGAGAAATGACCCGCCGTGTAGGGTCGTCGGACCAGTTTGTTATGGAGGCAGTTCCATGATAAACTCGAGTAATTACCCTGACTTTTGGGCCTTTTCATTTTTGCAGCAGAGTAATTTTGCTTCCTGGGGAGTAGTTAGAAATAGTTCATTTGCCGTTTCAGCGATGAGCGGTCTGCCAACCTGGGGCACCTATAACAGCGCAATGAGTGCAGCCCCTCCATTTGAAGCTAATTTCCGAAACGCTGTAGAAACGTCAAATCACGCCAACGTGCATGCCTTCGTGGGTGGACCCGGTCCTACTTTTGGAACATTTGGTGGAATGAATTCTCCGCTTGATCCGGGTTTTTTCCTCCATCATGCCATGGTTGACAAGGTTTGGCAGGATTGGGAAGACCAGGATAGTATTCTTCGATCTGTGTTCTCTCCATTTCCGCAGGGAATACCGGGGTATAATACAGCTCATGGCTGGTTCAATAATCTGGATGCGAATACATGTTGGGATTCCCGTCATATTCCGTTTACCTACAGCAGCAGTGTGCCAGCCGTTGACTGGGATGTCTGGTATGCTTATGATGGAAAGGTAATGCTGGATGGCAATAATGACACCGATTTTATTGTTAACGGCAATGGAAAGATTTATCGATATACTACTAAAGGTACGCCGCTTGGCGGAAAGATGTATATCGGAGATGTGAAACGGGATTCGGGCAATAACATTTGGGTAGATACAAAGGGAGGATTTGTCGTGCCAACTGCCGTTTCAGCTCATTTCAGAGCCGGGGGTGAAATCAACCTGATGCCTGGAGCGGCTTTTTATGCCGACAGCACCAGCCACGTGACCTTTAAAATAATCACAACGCCTAATGGATTTTAAAATTATGATCATGAGAAAATTTTTTATAATTGTAATCATGTCCTGTCTCGCACAGGTAACAGTTGCCCAAACAGACGATTGGAAAACCATCTATCCGGGTTATGATCTTAGCCCGGGCAGAACCAGGTTGATCATCAAACAAAACTGCATTTATGTTTATAACACTGAGAGTTCCAGTCTTTTGCGTTCCATCAATGGCGGCATTAATTGGGAATTGATCGCAATCTCTTCAGACTCCGCCCGTCATGAGTACCTTGATGTTTATTTTGTGAATGATTCGGTTGGTTATCTGTGTGGTTACGACGGTTTTCTTTATGGGAAGTGCCCAATTGCGGGCGTTGTGAAAAAAACAACCGACCGCGGTCAAAGCTGGCAAAATGTAAGTACCGGCATTGCACCGTCTTCAATTTTAACGCATATTTATTTTTTCAATGAACAGGTTGGAATGGCTTTTGGGACCGGCCATATGGAGTCGACCAGGTTTGCAACAGACAATGGCGGCCAAACCTGGACCCAATTAAATAACAGTTCCCCGGAAACCCCAATGGTTAACTTCTCGAGTTTTAATGGTATGGAAGGCATTGCTTCAGGATCCTCTAATTACATGCACCTGTCTTTTACCACCGACCAGGGCAGTACCTGGACCACCCGGCACCTTCACGGAAAAGATAGTCCGACAGGGCTTAAATTTTTTGACAACCAGAACTGGGTCATTGTTTGTAATGATACAATTTATACTACCCATAACAGCGCCATGTCTTTTTCTTCAAGGTTTAAATTTCCTTACTCGGGATGCGTGAGGACTTTCGACATGATCGATATGCAAAGAGGTTTCTTCTGCACCAATAAGGCAATTTATTACACCACCGATGCGGGCCAATCCTGGCGTTTATCGTACACCAACCCAGGTACGCAATTAAGGGATCTCAGAATATCGGGGAATAAAGTATTTGTTTCAACGACCTGCGATAATATTATTTTGAAGCTGGATATTTCTGATCTGGTTGTTTCCATTGCTGCAAATAAAACAAGTGAGGGATTCAACTTGTACCCGAACCCTGCCTCAGATAAATTATTTGTTACTGCGCCAGCTTCTGAAAAACTGACTGAAGTCGTAATTTATGATCAGCTTGGAAAAATGATCAGGACCCAGAAATTAACAGAAAGCAGGGCTATTGATATAAAAAACATTATTCCGGGTGTTTATGAAGTGAAAATAATATCTGGCAAAAAGGTTTACACGAATAAAATTATCATCAATTAAAATCAGAACCTGTTTCATTTCCCTCCTTCCACCACTCTAAGGTGGCGCTAATTTGTCATTTTGTCATTTTTGCGGCAATGGTACCATTTTTGCTCAATGCAGGCACATTAACAGCATAACCATGAGCACAACGGGAAAAATAAACGTACAAACGGAAAACATCTTTCCGATCATCAAGAAGTTTTTATACAGCGATAACGAGATCTTCCTCAGGGAGCTGGTTAGCAACGCTGTTGACGCCACGCAAAAGCTCAAAGCCCTTACCAATATTGGCGAGGCTAAAGGTGACCTTGGTGACACCAAAATTGAAGTGGAAGTGGATAAAACAGCCAAAACCCTTACAATTAAAGACAAGGGAATAGGCATGACTGCCGATGAAATTGAAAAATACATCGCGCAGATCGCCTTTAGCGGCGCCGAAGAGTTTGTAAATAAATACAAGGACAAGGTTGACAAAAATGTAGTAATAGGACATTTTGGCCTGGGTTTTTATTCGGCTTTTATGGTAGCCAAAAAAGTTGAGATTTTTTCACTCTCCTATAAAGATGGAGCAAAAGCGGTTCATTGGGAATGTGATGGCAGTCCGACTTACGAGATAGAAGAAATTTCCAACCGTACGCAAAGAGGCACCGATATTGTGCTTCACATCGCCGACGACTGCGAGGAATACCTCGAAAAATTTAAAATTGAAGAACTGCTTACCAAATACTGTAAATTCCTTCCCGTAGAAATAAAATTCGGTACCAGGAAAGACCGCGTTAAAGGCGAAGCAAAAGAAGGAACGAAGGAAGAAGATCTTAAAGACATTGAAGTAGAAGTTGATAATATCATTAATAATCCAACACCGGCCTGGACTAAAAAACCGGCAGATCTGAGTGACCAGGATTATAAAAGTTTTTACAGGGAGTTATATCCCATGCAGTTCGAAGAACCGCTGTTTCATATCCATCTTAACGTTGATTATCCATTTAACCTTACCGGGATTCTTTATTTCCCGCGCTTAAGCAATAAACTCGAAATCCCTAAAGACCGCATCCAGTTATATTCAAACCAGGTTTACGTTACGGATAATGTTGAAAATATTGTTCCCGATTTTTTAACCTTATTGCGCGGCGTGATCGATAGCCCGGATATTCCGCTGAACGTGAGCCGCAGTTATTTACAGGCCGATGGCAATGTAAAGAAGATCTCAGGGCACATCACTAAAAAGGTGGCAGATAAACTCGAAGAGCTGTTTAAAAAAGACAGAGCCGATTTTGAAAAGAAATGGGACGATATTAAAATATTTGTACAATATGGAATGATCAGCGATGAGAAATTCTATGAGAAAGCCGTTAAGTTCTGTCTTTTAAAAACCGCCGATAATAAATATTTTACGTTTGAGGAATTTGAGAACCTGGTAAAACCAGTGCAAACCGACAAGGACAAAAAACTGGTTTATCTTTATGCCACTAATGTAGCCGAACAACACGCCTACCTTGATGCGGCAAAAACCAGGGGTTACGAAGTATTGTTGATGGAAACCATGCTTGATCCGCATTTTATCAATCACCTCGAAAGCAAATTCAAGGATACATCTTTTGTAAGGGTTGATGCGGATACCATAGATAAATTAATCAAAAAAGACGAGAACAACATCAGCAAGATCACCGAAGATCAGCAAAAACAATTGCAACCCATCATCGAGGGTACCATTAGCAAGGAACAGTTCCAGGTGGTTTTCGAAAACCTGAGCGAGAAAGATTCTCCTATGCTCATCACACGTCCTGAATTTATGCGCAGGATGAAAGACATGAGCGCCATGGGTGGAGGCTCTATGGGATTTTACGGCAATATGCCTGATATGTATAACCTGGTGGTGAATTCGAACCATCCTTTGATCTCTAAGATCCTCGATGAGAAAGATTCGGCAAAACAAAGCAACCTGGCCAGGCAGGCTGCCGACCTGGCCTTATTGTCGCAGGGATTATTGAAAGGAGAACATCTGACGAATTTCATAAAGCGCAGCATTGAGCTGATTTAAAGAACAACTATTATTAAAAAATGCCGGCTGATGATCAGCCGGCATTTTTTTTATCCCAATAAAAAGAACACGTGGGTTTATTTTGATAACGCGGCCGCAGCCTCAGCGCCGTAGAGTTTTGTTCCATTATTATAAACACTGATAAACGCGTCGGTAATACCAAGTTTGATGGCTTCTTCTTTTAAGACCTTGGCAAACTTAGCCCCGCTAAAGTTGCCTATGTTGTAAATAAATAAACTGTTGATCTGTTTGTTTTCGATAGGCCAGGTAGTGATGCTCAGGTACTTTGAGGCTACATCGTTAGGCACTTGTTTGCTGTAGGCACCTATCTGTACTTTAAAGGTAAGACCTTCCTCATTTTCCTTGATGCCGTTTTCGGCGGTAGCATCAGGATATTTACTCACGTTATTTTTAAATGGTTGAACGGTTGTGGTGCCAACAACTGCTGGATTTGGCTGTGAAACAACCGGTGTTTCAGCAGGAATCTCAACCGGGGCAGAAACATCCGAAAAAACGATAGGGTTTTCCGCTTCCATCTTTACAGTACTGTCTTCAGCTTGTTTCGTCCGCCCATCGTTAAAAGGAATACGTTTGCCGTTTAAATAAGCCGAAACAAATGCGTCTCTCACGCCCAGGTCTACCACTCTTCTTTTGTCGGTAATCAGTCTTTCAGCGTTGTTGTAAATACCGGCCGTGTACCTGAACAAACCGTTAGTAAGTTTTTCGGTGAAGATCGGTTTTAAGTTCAAAAGCTGCCGGCTCGTAATTTGTTTGGTATATACACCGATTTGCACCGTGTAAAGCAAGCCATTGATTTCTTCGAGTTCCCGGGTTACCACAACAGCATTATCCTGTGGATTTGTAACAGCCGTTGTCGCAGGCGCTTGTATTTTCGGGATATTGGAGTTGGCTGTAATGCCAGCAGTTTGAGGTGCATTGGTATCTATCGCCTTGCCCTCTTTTTCCAGGATCGCGAGTGCCTCGTTCAGGCTGATCCTTTTTCCGTTATAATACACCACAACAAAGGCATCGCTGTACCCAAGTGAACGCAGATCATTTTTCACGGCGTTGGCGTTTTCAATTTTATTGAAATTTCCGGCCGTGTACCTGATGTAGCCACTCGGCGTGGTTTCTCCATTCAATGGACTCAGACCTTTAAATGCGTCGTTGGCCAGTTTAGTTTTAAAGGCGCCAATCTGCACCCTGAACACGAGCCCATCCTCAATTTTGGAATCCAGAGGAATAGGCCTGGCCTCGTTATACGCATTGCCTGGCGTCACTTCAAGCCCATCGATCTTCACACTGCTTTTTGATACTGCTTTTTTGGTCTCTTTAACCACAACATTTTTTGGCGGTTGCGTTTTTGTCTTAACAGGTTTAGTAACTGTGTTATCAGTACCGGGAGTCGTTACAGCTGCGGTATCGCTAACACCGTTGTTATTAGCAAACAGGGCATAAGGATCAGTGTTGCTATTGTTCTTCTTTTTCGTTGTTTTGGCGCCGCCTGTGTTCTTGGTATTGGTTGCAACAATGTTTTCGCCGGTAGCATTGTTTTTTGGAGTGGTTTTTGCCAGTTCGGTTTTCTTAGGCAGCAATTTGTTTAATTGTTCAACAGCGGCGTTACCCGATTTGGCTGACAGAGTGAGAAGTTTTATTTTTTTGGTTTCATCTTTTTCCTGCGACGCCTCAATCAGCAGTCGTTTTGATTCAGCATTCAGGTCTTCGGCATTTTTTTTAAGCGTGCTTTGATTGGCGTTTAATTTTGCGGGTACAGCGTTTTTTGACGATTCATATTCAAGGCTGAATGCGTTAGTTAAGTTGGTGAGATCGGCATACTGTTTTTCGCGCAACTGATTCTTTTTTTCGTTCAGGCTTTCAGGTGTATCGTTGGCTCCGGGAACAAACGGCTTAACTTCGTAATTGGGATATTGTTTCTTAAGTTCTGCGATCAGTTGGGTTTGACTCTGAATCACCTCCGCTTCCTTTTCTTCGGCATTGCCGTTGGCACCTAGCCTGGCTGCAGCGTTTGGCTGCGCCTCGGATTCCTCCCTTAATTTTTTTGTTTTTTCGTTCGCGGTTACCAGCTCCTTGTTTTTTGAATTTAATTCAGCAAATAATTCGGCGTTATCGTTCTTGAGACTATTAAGCATTTCTGCTATCGCGTTATTGTTTGTTTCATACTCCGATACGTTGGCACTCTGTGTTAGTTTTGAGGCCTCCAATTTTTTCTCCTGCGACTTAGTTTCCATTTCGGTGGCCGCCAAAATCAGTTTTTCCTTTTCCTCGCCTGTCAGCGCTTCAGCTTCTTTGCGCGATTCAAGCGCTTTTGTATTTAACTGTTCATATTCAGCGAGCAGTGCACTCGCTTTGCTTCTCTGTTCGCCTGGCGGAACTACCGGCTCATTCACCGCAGGTTGATTGTTAGTGAGCTTGTTCTCTATGGCTTTGATCTCGGCTTCCGAACTCATAATAGCCTGCAGCGATTTTTTTACCGAAGCATCTGCCTGCGGGTTGTTCAGAGCAGAAGGTTTATTGCTTAAATAACTCACAAGTTGACCCGCAGTTGAATCACCTTTAGCCAGCTCAGATATTTCTATTAATTTATTGCTGGTGCCTGGGGCTGTTTCATTAGCCTTAACCAAAGAGCCATTTGTCTTGGTTTCGATGGTGTTGTTTTTTTGCGCGCCTTGTTTCGCTATGCCGCCCTCAGCTTTAAGCGCGGCCTGGTTAAGCGACGCGTTCAGGGAGTTGAGTTGTTTCAGGGCCTCCAATTGTTTTTTTATCGCGGCTGTCAGGTCCGACAGTTTATCAGCCGGGTTAAGCGTTGAATCTGATTTCTGTTTTAATGAACGCGCACTTTCAATTTTAGCGGAACCCGAAATATAATCGCTTTTCATCCCCGGGCTCTTATCCAATAAAGCCTGGTTCCTGGTAATGCTGGCCAGGGTAGCTTCGGTTTCCAGATTGTTGGCATCATACAATTTTTGATAGGAAGCTATTTTAATATTTACAAGGTCCGACATCCCGGTATTAACATTCTGAAGTTTTGAGTTTAAATCGGTAGGCCCTTCACTTTGGGTAGCGGTACTGGTGCTTGTTACGGCCGCCTTCAGGGCCAGATCAGGATTGGATTTTTTTAGCAACTCAATGGCTTGTTTTTGTCTTAACAGCGCTTCAGCTTCAATTTCTTCGGCGTTACTTAAACTGCCGAGCTTTGCACCTGCGCTGCTGAGAGCGGTAGCTTCCTGGCGTATTTCAGCAGCTTGCTTAAAGTCCGCAATGGCTTCAGCGTTTAAATTATTTGCCTCCGAAATTTCGTTAGTTGGGGATTTATTTTCGGCAATGAGTTGTTTGATGTTTTCCTGATTGGTTTCATAAACGGATTTATTATCGCTGCCAACCACGCCGGCCGATTCCAGATATTTTTCATTGGATTTTGCGTCAAGCTCCCTGGCTTTAGCCATATTTATTTCTTTCTGTGGTGCGGCGAGCTTACCCGCTTCGGTTCTTAATTTCTGCGCCTGTAAGGCGAATTCGTCACCCTCTTTTGCCAGCGATTCCGAGGATACAGTATTATTATTAGCCGCACTGGTTGTACCTATTTCATTTTTTGAGGCGGCTATTTCATCTTTCAGTTTTTTCTGCTGGGCAATGGCATCGTTTATCCTAGCATCGGCTTCAACCCTTAAACGCTGTGCATCGGGGTTCTGGTAAGAATTAAAATCGAAAAGCTCATTGTCGTTTGCGCTGAGCTGAGTATTTAATTTATCGAGCTTGGTAATGGCTTCGGTTTTTGTAGTGGCCGTTAAAGGCGTGTAATCAGGTTTCTCGGTTGGTTTGGGGCCGGCATTTTTTTGCGGGGCGGTTTTTGTAATCTTATCGCCGCTTTTGGTGTTCGCAGCCAAAGTTGGTTTGTTCACAATTGTGGTGGAGGCGGCGGGTGGTGTTAATGGAACTGTATTGGTAACGATAGGAACAATGGCTTCGGTCCTGATCCTGTTGGCGATGTTTAGTTCACTTTTGATTCCGGTAAGTTCATCGTTTAGTTTTTTTATTTCGATGTCGTTGGTCGCCAGCTGGCTTTCTTTTTCAGTTTGCTGCGCTTTTAATTCACTGATCTGTGTGTTGATTACCTCCTTGTCTTTTTTCTTTTTTGTGTTGGCCAGTTCGGTTTCACTGTTGCTGATCTCGGTTTTGATTTCCGATAAATTTACTTTTACATCCGCGTTGGTTTTTTCGAGCGCGGCAATTTGTTTTTCTTTTTCGTCAGCACTTATTTTTATCGAATTAAAAAGATTTTCTGATTCGTTTTTCTGCGCGCTCAGATCTGTAATTTGTTTCTGTAACTCTTCTAATTTTAAGAGGGAGGCTTTATCGTTGTTCTTGGTGTTGATTGTTTTTTCAAGTTCTATGGCGTACTGCTCGTTCAACGTGGCTTCCTTTTGTTTGACAGTGGCATCCGCGTCCAGCGATTTTGCAAACTCAAGAATTTTGTTCGCAACCGCGTCTTCATTTTCGGCCTCCTGTTTTATAAGCGTCGCTTTTTCAATTGCCACTTTCTTCTCATCTCCATTTTCGATGGCCTCAGCGCTTTTAAGCGCTTCGTTGGCCGACGCTAATTTCGTTGCCGCTTCGTCTTTTTGTTTTTGTCCAAGGTCCATCGCGTCGTTGGAGTCTTGTTTTAATTGTATGGCTTCGTTCCTCGATTCTACTGCATCCTGTTTGGCCATATTTGCCAGTTGTTTGTTATCTACGCTCTGCGCCGGCTTAGCTGCTACCGCCGCAGAATCTGTGGTCTGATCAATCAGCTGCGGGCTTGTGGATTTTTTCGCGACGGTGTCTTTAACCGCGGTGTTGGCCGCCAGGTTATTGTCTCCTTCATTCACATCAAGTTTTGCCTTCTTTTCAATAACTTTCAGGTATTGCAGGTAATTATCATCCGTTACAGGCGTGTCGAAATCATTGGTGATCTTCAGTATCCCTTCGGTGTAAGAAATCGTTTGTTTAAACGGTTTTGAGGTCTCCGCCAGCGGTAGAAGCACTTCCTGCGATTGTGTTTTAAACCCTGGGGTTTCTACCGTCATCATTATTTTGGCGCCGTTTGAAACACTCATCAGGTAATCGCCATTGTCTTCGGCGTAGTAAATACCGTCTGCGCCGCCACCCGAAAGATTTTTAATACTGATCTTGCTTTTGAGGCTCTGGTCGGGACTTTCCTTCGTAACGGCTCCCTTAATTACGACCAGGTCGATGGGTTTGCGCTCAGTGTTTATTTTTAAAACATCTGTTTTGCCTGGTGGGCTTTGCCGGCCGGTGGTAAAATAGGCGGTCTTCTCAAGCGAATCGGTAACAAACAAATAATCATCGTCGGGCGAATTGATCGGGAACTCAAGGTTTACCGGCTGTGTCCAGGAATCGCTGGCCTCAATATAATTCGATTTAAAAATATCGTAACCGCCCATGCTGTTATGGCCCTTACTCGCGAAATAAAGGGTTTGACCGTTGGGGTGTAAAAACGGGTAGTCTTCATCGAATTCGGTATTGATGCCGCTCACCTTTTTTGGCGGGCTGTAACCGCCATTTTCAAGTTTCACAGAATAATAAATGTCTTTTCCGTTATCGGTATTTTCGCCGTAACTGCTATAATAAACCCTGTTTCCGGCCTTGGGAAGAAAAACGATGGATTTGTCTTTCTTCTTTTTATCGGTGCCACTGTTAAATTCTTCGGGCTTTACGAGTAATTTCCCGTTCATGTCCTTGAGGTCGTAACTCCTGAAATAATCGGCCTCATTGAGTTCTTTTTTTGACTGTACCACCAGGTCGGTTAAGTTACTCAGTAAACGTTTCCCGTTGTTACATGCCTTTATCTCCCGGTCAACACCCAGTTTTTTTTGTCGTGCCGACGAACCGGTTTGTTTATAAGCGTTGTAGTTTTTTATTGCCTCGTCGAAAAGGTAATTAATGTGGTAAGCCCTGCCGAGGTAAAAACTAACGTCTTTTGTTTCGCTGTTAGCGTTCCGTGAGGCAAACTGGAGGTAGGGGAGGCACTTCTTTTTGTCGGGTTCGCTGTAAATCATGCAAACGCCCAGCTTGTAATTATATTCGGGATCCTTTGGAAAGTTAGCAACCAATTGCGAATAAAATTTATAAGCCCTGGTGAACTCCTCCTCCTCAAAAAGTTTTGAGGCTTCTTTTTTTATGTCGTCGATAGAAGAAGGGGTTTGCGAGTAAGCCGGGCAAAGGCCCGCCAGCATTAAAAAAAGCAGTGTTTTTTTAATCAATTTCAGTTCGGGTAATAAAACGTTAAATAAGGTATTAAACCTTAAAATCATATATACAGTTGGCGTAAAATTAATAATATTTCTCAGTTAGATGTTATCATCCTAAAAAATCCATAATCATTGTTAATTCTTTTTATAATGTTAAATAAAGGACATAATTTTATGATAATAAACTTTTATACTAATCCATTTCTAAAAAACCAACATGATGAAAAAATTACTTTCCTGCGCACTTCTTTTTGGCTCTATCGGCGCGGCTTTTGCTCAATCAGCTATTTTGCGGTCCGCGCCCCGGAATTTAGAATCGGAAACCATGATCCACACGAATCAGACTTCATTACCCGCCTTAAAAACCACTACTTTAACACAGACAGACACTTTGTGGTATTTTTATAACAAACATAAATTCAAAAATACCGCTGCCAACCAGGGATTTTATACCGTTCAGCTCTCTACCGGAACCACAACCAACGGGGATTTTGTTGAATACGGCAGTTCATTTTTGAATACCACTGCAAATTCATCGGTAACGGTGAGCGAGGTCATCATTCTGCTTTCGCGCCAGGCAAATTCACCAAGCGCGTCTATTCCTGTAAGGGTTTATCTTTACAAGGCAACGGCTCTGGGATTGCCAACCACAAAAGTTGACTCCGTAATGATCAACGTTAGCAATACCAATGGCACTTTCAACATCGCCACCTTTGCCAGCCCTAAAACCATAGCCGGTTCATTTTTTGTGTCGTACCGCACCATGGCTACCAACACCGCCGATACCCTGCTTGCATGGGTGAGTTCCGGCTCAACCAGTGGCAATACGTCCAGCCCCGTAAACGAACGTTTTGGCGAAGGCTTGTCTTATATCAGGGGCGTGATCGTTCCATCTCCATCACTTGACCAGTTTTATGTGACGGCTGATTTTCTTTTCGGACAGGGTTATGATCCCGAAGCCATTGTTGCGCCGGTAGTATCCTATTCTTACGCGGCTAACTTTAATGCGGCTGCTCCTAATTCAACCAGCACGCCGGGTTCATACTGTACAGGCACGCCGATCGCGTTCACCAATGTGAGTTTTCCGTCTTCGATCATCTATAACCGCCAGTTTAATTTTAATAAATTTATTACCCACTGGGCGCCAACAACCTGGGGTAATCCTGTAACACCAGACCCGGCCGATCCTATCGATAACTGGTCGTTCAGTAATTCAGCCAACACACCAACAACCACAAATGCCAGCAATACAATGGCATCGGCCGGTTCATTCAATGCAACACTCGAAATTAAGTACCGCCACAGCCCTTTTCAGCCCAACCAGCAAACGCCGTCGGTATCAGATATTCAGATGAAAACCTACAATGTGGTGAATTGCTCTACAACTTCAACGGCCACAGGCATAAGCAGCGTTGGCGGATTTGAAAACCTGAGTGTTTACCCGAACCCTACGGTTAACGGTAAAACCACCATCTCTGGCTTAAATGGCAGCAATACCATATTGATTTACGACATGCTGGGCCAGTTGGTATCAACACAGGTTGTGGATAAGGAGGTTGCATCCATTGACTTGCTTAATAAACCAAATGGCAATTACATCGCCAAGATCATAAACGCGGGCAACAATATCAAAGTTGTAAAGATCATTAATCAAAATTAATTTAAATATCAACTATAAAAGACCCTGCGGATAGCTGTCTGCAGGGTCTTTTTATAATATCGTTATTTAAAGAGTTAATGAAATAAACATTTAAACGTTTAAAAATTAAACTTTAGATGTCAAACGAATGCTTTTTTTGCATAAATTTGAGAAACAAAATAAATAAAACACTTCTAAAACGATGAAAAAATTACTTTTACTATGTGTAGCAGTATTTGCTATCAACTCGGTAACTAAAGCGCAACTGGTTAATGATACACTAAGGTATTTTTTGTATAAACAATACTATAAATTACCTATGCCTGCTGCATCGTCAACCGTACATCCTTTCTATAAATCCAAGCCAATGGTGAACACTAATACGCTTGTTACGCATGTAGGGTCAATTTTTAAGAATACAGACCCCAATCTATTGGTAACAGGGCTTGAATCACGCGTTTTGAGGCCAAATCATACGTTTTCAGGTAATTCTGGCGTACCCTTCAGGTTATATCTATGTGATGTAGTGGGTGGTGTGCCGCAGTTTCCACCGCGCGACTCCATTAGCGGAAAAGTAG
>JAZKFC010000019.1:123050-147336 GCA_040386615.1 Bacteroidota bacterium
CTGTTAACGTAACTGGTGATTTTGCAGTATTGGCAAGGTGTGTTTCGACTTATGACGGAGATACGGTTAACATTTTCAGAACAGCCGGCCATACCGCTACTTCAACAACAGCGCCGAGCCAGCTTCACAAATTCGGCGAAGGCCTGGGTGTAATTAGAAAAGGCGGGGTGTTTTCGAGAACTACTGACTTCATCTCCCCGGAATTCGGACTGGGTACCGATTATGAATTTTGTTTGGCGCCAATGGTGCAATTCTCGTTGCAGGTGAGCCAGATCGAATCTCCAACCCAGGAGGGCGCCTGCGAGTGGGAAGCGTTTACCAATACCAACACCTCTTCACCTGAGCTCACCAACAAACAGTTTAACTTTAACGAGTTTTACAGGCAGTTAAAACCATTCCACCCTACTTCGACCATGACGGGCTTCGCGGTAGACTCTGTACTAGCATGGGATATGGGAGATGGCCAGACGAATCTTTATTATCTGCCGGCGAACAAAGATACTGTGGTATTGTGTTATTGCAGTGGTATTTCCAATATGTTTTTTACAGGTACTATGTGTGGTAAATACAAGCAATCTGCCTATAACACTGACCCAAGCTACCCTTCAGTAGCCCCTTGCATTCAATTTACAGCATCTACAGTTTGGTGTAACGATTCGGCCGGTTCCGGAATTCACGAAATGGGCAGGTTGTCGAAGTTAAAAATTTACCCGAATCCAACTGTGGATAAGACTATCATTTCAGGCCTTGAAGGTCAAAACACCATCAATATTTACAACATGATGGGGCAGTTGGTTTCAACTGAGGTGAGCAGGGAAGAAACAGTTGTAGTTGACCTGCTGAAACAACCTAAAGGCAATTACCTGATCAGGATCAGCAATTCTGAGAATAATGTCAGACTCGTAAAAATAATACGGGACTAAGATCCTTTTAAAATATAAAGCCCCTCTGATAAAATTCAGAGGGGCTTTTTTTGTTTTTAGGGTAAACCGGCGCGCGCGTCACCCAAAATATTTACGAGCATCAGTTAAATTATCTGATTTACCGAACGTTTGAAAATTTAATGAGAAAAACACCAGTTCATCCCTAAAAAACTCCCACAAAAATTAACCAGTTATTTGTCTAAACAAACCAGTTATTGTTAACAATGAAGCCATTTAGCTGGAAAACAGGCTTAGTGAAATTTAATTTCGCACACATGTTAAACATTGTTTTTTTTTTAATAAATTTGGGCATATAAATATTTATAATCTAAAAAAATGAAAAAAATTACTCTCAGTTTGTTTGCCGCCTGTTCGTTTGCCTCAGCATTCTCACAGGTAGTGCTAACACAAGATTTCACGGCCCCGTTTAACCCAACCGGCGCAGGTTGGATCGTTCAAAACAACTCTATCCCATCAGGTACCGTTTCCTGGACCCAGGGAAATCAAACCGGCGGAAACAACGGTTTAATAGCTTACAATGGCAATACCGATGATTTTTACATGGCTGATTTTATGTCAGTTCAGTATCCTGGTGCCGGTGGTATCAGCGCGTTCCTGATCAGCCCTCCTGTAACCCTTTACAACGGGGCAATGATCCAGTTCGCTACTTCAACTGCCTTGTTCGCTTCACCGAACATTTATCCTGACAGGATGCAGGTATTAACCAGCGCTCAGTCGGCTGTATCAATCCCTACAGGAACTACAAGCGTAGGTACTTTTACAAACTTACTGTTAGACATCAATCCAAATTTATCAACTGCCAATTCAAGCGTAGTTGTTGGTAACGTGGTTAACGGTTACCCAATGCAATGGACAGTTTATAATATTCCTGTTACCGGCGTTACCGGCACAGTTACCGGAAGGTTCGCTTTCAGGTATTTTGTTCAAAGTGGTGGATCTTCTGGTCTTAACAGCCGTTTGATCGGTGTTGACGCGGTTAAATACATCCTGCCTTGCGGTGCTACTGCGCCAAGTTATACAAGTTGCGCCAGTGCGCCTTTGACCATAAACGCGTCTGGCGGATTACCTGCAACTTCTTATTCATGGAGTACTGGTGCTACCGGTCCGGCACTTAATGTTAGCCCGCTCTCTACAACTGTGTACACGCTTACTTCGATTGTAAATGGCCTTGCTTGTGCACAGCTTCAAACTTCTACTGTGACCATTTCGGGTTCTGGTTTAAGTGTTGGTGTTAGTGCAAGCTCGCAAACCATCTGCTCAGGCAGAAATACAACCTTAACCGCAACCAGCGCTGGAAATCAATATTCATGGGGTACTGCAGGTGGTACCACGCAACTTGGAACTAACACTGTTATTGTAGTTTCTCCAACTGTAACAACCACCTATACCATCGGCGCCGGAATTCTTCCAAACTGTTTTGGTATGAATCAAATTCAAATCACCGTTAACCCAAGCCCACAGCCTAGTATCAGTTTAGGCCCTGTTTGTTTAGGTGGTAACCTGGTTGTAACCCTTGCCGGTGCAAACTCATATACTTTCTTAGGTCAGAGCCAAAACCCTGCTACTTTTGCTTTAGCTGCCATTGGCGCGACTAACGCGGCCGGGTATTTCTTCGGTTTAACTGCGGCTAACGCCAACGGTTGTACTGTGTCGGGCACTGTTAACTTTACCGTGAACACCCCTCCAACAGTTGCCATTACTTCAACTGTTCCAGCTGTTATTTGTGTGAACAGGGTGGTTAACTTAACCGGAACCGGTGCTACTTCTTACACCTGGAGTGGAGCTGCAACTTCTACAAACTCTTCAATTTCTTACACAACAGCTGCGCCTGCAGGTAACAAAACCTTCAACATCATTGGTATCGACGCTAACGGATGTACTGCTACTTCGGCTAAAACCTTTTCGGTGTCACTTTGTGTAGGTATCGAGAGCCTTGCAGGTAACTCAGAAGCCAACGTGTATCCTAACCCATTCTCTAATGAATTAAAAGTGATTGGTGTTGCAGGAAGAGTTGAGTTATACAACGCTCTTGGTCAATTGGTGTTAACATCTACCATCAATGATTCAGAAGCTATCAATACAAGCGACCTTACAAAAGGCGCTTACATCTTAAAAGTTTACAACTCATCAAACGAGGTTGAGAAAACTATTAAGTTATTGAAGAACTAAATTTCATTTTCTTTGAAATTAAAGCCCGGGTTTTGCCCGGGCTTTTTTTTTGTGATTTACCACAAGTTTCTTCGTCTGAACCAATATTTTAACGGTAATTTGACATTATTTTAAAATAATTTACAAAAGATGTTTTTTTTCTTTATTTTTGATTAATTAACAACTTAAATCTCCAAACATGAAAAAAATTACGCTTAGTTTACTTGCCGTACTCTTTACCATTGGCTATGGCTATAGTCAGGTAAATACTGATGTATTGGCCCCGCCGTTCCTTACTACCAGCCAGTTGCGCGCGCCAAACGGATTAGCTTCCCAGGCAGGATTAAAAGGATGTTATTTGATACTGCAATCTGAATTAACGGGATTTGCACTAACCAATTCAGTAATTTCTACAGTTGGTTTATCGCTCACTGCCGGAACAGGTGGGTCTGCGGTAACCGGTAACTTTACCGTATGGATCGAGAATACCACTAACACAACGTATCAAAAGGGCACCACCTGGGGCTCAGGCTTGTTAACAGGCATGCAGCAGGTGTACGCGGGTCCTATGACCATTCCGTCGGCAAATGCAGCGGCAGCTATCCTTTTAGCGTGTAGTCCTACCGTGCCTTATTTAGGTGGTGGATTATATGTTGCAATTGAATGGAGTTCAAACGGTCCTTTTAGCGCGAACCCGGCTACTTATTGCGCAAACGGAACGGGATTAACTATTGGAGGCGCTACCGCCGACACCCCGACTTTACCGACTCCAAATACCCTTGCCACTTCTAACTTCAGGCCGAGCTTTATTTTCAGAGCGGCAAATACTGCTACCAACGAGATCCAGGTGCTGGATGTAAGTGCTCCTGGAAAAGTTCCTTTCCTTCTGAATACACCTCATGTGATCACTTCCGTTGTTAGAAACGCGAGTAACATCCAAAAAACCAATGTTCCTGTGACTTTAAATGTTACAGGCGCTAACCCGTTTCCACAGGCAACTATGGTGTCATTGGCTGCCGGTGCTTCCACTCTCATTTCATGGCCTCCTTTCAATCCGCAAAACCTGGGTATCAATACTATTTCAGTAACAGTGCCTGCCGATCAGAATAACAATAACAACGCGCAAGGATGGACACAAAGTGTTACCTGTGTGATTGCCGCGGTTAACCCGCCACTTCCGGCCTATGTTAACGGTATTGGTTTTCCAACCAGCACTGGTAATATCGGTAACAAACTCATTCCAACCGTTACATCTGCATTGAGTGGTGTTCGCCTGGCTATCTCTAATGACGCAGCGTCAGTTGGAACCCAGGTTTATGGTGTATTGTTGAGTGCTGCAGGAGTTATCGTAGCAACCACAAATACCATTACCATTACAGCCGGAATGGCAGGTACCTTCCAGTTTTTCTCTTTCTCTTCACCTCAGCCCGTAACCGCAGGCACCACCTATTACGTTGGAATGGGCTTACCTAACTCCGGAACTTTTCCAATCGGTTCAGTGTCTACAGGATGGGCTATTCCAAACGGTTTGTATTTCACAACACCGCTAATTGGTGGAACACTTTCTCAGCAGTCTAACGCATGGTTCCTTGGTATTGAGCCTGTTTATGGTCCTGCCGGCGCATTCGTATCCGTATCTCAAAGCGCGCTTGCTACCTGCGCTGGTCAGCCAGTGACCCTCAACGCAACAGGTATGTCAACTTACGCATGGGCTGGTTCAACCAACACCAGTGGCTCATCTATAGTTGAATCACCAAACGTGAGCACTACTTATACTATTACAGGAACGACTTCTACCATCGCTGGTTGTCCGAACCTTACCAGCGTAGCGTATCTTACGCACAACGTAGTAAGTGTTGCCATCAATGCCACACCAAGTAAAACACTTATCTGTAAAGGAAAACCGGTAACACTTACCGCTACCGGCAGCGCAAGCTCTTATACCTGGAGCGGCTCTACAGCAAATTCAGCTGCTATTACCATTACATTGAACACCCTTGGAAACAACACCACCACCGTTTACGGCTCTGAACCTACTTTGGGTTGCAGGTCAAACACAGTGGTTGTTACCGTGAGCGTGAGCGCTTGTACAGGTATTTCGGTTAACTCAACAAACAGCGGTGATATCAGCATCTTCCCGAATCCGGCATCTGCAGGTAAATCAGAGATCAGAGGCTTAACAGGCTTAAACACCATCACCATTTATAACCTGTTAGGACAAGCCGTTCTTACTGAACAGACCGAAAACGAAAACTTTGCCCTGGATTTCACTAACCAGGCTAATGGTACTTACCTTGTGAAAATTCTTAACGCTAATAACGAGTCAAGAATTATCAAAGTGGTCAACCAGAACTAACATGTAAAACACCTTGTTTAAAGACCCGGAAGATTTTCTTCCGGGTTTTTTTGTGCCACTTATTCAGGTTTATTTTCCTTTGGTAAAAATCCCCCCAAAGGTTTTATTTTACGCTGCAGAACCAGCGCTTTTTTTACCTAACTTTGAATTATACAAACTCAACATTAAAACATGAAAAGATTTACTTTAAGTTTATTGGCCTCAATTGGTATTGCCAGCCTGGGATACGGACAGGCAAACATCACGATCACAGCCCCACCTGTTAACTCATCCACCCAGTTACGGGCTCCTAATGGAACCTCGGGACAAGCCGGTTTAAAGGGTTGTTACATTGTACCCGCTTCAGAACTGAACAGTTTAACCGCTTCAGTTATTTCATCATTTGGTTTCTCTTTAACCGGTGGAACAGGTTCAATTCCCGTTTCCGGCAGTTTTACCCTTTATCTTGAAAACACAACCAACACCACTTATTCTAAAGGTGTTAACTGGCCTACCATTTTAACCGGTATGCAAAGTGTTTTTGTAGGAAACATTAATGTTCCTGCAACCACCAACACAGCCGTGATTACAATGCCCATCAATTTTAACTACAACACCGGTCAGGGATTATATGTAGCCTTTGCCTGGGAATCTGCAGGTCCGTTCAGCGTGAACCCCGCTACATATGCTGCCAATAGTTCGCTTCCGGTTGGAGGCGCCACCATCGACAGCCCAACATTACCAACACCTGATGGATTGTTAACCAGCAACTTTCGTCCGAGTTTTATTTTTGGAGCCGCCAACACAGCTACCAACGAAATTTCGGTGGTAGGTATAGAAGCAGCCGGAAGGCTTGCCAAACTGCTGAACAACGCGCAAACGCCTGTGGCTTTTGTTAAGAATGGCAGCAGTATTACCAAGACCAACATTGTAGTAAGTTTAAACGTTGGAGGGGCAAATTCCTTTTCCGATACAAAAACACTGGCTACTCTGGCGCCTGGCGCAGTGGGGTCTGTAGTATTTAACTCCTTTAACTCTACCGTTAGCGGCATTAACAACCTGTCGGTGACTGTAGCGGCCGATCAGAATCCAACCAATAACTTAAGCACCTGGGCGCAAAGTGTGACCTGTACCGATGCTGGTTTTTGCCCACCGCTTACGGCTATTAATTTTTCAGCCTCTGGGTATGGTTATGGTGCAGGCGCTCCAGACGGGGGTATCTACGCGTTTAAATACACACCGGTTTCAGGAGGGAGCGTAACCGCTGTACGTGTGGCTGTGCCATCTTTTACACAAAACATAGGCAAAAAACTTTTTGCGGTGTTATTGGATAACAATGGCAACATTGTAGCCTCGGGTAGTTCGGTGACCATTAATGCCGGTAATTTCAATACATTCCTGAACCTGCCTTTCACGGCTCCTGAAGATATGCAGGCGGGCAACGATTATTATGTAGGTTTACGTATCACCGCCGGAAATACTTATCCAATTGGTGTTTTAGCGACCGCGATTCCTATTACAAGTTTTTATACGGCTCCTGACGCTGGTGGTGCGCCCACCCAGGTTAATTTTGGATATCTCGCTATTGAAGGGATGTTCAAACACCCGGTAACCACCATTACGGCCTCTTCCTCAAAGGCACTGAGCTGCCTCGGAGAGCCTGTTACATTGACCGCCAACGGTACGGCTTCAACCTATACCTGGTCGGCAAATACAACCAATACCACTAACGCTTCCAACATCAGCGTTACACCTACCAACACCGGCACCATTGTATACAGTGTTACCGGTACTGATGGTCCTTCTGGTTGCAAAACCAACGCGGCGACTATTTCACAGACTGTAAGCACCTGCACCGGTATCAACGCCCGTGCAACTGAATTAAGCGAAATCAGAATTTTCCCTAACCCCGCTGTTAACGGCAAATCAAATATCACCGGCCTCAACGGCGAGAATACAATTATGATTTACAATGTTTTGGGACAAGTTGTGGCAAACATGAAAACAGCAGATGAAAAAGCGATCATCGATCTTTCAGGCCAGCCGTCCGGTACTTACCTGGTAAAAATCCTTGATTCCGGCAATGGAACAAGAGTTGTAAAAATTGTTAATGAGAATTAATAATTTTGTAAATAATTTAAAAGGCTCCTTTACAGGGGCCTTTTTTATTTATTAAATAAGTATTTTTGTCGCTCTGAAAACAAAAACAATAATCACCTTATTAGGTCTTGTATTTTTTATTACGTCGTGTGATCACTTTAACCGTATTTTAAAAAGTACCGATTACGAGTTAAAGTATAAAAAAGCAAAAGAATATTACGACAAAGGTGAATACGTTAAATCGTCGCAACTCTATGAGGAGTTGATTCCCGCGGTAAAAGGCACCGATAGGGCCGAGGAGGTGTATTATTACTACACCTGGAGCGAATATAATCTTGGCGATTACCTGTTAAGCCAATATCACTTTAAGAATTATACCAGGCAGTTTCCAACAGGAAAACACGTTGAAGAGTGTTATTTTATGAATGCCTACTGCTTTTACCTTACTTCGGCCAACTATAAATTAGACCAAACCAGCACTAAAAACGCCCTTAAAGAGTTTCAGTCTTTTGTTGATCTGTATTCAGAAAGCGCCCGTATCGACAGTTGCAACATTATTATGGATAAACTGCACTGGAAACTTGAGAAAAAGGACTACGAGATCATCAAACAATACTATAAATTAAGTGACTGGAAGGCGGCAATAGTGGCTTCCAAGATCTTTATCAAAGAGTATCCTTCGAGCGCTTATAACGAGGAAATGTACTACCTGATGATAGATTCTTATTATGTGCTGGCCCTCAACAGCTATATTCATAAAAAAGAGGAGCGGCTGGACGCGGCGATCGAAAATTATGTAAAATTTTTGGATTTATACCCTAATAGTTCGTATCTTAGCCGCGCTGAAACTATATACAGCAATTGTAAAAAATTAAAAGAAAATATCAACTGAAATGGATTTTAAGAAAACGAACGCAGAACAAAGCATTGTAACACGTGACATCAGGAGATTTGACGGCCCAACCGGCAATATTTATGAAGCGGTTTCGATCATGAGCAAGCGTGCCAATCAAATTAGCTCTGAAATAAAAGAAGAGTTGTCAGGCAAATTGCAGGAATTCAGCAGTCATACCGATAACCTGGAAGAAGTATTTGAAAACAGGGAACAAATTGAGATCTCGAAGCACTATGAAAAAATGCCTAAACCAACATTAATTTCTATCCAGGAATTTTTAGAGGAAAAGGTATACTACCGCAATCCAAACAAACCTGTAGAATAGTTTAAACCACATTTTAAAAAAGGCAGTAAGCATTAGCTTTACTGCCTTTTTGCTTTAAAAAGATCAATGCTGCGCCAAAAAAAAATAGTACTTGGTATTACCGGTGGAATAGCGGCTTATAAATGCGCTCATCTGGTAAGGCTCCTGGTGAAGGAAGGCGCCGAAGTAAAAGTCATACTCACCAAAGCTGCAGCTGAATTCATTACCCCGCAAACCCTGGGAGTGGTAAGCAAAAACGAGGTATTGATCGATTTTTTTGACGCCGGGCATCAGTGGAACAACCATGTTGAACTCTCAGAATGGGCAGACCTGTTCCTTGTGGCGCCTTTAACCGCCAATACCCTGGCTAAGATGGCCACCGGCCTTTGCGACAATATCTTACTGGCAACATACCTTTCGGCGCGTTCAAAAACCATTGTAGCGCCGGCTATGGACCTGGATATGTACACACATCCTTCGGTAAAAAAGAACCTGGCCACCATAGCGTCTTTTGGTAATTTAATCATACCCGCTGAACATGGCGAACTGGCCAGTGGCCTGGTAGGCGAGGGGAGAATGGCGGAACCCGAAAACATTGTCAGGTTTCTGAAAGATTTTTTCTCGTCATCGCTTCCCCTCAAAGGAAAAAAGGCGCTCGTTAACGCCGGTCCAACCTATGAAGCAATAGACCCGGTAAGGTTTATTGGTAACAGAAGCAGCGGTAAAATGGGAATTGCCATAGCCGAAGCGCTTTTGGAAATGGGCGCCGATGTGACACTGGTATTGGGTCCCAGCCACGAAGTGGTTAAGAGCCACGCGATAAAAATTACACGGGTTGAATCGGCAGAGCAGATGTACCAGGCAACAATTTTAAACTACGCGGCCATGGATATCGTTGTGTGCAGCGCCGCTGTTGCAGATTACAAGCCAGGCACCGTAAGTACTTCCAAAATAAAAAAGAAAGAAAACTCACTTGACCTTGAGCTCGTAAAAACAAAAGACATCCTTGAGCAATTGGGCAGAGAAAAAAAAGACCAGGTTCTGGTGGGATTTGCGCTTGAAACCGAAAACCTTGAAGAAAACGCACGCGTAAAATTAAAAAACAAAAATCTTGACCTCATCGTGGCTAATTCGGCCATCGAAAAAGGAAGTGGTTTTGGCGTAAACACAAATAAAATCACCATCTTTGATAAACACAATAAAAAGGTGAATTTTGAGTTAAAATCAAAGGCTGAAGCGGCCATTGACATTGTTAACTGTATAATTGATCTTTTAAAACGTAAGGCAAATCCTGACAACGACTCTAAGGGTTAAAACAGGTTTATAAGTGACCATATAAATGAAAAAAAATATTTTAATACTTCTACTCCTGGTGTTCAGCACTTGCTTTTTTGCCCAGGGCGAATTAAGCTGCGAGGTTAAAATCAACTATTCGCAGATCCAGGGTTCTACCAACAAGCAGATTTTTGATCAGCTCGAAAAGTCCATTTTTGAGTTCATGAACAACAATAATAAATGGACGAGCAATGTTTATACCATGCAGGAGAAAATCGAGTGCCAGGTATTTATTACGGTCAACCAGGCTATTTCAACCGACGAGTATTCAGGATCTATACAAGTGATTGCGACAAGGCCGGTGTATAAGAGCGGCTATAAATCACAGATTTTGAACGTGCAGGACGATTATTTTCAATTTAAATTCCAGCAATTCACCACCCTCGACTTTAACCTGAATAAATTCGACAACAATCTTACCTCGGTGTTGGCCTATTACGCCTACGTGATACTTGCCACCGATGCAGATTCGTTTGCGCCTTTAGGCGGAACAGAATACTGGCAAAAAGCGCAGGTGATCGTGCAAAATGCCCAGGGAGCTTCCGAAAACGGATGGCAGAGCAGCCAGCAGGGGCAGAAAAACAGGTATTGGCTGGTTGAAAATACCCTTCAGCCGGTTTTTAAAGGCATAAGGGACTGCTTGTACGAATACAGCAGGAACGGTCTGGATATTATGTATGAAAAACCCGACGAGGGAAGAGCCAACATACAGAAGGCGCTTGAGCTGTTGAAACCGGTTTACCGCTCCAGGCCCGCATCATACAATATGCAGTTGTTTTTTAACGCCAAAATGGACGAGTTGATCAATATTTATAAAGGTTCCAATGTTCCGCCCGAGGAAAAAACCAAGGCGCTCGAAACTTTAACGACGATTGATCCCGCCAATACCACCAGGTATTCAAAAATTCAGGGATAATTCAAAAAAAACAGAGTTTAGCGGTTAAAAGCCCATGCCAAAATGGGTCATGCTTTCTCTTTTCACCGGCTGAATGGTCATTACGGGAATATTGCTGATGTCTACAATGCGTTGCGCGTCGGTACCGTTAAAAAATTCGCTAACATTCAGGTCAGGCTTATTCATGATCATAATAAGATCTGCCTCAATCTTGTTGCCATATTCAACAATGGTTTCGGCAATATCGTCGGCCGGGATGGATTTATTGGTACAGGAAATACCTTTGCTTTTAATAAACTGCTTTACCTGGTGCGAGTACGATAACAACTTATTTTCATAGGCCGCGTCGGCTGCATTAAAAACACCGAGAATCCTGATACTGGCGCCAAAATACTGCGCAAATTGAATGGCGGCGTCTACTTTTTCACGGGTTTCGCTCGAAAGGTCAAGCGGTAACAGGATATTTTCGCAGCCGTCGCGGTGGTCGTTACCTCTTATTGTAATTACCGGGCAAGGCGCTTTCCTGATCAGTTTGCTGGCGCTGGAACCTATGATGTTCCTGAATTTCATCTGGCTTTCGAGCCCTACAATAATCAGGGTAGCGCTTATTTCTGCGGCTATTTTATGGGTTTGCGCGTAAATATCCCCCTCTACGTTCATAAATTCGGTGGGAACGCTGCTTTCTTTTTCGGTTTGTTTCGCTAATTTGGCGAGCGCATCGGTGCTGTTATCAGCGCCTTTTTCAACCGCGTGCAGTAGGATCAGTTTTGAATGGGTATATTTGGCAAGGTTGTATGATTGCTTAATGGCGAACAAAGATTGTTTTGTAAAATCAATTGGAATGAGAATTACGCCTCTTTCTTTTAGTTGCATATAAATTCGGATTTAAGCAACAAAAGTATGGTTTATTGCCGAAAATGGCGCATTTTCTTTAATAAATTTTGCCAAAACAATTAATTTGATGATATTTGCACCCTTAAATTTAACCGGTGAAGCAGATTAAAATCGCTTCGCCATAAAAAAAAAATAAAATGGCAGTAAAGATTAGACTACAAAGACATGGTAAAAAGGATTCAGCTTTTTATCATTTGGTAGTTGCGGATGGTCGGGCACCACGCGATGGAAAATTTATCGAAAAATTAGGAGTTTATAATCCTAATTCCGATCCTGCAACTATTGACATTGACTTTGATTCAACATTGAATTGGTTAATGAAAGGCGCGCAACCAACAGACACTTGCCGTGCGATTTTATCGTACAAAGGTGTACTGATGAAAAAACACCTTTTAGAAGGTGTAAAAAAAGGCGCTTTAACAGATGCGCAGGTTGAACAAAAATTCAACAAATGGCTTGCAGATAAAGAAGGTAAAATTGGTGGAAAAAAAGACCGTTTGAGTACTGAATCCAGCAAACAGATCAACGATCGTTTAAAAGCTGAAACCGCGGCTAAAGAAGCTAAAGCGGCAAAAGTAGCGGCGAAAAACGCTGCAGCGGCTGAAGTTGCAAAAAATGTACCTTCAGAAGAAGCACCTGCAGCCGACGCTGCGAGCACTGAAGAAACAAACGCATAACAATTGCATTTGCGCACAAACGCGTATTAATTTATAAAACCGTTCAGGCTTAGCCGGGACGGTTTTTTTTTGTTTATTTGCAGTATCATGTATGTTCTTATTGCCGATAGCGGATCCACTAAAACGGATTGGATCCTGATAAAAGGATCAAAAATTATAAAGAAGGTAAAAACCATTGGGTTTAATCCCTACTTTCAAACCAAAGACCAGATCAATCTCGAGATCCTTAATAACTTAAAACCTTATATGGCCGAGGAGTTGAAGAAAACTTCCGTGATTTATTACTATGGCACAGGTTGCTCAACGCACGAAAACTGCAAATTGGTTGAAGACTGCCTGAAACTCACTTTAAATGTTCAGCAGGTACATGTGTCGCACGATTTACTGGCAGCGGCCAGAGCCCTTTGTAAAAAGGACTGGGGCATTGCCTGCATCCTTGGCACTGGTAGCAACAGTTGCCTATATAACGGCGAAACCATACTCGAAAACGTGCCCTCAACCGGTTACCTCTGGAGCGATTACGGCGGCGGTTCGCAAATAGGAAAATATTTTATTAAGGAATATTTTGAAGACACCCTCCCGTCGGATCTTAAAGCTGCCTTTGAAGAAGAAGGCTACAACCGGGAGGTGATCTTAAATAACGTTTACAAAAAAAGCGTACCTGGCAAATACCTGGCCTCTGTAAGCCTTTTTATCAGCAGGCACGTTGATCATCCCTTCGCTGTAAAAATTTTAAAAGAATGTTTCGATTCCTTTTTTGTACAACAAATTAGCAAGTATACCGATTCAAAAAAATATAAGGTCAATACCGTAGGGTCTATTGGTTATTATTACAAAAACCTGATCGCAGAAACGGCGAAGAAACACGGATACGAGATCGGGACGGTGCTTCAATCGCCGGTGGAAGGCCTTATTCAATACCATTCTGAAGGTTAATGCTAAAAAAACTACTTATATTAAGTTGTATAGAGGGCGCTGTTGTGATGACGGCGGAACTCTGCGGGGCAAAATTACTGGCACCTATATTTGGCAGCAGTCTTTACGTGTGGGCTTCGGTAATGGGCATTACGCTCATGGCGCTTGCCGGCGGCTATTTTTTTGGGGGCCTGGTGAGTGTCAGGTCTAAAAATCATCAAAGTGCCCTTTTTGGTATTCTTAGCTTTGCTGCGCTCTTTGTGGTATTGATGCCCGTATTGAGTTATTACTTAATACCAAGGATCTCGTACCTGCCTTTTCTTATCGCTGTTGTGCTGGGGACTGTCCTGCTCTTGTTTTTCCCCGTGTTTTTATTGGGCGCGAGTTCCCCTTTATTTATCTCGCTGCAATCGGGCAGTACCGATGCAGGAAAAGTAAGTGGTACGGTTTACGCGGTTTCAACCGCCGGAGGCATAGTTTCCACTTTTTTGTGCGGGTTTTACCTCATCCCCGGGATAGGCCTTACCGCCTGCCTGGTGGGCTTCGGCGCACTCCTGTTTTTTGTGAATCTCGCTGTGTTTAAGTTCTTTAAACCCTTTCAGTTGCTTTTGTTTGCAGGCTTTGTGTATTTAAATTTTCAGTTTAGCCTCAAAAAACAGGGCGAGTTGTTTGTTTCAGAAAGCATCATGGGAAGACTTGAAGTGCTTGACATTGTTATTGAAAAAGAGCCGGTAAGAATTTTACGGATTAATAATATTGTACAAAGCGAAATGAATCTCAAAACAAAAAACTCTGTTTCAGAGTACGTGGCATTGCTTGATACATTGATCCCAACGCGGCGGCAGACAGGGTCGGCCCTGGTACTTGGACTCGGGGGAGGTCTGAATGCGAACTTACTGGCGCGCAAGAATTTTAATACCGAAGGCGTCGAACTGGATGAGAGAATAATTGATGTGGCAAAAAAATATTTTTATCTTGATGAGGAAGTGCTTGCTGTTTGTGAGGACGCGCGTTATTTTTTAAACCATTGTGAAAAAAAATACGATGTGGTATTGATCGACATCTTTAAAGCTGAAGAGCAGCCTTCGCACATTCTCACCACCGAAAGCCTGGTACAATTGAAGCGCAACTTAAACTCAGGCGCCGTGATCTATATCAACTGGCACGGATACATTAGTGGGAGCCGGGGAGAGGGCACGGCGATCTTAAACAATACACTTAAGGCTGCGGGGTTTCAGGTAGCCATGTGTTCGCGGTCTTCGGATGAAAATTACCGCAACATCATGTTTGTAGCGGCGTTAAACTTACCCGGAAAATTACCTTACCGTTTAAATGCAAACTTATTTGCGAGCAACCTGGTGAATACCGACAATTTACCCTTGCTTGAAAAATATAATGCTCAGGCCAATAAAACCTGGAGGGTCAATTATTTGCGGTATTATCAAAAAGCCCAGTGAAGCAGAATTAACTCGCTTCACTGTGGACAAAGCAGAATTAATTCGCTTCACCGTAGACAAAGCAGAATTAATTCGCTTCACTGCGGACAAAGCAGAATTAATTCGCTTCACTGCGGACAAGGAAGAATTTAATCTGCTTCACTGTAGACGGAGCAGGAATAAATCCCTACTCAACAACTATTTTTCCGTTGCTGTTACGGTTGTCTGAAAACGAGACCTTGTAAAAATAAACACCCCTTGCCAGTGCCGAATCTACAAAGTTATGGCCCGGTGCTAATTTTTTTTCAAGGATGGTGGCTCCAAGCTGATTGGTTATGATCAGTTTTGCATCCTCATTAACCGCTACATTAAATGCGCCATTGCCTGGGTTGGGATATATATTAATGGTTTCCCGCGGGGTTGACAGATCGGTTAATCCAACACAATTGGCAACAAACTGGGTGAGGGTAAATGACCTGCTGCAGCCGTTTATATCTGTACCCGATACCACATACGTAGTCGTAAGTGTGGGCGTAACCGAAATAGTGGCGCCGTTTGCCGTACCATTCCATGTATAGGTATTGGCACCGGCGGCCGTGAGTGTCACCGGTTCATTTTTGCAGATGGTTGGGCGCGGCGTGCTTGCCATAACATTCGGCAGCGGGAATAATCCCACTGTAACAGCCGTGGCGTTTTGACAACCGTTGACGCCTGTGCCTGTAACTGTGAAGCCTGAGCCTGTATTTGTTGTAAAAGAAATAGTGCTGCTGGTGGCGCCAATGTTCCAGGTATAACTCTGTGCTCCGGAAACTGTTAGCGTGCCAATGGCCTGCGGACATAAAGAAGCCGGTCCGGCCACTGCCAGTTGCGGCAACGGAAGAACCGTTATGGTGATCATCGCTCTTGGTGTGGTCGTGCAGGAGTTGGCTTCCACATAATAGGTGTACAGGGTATTATTGGTTTGAGCGGTGAGCACAGGTGTTGAAAACGTGGTGCCACTGCCAACTGCCGCGCCAGCAGTAGGAGTAGTGAACCAGCTGGTTGGCGAGAACGACTGGTTAAAAGCGAGGAGGTTGACCGAGTTCCCGCTACAGATAATTGACACCGGAGCGGCCTTAACACTATCGGGATTACATGGAACCGTGAGGCCCCAAAGATCGTTCATGTTATCAAGTACTATAGGATTGGTGGCCCAACCCAGTCCACCGAACAGCCAAAGCGCATTGCCGGATGGGTTCTTCCACCAGCTGTTATACCACCTGCCACCAGGCGTATTTGGAATGGCCATGACACCCTGCGTACCGTAAGTGCCTGTCTGATCAACAACAGTTGCGCCTTTCATCCATGTCCATTCTCCCGTTGAAGGTTTATACCTGAAGAGGTCGTTTAATTTTCCTGTAGCATTCGAGATGGCCGTACCCTGGCCGCCAAATAGCCAGTAATTGCCCGCGGGGTCGGTCCATGAAGCCGAACTGTATCTTCCTCCGGGAATATTGGCGGTTGAAGGCATACCGAAAGTCCCGTAAGTACCTAATTGATTGACACCATTTGAGCCGTTGATCCAGGCCCACATACCGGTTGTTATATCGTATTCCCACATGTCGTTCAGGAAACCGTAAGAATTGCCACTGCCGTAACCAAAACCACCCCACAATACGAGCTTCCCGCTTGTAGGGCTAAAAACCGCCGGGAAATCACGCGCCCCCGGGCAATTTCCAATTGCCGGAACGCCCTGGACGCCATATATACCCTGAGCAACCGTAGCTGTACTGCCGGTCATCCATGTCCATTCATTGGTTGCCGGGTCATACCGCCAAAAATCGTTCAGACGGTTGGAAGTTGTCGCACTGTAACCGTAGCCGCCAAATAACCAGAGTTTTCCGGTGTTATCCACCCAGGTACCCGACATAGCGCGTGCACCCGGAACATTGGCCGGCGAAGAAATACCCTGTGAGCCATAAATGCCGGTGTTGTTAAACGTATTAGGACCTTTCATCCAGGTCCACATATTGGTTGTGGGATTATACTTCCAGAGATCAGAAAACTTATTGCCAGCTGCGCCCGTTTCTCCTCCAAATAACCAGAAATTGCCAGCGGGATCGGTCCAGCACACCATAAATTCGCGCGCTCCGGGATCATTGCCTGCGGATGCAACCCCTTGCGTACCGTATACACCAACAGCGTTGGGGCCATTGGAACCTCTTATCCAGGTCCATTCATTTGTTACCGGATTGTATTTCCACAGATCATTGAGCCAAGAAAGGGTGGTTGTTGAAGCGCAACCCTCACCACCAAAAAGCCACATGTTGCCCGCCGCGTCAGTCCATGTTGCGCAGCCATGCCTTGCACCCGGGTTGTTGGCCGGCGCAGATACCCCCTGGGTTCCGTAAATCCCTGCAACCCCTGTGGTATTGGTGCCTTTCATCCAGGTGTATTTTTGTGAAAAGGAAGGTGTGCAAAAAAGGAGGCAAGTAATTAAATAAAGTGAAACCTGCATTGATTTTTTCATAGGTCCTGATTTTTGCGTTTTTTAGGTGAGTGTTGCCGAAAAAAAATATTAACCTAATCTAATTATAAAAACCGCTAAATAAAAATACCTTCCAACATTATATCTCGTTATACACTCAACGAAGACACAGTTTTGCCTGGCGCGATAAAATAAGATCGGCAAGTTATTTAAATTAAAAAGCAGCCGCTAACTGAACTGCCGCGATCTTTTTATTGCAGTGGTTTTGCGTCATTCAACAATAAGTTTTCCACCCTGGCTTTGTTCATTCTTGAAGTACAACTTGTAAAAATAAACACCATTGTCGAGGCCTGTCTCAAAAGCATTTTCACCCGGCAATAATTTCTTTTCCAGGATTTTCATTCCCAGCTGATTAAAAACAATGAAACTGCCTGGTGTTTGGAGGTATATTTTCACGAATCCATTTCCCGGGTTAGGATATACCGGAAGGGGAGCATTTATGTTTTCGGCTACACCAATGCAAACACTTACGAATTGAGTAATGGTGAAGGAGTTACTGCAACCGTTAACGTCGGTGCCTGAAACGGTGTATGTAGTGGAGATGGTGGGCGAAACCGACAGCGTTGGGCTATTTGTAGTTCCATTCCAAAGATAGGATGCTCCACCTCCTGCGGTAAGAATAGCTTCCTCGAACCTGCAGATGGTGCCCTTGGATGTGGTGGCGATGATATTAGGAAGATTGTATATGCCAAGTGAATAGCTGATGGTATTCCCACAATTATTGGCTCCGGTACCGTTCACCGTAAAGCCCATAGGCGCCGCCGGTGCAAATGATATGGCGGTGGTTGTTGAAGTGTTGTTCCATGTGTAAGACTGAGCTCCCGAAACGTTTAAAGTTGTTTGCTGGAGCGGGCACACCGAAGCCGGCCCGGTAATACTCAATTGCGGCAATGGCAGAACCGTTATAGATATCATAGCCAGCGGCGACATTGTGCAGGAGTTGGCCTGGGCATAATAAGTGTAAACTGTATTGCCAGCCTGAGCCGAAAGTGTGGGTGTTGAAAACAATGTACCACTGCCAACGGAGGTGCCGGGAGTTGGGGTGGTATGCCAGTTCACCGTTGAGGGAAACTGGTGGTGCGCGGCGATATTTATGGAGTTGCCGCTGCAAATTACCGGCACCTGTAAGGTAACAAGGCTGTCTGCATGACATGGCACCTTGAACCTCCAGAGGTCGTTCATGCTTTGGATCAGACTTGGAATGCTTGTTAACCCGAAACCGCCGAACAACCAGAGATGATTACTGCTTGTATTTTTCCACCAGGTGTTACCGTCTCTGCCACCGGGTGTGTTAGCTGGTGCGGGCACCCCCTGAGTGCCATAGGTGGCTACCTGAAATACCTGGTTGGAACCTTTCATCCAGGTCCACTGCCCTGTTACCGGGTTAAATTTAAAAAGATCGTTAAGGCCGGCCACCGCCGCCGTGGTTGCAAAGCCCTGGCCGCCGAATATCCAATAATCACCCATCGCGTCGACCCAACTGGCGGCGCTTGATCTGGCGCCGGGCATATTACCCGTGGCAGACACTCCCTGAGTACCATAATTGGCCCATTGATTTACAATATTCGGACCATTCACCCAGGTCCATTGTCCCGTTGAAGTATTAAACTCCCACATGTCGCTTAATAAACCAATTGTAGCAGTGGAAGCATAGCCCTGGCCCCCGAATAAAATAAGTTTACCGGTTAACGAAACCATGGCTGCCGGAAAATCACGGGCGCCGGGTGTATTGGCGGATGAAGGTACTGAAAGTGTGCCAAAAACTCCGGAGACTCCTTGTGTCTGGCTTCCTGTAATCCATGTCCATTGGTTGTTTGTGGGGTCAAATTTCCAAAGATCATTTAAACGGCCTGTGGTGCTGGCGCCGAAACCACGTCCACCAAACAGCCAGAGTTTGCCATTGCCGTCGACCCATGTGCCACCACCGTGCCTTCCACCGGGAAAAACCGCGGGTGAAGGAACGTTTTGTGTGCCGTAAACGCCGTTCACGTCAAGTGCATTTGGACCGCTCACCCAGGTCCACATATTGGTGGTGGGGTTATATTTCCAAAGATCAGCGTATTTGTTTTGTGCGCCGTTAATGGCGCCACCAAAGAGCCAGAAATTTCCAGATGGATCGGTCCAACTCATTGAAAACACACGCGGACCCGGATTATTCGCTGCGGCAGGTGTTCCCTGCACGCCCATTATGCCGGGTGTGTTTGGGGCATTTGGGCCTTTTATCCAGGTCCACTGGTTTGTTGTGGGATTATACTTCCAAAGGTCGTTGAACCATTCGTTATTTGCCACAACGCCTTCTCCTCCGAAAAGCCAAAGGTTACCCGAAGCATCGGTCCATGTGGCACAGCCGCGTCTTGCGCCCGGATCATTTAAAGCAGAAGAAACGCCTTGCGTGCCGTAAGTTCCGGCCATCGTGGCGGTGCTGCTTCCTCTCATCCATGTATAATTCTGCGAAGATACGTTTAACGTGAAAAACAAATTAACAATCAATAAGAGGCGGATCAAAATTGGTTTTGGCATAGCTTAGTTTTACAATTTGCGAAAACGTATTTGTTTTACGGGACGACGTATAAAGTTAATAAAAAACGATCTAAAAACACACAATATCTCTGCGATTTTGCTGGTTTGATAGCTCCTGTTGCCGTAACTGAAATAAAAAAAGGAGTTCAGTATAGAACTCCTTAATTATGAAATGTACTTTAAGAAAAAATCCTGCTGTTAGGCTTCTTTTTTCTCCACAACCCCTTCAGGTTTTGGAAGTAACACCTTGCGGCTTAATTTTATTTTTTTTGTTTTAGGATCATCACCCACATATTTTACGTCGATGATATCACCCTCTTTCAAAAGGCCTTCAAGTGTGTCAATTCTTTTCCAGTCGTATTCGCTGATGTGCAATAAACCGTCTTTACCCGGCATGATCTCAACAAATGCGCCATAAGCCATAATTGTTTTCACCTTGGCTTTGTAGATATCGCCTATCTCAGGAACCGCCACAATGTTTTTAATTCTGGTTTTAGCTGCAGTTACATCTGTAAGATTGGTACCAAAGATCTCAACAATACCGTTTTTACCTTCTTCGGTAATAACGATAGTAGTGTTGGTGGCTTTTTGCATTTCCTGGATCACTTTACCACCAGGTCCGATAATGGCACCGATAAATTCGCCGGCAATCACTATTCTTTCGAAACGTGGCGCGTGTTCTTTGTAGTCTTCACGTGGTTTATCAAGCGCCTTCAGCATTTCGTTCATAATGTGCAAGCGGCCAACTTTGGCTTGTTCCATGGCTTTTGCCATTACCTCGTAGGGCAGTCCGTTCACTTTAAGATCCATTTGCACAGCGGTGATACCGTTAACGGTTCCACAAACTTTAAAGTCCATATCTCCCAAATGATCTTCGTCGCCGAGAATGTCGGAAAGAATAGCGTAGTCGCCTTTTTCATCGGTAATTAAACCCATGGCAATACCCGCAACCGGGTTCGCGATCTTAACGCCCGCATCCATTAAGGCCAGGGTTCCTGCGCAAACAGTTGCCATACTCGACGAACCGTTACTTTCTAAAATATCGCTTACTACACGAATGGTGTAACCTGTGTCCATCGGAACAACTTTTTTAAGCGCACGGAGCGCTAAATTACCATGTCCAACTTCCCTGCGGCCAACACCACGGTTAGGTTTTGCTTCACCGGTACTGAATCCCGGGAAATTGTAGTGTAAAATAAAAGTTTCTTCACCTGTGTTAAAGGCGCCGTCGATCCTGAGCTTGTCAAGTGGCGTACCTAATGTTACAGTGGTTAAAGATTGTGTTTCTCCACGTGTAAATACGGCGCTTCCGTGTGGGGTAGGCAGGTAACCGGCTTCAGCCCAGATAGGACGGATATCGGTGGTTTTGCGGCCATCCAAACGAACTTTTTCGTCGATTGCCAGACGGCGAACAGCAACGTATTCAACCTCGTGATAGTATTTATTGATGAGTGCTTCTTTTTCTTTTAATTCTTCAGCGGAATACTGTTTTTTAAACTCTTCCAGTGGCGCTTTAAAATTCGCTTTCCTGTTGTTTTTGTTCGGGTCAAGTTTTTTGGCTGCGGCGTAAACGGCGTCGTAAGTTTCTTTCATTACTTTCGCTTTCAGGTCGGCATCGTTGGTTTCGTGGTTGTATTCACGTTTTGGTTTTAAACCAGCCTTCACCGCGAATTCCTGCACCGCTTTAATCTGAATTTTGATAGCTTCGTGTGCGAATTTAATAGCTTCTAACATTTCAGCCTCGCTCACTTCTTTCATTTCACCTTCCACCATCGCGATGTCGGTAGCAGAAGCTGCCACGATCATTTCGAGGGTGCATCCCGGCAGTTGTGATTTTGTTGGGTTAATCACGAGTTTGCCATCAATTTTAGCAACGCGTACTTCGCTGATAGGTCCGTTAAACGGAATATCGCTTACAGCAATGGCAGCAGAAGCTGCTAAACCAACTAATGCATCCGGCATGTTTTCTTTATCGGATGATATTAATGATAACATGAGTTGGGTATCGGCGTGGTAATCTTCGGGGAATTGTGGACGCAAGGCACGGTCGACGATACGGGAAATTAAAACTTCGTAATCTGATAATTTTGCTTCACGTTTAAAAAATCCGCCAGGGAAGCGGCCCGTGGAAGCATATTTTTCCTGGTAATCTACTGTTAATGGTAAAAAATCAACGCCTTCTTTGGCATCCTTGTTACTAACGATCGTGGCAAGGATCATGGTATCTCCTAACCTTAATACTACGGCTCCGTCAGCCTGTTTGGCCAGTTTTCCTGTTTCTAGTGTGATCATGCGGCCGTCGCCGATATCAAAACTGTGTGTAATTCCTATTTGTGACATCTTTTGTTTGTTTTGTGTTCCAACGGTTTTGGAACGGTTTATATTTTATTTATTGAAGTTCTTAATCTTTCACGAAGCGGCGATAAAAGTTCTGCTTTGTGAATAAAAAAGGCATCTCGAATTGTTTTTCGAAATGCCCCAGTTTTCATAAGTCTCCCGAAGAGCCGGGATTATTTACGGATATCCAAAGTCTTAATAATTGCACGGTAACGCGTCAAATCATTTTTCTTTAAGTAATCCAACAAGGCACGACGTTTACCCACTAAGTTTAACAAGGCACGCTGTGTGCCAAAATCTTTTTTATTACCTTTTAAATGACCGGTTAAATGATCAATACGAAGTGTAAATAATGCTATTTGTGACTCGGAGCTACCTGTGTTTTTTTCAGTTCCACCGTGTTTTTTAAAAATGTCTTTCTTTACTTGTGATGATAAATACATTATTCTTTTTTTTTAAGGACACAAAGATAGAATTAATTGATGAAGTTCAAAAATTATTTGTCAATTCTTCAATATTTTGGCTGCTTTTACAGTTTTTCCACCTTCCAGTAGCCTGACCAGGTATAACCCGTTTTGCTCATTCTGAAGGCTGATGGTAGTGGTTTCTTCCCTAATTTCTACTGTTCTGGCCAATTCACCCGAAGCCGACCAGATTTCCATGGTCATGTTTTTATGTGAAATTTTAATTTCCAGCACCAGTTGGTCGTTAACTGGATTTGGGAATAAGACGAAGGCATTGTCTGCTATCAACCCGGCATCGATGGCAGCGCAAACAGCGACCTGGATCAATACCTGTGATGTGCAATTGCTCTGGCCGGTGACTGCAAGGGTATAAATTCCTGGAGCATTAACCGTTACTGTTGCTGTATTTGCGGGGCTGACAATGGATGAGCCTGTCCAGCTGTAAGTGAGTCCACCCGAAGGTCCCGTAACGAGGGCGAAAATGTCTGCCGTATTGTTGGGGCAATTGATATTAAAGGGAGGAGGTGCGCTCACCATTGGAAAGATCCTGTTATCGGCAACCGTGATGGTGGCCGGTGCGGTACAACCATTGTTTAGGTTGAGAGCGATCATAGTATATGTGCCGGGCGTATAAGCCAGGTAGTTGGATGAATTGGCCAACGAGGCCTGAGGTGCTGGTCCGTACCATGCAGAAGCAATAATTCCGGGTGGAGGAAAAGTTGATACTGTAGGACTGACGATGCCAAGAGTTAAATTAACTGTGGCATTGGCACATGTCAAAGCGGTTGCGCCGTTTATTAAAACATTCGGTTTAAATTGATCCTGGTAAATCACATAAATATTGGTGCTTTTACAGCTGTTTACTGCGCCCGTTGTAACCAACGTATAAACAATCGCGATAGAGCTCGCGGGGCTTGTATTTAAATTTACCTGTATTGAAGCGCCCGGCACGGTGATCGGACCATTTATCCAGGCAAAGGAAGCGGCTACATTGCTGGTGGCGGTTAGGATCGCGTTTGGCTGGTAACAGGTGAGTGTTGGAGCGTTAACCGATACAAGCGGGTTGCTGATATTCTGAAAGATGGTGATCGGGATCTGAGCTTCACAAAACGTGTTATTGTCTCTAAGCACAAGGGTATAGGTGCCTGGCAGGTTCACGGTATACCCTGTGAAAGGCCCGGGAAAGTAACTCCCGCTAAAGCCCGGTGGTAAAAGTGTAGTGGTGAGCACCCCTCCCATAGGATTCGTCGTTGATGCACCCTGAATGGTAATATCGGTTACACTGTAAGTGCCGCAGCCAATCGAAAACTGTGTCATGCTTGTGGTTGAGGCTGTAGGAACACCAGGGGAGCTTGTAACCGTTACAGTTTTACAGCTGCTGCAACCATTGCTGTTATCGGTGACACAATGTGTAAAAACTCCGACTGCAACCGGACTGAAAAATGAAGAAGCACCAGAACCTAAAGCCGGAACTGCTGTGCTGGGGCTTGTCCAGGCATGGGTCACGTTTGACAAATTACTTGAGCCTGTAAAAGTTACGGCAGCGATGTTACAAACAAT
>JAZKFC010000019.1:147346-165922 GCA_040386615.1 Bacteroidota bacterium
GGTGATGGGTGTCACAGTATTTACTGAAATGGCTGTGAGTGGCGCAACAATGCTAAAGTTGTTGAGCGCGTTAAATGCGATTACCGTGTAAGTTCCGGGTTGATTAAAAGCGACGTTGCTGCCCGGAGCCATAGCCTGGGGGCCAACCCATGAAAAAGTAAATGTGCCACCATTGGTATAATTCACTACAGCGGCTAAAATGTTTATAGAAGGCGTGATGCAGGTGATCTGGCTGGTGCCGCTCAGGTTAGTGAAGCTGATGGCCGGAGACTGAGCCATCAAGGTGGAAAACAAGGCCGAAGCACACAGTGTGGTCAAAATTTTTTTCATGTTTTTTGAATTTCGAAATGTAAGATCACATTAATTATGCCAAAATTTGTTATGGGGCAGAAAAAAACCTTCACTGTTATAAGTGAAGGTTTTCTGTGATCTTTTTATTTTTTATTCTTTCACAACTTTCGACACCTGGGTCCGGTTGTTATTTTCGATTACCTGCAGCAGGTAAATGCCTTTGGGTTCAGCTGTGAGGTCAATCAGGGTATTTTCACCAATCAATTCTACCAGTTTTACCAGTGAACCCAACGTGTTATATATTTCTACCGTCTTCAAAGTTCCGAAACTTTCGGTGTTCAGGGTAAAAATACCCGTATTGGGATTAGGGTAAACTGTTATTTGGGCGCCTGCAGCTTTCATTTCGTTAAGTCCTGTACAAGGATTAACGATCTGGAGAATCGCGATGCTGTGTGTGCAGCCGCTGGTTGTGGCGCCAATCACCACATAGGTGGTGTTCGTAATTGGTGAAACAGTGATGGCCACGTTGTTGGAGTTGTTGTTCCATGTATAAGTGGCAGCGCCACCGGCTGTGATAGTTACCGGTTCACCCTTACAAATAACACTGCGGCTGGGGCTGGCCGTAACAGTTGGGTTCGGATTAACAGTCACCATCACAGTATTGCTTTGGCTACACAGGTTAACATCGGTAGCTATAACGGTATAAACAGTAGTGGCAGTTGGACTGATGTTGCTAAGAGTTGCAAACGGAATATTGCCCGTGCCGGTAAGCCAGTTGTACCCGTAAGTTCCTGGTCCAGCGCTAAGGCTCACGGTTTTACCTTTGCAAATTGCGGTATTGGAAGACACTGTGACTGTAAGGGAGATCACTGTAACAGATAATGATGCGGTATTCACGCAACCGTTAGCATCGGTACCTGTAATCACGTAATCAGTATTGATGGTTGGGGTATCGGTAACGCTTGGCGGCGTTGCCACGTTATTAAGGGAATAGGTGACCGCCCCGGTTGGTGTAAAGGATATAGAACTGCCTATGCAAATAGCATTGGTGGCGGTTGAAATGGCCACGTTCGGAAGCGCATTCACCGCAAGGCTATAACTGGCTGTATAATTACAACCCAGCGTGTTGGTACCTACCAGGGAATAAAGCGTGCCTACCAGCGGAGATACAATTAACTGCTGGTTAACGCCAAGCTGGCTGCTTCCCTGGCTCCAGGTATAACTGGTTGGACCGGACACGTTGATGCTGGCGGTTGAGCCGCTACACACCACGGCGCTTGAGCTGCTGAGCTGGATAGTTGGTGTAAAAACAGCCTGGATGTCGAAATACCCGAAATTAAGCGAGATGGCAGTAAAAGCGCCACCGATGAGCGGTGTTGAAAAATAAACGTTGGGGATCACGTATGGAGTTATAAATGCTCCCGCGGGCGCGCCTGGGGTTGGCTGCGCAAGGCCAATGTAATATATGGTGCCTGGTGTAAGCGTTTGCCAGACAGGGAAAGCAAAGTTCTGAACCGTGCCCAGCATAGGTGTTGTAATGCTGGTGGTATTGGTGGTGGCTATAATCACCCCTGATGCATTCATTAAAACGCCATAAGCCGCGATTCCCACAGCAGTCATATCATTGCTGAGCGCGAAGTTGATTCCTGTTAATGTAGAGGTGACAGGATTCAGCATTTTACTTAAAATAATCCCGCTTCCGGTGGTAAATCCAATGGCGCTGGTGTAGGTGCCGCTCGAAGGATTTTGTCCCCAGGTGCTGCAGGTAACACTTTGCGCATAGGTAGAAAGGTTATTGGTGTTGTTTTGATCAGGCGCTACAGATACCGACAGGGTATTGAGTCCGGGATTCTGGGGATTGAAAGATGCAAAAGTAACACTGGTAATAGCTCCCGGAGCAAGTGAAGGAATGGTTTGTGTATTGGTGAATGGATTAGCGCCTGAAACAGTTAAAGATACCGAAACACTGCTCTGCGTCTGGCTGCCTGTATTCTTTACCACGCCAATTACATTGTGACCCGTGTTAAAGATCTGGGCCACTTTGCCTGGAGCTTCTACACCCACGATCTTGAGATCATTGGTATAGGGATTAGGAAAGCCGAACAGAAAAGAGGGTCTGAAGGCAGTGGTGCTCAAGGCTGTAGGGGCGGGGCTAACTGCCGAGTTTCCTGAAGCGCAGCCCGGGTTGAGGAGTAAACCGTTATCGGCAAGGTATGTAGCGGGAGCTGTGCTGTAGGGACCTGCCGAAGCCCAGTCGGTTGCAATGTACAAACCTCCGCCGGTATATATGAAAGGTGTTGACAGGGTCACTAGAATAGAACAGGTGCCAACGGCCGCGGGAATGGTCATTACACTGGCATAAGCCACCGACATACCGGTTAATGCCAAGGGCCAGTTAGTTCCTTTTAAATACGATACGTCAGAAGTGTTTTGAACATAAACCGTAAAGTTTCCATTCACCGGCAAGGTAGCTCCTACGGTGAGGGTATATCCAAATGCGTTAACGCTGGTACCCGAGGGGATATTGGTAAGGTCGGACTGCAATACGAGGGCAATTGCCCTGTGGTAAGCATAGGCCGAGGTGCCATTGGGAGCTCTGACCTGCGTTGTAGATCCATTGTTCAGTGGTCCTTCAACCAGAAAGTTGGCCTGACAGAATCCCTTATTGATAAACGCGACTAAAGCAACTAATACCAGGGTAATTTTTTTCATGGTTTTGTTTTTTAAGGTTCGTAATTACAATTTATTTTAAATAAAGCGCTGTTCTTACTGTTTGATGATCCTTGATACTTTTGTGGTTTTATTATTTTCACGCAGCAGTACAAGATAAATGCCGTTTGCTTCTGCGCTGATATCGATGGCAGCGGTTTCACCGCCCAGGTCTATCTGCTTAATCAGCGCGCCAAGTGAGTTATATATCCACACAGCACTACCGCTCTCAAAATGACCGGTACTGAGACTGAAAACACCGTTGTTCGGATTTGGATAAATGTTCATACCACTGATCGTGTTTTTTTCTTCAGTAAGTGAGGTGCATGGGTTTACCACCTGCAACACCGTAAAGCTATGCGTGCAGCCGCTCACATTGGCGCCGGTTACTATGTAAGAGATATTGTTTATCGGCGATACTGTGATTGAAACTGAGTTTGAATTGGTACTCCATGTATAACTGGTGGCGCCGTTAGCAGTGATGGTTACCGGCTCTCCTTTACAGCTAACCGAGCGGCTGGAGGTGGCACTTACAGTTGGATTGGAATTAACAGTTACCAGGACGGTGCTTGTTAAACTACAGCCATTTACATCGGTGGCAATAAAACTATAGGTGGTTGTTGCAGTTGGCGAGGGATTAGCCGTCATAAACGGGAAACTCAGGATGCCATTGGTCCAAACAGGGGTGTAAGGCACAGGACTTGTTGCCGACAATGTAACAGATTTGCCTTTGCAAATGGCTGTATTGGAGGTAACGGAAACCGTCAGCGAATAAACCGTTATGTCTATCGAAGCCGTATTCACACAGCCGTTCGCGTCGGTACCGCCAACAAGGTAAGAAGTATTCACTGTTGGATTCTGTATGATGACAGAAGGGCTTGGGATGTTGTTAAGTGAATAGGTGTTCGCGCCGTTGGCCGTAAAAGAGATGCTGCTTCCAATACAGATGGCATTGGTGCTACTCGCTATGGCTACATTTGGCAATGGATTGATTCCGACAGCGATACTGGCCGTAGCAGGACAACCCAGCGTATTGGTACCGGCTACCATATAAATGTTTGAGGTGGCTGTAGGACAGGCATTGATGCTCGTTCCCGTGGAGCCTGTACTCCAGATAACGTTGGTTAATCCGGTGGGAGCGTTAAGCGTAGCGCAGAGCCCCACGCACACGGCCGAAGGCGTGCTGCTGATTGCAAGGTTGGTACTGATGCTTCCGAGCACCGCTTCAATGCCAAAGTAACCGAAATTTTGCACCAGTGGAAGCAGTGTTCCCGCCGCGATGCCGGCATAGGTGTATATCTGCGGTGTGTAATAAGATGAACGGTAACCAAAAGGACGAAAAGCAACCGGGGTTGGGTTGTACTGCGCTATCCCGATATTATAAAGGGTGGCCGCCGAAAGACTCTGCCCGGGAGAAAAAGAAAATGTTTGCAGCGCACCTAACATGCCCGAGGTGACGGTAAGGGTGTTTGAGGTAGCTATAATCACACCGGTAGCGTTCATTAAAACCCCGTAAAGTTGTTGTCCCACGTTGAGGGGATCTGCGCTCAGATGGAGATTAATGCCTACCAACGACGAAGCTACCGGATTATAATAGGAAGTGGCAATAATGCCTGAGCCGGTTGCGAAACCCGCGCCGTTCGTATAAGTGCCCGTGGCCGGATTTTGGGCCCAGGTATCGCAGTTCACGTTTTGAGCATAGGTGAGCGAGTTATTAAAATTATTCTGATCATTGGGAACACTTACCGAAATGGTATTAGCGCCAAGTAACTGAGGATTGAAAGAAGTAAATGGCACCAGTGTATAAGCGCCCGGTGCCAGCGAGGCAACCAGCTGACTGGTGGAAAAGAGATTGGCGCCGGTTACATTTAAAGAAACCGAAAAGTTAGTCTGGGTGGTCGTGCCTGAGTTTCTGAGATAGGCTTTGATAATATGTGGGGTGTTAAGACTGGCCGCTATTTTACCAGGTGCTTCAATGCCCCAAACTCTTATATCGTTGCTATTTGGATTGGCAAAGCCAAATAAAAAAGCGGGACGGGAATTTGTGAGTGTCATGGTTGTTGGCGCACTTGAGTTGGAAGCGAAATTGGCACCGCCACCCGCAGGTAAAGGAAAAGCGGTGGTTTCACCGAGATAATTTGCCGCGGTAACATTAAACGGCCCTGCTGACGCCCAATCGTAAGCTACGTACAAGCCACCACCAGTATAGGTAACAGGGGTAGACAGTACAACGGCAACCGAAGTGGTAACCCCCGGAGAAAGCGGAACCGTCATCACGGAGGCAAAAGCGGTAGTCATGCTAGTTATGGCTGTTGACCAGTTAGTACCTTTTTGATAAGTAACATCGCCGGTATTTTGTAAATAAACCGTGAAGTTGCCAGACGCGGCTGCGCCGGTAGCACCTGCACTCATTGTAAAACCGAAAGAGGTGAGGCTGGTACCTATGGGAATATTTACCAGTTCAGATTGGGCGACGAGGTAGCAACCGCGAAGAAATGCATGAGCAGCGGTTCCGTTCGGGCCCCGGTTGATGCCCCCAGTGTTGTCGTTCAACGGCGCTTCAATTACAAGGTTGGCCTGGCCGAAACTATAATTTACCGAAAATAGAATTGTAAAAAGGAGTATAAATCTTTTCATAGGATATCGGGTTTTGAAGTTTATTCCTATAAATATATTATAATTTACTCATTGTTAAAATTAATTTAACAAATGCCAGAAGAAAATTGAGTAAAAAAAATAATTGGAGAAAAGAACTGGAGAATTACTAAATCCCTTTAGTAATTCTCCGGAAAATTTTTAGAAACCTCTTGTAACCTTTGAACAGTAAGGTTTTTGAAGCTAGTGTTGATCTGTGTTGGCACAGGCCCTAATCTGATATCAGGCCCTGCGCCAGAAATAGTGTGGCCTTTACTTTTTGGCGTCAGCTAAAAATTGCGCCAGGCCGCTGTCCGTTAGTGGGTGTTTTAACAAGGCGGTGATCGCGCTTAAAGGACATGTGGCAACGTCGGCACCTATCTTTGCGCACTGTATGATGTGCATCGGATGACGTACACTCGCCGCGAGGATCTGCGTTTCGTATCCGTAATTGTCGTAAATCAGGCGAATATCTTCTATCAGCTGGAGACCATCTGTGCTCACATCGTCAAGGCGCCCTATAAAAGGTGACATATAAGTTGCTCCGGCTTTAGCGGCCAGCAATGCCTGACCCGCTGAAAACACCAGCGTACAGTTGGTCCTAATGCCTTTTTCAGTAAAATACTTAATGGCTTTTACACCGTCTTTGATCATAGGAATTTTCACCACGATCTGTCCATGAAGTTCGGCAAGAGCTTCACCTTCCTTGATCATGCCCGCATAATCGGTTGAGATCACTTCGGCGCTCACATCGCCCGTAACTATCTCGCAGATGTCAACATAATGCTTTAAAATATTGTTTTGTCCCTTGATCCCTTCTTTGGCCATCAACGACGGGTTAGTAGTTACACCGTCCAAAACCCCCAGGTCTTGCGCTTCTTTAATCTGTGCCAGGTTGGCCGTATCAATAAAAAATTTCATTTGTTTGTTTTAATTTTTTGAAGGCATTAAGGTAATGATTCATTTGCAATTTACAATTTCGAGATTTACAATTTAATCAACCAATTAAACGTTTTGCGCGCAGATCCAGGCGGTGCTCCAGGCGCTCTGGAAGTTAAAACCGCCGGTGATGCCATCTACATTCATGACTTCACCACAAAAATAAAGCCCGGGCACAATCCTGCTTTTCATGGTTTTAAAATCAATCTCCTTTAAGTTCACACCACCGCAGGTCACAAACTCTTCCTTAAATGTGGTTTTGCCCTCCATTTTAAACTGCAGTGCGGTAACATTAGCGGCGAGGCGCGCCAGGTCTTTATTTGCGATCTCCGCCCAGGGTTTGCTATTGTTGATGCCTGAAGAAAAACAAAGAAATTCCCAGAGACGGCGTGGCAGGTTAAAGAGAGGGTTGGACCAGGGGAGTGCCTTGTGCTTTTCTTTTTGAAACTGTTTTAAAACCATTTCCGCCTCATGTGTCTTTGTCGGGTAGGCCCAATTAACTACAATGTTTGAAACATAATCCCGGTTAAAAAATTCTTTTGCAGCGAAAGCCGAAAGTTTTAATACTGCCGGTCCGCTGAGGCCCCAATGCGTAATTAAAACCGGTCCGCTGTAATTTAATTTGCTGTTGCTCAATTTTACTTCTGCCTGCAAAACGCTCAGGCCCTGCAGCTCTTTTTTTATGTTTTCGTTGGGCAGGTTTAAGGTAAATAAGCTGGGAATAGGCTCTTCTATGCTGTGACCAAGGGCTTTCAGCACCGCGTATGCACCGGTTTTGTTGTGCCCACCCAAAGCGCAGATCACTGCGTCAGCAACAAATTCGTTCTGCGTGGTTTTTACAATTAATCCTTCAGCTTTTTTTTGAATCTCAATGACCTCACATTGGGTTTTTATGTTGATCCCATACTGTTGTGCCAGGTTTAAAAAACAATCAACAATGGTTTGGCTGCTGTCGGAGTACGGGAACATTCGACCATCGGCTTCAGTTTTGAGCACCACGCCCTGTTGTTTAAACCAGTTGATGGTTTCCTGCACGCTGAATTTTGAGAACACTTGTTGAAGTTCCTTATAACCACGGGGGTAATTTTTAACCAGGTCCTGATTCTCGAAACAGGCGTGGGTCACGTTGCAACGGCCGCCTCCCGAAACTCTGACCTTTGAAAGTAATTTATTGGTTTTTTCAAGCAGAATGACTTCATGTTCTGTTTTTCTCATAGCCAGGTTAATGGCCGAGAAAAAACCTGCTGCGCCACCGCCAATAACTATGACCTGTTTTTTGATCTGGCGAAATTAATCATTTTGAAATGAGTTTTTGTTTTAATGGTCTTCAAACGTAAGATCAGCCTCCGTTCCATCAATCCTGAATTTCAGTCAATAAATTCCCTGTGCTGACCTGTGCAGAAGCTTAAAATCCTGCAATTAAAGGCAGTGTTCTTATAAAAATGTTCTGAGCCATTCAACCGCCTCTTTCTGCTGGGCAAAGATCCTGGTTGGTCTGCCAGGCTTATTAAATGCGAGGTAAAAATTGCCGATGAGCTTATGTCCGAATGTGCTTGTGATATAAGCGTCGGCAGAAGCATAGGGACAGGCCTCCTTTTTTGCCCAGAACTCCCGGGTTTCTGCGGGAGGAATGGCAAACTCATCAAAGGTGATGAGCAGCGGTGCTTTTTTGTAGTCGAGCATCCGCCCCATTACCACATTAAATTTTTTAAGGGATTCCACATTAAAATCCAAACCGCTGGAAGTGTGAGAGTGAAGGATGCCATCGCTTCTTAAACGGATCGTGAAGGCTTCACAGACCTCTGTGGCGATAATTTCAACGTTTGTTTCAAGACCAGTGCTGTTCATAGTACAACTAAATTAAATTAGTTTATCAAACGCTACCTTCCTGACCGCCAAGCGGTCTTTAGTATTATAAAAGTAAGCATTAAGCTGCCGTTTTGCAAATTGGCAGTTCAACTCTGATTGCAGGAAAAAGGGGGTAGCAGAACCGCGATCGGGAAACGTATTTACTTAGTTTTTTGCCTGGGCTGGTGCCTGTACAATTTTTTCAAAACACAGGCTGCTGTCAACACCGGCGTACTGTCCGTAATTGGGTATGACCTGGTAATTGTTCTTTTTATATAACTGAATGGCTTCAGGTTGTTTTTCGCCTGTTTCAAGTATGCATTTTTGGTAGCCGAGTTCCCCGGCCCATCTTTCAAGCTCTGTTAATACCAACGAAGCAATACCCTTGCCACGGTTTTCTTCAGTCACAAACATTCTTTTTATTTCCATCACACCTGCCTCGTATTCCTTAATGGCACCGCAGCCAACAGCTTTTTCATTTTGGTAAGCAACCACTACATATTTAATGCTGGCAATTTTATTGAATTGCGCGAAAAACGAATGGTCTTCCCCGTCACGGATGGCCAGGTCTTTATCGAGTTCTATAACCAGTTTTTGAAAATCCGGATCGCCAGAATTTGTTTTTTTAAGCAGGTACATTGTTCTTGTTTTGTCGGCACCAAAAATACAAAACACTTGTTTGCCGGCAAACGCTTAAAATAAAAAAATCAAAACACGCATCAATAAGGGGAAGGATAATCTGCCAGGGCTTATTTAATACAAGCTGATTCCAGGCGAATCAGGTAACTTAATGATCAGGTCTATCACAGGTATCAGGTAACACAGTAACAAGGTAATAATGGCAACATTAAACAATCGGGCGACAAGTTTGTTTTTTAAGGCGTATTGATGCAGGTGCGCGCATCCCTTTAAAAGAGGAAAGAGTATCGCCAGGATTCCTGGAAAGATGTAGATCACTTTCATAAAGCTGTAGTCCCGGCCAAAGCCGGTAAACATAATGATAAATGCCGCGAACCCCAGGTTGAAAATATCAAAGATCCAGTCATCATGTGTGTTAAACAAATTATTTTTCTTAAAGAACAGCCGGAACCAGGCTTTAAAAGCCATCAACAGGCCGCATAATAAAAAGGCCAAAGGCAACAGGGCAAGTATAATTGCAACCCGTCCAAAAGCCATCATGTAAGGGTCGCTGCTCTGCCAGGGCCCATTGGGCCAGTTATCAAAATAAATAAAATTCGCGCGACCATACAATTGCGACCAAAGGGAGGTGCGGTGCAGGGGATATACATGTTCATCATTGGAAATCACCGGGTTTTTGACGAGATCGATGATTCTGAAAGTAAAATATCCGCCAATGACTGACTGTACGCCAGGGTTCCTGAAATTCGTTTTTTCAAACAGGTGAGGTAATTCGCCGGTTGCGGTATTAAATACAACGGGCTTACCATATTTTTTATATTTGCCATAATATTCCCCAAAATATCCAACGCAAAAGGTGGTTGCAAATAAAAAAAAGAGCAGTCCTCCCAGGTAACCTTTGCGTAGCGGGAATTTATAGTTTTTGGTATACAATATCTTAATGATCAATACAAGAATCACGGCGATGATAATTACCAGTCCGTTTGTTTTTGTTATGGCAGCCAACACTGAAAAAAGTATTAAAATGAAAAAATATTTCACTGTGGGTTTAGCCATTAATTGGTATAACGAATAAATAACAACTGTTCCAAACAGTATCACGAACGAATCATTCGCTGTTTGGGCGTTAATTGAAATGAGTTTTGGATTGAGTGCCACCAGCGAAAAACAAATGAGTTTAACGGCGTCATTGAAACTTTGTTTTTTTATTGCAAGCCAGCAGATCAAAATAGTTAAAATACCTGCAAAGGCACTCAACAACTGGGCTAATTTAAAACGCGCCTGGTCTGATTTGAGGTCGAACAAAAGCCAGAGTTTAGCAACAGTAAAATGATAGAGTTTTGACTGGTAACATTGCCAGCAATCCTGCGGTTCGGGAATTTTGCCGGTTTCTACAATAAGGCGCGATACTGTTACGTGATCATCATTTGCGTAACCTTTGTTGGCCAGTGCAAGAATTATTCTTAATGAAATGGAAATTGTGAGAACACAATACAACAGCGTTTTGGAAGAGGGTAGCCAGGTTTTAATCATAGTAAATGGCCCGCCTCGTTTTTCTTTGTCGCCATGAGTGCATACACCATTGGAATCTTATTGTCAAGGTGTTTAATCCTGTATTTTTTAGGAGCGATTTCAACGGTCTTGTTAAAACAATTGTAAGGCGAATAATCAAATTCATCGAATGAATTTATTACAAGCCCGTTTTTTATAAGATTGTTCATCACCTCTGCCAAACCATGGTTCCACATCACATATTTTTGTGTGATATCGGCTGTCTTATCTGCATAAGTGCCGCTTTCGGTTTCCACAATAGCTCCCGAATTAAAATAGTTGTATTTGATCTCCTCAAAATTATCGTCAAACATCCACACTACCGGGTGAAACTCAACGAATACAAATTTCCCGCCCGGTTTAAGAAACCTTGAAATTATTTTTGCCCACTTGTCCAGGTCGGGTAACCAGCCAATGGTGCCGTAACTGGTAAATACAATGTCAAATTGTTTTTCTAAATGTGATGGCAGGTCATAAATATTGCAACAAATAAATGTCGTGTCAACTCCTGTGTCTTTTGCAAGGCGGCGTGCATTATCAATGGCTTTGTCCGAAAGATCAACGCCTGTAACTTCCGCCCCAAAACGACTTAACGAGATGCTGTCCTGACCAAAATGACATTGTAAATGCAAAATACTTTTTCCCTTTACCTCGCCAAGTAAATTTATTTCAATGTCATTTAATGAAGTTTGCCCGTGCAGAAAACCCTTCATATTGTAAAATTCGGATGCAATGTGAACCGCGGTTTTATTATTCCAGGATTCGCGGTTGATGGCTATATAGTCGGGTTGAGGATCCATTTTTAGTCAATTAACATAATCGTTTTCTTTAAAGTACTTCCCGCTGGGCGTGTCAGAGTTACTGTTGAGTCACTGGCTTTTTGAGACCAGCGGGTTCAAAGATAATTATTTAACCCATTTGCTCAACGTTTGAGATAAATATGGGTAACTGTTTATTTGTACGAGCTCAAGCATAACTTTAGGGTCATATCTTCGGGTAAACTAGTCGTAATTGACTAAACAATTGTTGTACAAAACATGGGCGCGGGTATAATGAAGAATTTTAGATCTGGAGGGCAGGTTCCGGGAACAAAACAGAATCAGATGCTGCAAAAACCACATCAGTAAATTTTATTTTACATTTACGAAATGAAACAAATTGTGATAGCAGCAATAATAGTTGTTTTGACTGCCTGTTCCGAAAGTCCCGGGATACAAGCAGAGAGTCAAATAATTGAAAGTGATGAGAAACAAGTATTTGTTCTACCCGATTCTATTAATGTTAAAAAGGAGTTGGTGATCGCAGCCTATAAGGAAATCCATCCCAAAAATGCCTTTGTTGTTTTTGCATACGACGACACCCTACGAACCTCTGCACGAAAATACAGTTATTCAAACGATTCAACTTTTTTTGTGAGCGAATTGATAATTGTCAATTACAGCGAATATAAAATGAAAAATGACCCTAATGAAACTTACATCGTCAAACCCGGTTCTGTAGTCTGGATGCATCAAAACGGTACCACCGCTATGTCTTCTGAATATGAGAGGATTGACCAGGACAGATGATCAGCCATCGAAACTTACTTCTTCCTGTAAATCAAAAACAACAGCACAGGTAACAAAAAAATATCGGCCAGTACCGCTACAATGATCGTAATGCAGATCAAAAATCCGAAATAGAACAAACTCTGAAAATCAGAGATCATTAAACTCATAAAGCCCCCCATCAAAATAAAAGTGGTCAGAATAATGGGTTTGCCTGTTTCAAAATAGGTGCGTTTAAAAGCGTACATCAGGCTTTTTCCATAACCCAGTTCTATTTTAAGTCTTGAGATAAAATGAATGGTGTCGTCGGTTGCGATACCAAAGGCTATACTGAACACCAGCGAGGTAGCGGCTTTTAACTCTATACCGGCGAAACCCATAATGCCCCCGATGATCACCAGGGGAATAACATTGGGAATAATAAATACCAGTACCATGCGCCAGCTCCGGTGCAGGAAGAAGGTAAGGATGCCTATCACGATGATGGAGAACAAAAATCCCTGGGTCATATTGCTCACCATGTATTCATTGTTCCTGTCTACCAGGTGCGCCGCCCCGGTGATCTTAAATTCCACCAGGTCTTTATTGACATTGCTTTCAATAAAAGCGAGGAGGCGCGCGTTGTGTTCGTTTACCCGCATGCTGCCCATATCCCTGATCTTTGCACTGATCCTGGTTTTGCGGCCATCTGTGGTCACCAATCGCTTTACCTCCTTGTTTTTTTTGTTGCTCTTGAGTTGGGCGGCAATAGGTTGGTAATCGTCTTCGCCCGGAAAAACGGCATCAGGATCAGTGCCTGAATTCTGATAGATGGTTTTGACCAGACTCGCGGGTGATATCAAAAAACCCGCCTGGTACTCTTTTTTCACGAACTCGTCCACTTTGTTCAGCTCCCGCATCACTTCATAGTCCCAAACGGTTCTATTCAGGGCTTTTACGTTTACCTCCATTTCAAAGGGACGAACGCCGCTGTAGTTCTCATCAAAAAAATTAAAGTCTTGTTTGATCTTTACTTTTTCACTCAGGTCCTCCAATAAAATATTGTTCACTTTTATTTTAGAGATTCCCAGCACTGATAATAAAATTAAAACCGCGGTGATCACTAAAATTGTTTTCTGGTTTCTGAAGATCCAGAACAGGCCGTTGCGCATGAGGTTGTTGGTTCGGTTGCCGGTGCCGTGAACAGTGACCAGTTTTTTAGGCGTAAAAAAATAAAGCAGGGCAGGGAGCAGGGTATAAGTTAAAATAAAAGCAACCGTTACACCGACCGAAGTGTAAATACCAAATTCCCTGATGGGGCGGATGCTGGAGAACAGCAGCGATAAAAATCCCACAACGGTGGTAATGAGCGTTAAAAAAGTCGGGAACCCCACTTCTTTTAAAATAAGGCTGTAGATCTTTTCCCGGGCGGTTCCCTTGGCCAGCTCTTCAAAATATTTTGAGAAAAAATGCACCACATCGCTCATGCCAGCTATAAAAATCATGGTAGGCAACATGGAGGTCATGATGTCGATGGGTTTTCCCAATAAATTCATAATGCCCAGTGTCCATAACACGGAAACCACCACGATGAGCAACGGCACCACCACGCCGTAAAGACTCCTGAAGCTGAACCAGAGAAAAACGATCACCACCAGAAAAGAGAGGCTCAAAAAAAGTATAAATTCCTTTTGTAGTGTTACCAGGTAAACATTCTGGGCAAAGATGCGGCCCACGAAATGTACTTCATCAAATCCAAAACTGCGGATAAGTGCCTCAATGTTCCTTGCCAACTGGTCCGATTTTTTTTTCGAGAGAATATCGTCCGTTTTAATATAGATGCTCAGCGAGCGCGCGTTCATTGCGAAGTACGAGCCTACAAGAAAAGGTGATTGGTAGATGGCGAGGCTGTCGTCTTTGTACAGACTTTCGTCGTCGAAGTGCAACACCCTTTTTTGCACGGGGATTATGCTGTTTAAGGATAATATTTTAAGATTGGTAGGAGAACTCACGCGCTGCACATATTGCAGCCTTGAAAGTTGTTTGGTGAGACTGTCTATCCTGAGCAGGAAGTCTTTTTTAAAAATGCCGCTTTTATTTTCTATGCCTGCCAGCGCAAATTCGTTGTCGTATTCAAAAGTTTTGCGGTACTGGTTATACAATTCCAGTTCATTGTCCTCGTTGGGGAAAAATGCCTCAAAGTCGTAATCAAATTTAAGGAGAGAGATTCTTGAGCCGCAGAAAACCGAAAAGGCGATAACAAGAATGATGATGACTAAATTATATTTTTTTTGGTCTTTGATAGTTGGCGAATTTACGTATTTAGGCAAGAGCTTGTTTCAAATCGCTTCACATTTTTAGGGAATAACTATTTGCCGTTGGGATGCAGAGATACTGAGAATCACCACGGGACTACTGGAAACGCGTAAGCGCCCCACTGCGTGCGCCGGCCAGGCCCAGCGCGTCGCTGAGCAGGCGTGAATTGATTTTTAGTAGAAAGGCCTCAAAGGCGCTTGCGTTTGAAATTCTGCATCGCTGACATATTGAAAGTGGCAGAATTTTTTACTTTGAGTGCCTTTCAATAAAAATCAAGAGCGGGCGGAGATCGCTGGGCCTTGTCTTTTGCTTACTTTTCGACTAAGGAAAAGTAAGATAAAAGAATAACTTCGTAAGACTTTGTATTATACGCCGAATTATAAAAAGACAAAAAGCCGGTTGAAAAAAGCAAAGCTTACTTTGAAGTACATTGGATAAAACCTATCTTTGCTCCCTCAAAAAAACCTTCACTCAACAAAATACGCTATGCCAAAAGGAATTTATAAAGTGCCGGTTGCGGCCAACGAACCCATAAAAAATTACGCTCCCGGAAGCCCTGAACGTAAAGAACTGCAGGCCATGCTTAAAGAACTTCGCGGTAAGGAACTCGATATTCCCATGTATATTGGCAGCGACGAGGTACGCAGTAATAACAAGATCCGTTTGGCTCCGCCACACGATCACAAGCATACCTTGGGACATTTTCATAAAAGTGATAAAACCCACGTTGAACAAGCCATTAAAGCGGCCCTGGCCGCTAAGGAACAATGGGCGGCTTTGGCCTGGGAGCACAGGGCCAGTATTTTTTTACGTGCAGCTGAACTCATCGCGGGCCCATACCGTGCCAAATTAAACGCCGCAACCATGCTTGGCCAAAGTAAGAGCGCTTTCCAGGCTGAGATCGACAGCGCCTGCGAGATCATTGATTTTTTGCGTTTTAATGTGCAGTACATGACTGAGATCTATAGCGAACAACCCATCTCTGGTCCCGGCGTGTGGAACCGTCTGGAATGGCGCCCACTCGAAGGATTTATCTATGCGTTAACACCCTTTAATTTTACTGCCATTGCCGGTAATTTACCTTCAAGCTGCGCCATGATGGGCAACGTGGTGGTTTGGAAGCCGAGCAACACCCAGGTTTACAGTGCCAATGTACTGATGGAGGTATTCAAAAAAGCCGGGGTGCCTGACGGCGTTATTAATTTAATTTATCCAAGCGGACCAGATGCAGCTGAAGTGATTTTTAATCACAGGGATTTCGCGGGCATTCATTTCACAGGTAGTACCGAAGTGTTTCAGAACATCTGGCAAACCATAGGTAACAATATTCATAAATACAGGTCGTATCCACGCATAGTTGGCGAAACAGGAGGTAAGGATTTTATCATGGCACATAAATCTGCCGAGACCAAATCTTTATCTGTTGCTATTTCGAGAGGCGCTTTTGAATACCAGGGACAAAAATGTTCGGCGGCTTCAAGGGCATATGTTCCTTCTAATTTATGGCAGGAAGTTGAGACTTATTTGCTCGCAGATCTTAAATCCATGAAAATGGGTCCGGTTGAAGATTTCACAAATTTCATAAACGCCGTGATTGACGAAAAAAGTTTTGATAAACTGGCCAAATATATTGATGAAGTAAAAACCAGCAGCGAAGCTAAAATTATTGCCGGTGGAAAATACGATAAAAGCAAAGGGTACTTTATTGAGCCCACTGTGATTGTCACCAGCAATCCGAAATACATTACCATGTGTGAAGAATTGTTTGGACCGGTGTTGACGATTTTTGTTTACGATGAAAATAAATTTGAGGAAACGCTTGAGTTGGTGGATGCCACTTCCATTTATGCTTTAACCGGCGCCATTTTGTCGCAGGACCGTTACGCTATTGAACTGGCCACTAAAAAACTGAGCAACGCTGCCGGTAATTTTTACATCAATGATAAATGCACCGGCGCGGTGGTAGGGCAGCAGCCTTTTGGCGGTGCCCGGGGAAGCGGAACAAACGACAAGGCCGGTGCGAAAATCAACCTGTTGAGATGGGTAAGCCCGCGCACAATTAAGGAAACATTTACGCCGCCAAACGATTACAAGTATCCGTTTTTGCAGGCAGACTAGTTTCTTTTTTACCACTAAGACACTAAAAACACTGAGCATCACTAAGACTTTATTCCCTTTTATATCTTTTATCTTTCTTAGTGTTTGCTTTGTGCCCTCGGTGCCTGAGTGGTTAATCCCTGCCTGGAGAAACAATTGTTAAATTAGATAAACCCCAGTTTTCAGCACCTCATTTTTCGATGTTTTGCCCCAAATTATTTTGGACTCCGGAATTAAAACCTTAACTTTATTTCAATCAATTAACACACAACCTAAACACACAATCAATGAAATTTACTTTTAAAGTACTGACTGCTTCCCTTTTATTTTCTATGGGATTGCAGGCACAAAGAACCTGTGGGACAAAAGTACCTGATGCCGAATGGGATGCCTGGTTCAACCAGAAAGTTCTGGAACATAACCAGAATATGACAGCCGGAAAAACACAGACGGCAAATTTTAATATCCCGGTAATTGTACACGTGATTCACGGTGGTCAGAATATTGGAACGTATCCTAACCTTACCCAGACTCAGATCAATTCACAGATTACGGTTTTAAATAACGATTTTGCCGGAGTAGGCCTTAATTCAGGCAACCTGGCAGCTACCGGTTTTTCAACGGTTGGCGCTGCTGACTGCAGTATTTCTTTTTGCCTCGCGCAATTGGATGAAAGCGGAAACACTTTAACGGAGTGGGGCATAGACCGCGTTAACTACAATACTTTCAACTTTACAAACCCGGGAACGATCACATCGCTCAGTTCGTTCCAGAACTACATGGATGGAACCATCAAACCAGCCACTATCTGGGATCCTACCCGTTATTTTAATATCTGGGTTTGTGATATGAACTCTAATATTAACCTGCTGGGTTATGCTACTTTCCCTACTGGTACGGGCCTCACAGGTATTTCGGGAACCGGCAATGCCAACAACGACGGTATTGTTGTGTATTCAAGATCATTCGGTAATACAGGAATGGTGACTGCTCCTTATCACAGGGGAAGAACAGTAACCCATGAAATCGGTCACTGGCTTGGATTAAGACATATTACAGGCGATGCGCAATGCGGAAACGATTTTTGCGCTGATACCCCTCCACAAAAAAACCTGAACTTTGGATGCCCAAATTATCCTGCAAATGTAAACGCTCCGAATACCTGCGGCTCACAATTTGGTGATATGTTCATGAATTTTATGGATTATTGCGATGATGCATGCCTTTACATGTTCACCCCAAATCAAAGCTCAAGGATGACAACGGCCATGACCAATGGTACTTACCGTAACCAGTTAACCGCCAGTTCGGTAACCCTCTGTAACAGTGTTTCCTCTAATGCGCCCGTATCAAGTTTTGTCTTGTCTTCAACGGTCTGCGTAAACACCAATATGTTTCCACTTAACCAGTCGAGCGGTTCACCTTCACCAACATTTCTCTGGTCTATCCAGCCTAATGGCGCCGGTGGCCTGATCTCTCCGAACACCAGTACTGTGACCCCTACGGTTAAGTTTACTAACCCGGGTACCTATACTGTAAACCTTACAGCTTCCAGTTCAGCAGGAAGCCACGTCTCATCACACGTTGTAGTGGTTACTGATTGTTCTGATGTTGGTCTGCGCGGCGAATCACTATTACAGAGCAGCATACAACTTGCGCCCAATCCTACATCAGGAATGGTACAGATCATCAGCACCAACGGCGAAAACCAAAGCCTGGATGTTACCATTCATAATTATTTAGGACAGTTTGTAAGCACCATGACATTTAAGGATATAGCGGCAAAAACAGCGGCTTTTGATATGAGTACCTATGCTAACGGTGTGTATTTCATCACCATCAGCAACGGACAGGACAAAGCGGTAAAACGCCTCATTCTAAATAAGTAAGATTGAATGAAGATATAACAAGTAAGAATTACAACAGAAAAAAGCAGTTCCCCGGAACTGCTTTTTTATTGGCACAAACCAATAACCAATAACCAATAACCAAGAACCAATAACCAATAACTAATAACTAATAACTA
>JAZKFC010000020.1:0-55896 GCA_040386615.1 Bacteroidota bacterium
CGATAGCTATCGGGACGGGAGAGTATGATCCCCACCTACGCTGGGGACCAATTTTACTGCGACCGCTGCAGTTTAAACAAAAGCGGAAAAAACCCTGTGTAGAAATACATGGGGTTTTTTGTTTTACAATATTCCGACTATCAGGTCTTAATCAATGCCCATTGCAACCCCATACAGAAGTTATCCCCAAGACTTTAACCTTGCTCAACCCTGGCGATTTGCCCGGTCTGTTTTTTACCGCTAAATTTAAACATGATCAAAACCAGCGACGGGACCGTCAATTATAATTATTTACATATCCTCCGATTCTCTGCCTGCTTCGCCGTTATTTTACTGCATTACTCAGGGTCCTTCACCTACCGTATCGGTATCCCCACCTTTAATACCGGAATACAATTTTTTACAATTACCAGGTGGTGTGTGCCTGTTTTCTTAATGGTTTCAGGGGCCCTATTACTCGACAAATACCAGGAGCCCCTGCAATTCTATAAAAAAAGATTATTGAGAATCTTACCGCCATTTCTTTTTTGGAGCGCGGTGTATATCGGTTTTAAATTATTCAGGCACGAAATTGAACTCAACGCTGTTCCTCAAATGCTCATTGCCGGCGGTGCCGAATTTCATCTATGGTACGTTTACATGATTCTCGGCATCATTTTATTTTTGCCCTTTTTAACGCCCTGGACAGAGAAAAAAAATAAAAAATCAATCCTCCTGTTTTTAATGATCTGGATCTACTGGCTGGTTTTTTCTAATCAGTACGGGCAAGCCGCCGTGGCACTCGATCTTACGTGTTTTGGAGGTTACATCGGTTACCTGGTACTGGGTTACTATCTGCACATCCTCCCATCTAAAAAGTATCACTGGATGATTGGAGTCGGGTTGTTTTGCATTGGCCTGGTTTATTCCTACTACTCGTCAATTGAGCTCTCGTACCAGCTTAAAGAATTCTCAGGATCCAATCAGCGTTACCTGAGCTGGAATGTTCTACTCATGTCAGCAGGCGTATTCCTTGTTGCAAAACAATTAGTCCTGCCATCGCGTGTACTCGCCGTTGTTAAAGAAGTGGCAAAATACTCTTTCAGCATTTATTTAGCACACATCTTTGTAAGGGATAGCCTGGTGAAAAATTATTTTGATTTCCCTGCCCTGGATTTTTATTCTTTCCTCCTGCTGAAAACGCTATTTGTAATGCTCTTCAGTTACGTGCTGGCCAGGGCGCTGAGCCTTGTCCCTTTTGCAGGGAGGTTTATTTCGGGTTGATGAACTTTTTCACACGCCAGGCAAAACCAGGTTTTAAAAATGCAGGTAATAATCTTTGGTGAGTTCTTTGTACTCTTCGGTATAATTGCGGTTGCTGTCGAGTTCTATTACAAGCGTGGATTCTGAAAATTCGCTTTCTTTAAATTCAAATTGCATCAGGTGTCTTTTCTCTGAGTCTTTTTCTAGCCTGGTCCTGATCCGTAACAATTTTGAAAGATATAAACCTTTCAGTTCAGCCATTTTTCTAAAAATAGCAGCCTCATTTTTAGGCAGTATCAGGCAAAACTTACCTTTTTCATCCAACAGCTTTTTTACACCGTTGATCAGATCCTCAAAAGGTAACAGGTCTGTATGCCGGGCAGTTTTCCGGCTACTGTCTTCCTGATTCTTTAAACAATCTATAAAATAAGGTGGATTGGTAACGATCAGGTCAAATTTTGACTCAGTGGTTCTTGCGAGTTCCTGGAACGACAGGTGTTTTACTTCAACATGGTTCCTGAAATCACTTTCAGCAACGTTGAGCCTGGCCTGTTCTGTACTTTCACGATCAATGTCTATGGCTGTAATCGCCGCGCTTGATTTTTGCGCCAGCATGAGCGAGATCACACCGGTACCTGTTCCGATATCCAAAATGCGTTTGCTTCCATTTGGAATCACCCAGGCTCCAAGCAAAACAGCATCGGTACCAACCTTCATCGCGCACTTGTCTTGCTTAATATTAAATTTCTTAAACGCAAAACTTATATTAGGCATAAAACTATTCTTAAGTACTAATTTAAAACATTAAAATATATATTTCAAAAAAAAAAGCGTTAGGAAATCTAACGCTTAATATCAATTAATAAGATGGTCTGGTATCCGAACGACCCAGATTTTTTCCGTATCCAGGATAAAGGTTGTATCTTAACATGACTTCAAGTCCTCCAAACCTCCTGGAAGCAGGCGTTAACGCCGAAACGTTAATGTCATAACTTACACCAAAGGCATATTTATCAACCTGTAATAAAAATGCAGGGATGATAGCGTCTTTATACCTGTAATGACCGCCAATGGCAATAGCCAATGGTTTTTTTACACCGGTATAGGTAGACTGGTCAACGATAATAAATTTGATGAGCGCACCAACAATAAACTCGCTGTTAGGTCCCTGGCGCATATAAAGAAAACTTGGCATGATCGCGTTTTTTGAACTAGGGATATTAAAGTCCCCGTTAAAATAAGCACAGATCCTGGTTTGGAGTTTTTCAGATGAAGTAAAAAATGAATTCCTTCCAATGGCGTAATGGTAAGCCGAAGCGCCAATGTTAAATTTAGCCGCATTCCTGCTGCTGATGAACTTATCGCTTTGCGCATAATTAAAATTAACGCCACCACCCAGGTCAAACGAAGTAATAGAACTTCTTGGCGTGCTTTCTCCGCTTGGAAGACCCGCGTCAAAATTTGAACCATTATATTGTTTATCCCAATGCAGGTTGTCAACATCAATGGTCCTGTAAAAAAAGCCTCCCTGTATCCCACCTGAAAATTTAAGGTACCTGTTGAGTCTTTGAATATAGCTCATACCCAGGTTAGGGTTCAAAGTATTTAATTTAGCGTCGCCGGCAGCATCCCTGAAGATATTGGCCGAAACGGCAAAATAGCTGGTCCTTAATTTCCTGAACTTAATGGTTTGTTCGAATGATAGACCAAAGGTCTGGTATTTTGAAGCCACGCTTCCCCATTGATCTTTGTAATTAGCGGTGAGGCATGTATTGTACCTTACTCCTGCCAAAGCGGGATTGATACTGCTTGGTGTTTCAGCGTACTGCGAAAAATGTATGTCCTGGGCTCTGGCCGCCTGGGTCAATATAACTGCAGCCAGAAAAGACTTTAAAATATACTTGTTTTTCATATGTCGTTGTTACTGTTTTTGTGTGTCATATGGTATAGCCATGTTAAATCCTTTGTGTTTGTGTTTCGGAAACATGGCTATTTCATATGTGGATCTTATTATTTTTTTGTCAGGGATCGCCGCATTAACTTTTTGTTAGCACGGCGATCCATCATGACTATTTTATAATTACCTGATGAGTGTTATGTTACCTTTAGAACTGAATCCTTTTCCTTCATAGGTCTTGCCCTCGAGCCGGTATACAAAAACACCGGTGTTAAGCTTCTCGCCATGATAGGTTCCATCCCATCCCACATTTACATCATTCGTTTCAAACACTTTTTCGCCCCAGCGGTTAAAGATCAGGAAGGTGAGCGTTTCGAGGCACACGCCTCTTACTCTTAACACATCGTTTATTTCATCGCCATTTGGAGAGAAAGCATTAGGAACGAACATGTCACCGCAGTCTTCTATCACAATTACATTAATGGTGTCGCGTGAGAAACACCTGGCGCTGTTCTTACCCGTGACTATGTACTGGGTCGTTTTGGTAGGGTTGACCGTGACGACGGAACCCGTTGTTCCGGAAATACTGTATCTCGGTGTCCACGTGTACGTGAGTGCATTGGTTGCCGTGAGTACAATCGACTGGCTGAACTTAATTGTAGTGTCACTGCGTTGCTGGCCCGGAGGTACTATGGTTACATTCGGAATATCAACAACCTTGATATATTTATAAAAAGAGACCACAGCTGAACTTCCGGGAGGTGTTTCATAAACCGGGTAAGGATTAGATACTCTTAAAACCACGCTCCATCCACCCTTATCACTTGGCAAGTCATAACATACTGTTGGCGATTTGTCGGTAGAGTGCAGTGGTAAACCACCTTCAAAGGTCCATGAATAGGTTTGTGGTCCACCCGCCAGTGTATCTGTTGTAGCGAGGTAGGTAATACAATCCCTTGCACATAGTGTATCATTTTTATCTATGTCCATTACAAAGGTAATACTGCTCTGGGTAACTGGCCTGCAATCTATGACCCTGATGGACACCGTATCTTTTCTTGTACATCCCTGGATACCATTGTAACCGGTTGTTACGGTGTATATTACTACATACGGGGTTCTGCGGGGTGCCGTAACCGTGACACCGGCATTATTGGAAGGTGTTACAATAGATGAAGGCACGTAAGGTGATTGCCATGTGTAAGTTTGTGACACCCCGGGTGGTAAGCCTACGTTGGTATTGTATGCGAGCAGGTCTATCTTGTTATCAGGTGCGCTTGGCCGGTCACCCACAAAACAAACGGTATTGGTTGGCACGTTGTTAATGGTTGGAATGGAAATCGCTGTCATTGGCTGCGGCAGCACTGTCACAGTGATCAGCCTTGGCATAGAAATACAGCCCCTCGAATCCTTCACCTCTACGGTATAAGTGTCGGTGCTTTGAGGAAATACCTGGTTGGTTGAAGTATTCGGACTGGTCATACTTGGTCCCTGAGGATCACGCCATTCGTAAGTATAAGGAGGCAGCGCCAGTGTTGGCGTTCCTGCATTGATCTGCGAAATAGTTAATTTCATAGAGTCTCCCAAACAAATTGCAGGTAAAGGTGGCGTTACAGCGAAGGTAAACTGTTGATTCACCGTTACGCAGATCTGCGCGGTACCAGAACATACCGAGGTAGATCCTGTAACGGTATAACAGGTACTTGTTGGAGGCCTTACAGTTGTTTGTGGTCCGAGAGAGTAGGTGACATAAGCCGGATTGTATGGAATCCACACATAAGATGAAGCGCCAAAGGCAAACAAATTAACAGGTTTAGACAGTTTATAAGGGTAGTTCTGCTCTATACAGGTGGTTCCCTGAATAGGCGATATTGAGGTAGTGATCACCAGGGGCGGTGATAATACGATCGTAGAATATACGGGCACCGATGGGCAGTTGGCTCCGGCTGAACCACCTATCACGGTATAAGTACCAGGACTTACAGAGATAGATGGCTGGTTAATAGGAATGGCGAAGGTGGAACCTGTCCAGGTATAGGAAGCGGCACCCGATGCGCTTAAAGTGGAAGTGTAACCGGCACAGATGGCTGCAGCTGTAGCACCAACCGTTATTGATGGGATAGCACTAACAGTAACGTTCACGGTAGCCATTCCAAAACAGCCGCCGTTGTTGTCACCAGTTACGGTGTAAACATTTACGCCGGCCAATGTAGGACTGGCAATGGTACTGGCACCGGTGGTGTTTGTTAAAGCCGGACCTGCCCAGGTATAACTGAGCGCGCCCGAGGCGGTTAAGCTGCTGGATTGACCCGGGCAGATAACACCGGCCGATGAAGTCGTTGTTAGCGTCAGTGACCCTCCCGTGATCATATTCACAGTAAGGGTAGTCATTCCCTGGCAATAACCCGAAGCCGTAGTTCCGTAAATAGAGTAAGTGGTGTTTGAACTCGGGTTAACAACAATTACCGAGGTTGTTGAGGACGGAGAGAGCGTGGTACCGCCTCCCGCGGAAGATACAAAGGTATAGAGCGTAGCACCTGAGGCTGTTAAAGTAACAGGACTGCTGGCGCAAACCGAGGCGGCTGAAGCCGCAGCGGTAACATTTACATTCGGATTAGTCCCAACAGAGATTGTTTGGGAGCCCTGACAACCTCCTGGACTCATAGCTGCTACGCCATAAGCTGTTGTTGTAGCCTGACTAGTGCTTACGGTACCCGAACCCATGGGTGGTACAAGAGCCAAAGGCTGACCAGAAGCGTCGAGGGTCGCCCAGGTGTAAGTACCTGCTACGCCACCTATGGCGCTTAAAGTAAAGGTTTCTCCCGGACAAATACTGAAATTAGAAGCCGGCGCGGTAATGGTGGGCTGAAAACTGGTGAGGTAAACCGTGACCGTTGCTGGTGCACCGGGGCAAGAGCCGTTGGTGCCATCTACCACGTATATACCCGGGCCAACCATAGTAACCGGGTTGCCTACCGCGGTTTGGTTAGGGAAGGTGATCTGGGTCCAGGTAAAGCTTGTAGCGCTGGAGGTGGCTGTTAAAACCACGGTCTCGGTCTGGCAGACGGATACGCTCGACGCGGATGCCAGGATAGACAGAAAGGGCGCTATGGTGATGGTATTGGTTGCAGATGTGGAACAGGTGTTCACACTGGCATTTACGCTATAAACGGTCGTCGCGACGGGTGCCACCGTCTGAGTCTGCGCATTTCCTATCACGGTGCCGCCAGGGGGATTTTCCTCCCATTGGTAAACGATACCCGTTGAAACAGGCGTTGCAGTTGTATTGGCCGTGAGAGTAACATTTGTTCCGGCACAAACGGTTTGAGAAGGTGGTGTGATATTCACAATAATCGTTTGAACAGTGAGGCAGGTGGTTGCCTGTACGGTACAGCCTGCCGCGGTATTACCGTTGGCAGTATAACAGGTATTGGCGCCTGGGGTAACTGTCACCACACTTCCATTCATATTTCCTGGGGTCCAGGTCCAGGTGACCCCTCCCAAAGCTGTTAAAGTGGCTACGTTGCCCGCGCAAATAGAAGAAGAGGAGGCGCCTGCGGTGCCTGTTACCGGGCATTCTATTGTTGCATACTGCGCAATTTGGCCCCCAGGGATAGGAATGCCGACCGCATCGCAGGGAAAGCAGGTAATGGTGTATTGGCCGCAACAAGGCAAAACAAAAGTAGCAAGGGTTCCACCGGCTACTGTAATAATGGGCGCAGTACCAACACTACAGGTATTCACGGGAGTTGGGCTTGAAATGGCCCAGGTATAGCTGGATGCAGGAGGAGGACCGGAATAAGTGGTGGTTATGGTTGCCACCACGGTATGTCCTCCAGCACTATAGCATTGCACGGATGGGGTTACAGCAAAGTTAAACGCCTGTGCAAAAATATTATCTGAAAGAAATATAAATGTTAGAAAGAGGCAAGAATAGAGTATTCTTTTCATAGTGTGGTCTTTAATTATGCTAATTTACGTAAGTCCTTCCATATAGGGAAATAACTCACTCAATATTAGTGTGTTTTTACTCAGCGGTAAATTTAATAAAATTATTAAAAAAGCAACCAAACATATCAAATTTTTTATATACGGTTTTCGTCCCGCAATCTCAGTGTTTGCGTATTATCTCCAAAATCAGGCGAATCATAAAGTTTTAAAAAATAAATGAACATGCAAATGATTTTCGCCATTAATTCTGTACTTTTGGGCTTTAGAATCTTACCCCCTCTAAAAATATGCAATTAAAATATACCCGGGTTCCCAAAGCCTTACTCCTGCTTGAAGACGGGAAGGTATTTGAAGGAAAGGCGGCCGGAAAAAAAGGAACCACCTCAGGTGAAATTTGTTTCAATACCGGCATGACGGGTTACCAGGAAATTTACACAGATCCTTCTTATTTTGGCCAGGTGATTGTGATGGCCAACGCGCATATCGGTAATTACGGCATAGAAGAGTCGGAAGTGGAAAGCGGCTCTGTAAAGATCGCCGGCATGATCTGCAAAAAATTCAATACGGGGTTTTCGCGGCCCCGCGCGCAAAAGAGCCTGCAGCAATACTTTGAAGAAAACAACATCGTTGCTATCAGCGACGTGGACACGCGCGCGCTGGTGCGTTACATCCGCGACAAAGGCGCAATGAACTGCATTATTTCGTCGGAGATAACCGACGTTGAAGAATTAAAAAAACAGCTGGCCAAAGTGCCAAATATGCATGGTCTTGAGTTATCGTCGAAAGTGAGCTGTAAAACCGCTTATACACTTGGAAACGAAAAAGCTGCCTACCGCGTGGCAGTGATGGATTACGGCGCAAAAAATAATATTTTGCGTTGTTTACAGGAGAGAGATTGTTACCTCAAGGTATTTCCCATGAAGAGTACCTTGAAAGAAATTCTCGAATTTAACCCCGATGGCATCATGCTTACTAACGGTCCCGGCGATCCCGGCGCCATGGTTAAGGAAAGTGAAGAGGTGAAAGCCATGGTAAACAGCGGTAAACCTGTTTTTGGCATTTGCCTGGGGCACCAGCTCCTGGCGCAATCGCAAGGCATCAGCACTTACAAAATGCACGCCGGGCACAGGGGAATCAATCATCCGGTACACAACCTTATTAGCGGAAAAAGTGAGGTCACTTCACAAAATCACGGCTTTACTGTAAGCGAAGAAGAGATCAGGAATAATCCGAACGTAGAGATCACCCATATCAATCTTAACGATAAAACCATAGAAGGCATCCGCCTGAAAAACAAAAAGGCTTTTTCTGTTCAGTACCATCCTGAAGCCTCTCCCGGCCCGTTTGACGCCCGTTACCTGTTCGACGAGTTTGTGAAGAATATGGAAGTGGCCAAAAAACAACCCGCCGAAATTTCCTGAGCGCAGAAAATCTGCTATCTTTTTTTTGCTGTTTAGATTACTTTCGAATTAAAAAACCCTGTTGTGGTTTACGGTTGGAAATGCGTCAGGTCGAGCGATTCCGGCAATCGGAAGAGACCACTTCTTCCCGATGGCCATCGGGACTCGAAGTGACATGGCCATAAGCCAAAAATTCAACCGTAAACTACAACATACCGAAATTAAATAAGAAATTGTGTGGAAATAATTATTTTATTTCCTCAAAATCCACGTATTCACCTTCTTTATTCAGGTGTTTCTGCAGGGCGCTGTGAATGTCTTTTTTCGGGGGAGGGGAGGAGGCGCGTTGCTGAGCGTTTTGCTCACCAACAACCGACTTTTTAGCGGTGATCGCTCTAAACGCGTCAACCAGCTTATAGATCAGCCAGATCCCAATTACAGTCCAGATAATGTCTCTCATAATGAAGCACTAAAATTAATTATTTCCGGCCATAGTTGCAGTTATCAATTGTTAATTTCCTTTTCCGGGCCAGGTACTTATCACATCTTAAAAACTTTGTGAAATAATTTCAATTTTATTTTAGTTGTTTTAATACTTTTGCACAAAAATTTTAATATATGGAAACCTTTGAAAAAGTGAATGGAGATTACCAGACCCAGTTAAACGACTGGATCAATCATGAAAAAGCCGCAATTGACCTCATCAACGTGGTGGGAAAATTATGGTTCGAAAAATCCATTGAGCTTATTTTATTCCGCAACCAGTTGTTCGACCGCAGCGCCAGTGAAATCATGAACCTGCACTTATATGCTAAAAATATTGTAAAAAAGCCAATTACGGTTTTCGATACCGTTGCCCTTGCGAATGAAATTGCTACGTCCAATGTTGGTGCAGGTCGCATCGATATCGGCAGGCTGGCTTTTGAATGGCACCAGGAAAGCGCGAAATATAAATCGAAAGCTGATTTTATCAATGACAAATTAAAAGATCTGATCGGTAATAATAATGTAATTACGCCAAAAGACGTTGTGTTGTATGGTTTTGGCCGTATTGGCCGTTTGGCAGCCAGAGAACTTATAACCCTTGCCGGTAAGGGAGAACAACTGCGTTTGCGCGCTATTGTGACACGTGGCAATGGCGACGAAGAGATTGTAAAACGCGCCGACCTGTTGCGTACCGATTCTGTTCATGGTCCTTTCCCGGGAACGGTGATCGAAGATCTCGAAAATAAGGCGCTCATCATCAATGGCCATACGGTTCACATGATTGACGCTAAAAACCCTGAGGACGTTGACTACACCCAGTATGGCATCAGCAATGCGCTGATTATCGACAACACAGGTGTTTTCAGGGACGACGTTGAACTGAGCCGTCACCTGAAGGCCAAAGGCGTTGATAAGGTTTTACTGACCGCTCCGGCCAAAGGCAACGTACCCAATGTTGTTCACGGTGTGAATCACGAAACCGTTGATCTGAAAAACCAGAAAATATTCTCGGCGGCAAGTTGCACCACTAACGCCATCATGCCCATCCTTTACGTGATCGACAAGGAATTAAAGATAGAAAAAGGACATATAGAAACCGTTCACTCGTACACCAACGACCAGAACCTGCTGGATAATTATCATAAAAAGATGCGTCGTGGACGTTCAGCGGCTTTAAACATGGTAATTACAGAAACGGGCGCCGAAAGCGCGCTTAAAAAAGTGTTGCCACACCTGAGCGGAAAATTCACCGCTAACTCAGTGCGTGTTCCCACCCCTAACGTGAGCCTGGCCATCTTGAATTTAAATATTTCGAAGGAAGTGACTAAAGATGATGTGAATGAGATCATTCGCCGTTACGCTTTGCAGGGCCACCTGGTTGAGCAGATCCAGTTTGCTTTCAGCAACGAACTCGTGAGTACCGACATTATTGGCAATCCTTGTCCGAGTGTGTTCGACAGCCAGGCAACCATCGTGTCTCCCGATAAAAGAAGCATTGTGCTTTATGTTTGGTACGATAATGAATATGGTTACACGCGCCAGGTGATCCGCTTCAGCAAGCACATCAGCGAAGTGAGAAGACCTGTTTATTACTAGACCAGCGCTCCTTATTTAAGATTTTAGTCATTAAAAAATTGTGAAGGCTAAACCTGTTAAAAAAAACGGGTTGCCTTTGCAGCATATAAATTTGTCCTATCTTTGGGCTTTGTAAATAGTAAATAGATTTCACATTTTAACAATCACACATGTCTCACACACTTTTAGAAACAGAGGTAGGAATGAGTTTTCAGCTAAACGAAAATCAACTCATGATTGCCGATATGATCCGCAAATTTGGAAAAGAACATATCCATCCCAAATTGATGGAATGGGATGAATCGCAGGAATTTCCAATTGAAGTATTTAAGAAACTGGGGGACCTGGGATTAATGGGTGTTCTGGTGCCAACGGAATATGGCGGTTCGGGTTTTGGGTATTCGGAATATGTTACCGCAATTACCGAACTGGGCAGCATCTGTGGTTCAATCGCATTGTCGATGGCGGCACACAACAGCCTTTGTACAGGTCATATCCTGCAATTTGGTAATGACGAACAAAAGAAAAAATATTTGCCCAAGTTAGCCACAGCCGAATGGATCGGCGCCTGGGGTTTAACAGAAGCCAACACCGGAAGTGACGCGATGCGGATGCAATGCGTTGCGAAACAGGATGGCGATTACTGGGTTTTGAACGGAACAAAAAACTGGATCACTCACGGGATCTCCGGCGACGTTGCAGTAGTTTTGGCGCGTACCGGCGACCTGCTCGACAGTCACGGCATCACAGCGTTTATCGTTGAACGTACTACCCCGGGATTCAGGGGAGGGAAAAAAGAAAATAAACTCGGTATGCGTGCCAGCGAAACCGCGGAACTTATTTTTGAGAATTGCAGAATTCATAAATCACAGGTAATGGGCAATGTGGGCGACGGCTTTGTTCAGGCAATGAAAGTGCTTGACGGCGGTCGCATCAGTATCGCCGCTTTAAGCCTTGGTATTGCCAAGGGAGCACTCAATGCGAGTATCAAATACGCGAAAGAACGTCAGCAGTTCGGCCAACCAATCGCTAACTTCCAGGGAATAGCCTTTAAACTTGCTGACATGGCTACTGAATTTGAAGCCGCTGAATTATTAACGATGCAAGCTGCCGATATGAAAAATAAAGGTAAAAAAGTAACGAAGGAAAGTGCTTTCGCGAAATATTATGCGAGTGAAGTTGCTGTGAGAGTGAGTACTGAAGCAGTACAGATTTTTGGCGGTTATGGTTATACCAAAGATTTTCCGGTTGAGAAATTTTACCGCGACAGCAAGCTTTGCACCATAGGCGAAGGTACCAGCGAAATTCAAAAACTGGTAATTGCCAGGGAAATATTAAAATAAATTAAAACATTAAGAACCGCTTCAACAAAGCGGTTTTTTTATTTAATTTTAATGCAGGAATCATATAAATGAAGCACTATTCAACATACGCTATCGACCAGTTTACCAGGTATGTATTAAAAGACACCAGTGGTTTTAACTGGCTCATGAATAATGGATACCGTGAATTGATCTGCACGATAGACGCCATTCGCGACGAAAAAGGCGCTTTTAAATACCTGATGGAAAACAAACATTTTGTTTTGGCCGCTTTTTCAAACGCGATCTGGGAAGATGATAAAGCCTTTCAGTTTTTGATGAAAGCCAAAGCGTTTGAATGGGCTGCTACTGCCAACATTATTAACGGTGATGATAAAGCCGAAGCATTTTTGAAGAGGGCTGGAAAAGAACATTTTGTTTTGCTGGCTCATGCAATACAGAGTCGTATCCACGAAGATGGAGACAGGAATACCACCCCGGTTGGCGTGCTCTCTAACCTCCTGAATTTTAAAAAAGCCTTTAAAAAAGACGATAAATGAGAATCATCGGACAGATCCCTCATTCGAGCATGACCATCAGTATTTTTCAGATGAACGATAAGTTCCAGGTGAAGTTCGAAGCCGGACCTATGGAACAGATTTTTAAATTCAACCTCGAAGATGTAAAAAACGTTGACAATCTGAAAGCAGTCATTACTCCTGAATTTATTGAAAATGCCCGCCTGCGGTTTAATGACATGTTCCTGCAAATGAAAACACTTGCCCTGTGATCATTTATTACAACCCTGATTGCAGCAAATGCAATGAGGTACGCGATCTTCTGAGCGCCAACAATTGCAGTGTTGAGATCCGTGAATATCTGAAAGACCCCCCTACCGCTGAGGAATTAAAAACGCTCTTAAAAAAGCTGGGCTGTGCCGCTTTTGATATTGTCAGAAAATCGGAACCTCTTTTTGCCGAACAGTTCCAGGATAAGCAACTGAGTGAAGCGCAATGGATCACAGTGCTTTGTGAGAATCCTGTTTTAATTGAACGGCCTATCGTGATTAATGGTGAGACCGCTATTGTTGGAAGACCACCTTCAATGGTGCTCCAACTCATTCAGGATGCTGATTCAAAGTAATGAACTCCCGCTGCATTTCGTTAGCCCGCTAAAGAGTGTATATTTGTTATACTGAAACGGACTGGTCATATTTTTATCCTGGTGGGAACTCTCTCATTCATTTTTTTTATTTACAAGCAGATTACGAGTGACGAGCAGAGTTATGTTGCCGGTTTTCTTCCGGCGATTGTATTCGCTTCCCTGGGCGCTTCCTTTACAGTTTTTCCTCTCGCGATAGAAAGGAGAAAAAAGATCTCCAGGATTATCTTTATAATCAGCCTGGTTATTATAACACTTCATTTTATTTTTAAATTCCTCAGATTTCCAGGCGCAGCCATTCTATCACTTCTCTTTTTTGACCTCTTCGCTTTTGTTTTTTTGCCGCTTCATACAAAGAACCGTATTGATAAATGGAAACAGTATACCCGCAAAGCCTGGCATGCCATCATGTTATCGATGGGAGACCAGGTGAGCCTGGCTCTTGTTTTTGGTGGATTGTTATCCAGGGTATTTCACTGGCCGTTTGCCAATGTTTTTTTGTTCACGGGCCTTGTAATTCTTTCAGCCACGGTTATTGGATGGAACCAGCTGTTCAGCAGGGAAATAGTTTTAAGAAAGGAAGCCGAAGAAAAAGTAAAGGAAGCTTTTGTTGCGTTACAAGAACAACATACAGTTATTGAAGAAAAAAACAGCGAAATACTGGCCAGCATTAATTATGCAAAAAGGTTGCAGGGTGCAATCCTTCCTTCAGAAAAAACCCGGAAAAATTGTTTAAGCGATAGTTTTTTGATTTACCAGCCAAAGGATATAGTTGCCGGGGATTTTTACTGGATAGAAAAAGCAGGCGACAATGTTTTGTTTGCTGCTGCAGATTGCACCGGACATGGCGTGCCGGGAGCATTGGTGAGTGTTGTTTGCAATAACGCCCTAAACAGGTCGTTGAAAGAATTCGGCATATTGGCTCCGGGTAAGATACTGGACAAGACCCGCGAACTGGTAATAGAAACTTTTGGCAACAGCGAAAAAGAAGTGAAAGACGGCATGGATATTTCACTTTGCAGTTTAAATTTAAAAAGTCTTGAGTTAAAATGGGCAGGCGCAAATAATTCACTATGGCTGATAAGGGCAGGTGCGGGGGAACTAACTGAAATAAAGGGAGACAAACAACCGATAGGAAAATACGCAGAAGAAAAGCCGTTCACAACTCATGTAATGCAATTGAGCGCCGGCGATATCCTCTATTTGTTTACCGATGGATATGCCGATCAGTTTGGAGGGCCTATGGGAAAAAAATTCAAGTATAAACAAATGAAAGATCTGGTTACCGATATTTCAGGTTCAGGGATGAATGACCAAAGAGATAAAATTATATCGGTTTTTTCTGATTGGCGTGGCAACCTTGAACAAGTGGACGATGTGTGCATTATCGGTGTGCGGGTTTAGGATCAGTTAACAGGAAGAGGGAAAATTTATTAGCGGGATACCGGCCAGCTAACTAAACGAAAAAGATTTCTTTGACCAGTACCGACATGCCTACGATGAGCGTAAACCAGCCAAAAGCAGGTTTCAGGCTCTGACCGGAGATCTTGTTAGACAACAGGCTTCCGAGTAAAATACCTACCGCGCAAACAGCGGAGATACTTAATAAAAAAGGCCAGTCGATCTGCTGGTTGCCAAAATTACCGGTAAAACCCACCAGTGAGTTGATTGCGATAATACAAAGCGAAGTGCCTATCGCTTTTTTAAACTTTAAACGCAGGAAGAAAATCAAAACGGGTACGATGATAAAGCCACCGCCTGCGCCTACAAATCCGGTTATAAAACCAACGGCAACACCCAGAAATATTAAGAATGGAAGTCCAAGAGGACTCCGCGAAAACTCATCCCACCTTACCTGGCTCATGTTGTTTGGTTTTCTTTTTTTGATCATGGTGTAAGAAGAAGATAGGATGAGCAGGCTGAACACAATCATGATCAGGGTATGCTTTGAGATCTCCAGACCCAGGATGCTGAATTCTTCGGGAATCGCAGGCATCAGGTATTTTCTTACGCAAAAAACACTTACCATTGAAGCAAGGGCAAACTGAACAATCGCTTCAGCGCTGATCTCTCCTTTTCTCAGGTAAGACAAGGCGCCTATCAACGACGTTAATCCAACGATGAAAAGGGAGTAGGAAGTGGCCACATCGGCAGTGTAGCACATCACATACACCAACACCGGTACGCCAAGAATAGAGCCGCCTCCGCCTATCAATCCTAAAATTAAGCCTATCCCTAAAAAAGCTATGAAGCCGGCGATCATCAATTTGTGGTGATTATATTTTGTATGCTAAGTTCTTTTAATTGTTCTTCACTTATTTCAGAAGGCGCGTCGATCATTACGTCCCTACCCGAATTATTTTTAGGGAATGCAATAAAATCCCTGATGCTGTCGGCCCCCCCGAACATCGAGCACAACCTGTCAAATCCCAGTGCTATGCCACCATGGGGCGGGGCGCCAAATTCAAAAGCGTTCATTAAAAAGCCAAATTGTTTTAACGCTTCTTCGTTGGTAAAACCCAGCACCTCAAACATTTTTGCCTGCAGGTCCCTGTTGTGGATCCTGATGCTGCCACCGCCAATCTCAACGCCGTTAATCACAATGTCGTATGCGTTGGCTCTTACGGCACCCGGATCTGTATTCAACAACTGTATGTCTTCAGGTTTAGGCGAGGTAAAGGGATGGTGTTTGGCGTGCCATCTGCCTGCAAGCGAAGCCAGTAAATTGGGGTCTCCTTCATTCCACTCGAGTAATGGAAAGTCAACCACCCAAAGGCATGAAAAAACATTTTTATCCCTTAATCCTAAACGGGAACCCATTTCAAGCCTGAGCTCACTCATGGCCTTTCTTGTTTTTTCTTCGGGCCCGGCGAGGAGTAATATAAGGTCGCCTGCCTGCGCATTGCAGGCTTTGCACCATTTTTTAAGTTCTTCTTCGTTATAAAATTTATCAACGCTTGATTTAATGGTGCCGTCGGTATTCACACGTGCGTATACCAAGCCGGTGGCGCCAATCTGCGGACGTTTTACCCATTCGGTCAATTCATCCAGTTGTTTGCGGGTGTATTCTGCGGCGCCTTTGGCGCAAATACCAACCACGAGTTCGGCGTCGTCAAAAACTTTAAAGTTTTTTCCCTTAACCAGCAAATTAAAATCAACCAGTTTCATGTCGAAACGCGTATCGGGTTTATCGTTGCCGTAATATTTCATCGCGTCGGCATACGATATTCTCGGGAGATCGGGAATATCCAGACCTTTTACTTTTTTGAAGAGATGTTTGATGAGATTTTCAAAAGTTTGTAAAATATCTTCCTGCTCCACAAAACTCATCTCGCAGTCTACCTGGGTAAATTCAGGTTGCCTGTCGGCGCGCAGGTCCTCGTCTCTGAAGCACTTCACGATCTGGTAATACCTGTCGAAGCCGCTTACCATCAGTAGCTGTTTAAATGTCTGAGGACTTTGTGGCAGAGCGTAATACTGGTTGGTATTCATGCGGCTCGGTACAACAAAGTCACGGGCTCCCTCGGGCGTAGATTTTATAAGCACCGGTGTCTCTACTTCCAGGAAATTTAACTGGTCGAGATAGTTGCGGGTTTCAATGGCGATGCGGTGGCGCAGTTCAAGGTTTTTTCTTACCACCGAACGGCGTAAATCGAGGTAGCGGTATTTCATCCGCAGTTCGTCGCCGCCATCGGTTTCGTCTTCTATGGTAAAAGGAGGTGTCAGCGCGCGGTTAAGAATTTCTATCGACTGAATTTTAATTTCAATGTCGCCCGTAGCGAGATTTTTATTTTTGCTTTGACGTTCAACCACCAGGCCTTTTACTTTCAGCACCATCTCCCTCGAAAATCCTTCCTGCTCAAGTATCTCACTGTTTTCATCATCGCCCAGAAAAATAAGTTGTGTGATCCCAAACCTGTCTCGTAAATCAATAAAGGTAGCCCCTCCCAGTTTTCTTGTTTTTTGAACCCATCCACAGAGGCATACGGCCTCTCCAACGTGAGAAATATTTAACTCTCCGCAGGTATGTGTTCTTAAATTAGTTCTAAGCATAATGTTTATTATCCTATAAAATTAAGCGTTTTTGTTTAATGGTTAAAATGAATTTTAAGTCATTTAAACGGGATATTTTGTTATAAAACAGCAAAAGAAACCAGGGCCATTGGTCCACGATGGCCCCCGCAGGGTTCGCAGTAGCAGGAGGCCTGACTTAGTACTGACCGATTGGTGTCCTTCCTGCCAGATAGTATCAGGTGTGACCGTGGAAAGCTATAACTACAAGCCGATGGCAGGGTTCAGGTTTTTGATAAGCGCTTTTTGCTTTAGAATAAAATCATTCAGTTTTAAGGCTTCTGCGCTGTTAGCAACCAGTTTCCGGTGATTAAGGGCTGTGTTCAGTTTTTTAATCTCCTTGTTTAAAAGAACCGTTTGTTCTGAGAAAAAACAATCTGAGAATTTCCGCCATACATATTCAATCGCCTGATCATTGGGATGCGCGAGGTCTTCCTTATAAAAGCGATAATCCCTGAGGTCGTCTGTTACCAATTCGTACGCCGGAAAATAAAAACAGTTGCTGTTTTGATTAACGAGTTGATGAACGCTGAGCAAAAGTGTTGATTTGCTTAAATTATTTTCGATGACGCCGTCTTTGAGGTATTTTACCGGTGAAACGGTGAAAATGATTTTTAGCCTGGGATTTAAAACCTGCAGGTCTTTTATAATTGCCGAATAAGCTGAAACGATCGTGTCAACACTGAGTAATGATTTTTCGAAAACCGAGTTGGGCTGTTTGTGACAATTGGCAACGATGCTGTTCAGTTCGAGATGTTTATACACATAAGCGTTTCCAAAAGTGATGATCAGAAAGTCAGCGTCTTTTAAAACCTGTAAAGCGGTTTTGTTCACCTGGTTTATTTTTTTGTGAAGATCGTTTTTGTATTCATCATGTATTGAAGAGTGATGCAGGTAACTGAAAAAAATGCCATCACGGTTCAAAAAATATTTTTCATCCATCGGCCTTGAATGAATAAGCGTGTCGAGGCATTGATGAATACTGGAAGGGTTGAACAATATGCCGTTGGGATTATCGTAAACCCTGAACCTTTTGCCTTTTAAAATAGCGCCTATGTTTTCAGAGAAACATGAGCCCATCATAAAAATCTGATGCGTATGGTTCATTTCGAAACCCTGCTTTGGCGGCGAATATTTTAAATGAAACTGCATTATGTTTTTAAGGCTTCAAATTTCTGGTCCAGGAATTTTTTCGCGCTCTCTATATTGTTCTCGATTTCCCCATCGAGGATAGCGTCTTTAAGAGCGTTCTTCAGAACTCCTATTTCCCTTCCGGGAGGCAGGTTGTAGAGCTTCATAATGTCTTCACCGCTTAAAGGCGGTTGCCATTTTCTCAACTTGTCTTTTTCCTCAAGCTCAATTAACTTTTGCCGCACCAACTCAAAATTTTGAAGGTATCTTTTTACCTTGTTTGGATTCTTGGTGGTAATGTCGCTTTCACATAACAGCATCAGGTCCTCGATATCGTCGCTGGCTTCAAATAACAACCTGCGTACCGCGCTGTCGCTTACTTCAGTTTTTGCCAGTACAATGGGGCGTAAATGCAGGGCCACCAGTTTCTGCACGTATTTCATCTTTTCATTCAGTGGCAATTTTAATTTTGTAAAGATCTTTGGTACCATTCTTGCCCCCCGGTCTTCGTGTCCATGAAAAGTAAAGCCGTGTCCTTCTTCAAAACGTTTGGTGTCTGGCTTGGCAATATCATGCAGTATGGCGGCCCAGCGCAGCCATAAATTATCGCTTTTGGCTGAAACGTTATCGAGCACCTCTAACGTGTGATAAAAATTGTCTTTGTGTGAGAGACCTTTGATGGTTTCAGTTCCCTGTAAACGTACCATTTCGGGAAAAATGAAATGCAGCAAACCGGTATCAAATAACAGTTTGAATCCCACTGAGGGGCGCGACGAAAGAATAATTTTATTGAGTTCATCGGCAATTCTTTCCGAAGATACTATGCTGATGCGGTCTTTATTTTTCGCGATCGCGCTTAATGAAACCGGGTGTATAGTAAAATTAAGCTGGGAAGCGAAACGTATCGCCCGCATCATACGCAGCGGATCATCGCTGTAAGTGATATCCGGATCGAGAGGCGTTCTGATTAATTTATTTTCCAGATCAGTCATGCCGCCAAAAGGGTCAAGCAATTTTCCGAAATTATTTTCCGAAAGACCTATTGCCAGTGCATTAATGGTAAAGTCTCTCCTGTTCTGATCGTCCTGGAGACTGCCGTCTTCCACAACCGGCTTTCGTGATTCCCTGTTGTAACTCTCCCGGCGGGCTCCTACAAATTCTATTTCAAGGTCTTTGTATTTTACCTGTGCGGTACCAAATGTTTTAAAAGTGGATAAGTGTGATCCTTCCCCGAGTTTTCTATGCAACAGGGCTGCGAGGTCAATGCCTTTGCCGATGGTTACAACGTCAATGTCCTTGCTGTTGCGTTTTAAAAAAATATCCCTTACGTAACCACCAATCGCGTAGGCATCCACCTTGAGTTCATCGCTGCATTCACGGATCAATTTAAAAATATCCTGGTTTAGAAATGAATACATGCGATTGACGTTTAATTAGTATCTGTTTTAAGCGAAATATTTATCGCTTGTTATCTTGAGGCTCTTCTTTTTTTCTCTTTCATGATCAGACTCAGTTCCCGGCCGGTTTGCCCTTTTACGCTTGTGTTTTCCTGTGCACGGCGGATCAGGTAAGGCAACACTTCCTTAACCGGACCATAGGGCACATATTTCGCCACATTATATCCGTTTAAAGAAAGGTTAAAACTGATATGGTCGCTCATGCCATACAATTGCGAAAAATAAACACGGTTATCTGAGGGCGATATGTTCTTTTCAGCCATTAACTTAACGAGAAAGCTGCTGCTGTCTTCGTTATGGGTACCGGCACAAATTCCCATTACCGATAGATTGTCAACACACAAGGTCAATGCTTTGTTATAATCTTCATCGCTTTTTTCTTTTGTGGGCTGAATGGGCGAGGTGTAGCTCATTTCAGCGGCACGTTTTCTTTCTTTTTCCATATAAGCGCCACGCACCAGTTTAGCCCCGATGTGATAGCTGCCTGTTTTTCCGTTTTTGATGGTGTCTGCCAGGTAAGCCAGGCGGTCGGTGCGGTAAAGCTGGAAAGTATTGAATACTATGGCTTTTTCTTTATTGTACAAAGCCATATTTTCATTAGCCAGGTCGTCAATGGCTTGCTGGATCCAGCTTTCTTCTGCGTCGATAAAGATCCTCTGATCACCCTGAAACGCCGCTAAACAAATGCCGTGCACCCTTTTTCTTACCAGTTCCCATTCCGTTTTTTCCGGACCTGATAAAGGCATTCCTGAACTTACTTTTTTCAGCAGGTCGAACCTTGCAAGGCCGGTGACCTTGAAAACACAAAATGGGATGTTCTTGTCTTTTTTAGCTTTCCCGATTGTTTCGAGGGTTTCGCGCAGGCAATGATCAAAGTCGGCTTCGCTCTCCTTGCCTTCAACGCTATAATCGAGAATGGTGCCAATATTGTATTTCGCAAGCCCTTCGATAGCAGCGGTGCAATCATGAATGGTTTCACCTCCCACAAACTGTTTAAAAATGGTATTCCTGATCAACCCCTTAAAACCAAAATTAAGGGCCAGGGGACCAAAATTTGCACCGAGTTTTACCAGTGCGGGATTACTTATTAATTTAAAAAGCCAGTAAGAGCGGCTGAGTTCAGCGTTAGTCTTTCCCTTAAAAGCGTTTTCAGTATTGTCGAAAGAAATCATTGCAAGTTGGATTGTAGATTTAAGAACGCAAAATTACTTCTTAAAATTCTTAAATCTTAATTCTTAAATTTAGTACCCGAAAACGTCTTTCAAGGTGAGTGTTTTTACCGTGCCATACTGCTCCAGCACTTTCATATCCAGGCCTTCTTTTTTTCCAAGCACCAGTGTTGTCATTGGTTTACCCTTGATATTCTGTTCGTGGAATTTTTTAATGTCGTCGTAACTGTAGGTCTGAACTTTTTCAAAAATGTCCTTACGGATATCCGTTTTATTGTTCAGCTCCTGCGCTTCGAGATAATTAAAAATAATGTCGGCTTTGGTGATGCGCTGTGTACGCATTTCCTGCAACACAGATTCCCGCGCTGAAGAATAACTGCCTTCTGCTTTTGGCATGTCGTTCAGCAGGTCACTCAACCCTTTCATGGCTTCGCCCAGTTTATCCGCCTGCGAACCAATGTACGAGAGGTTGTAATATTTCTTCTGCAGCTTGTTGGGCTGGTTGTACCTTGAATAGGTGGAGTAGGCAAGGGCTTTTGATTCGCGAAGATCCTGGAACAGAATGCTGCTCATACCACCCCCGAAATAATTGTTGTAAAGTGTAATCACAGGAACATTCTCTGAGCTATACGACTGCCCATTAGACAGCATAATGATCTCGGCCTGTTTCATGTCGAAATCCACGACGTAAACTGTTTTATCCAATTGCTTTTCCTCGAAAGCATAAGGAGCGGGAACCGGATTCAGTTTTGAAGGCACGTTGTGATATTTGGTTAAAACATCTTTTACTTCGGCAACTTCTTTTGGGCCATAATACAATACTTTGTGTTCAAATGTCGATAGTGATTTTATTTTTGTTTTGATGTCGTTAACACCCAGTTTATTTAATTCTTCATCAGTCAACACATAAGAAAATGGGTTAACGGGACCGTAACGCGCGTAATTGGCCATGCCACGGTTGAGGATCTGGCGTTTCTGAAGTTTGTTATCGTTGCGTTCCTTGATCACGTCGGCGATCAGGTTTTTTAATACAGGTTCTTCAACCACGGGATTGGTGAGGATTTTCTCGAACAGCTTTGTAGCGTATTCGTAATTATCACTTAGTCCTGAAAGACTCACCCAGATGTTTTCATAATCGCAAAACACATTAAAGGAGCAGCCGAGTTTGTAAAGCTCCTGTTTGATCTGTGCAGCGGTCATGTCAGACGTGCCTGCGTAAGGAATGTATTTGATGGCAATGGGCATTACCTTGTCGTTGTTGCTGCCCATATCAAATTTGTAATACAACTCGAATAATTTATTTTCGGTGTTTTTGTTGTAGAGCAATTCAATATTTGATTTGATGCTGGTTTTGGTGATGTCTTTGGAATAATCGAGGAACTTAGGTTCAATACCGGCGGGCGCAGATTTGGCGATGTTCTCCACAAAAGGCGAGGCATGCTCGCGGTCTAGTTCCACCGGCGTGATGGCTGGCTTGTCAACTTTCTTAATGGTGGTGTCTTCACCGGTTCTTTTGTAAACAACCACGTAGTTGTTATCAGTAAAATTCTTATTGGCAAAATCAACCACTTCCTGTTTCGTGATCTTCGACACGCGTTCGATGAGATCCACAGAATTTTGCCATTTAATATCGTTCACAAACGCGTCTAACATGGCAAAGGCCCTGTCGTTGTTGCTTTCGAGCTCTTTGGTTTTTTTAAGTTTTAAATCGGTCACCACAGCTTGTATGAGCCAGTCGGGAAATTCTCCTTTTTTTACGAGATCGATCTGGGCGAGGATTAATTTTTCAACTTCTTCAAGGCTTTGTCCTTCTTTTGGTTCACCTGAAAAGGCAAAAAGGCTATAGTCTTTAATGGGATAAAAAAAGGTATTACTGTTGAGTACTTTCTGAGCCTGGTTCAGATTGATATCCATGAGGCCGGCTGTACCATTGTATAAAATGCCGCTCATCAGGGTGCAGATATCGCCTTCCTTTGAGCCATAACCTGCAAAACGCCAGCCAAAATTAACGTTGGCAGGATCGGGACCCATGACCTCTTTCACTATTTTTTGGGTGATAGGGGCTTCAGGTTGAAATTTGTAGGGTTCAACCGGCTTCGCGGCGAAGGACCCGAAGTTTCTTTCGATCTCTACAATTACTTTATCGGGATCAAAATCCCCGCTCATCACAATAGCCATGTTGTTAGGCACATAATACTTGTTGTAGTATTTATTGATCTCGGTCATTGAAGGATTTTTAAGATGTTCAATGGTACCGATGGTAGTCTGTGTGCCGTAGGTGTGGTTGCGGAATAAACCCGCCATCAGGGCTTCCCATATTTTGTTACCATCATTATCGAGGCCACGGTTTTTTTCTTCATACACGGCTTCAAGTTCAGTGTGGAATAATCTCAATACGGGTTTGCGGAAACGTTCTGCCTCAATTTTTAGCCAGTTGTTTACCTGGTTGCTCGGAATATCATTCACGTACACGGTCTGGTCAAAAGATGTGAAAGCGTTGGTACCGTCAGCGCCAATGGTTGCCAGCATTTTGTCGTATTCGTTGGCGATGGCGTATTTTGCTGCAACCCCGCTGATGCTGTCTATCTGGTGATAGATCTTCGTCCTTTGTTTATCGTCTTTTGTATTTCGGTATGTTTCGTAAAGGGCTTCAATCTTTTTTATTTCGATGCTTTCCTTTTTAAAGTCTTTTGTTCCGTAAACGTCGGTTCCTTTAAAAACCATGTGTTCAAGGTAATGCGCCAGGCCCGTGGCGTTTGCAGGATCATTTTTACTGCCTGCCTTCACGCCAATAAATGTCTGAATACGTGGCGCGTTTTTATATACCGACATGTACACCTTCATGCCGTTCCTGAGGGTGTAAATGCGCGCGTTTAAAGGGTCGTTCAGGGCATATTCATAGTTTAACGATGTTTTTACGCCTTCGTTCACGGGCATAGGTTTGCCCGGTTTTATACCTGGTTTTGTCTGCGCGGTAATATTTACGAGCATTCCCAGGAACGCCGCCAGCACTGTCAATCTATTTATCATATGTGTAATTTAATGAGAGACTAAATTTAATAATCTATTTCTAAATCAAAGCGTTTTTTTAGCTCTAAAAGAGCCGGATTTTTTTCCGACATGGCTTTAAAAATATCAATGGGTTTGTAGGCTTTGACCTGTTTTTCGTTTTCTGAGATCAAAAGATCAACGTTTATCGCCGAATGCTGAAGTTCTGAACGGATCGCGTCCACAAAGTTCTGCCTCAGCATCAGGAATTGTTCTTTTTGCGTTTCATTGTTGATGATCAGGGTGATCACATTGTTCGAAAATTTTATCTCAGCGGTCTTAAGAATGGTGGCGATCTGCCGGGCCCCTTCATTTTGTTTTGCCTCCGCGTATTTTAATATAGCCGCGTGCACTTCTTCGGCGCTCACCTCTTTGTTGGTGGTGTAGGATACACGTGTATCGGCTATTTCGGCCACAGCGCTTTGGCTGCCGGGTTTATAACTTGAAAGTTCCTTTAAGCTGAAAGGAGAAATGATCTTTGACTGATTGTCGGTGTTAACGGGCTTGCTGGCGAATTTAATGCCGGGCTCGCTTACCGCGCTTAATTTCTGTTGCGCTTGTGGCGTACCCTCAGCGTTGTTTTCTTCCTCCGCTTCTAATTCAACTTTTTTTTTTCCGCATCGGCCGATGCGGTAAGAAAAGTGAGTTGCATGAGCGCCATTTCAACAAGGAGCCGCTGGTTTTTCGCGCTTTTATAGTTCACATCCGTTTTACTGATGAGGGTGAGCGCTTTTAGTAGAAACTGAAGACTGCATTTTTGAGATTGTTCTGAGTACCGTTGCTTTAAACTCTCGCTGATCTCAAGCAGGGTAATGGTTTGGGGATCTTTACACACCAGCAGGTTCCTGAGATGTTCTCCAAGACCGATGAGGAAATTATGCGCGTCAAATCCTTTTTTGAGAATGTCATCAAAGGTGATCATGATGAGAGGCAGATTGTTTTCAGTGAAGGCGTCGGTGATCTTAAAATAATAATCGTAGTCGAGCACATTCAGGTTGTCAACCACCTGTTTGTAGGTGAGATGATTGCCGGTGAAGGCCACCATCTGGTCGAAAATAGAACAGGCATCCCGGAGGCCACCGTCAGCTTTCTGTGCAATAATATGCAAGGCTTCGGGCTCAAAGGTTACATTTTCTTCTTTCGCCATGTACGCCAGGTGCCCGCTGATATCTTCTGTTTTAATGCGGTTGAAATTAAAAACCTGGCAACGCGATAAAATAGTAGGGATGATTTTATGTTTTTCGGTGGTCGCTAAAATAAATTTGGCGTGTTTTGGCGGTTCTTCCAGTGTTTTCAGAAAGGCATTGAACGCCGCGGTACTAAGCATGTGCACCTCGTCGATGATATAAACTTTGTATTCGCCGAGTTGCGGGGCAAAGCGCACCTGATCCACCAGGTTCCTGATGTCTTCCACTGAGTTGTTACTGGCCGCATCGAGTTCATACACATTTAGCGACGCGCCTGAGTCGAATGAAAGGCAGGATTCACATTGTCCGCAGGCTTCACCGTTTGCCGTAATACTGGTACAATTGATCGTTTTAGCGAAGATCCTTGCGCAGGTAGTTTTACCAACCCCACGCGGACCACAAAACAAGTATGCCTGCGCCAGTTGGTTGTTAACAATGGCGTTTTTTAAGGTGTTGGTAATGTGGCTCTGGCCAACTACCGTGTTAAAGTGCTGAGGCCGGTACTTGCGGGCTGATACAATGAAATTGTCCATTTGAGTCTTTAAAAATACACTTATTCAGCACCTTTTTTAAAAATACTTGTGCCTAAAAAAGGTTAAATTATTAACCATATGTTTATAATTTTATTTCATTACTTACTTTAGACAAATGAACGGCCGCTGCGCTATCCTGCTCCTTTTGTGCTTACCCATTTATGGCGTAAAGGCGCAGAAAATTATAAAAGGAATTGTTGTTGAAAAAGACAGCAGCACCGTGATGCCTTTTGTTTATATCATTAACAAAAGCAATGGTAACGGCACCATGAGTGATAACGACGGAAATTTTTTTCTGGGTACCAGCGACAAAGATACCCTCGTTTGCTCCTATGTAGGTCATGCCAAGTTATTCATCCCCGTGAAACTACTTGCAGCGAACGCGAAGGGTGAGGTGAAGATTGTAATGCAACGCATGTCTTTTGACCTGAACGAAGTAACAGTCTCTACATTCAGGATCAAACCTTACGAGCGTCAATACATGAACGATATTATAGACAAAAGTAAGATCAAAACCATGGATTATGCGAACAGTCCCATCACCGCGCTGTACATGAGGTACAGCAAGGAAGGGAAACAAATATCGAAACTGGCCAGGATCTTCGAAGACATTATGATTGAAGAACAGGTTCAAAAAAAGCTGAGCCGCGAAATTCTTGTGCGTTTAACAAAAGACGAAAATATTGATTACGAGGGTTTCCGCAAATACTGTTATTATGTGAACAACTATTATATTGTAGAACACGATGGTGTGGAATTATATACGAAAGTAATGGAATGTTACAGGCGCTGGAGGGTGGATACGGGTGTGAGAAAAGGACAAAACGGCCAGTACAAGGCCGGCGAGGCGAAAGATCCACACCGGGCGAGGGAAGCCGAAGGCGAGTACCGGGCGCACTGAGGTTTTGTTTGTTGATATTTATTAAACATCAATATGGAATCACAATTTTTAGCCCGCCTTCGCTAAGGCTTCGGCGGACGACACAAATTATCAATGCAGGAAATGGAATCACAATTTTTAGAATCAGTCAGAAAGCAATTTGAGTATTATAAATTGCTCGGCGAAAAAACCTTCGACCAACTCGGCGAGGAGCAGTTATTCTTTAAACACAATGATGAAAGCAACAGCATCGCCACCATTGTGAAACACCTGCATGGTAATATGATGAGCCGCTGGACAGATTTTCTGATGAGCGACGGAGAAAAAGAATGGCGCCAACGCGATGGGGAGTTTGAAAATGATCTCCAGACAAAAAGCGAGGTTTTAAAAAAGTGGAACGAGGGCTGGCATTGTTTATTTTCGGCAATAGGCCCATTGACCGCAGAAGACCTTTCGAAAACAGTTTATATCCGCAACCAGGGCCACACGGTTGAAGAAGCTATTATCCGGCAATTGGCGCACTATCCCTACCATGTGGGGCAGATTGTATATGTGGGTAAAATGATCGCTGATGCCAACTGGACGAGCTTGTCTATTCCGAGAAACAAATCATCGGAATATAACTCAGAGAAATTCTCGCAGCCAAAACACAAGGCGCATTTTACTGATGAGTATTTGAAAAAGGGTAAGGATAAAACCTGACACAACTATTGGCCCCTGCAATGTAAAAATAATCCTGAATATTATTTTTTATCATCCAACGATTTCCGGTATTTTATACAGCCCTGCATAAATTCAGGCCAGGCCGGAATGTCGATTTTAGGATCGGTTTTTTCAGGTAATAAGTTCCAGAGTTGAGGGTGATGCCAGCACAGATCCTGCCCGCTGCTGTCGCGGTGTTGCCTGATGCCATTACGTAATTTTATTATCTCTTCAATGAGTTGGTCTTTATCCAGGAGCTGTAGATTCTCTTTTTCTGCCATGAGGTTTGCAAATTGAATTTAGTGACCATCGTTTATCACACGATATTTTTCAGTATTGGGATGAAACGTTGCCCAGCTGTGCCAGAATTCCTGGTAAGCGTTGATCCTGCGCAATTTCATTGTTGGTATGGCCAGGTCCTGTCCCGAAAGATTGTAAGATGAGCCCTCGGTAAACAGCGTGTCGTGCCGTATGGTAAAATTCCTGCTGGCCGGTCTTTCAAACGCGCCAAAGCTTTTACCGTCGGATGCCATATATATGAACACCGGTGTTTCTCCGATTACGTCGTTAACAATGCCCTTTTTTTTCAGATCATTCCAGTCGTAGGCTTTACTTGCCTTGCCAGCCTGTACACCCACAGTCCACGATTTATCCTTCCACGATAAACTATCGGTACGCGTGAGGCTGCCACGGCTTTTGCCCTGCTCGAACTTTGCTTCGGGGTCATAAGCACCCATTGAGAATTCATCTGCCTGCATTACTTTTCCGTCAGGGTGCATTTCAAACCAGGTGTTCACGCTCACCTGCTGCGCGATCATTTCTGGCAGGGTTTTGCCTTTTAATTTGCCGGTAATTGCTTCGCCGGTAGATTGACGCCACCAGCTGCCCGTTGTTTCATCTTCAAACATGGCGTTGAAATGATCCATGCCCACCAACCTGAAATTTTCATAGTTGCCGTCCACCAGTGGTTCAAAAACCCGGCCCGTTCGGCACACGCTGCAATAGGTAACCATTACAGGCTTGCCGCCAATGCTGTCTCTTACCTGATGATGATAGGCAATAAATTCGACCGGGTAAGCTTTGGCTTCACCATTGTGTTCAATACCGATAACCAGTCGCTCGCCTGGCAGCTGATTGTTGGCTTTTGACTTAAAGACCACCGCTTTTGCCTGGAGAAACATTTTATCAGCCTTCGCTACAAAGTTAAACAGGTAAACCACCGCGCCGGTTAAAAGCAAAAGCACAACCGGGCCCACCATCATCCATTTTCTTTTCGTTTTGAATGCCTGGGAACTCCCTGCAGCGATCATCAGAAAAAAGACGACCCTGAACACCCAGCGCCATGAATACAGAAAGTAGGCGAGGTTTAAACTATTGATGCCCTGGCTGCCCGGCATAGGCATGATGAAATAAACATTGAGCACTTCGAAAACCAGGAGGCCAAGCGCCCCGATATAAAAATACTTTTTCATCGTTTTATTTTAAATTGAGTAGGCATGTTGTAATCAAATAAAAATACAAAAAATTAACCCAATTTAAAAAAAAGCAGCACGACATTGCAAGTAAAGAGCAGGGAAGGAAACCGGCGCTGCCTTATTTCAACCTGAAATTAATAGGCATGTTGTATGAAGTTTTGCCGGGAAGTCCATTATGAAAACTGGGATTCCATCTTGGCATTAATTTAAGGATCCTGATCACTTCTGCGTCGAGCTCAGGATTTACTTTTTTAATGAGCCTGTACTTTAAAAGTTCCCCGTTCTCAGAAATAACGAAGTTGATGAATACCTTGCCTTCCACGCCATCGGCACGCGCGCGCCTGGGATAGTTCACACTTCTCTGGATAAATAACACCCTTTCTTTCTCTCCTCCCTGGAAGTCGAGTTTGGTTTCATCCCTTTCGTAAGCGGCTTCGCTGAAATAGATCACCGTGTTTTCTGACTTTGCAACCGGGTGTGTTGTATCAGCATCGTAATTCACCTGCGACAATAAATTCCCGTCTTCTTTGTACAGTTGCCATGGCCCGCTGAGATAACCGTTTTTATATTGGCCAGTCTCTTCCAAGCGCCCGTTTTTTCCATACAGTTTGCTTTCGCCATTCAGGATGCCATCTTCGTATGTATCCACTCTGTATTTTTTCAGCGAACGATCATTCATATCGTCAGGTAAATAATATTGAATCATGGTGCCGTCTCCGCCCTCCAGTGCGCCACCGTCGAGAGGTCCCCCGGTAAGGTCGTAGGTTTTTAATATTTTAATTTCCCTGCCGGCTTTAATTTCGGTTTCCCTGTGCAATTGCCCGTTCTCAAAATACAACTTGTAGATGCCCTCAACCCTGTGATTTTTAACGGGAAACAAATCTTTTAAGGCGCCGCTTTTATAATACGATTTTACCAGGCCGTTTTTGTTTTCGTCGAGTTCCATTTCATAACTCAATTTTCCATTGTCATGAAAGGCAAAGGCACTATCAACAGTTCCGTGGTTGTGGTAGATCCTGCACTTTACCCGGGCATTGTCATAGTAGGTCCATAAACCCTGCTTTAATCCCTCATTGTATGAACCCGAAAAATTTATTTTGCCCGCGTAGTCATTGAAATACCAGGTGCCGGTTCTTTTATCGTCCTTGTAGTCTCCTTCGGTGATTGGTATGCCGTAATAGGCCTGCAGGTAATGCCCCTGTTTAATTGCAGGGTCACTTTTCTTCACGAAATAAGTCTCTTTCATAATGCCGCTGTTTACACTCACGGTAACTTTTTTTACCGGGGCGCAAGCGTAAAAAAAAGCGAGTGTCAGCAGGGGAAAATATTTGAAAGGGCTAAGCGTGTTATTAAAATTCATTCAATAAGTAATTTGTGTTGAACTTTGCCTTTACTGGTTTGGACCTCTACCAGGTAAACTCCGGTGGGTAAAAAAGGTTGTATACACTTTGTGTCTTCCGTTGTGATAAAAATAATTTTTCCATGAGCGTCAATAATCTTTATTTCAGTTATTTTTTCTGAGGTACTTATATTTATTTTATCGCCCGTTGGATTGGGATAAACGACCACTGACAAGTTTTCAGAAATATTTTCCAAAGTTCCCAATAGACTCTGTTTGCCTACATAGATCATCAGGTAATTGGCGGAAGAAGGTTTTACAACCGCGGGGTCGGCCTGCGCACCATTGCTGGGAAGAGTTCCTGTACAATTCGTATAAGGGCCCCAGTTAAATCCGTTGTTGGTTTGTCTCATCCAGATGGCGTTGGTTTGCGGGTTAGGTGTGCCATAAAATTTCATCTCATTTCCATCAATGAGTAAGTTGCCGGTCCAGTTGTGATTCATGTCGGAGGTCACGGCAGTGGTTCTTGTCCACGCGAGTCCGTCGCCTGAAATAAAATGGTGTGCGCCGGCCTGTGGCGGACCTGAAGGACAAGTGTAGTGCCAGGTATTGCCCAGTTTTGCGACCGCGGGATCTATCGTTATTGAATCGTCCACCAGCACCCTCACGCCTTCATAAGTATAGTTGATGCCATCGGGTGAAATGGCCGAGTAGGTGTGTACAGTTGAATCGAGTAGGGTGAGCATGCCGTTCCTGCTCGCCGAAAAATACAATCTTAAGTTGCCATTGTCAGTAACAACAAGGGTAGGGTCAAAGGGACGTTTGTAAGTTGGCGGGTAACCGCTGATGCTGATCAATTGTGGGCTTGACCAGGTAAGGCCATTGTCGGAAGATTGTTTAACTGCTATTTTATCAAAGGATGGATTGCTTTGATTGGTTGGGGAAGGGAACCATTGAAAAACACAGGACAGCAGTCCGGTGGTATGCTGCGCAACGCTGGGAACACCTGCCTGAGCTTCGAAAAGGGCGTTGTTGGCCCAGTTGATGCCATCGCTGCTTTTGCAGATGATTAAATCGAAGGTGTGGGCCTGTGGAAATAAGCCGTTGATCATGAAGATGAATATGCTTATAAAAATATTTCTCATGTGGCTTTAATGGAAAAAATCTAGACTCATCATCCCAATAGGGCAGACCAATAAAATTGAAAGCAGTGCGATTTTTTTCATGGGTGGGTTTTGTAGTTATAAATATAATATAATTTGCAGTTAAAATTACGGGCAGGCAAAGTTTTATGGATTGATGAATGCGGCAGCAGGTGGCCGCATATCGGAACAAGTTTTATTCTATCCGCTCCCTGTACAAAAATTTTTCCTGAGTGCTGCCAAAGGGCCGGTACACATAATACACAAAGCCATCCCTGATCTTTATTTTTTCGGCGCTGTGGTGTTGCAGCGTGTAATTGCCCTTTTCTTCACCGGTTTGGTAATTCACGTTCCTGAGATAGCGATGTCCGTTCCGGCTGAAAAGAGCATACACTTTGTTTTCGGTATCGTCCACAAATAATTGTTTTTTCCAGTCCTTCCAGTTTTTTGGGTGGTGGTACGAGATCTTTACGCTATCGATGAACTGATTATCGCGGTTATAATGGTATAAAAAATCGTTGTGGTGGTTAAAGATGCAGATGGTGTCTTTTATAATAAAAAGTGGCGCATACAGCGGTTCATAAAACATGGTTTGTGTAAAGCCGCTCATCAGGGCAGCCGCAATGTGCCGGTCAATTTTCTGGTATTGTTCTATTCTCCTGGCTTCCAGTTGCAGGTGCGGGGGCAGAAAGTAATATTCAAAATTGTAAAGATCCATGAGCCTCGCATTGGTGACTGTGGCCAATAAATGACTGGCGGTATCGTTTTTTCTCAGGTAATAATAATTAAAGAGCGGATATTTGTCCCAGGCGTCATTATAATAATAATTGCTGTTCAGACTATCAGCAACAGGTTTCAGGTAGCGGTTAAAGTCTTTTTTGGGAATGGGTACGATCATCAATTCGTTATTCATCACGTCTATCCTGAATACCGAATCGGCGCACACCAGTTCTGTGTATCCCTCATAGTCGTGAAAAAAATATTTAGCCTCGCCGGCCCGTTTTGGCAGATCAAACGTTGAATAAATTTTGCCGCTCACATCCGAAAGCTGTACCTGTGCTTTTGTCAAAGAGCGCTCTGAAGTCAGCAACAACAATTTGTCTTCATAAAAATCAAAATCAAAAACACTGTAGTTGGGTTTGCCCACAAGCGTCTCGGGCTTGTGTTTTGCTTCAATGCTCACGCTGTCGAGCAACACGGGTTTTTGTTTTAACGCGATAGCGAGTGTCAACGTGTCGTTATTTTTAGATACTATGTGCCAGACTGAGCCCTGATAAGCCATATGGGTAAAAACCAGTTTGTAGTTTTTATTTTCTGGCAGATGCAACTGAAATTTTCCGGATTTGTCTGAACGTGTGGTGTAAGGAAAGTTCGCGGTTCGTATCAGCACATTTTCAAGACCTTTGCCACTTTGCTGATCTTTCACAAACCCAACAACAATTAATTCCTGTGCTTTAAACTCAGCAATGCCGTTGATGAAAAAAGAGAAGTATAAAAAATATCGCCACATCTTATAATAAAGACATAAAATAAATTAAATTCCATAAACGGGCTCTATGGTTTTGGGGTGGCATCCGCCAAAGCGCAGACGCGTAGGGATGTCAGCTTCCTGCTTCGGTCCAGATCTCCCAGCTCTTTTCAGCCTGCAGTTTTAACATGCTCAGGCCGTTCATAATCACCGCGCCATTGGCATGGGCCTGTTTTAAAAAAACGGTCTTTTCGGGGTTGTAAATCAAGTCGTAAGCCAGGTGTTCTTTAGTGAAAAAATGATAGGGTAACAGGGGACTGTCGTTCTCATTTGGAAACAAGCCGAGTGGGGTGGTGTTCACTATTAATTTAAAAGCGTTCATCACATTTTCGTTGATCTCAGGATACAGAAATGTTTGTTCTGTTTTTTTTGCAGTGGAACTCGCGAAATAAACTTCAACACCCACTTTTTTAAGGGCGTAGGCAACAGCTTTTGCGGCCCCGCCGGTACCTAATACCAAAGCGCGCTGGTGGTTGGTGTCCAGAAAAGGTTTAATGCTCTGGGCAAAACCATAAGCGTCGGTATTATAACCGCTTAACCTTCCCCCGGTTATTTTTATGCAGTTCACCGCGCCAATTTCCCGGGCTTCTGCACTTACATCATCGAGCAGGGCAATTACCTGCTCTTTATAGGGATTAGTGATATTGAGACCTTTGAGACCTTTATTTTTTGAAATAAGACCCGGAAGCTGAGCAATGTCATCCAACTCAAAATTATGGTAAGAATAATTTTGAAGGTGCAGGTCTTGAAATTTTCCTATCAGGCCAAGTTCGGTCATGTTTTTTTTGTTTAAGTCCTCACGCGCGGCGTAAGCGTTTTGTTCACTTGCGCGGGGATTTTGGTTTTAAGGTGTTTGCATAATTGTCGGGTAATGCCGTTTTCTTTTTTGCCGCCGTTCATGTCTTTATTTCTTAAATTTATTTTTAAGCGCGTTCAGGGCACTGTTCAGGTCATTGGGATTGTACGCTTCTTCTTCCTTCACGGCAACTTTTTGCTTTGGCGTTTTCGCGGCCTGAACTTCGCCTTTCATGCTCAAAGCGATGCGTTTCCTTTTTGCATCCACCTCTGTGACATTTACCCATACTTTTTGTCCAACCTTTACCACTTTGTTAGGATCATCAACAAAACCATCTGCCAGTTGTGAGATATGTACCAGGCCGTCCTGGTGCACACCCACGTCGACAAAGGCGCCGAAATTGGTAACGTTGGTAACAATGCCCGGCAGGCGCATGCCCTCCCTGAGGTCTTTGATCTCGTGTACATTTTCATCAAAACTAAAAACCTCAAAGCCGGCACGTGGATCACGTCCTGGTTTTTCCAATTCGGCTAAAATATCTTTCAGCGTTGGGAGGCCCACACTTTCCGTGACATAATTAACCGGTTTAATTTTTGATCTTAGTTCTTTTTGTTCAACAAGATCATCTATACCGCAATTCAGATCGGCTGCCATTTTTTCAACAATGTGGTAGCTTTCAGGATGCACAGCGCTTTTATCGAGCGGGTGCGCTCCGTTCCTCACTCTTAAAAATCCCGCGCATTGCTCAAATACTTTGTCGCCCATGCGCGCCACTTTCATCAGCTCTTTACGCGATTTAAACGGGCCGTTCTCATTTCTGTGGTTCACAATATTAAGAGCCAGTGTTGGCCCAATGCCCGACACGTAGGAAAGCAGTTCTTTAGAGGCCGTGTTCAATTCAACGCCAACAGCGTTAACACAACTGCCCACTACCTCATCCAGTTTGTTTTTTAAATGGGTTTGATCCACGTCATGCTGATACTGTCCCACACCAATTGATTTTGGATCTATCTTCACCAGTTCAGCCAGGGGATCGGCCAGTCGTCTTCCGATCGAGACTGCCCCTCTTACAGTGAGATCGTATTGGCCAAACTCTTCGCGGGCTGTTTCACTGGCAGAATATACCGAGGCGCCCGCTTCGCTCACAACAATTACCGGGATGTCTTTTGGCAGATATTCAATATTCCTGATAAATTGTTCTGTTTCCCTCGATGCAGTTCCATTGCCAATGGCGATAGCCTCAATGTTGTGTTTCTGGCAGAAAGCAAGCACCACCATTTCGGCTTCAGTTGTTTTGCGTTGCGGCTCGTGTGGATAGATCACAGTTTCCTCGAGCAACTTACCTTCTTTGTTTAGGGCAACTACTTTGCAGCCTGACCTGAAGCCAGGATCCACGCCAAGTATGGCTTTTTGGCCCAGGGGAGAGGCGAGTAACAGTTCCCGTAAATTATCGGCAAAAACAACGATGGCTTTTTCGTCGGCCTGTTGTTTGGTGAGTAAACGCATTTCTGCTTCAATACCGGGTTGCAACAATCGTTTATAGCCATCGGCTATCGCGAGTTTAATTTGTGAGGCGGCTTCGCCCCGTGATGTAATTATTTTTCTTTCAATGATACCAAGAGCCTCATCGTTATCTACGGTGAGGTCTAAAATAAGAAAATCTTCTTTCTCGCCGCGGCGCATGGCCAGTAAACGGTGCGAGGGACAGCTCATTAACTTTTCCTCCCATTCAAAATAATCTGAGAATTTTTCGCCTTCCTCTTCTTTTCCTTTGATGACCTTACTTTTGATGATGCCGGATTTTTTAAACAGGTCGCGCATACTTTCACGAACGATGGCGTCTTCAGTTATCATTTCGGCGATGATGTCGCGCGCGCCCTCGAGCGCGTCCTCCCCCGTAGCAACACCCTTGTCGCCTGAGATAAATTTTTCGGTCTCTTCTGCAACCAGGTTGTTCTTTTGCTCAAAAATAAAAAGCGCCAAAGGCTCAAGGCCCTTTTCCCTGGCAATGGTAGCTTTGGTTCTGCGTTTGGGCTTATAAGGCAGGTAAAGATCTTCGAGTCTGCTCAGCGTTTCGGCTGCAAGAATTTTTTCTTTTAACTCTTCAGTAAGTTTATTTTGAGATTCGATGGATTTTAAAATAGAATCCCTGCGCTGTTCGAGTTGGCGGAGCCTCTCAATTTCGTCGCGCACCTGCATCACCTGTACCTCATCGAGGCTGCCGGTGGCTTCTTTACGATACCGCGAAATAAAGGGGATAGTGCCGCCCTCATCGAGGAGTTCGACTGTGGCCGTAACATTATTGATGTGGATGTTGAGTAAACTGGCAATTTTTGAGTGCAGTTGAAGTTCGGTCATGGTTGGATCTTGATTTTTCTTAAAAATAGTACGATCCAGGGGGATAGAAAACTCGTTTTTTCAACAATTCACAAATGTGTTGGCATCAAAATTGACCCGTTTTAACAATTGAAACTTTTTACGTAATACTAAGTATAAACATATATGAAAAAAATTATACTCCTCAGCCTGGGTTTAAATGCGCTGTTTATGCAGGCACAAATTGTAAACCCTTCATTTGAAAGTGTAACTAACGGGAAGCCAGACGACTGGAATACAGTAGCCAATGGCTATAACACATATTTTATCAGGGATACTTCAGACGCGAAGGCAGGTATTCATGCGGCCTACATCAAGGGTTTCGGAGCGCAATCCTACTCCATCCAGGGGGCTGCACTGGGAACCTTTACCATGAATAGCAGGCCAGTGGCCTTAACCGGCTGGTACAAATGTAATATTGTTCCAAATGATTCACTTGTTTTTTATTCTAATGTTCATCAAACCAGTGTGCTTACCGGATCGGTGGCCAACAGTTATACATATTCAACAATATCTTCTTCGGTTTACAAACAGTTTACAGGCACCTATAATTATTCGGCCTTCCCGGCAGTGGGTAACGGGGGTTCAGCCTATGTGGGCATTTATTTTTCGGGAACCAATGTCGACGGGCAGGGTGTAACCATTCCCCAAACAGGTACCTGGGCCATTATTGATGATTTACAGTTTGTCGCTCCTACCACTACCTTTGTGGCGATTAATGAAAACGCGCTGAATGTCAATGTTGAGCAGCTTTATCCGCAACCGGCTTCTGATGCGGCATTTCTTGTATACACCCTGGGAGAAAACTCAATAAGCAATCTACACATAATGGATATAACGGGTAAGGAAGTAAAAACGATTTTCCTGAACGAAAAACAAACCCCTGGTCGTTATAAAGCCGAAGTGGACCTGACAAATTTGTCTCCAGGTGTTTATTTTACCAGGCTCAGAGTTGGAAACGAAGTGCGCGTTTCGAAAATAATAAAACAATAGAGGTTCAGGCCTGGGCTGTAGGTCCACCAAAATTCATAGGAAAAGCATTATCTGCATCCTTGATCTTGCCGTTCATCTGCTCATATTTTTGCAGATTTTCGGTGAGTGCTTTGGCGAGTCGCTTGGCGTGCTGAGGCGTAAGTAAAATGCGCGATTTTACCCTTGCTTTTGGAACGCCAGGCATGATCTTGATAAAATCAATAACGAATTCGCTTTGTGAATGTGTAATAATGGCCAGGTTGGAGTAGATCCCTTCGGCGATCTCTTCGCTGAGTTCTATGTCTAAGTGTGGTTGGTTCTGATTGTTTTCTTCCATGATTAAAGGTGTTTATAATTTTAATTTTTGTAATCTGTTATATAAAAGCAGCCATTTCGCCGGCAATCTTTTTTGCTTCTTCTCCGGCCCTGCGCGCGAAATCTTTTCCGTTTGAAGCGTAAATAATGCTCCTGCTTGAATTGATCAATAAACCGATGTCTTTGTTGAGTCCGTATTTACACACATCTGCAAGGCTGCCTCCCTGTGCGCCAATGCCCGGCACCAGTAAAAAATGGTTGGGAATGATCTTCCTGATGTCTGTAAGCATCTGCGCTTTTGTAGCTCCCACCACGAACATCATGTTTTGATCTGTTCCCCAGCTGGCGCAGGTTTCAATCACTTCCAGATAAAGGTCACGGCCGTTTACCTTCTTCTGCTGAAAATCAGCCGAGCCTTCATTGCTGGTGAGTCCTAAGACAATGGCCCATTTGTTTTCAAATTGTAAAAAGGGTTTTACAGAATCGCTTCCCATATAAGGTGCTATGGTAATGGCATCGGCATCCAAACGTTTAAAAAAAGCCCGCGCGTACATGGCGCTTGTATTACCTATGTCGCCCCGTTTAGCGTCGGCAATTAAAAAATGATCAGGGTAATTGGTGTTCATGTATTTCAGCGTCTTTTCGAGGCTGGCAATGCCGCTTAAACCATAAGCTTCGTAGAAAGCAGTATTGGGTTTAAACGACACACAATATGGCGCCGTAGCGTCTATAATGGCTTTATTGAATTCGTAAATGGGATCGTCTTCTTCATTAACCAGGTGCTTTGGCATTTTGTCGATGTCAGGATCGAGCCCCACGCATAAAAAATTCTTTTTCGTTTTGATCTGTCGGATCAGCTCACTTTTATTCATAGCACCCTTAAAGTATTTTTGTAAATATAACAATTAAGGTAAAACGCTAAGGTGAAAAAACTGAGCACAAATTAACAGTCTGCTACTTTGCTGTATGATCGGGCAATACAAAAAAAAATCCCCGGCCACTGACCAGGGATTAAGAAATTAAAGTGTTTTAAAATTAGTTGGTCATGCCTGTGAAAGCTGCGTCTTCGCGTAATTTAATAAATTCAGCATCGTCTTTAGCGTAAGCTTTCAGAGAATTGTCTTTTTCGATGGCTGTTTTTAAGTTAGCGGTCGCTTCGCTGTTATTTCCCTGACGGGCAGCGCCAACAGCTTTCAGATAATAGCTGTATGCCATTTCTTTTTCATTGCTTGAATCGATGGTTTCTTTTACTGCGCCAGGATTACCAGCCAATAACTGAGCAAGGGCTTTATTATGACCGTTATAGCTTCCAAAGTTATTTACAGCGTCAGAATACTTACCGTTACGCACTTCAAGAATACCCATGTTGTATTTGGTTTCAGGAGCGCCACCGGCTTTCATGTAAAGTTCCATAGCGGCTACACGGTTACCGTTTTTAGCTTCAATGATACCAAGGTTGTTATAAACCAAAGGCTGACCACCGTTTGCTGCTTTTTCGGCACGTTTAAACGCTGCGCCTGCATCAGCAACCTTGTTTTGCATTAATAAAGATGCACCCAGGTTAGTAGAAGTTCTCCAGTCTGAACCGTATTGTTTTTCTGCGGCAGTATAGATCTGTACTTTGTTGTTTACATCGTTGGTAAGGTTACCCGCGTATAACAACTCCTCAACAGAAAGACTATCAGGGTATGAAGTCGATAATTTAGAGATCTGCTCATCAGTACGTGATTTTTTATCAACGTTCAGGGTAATTTCAGCGCGGCGTAATTTTGGTAATACTTTTTCAGCCAGCTCAACGTATGTTTTCGAAAGATTTTTGATTTCTTTACGACGTTGATCAGCATCCGGGTACATAGTTAATACACGTAAGATGAGGTCTTTATCAGCCATTGTGGATTGTTCCATTAAGCTTTTAAAGCCTTCCCAATCTTCTTTAGTGGTACCTACCTGGTATTGGCTTTTATCCTTACCAAAAGTAACGTCTTTGTTTTTGTCTTTCTTGAATTCATTCATTACAGCTACTGAACCGCTGTTGGCACGATCCTTGGCCAGGTTTTCGTTCTTGTCGGTTTCCCCGTCAGGAGAAGCGTAAGCCGAAACACTGATTCCTTTGAATTCGTATGAAGGTGAGGTTAGGTTGTTGGCAATGAAGGCGTTGATATTCTTCATTTCTTCAGATTTTAACTCTGTAGGACGAACCACCGATTGGTTGATCACATAATAAATATGCGTGGTTTGGTTGGCCGGGTATATTTTTACGAAGGCGTCTTTTGCTGTAATGGCTTTTTCGTCGTTGCGCACCAGTAATGATGTTGCCATCACACCGTCTGCCAGTTCAACTGGATTAAAGCTTTTGGTTTTCTTTTTAGCAGAACCCTCGCCGCGTAATTCTACTTTAGACCTGCGCATTGCAGGCTCATAAGCAAATTTTTCAGAGGTGTAATTAAAGGTGCCTCCTTCTTTGTACGAGATTTTCTGGCCGGTTCCTGTGGCTTTTTCCCCAACAAGTATAACGGGTTTAAGCGCTTTTTCCCCACCCTGGTATTTTACCACCGGTGTAAGGGTGAGCGTAACTTTCTTAGCAAATAATTTTGGATTAAATTTTCCGCTAACACTGAATTGAATGCTGTCTCCATGCATCTCAATAGGGTTTGGCGACACAGTATAACTGATGTCTTTTTGTTTTTTAATCATTTTACCAAGCCCATTACAGCCTGTTAAAATAACGGCCACAGTTAAACCGGCACCAATTGATCGTAAATAATTTGAATTCATTGCTAATTGTTGGGTTATAATTGCGAACAAAAGTAAAAAAATATTTGAGACCAAACAGCTATTTTTAGATTAATGTTAAAATTATACGGTTAATAAACGGTTTTTTTACGTGCAAAGCTCATTTTACAATTTTTGAATCTTTGAGCCGGGATTGTTAAGAATATTATAAATTTGCAGTCTTTTTGGACTCCATCACTAATATTTCAACGCAATTGCATACTTATTCAAAATTTTCGGGTTTTTTAAAACTTACAAAATTTCGTTTGGGCGGCCTGGTGGTTTTTTCGGCGGTTATTACTTATCTCACCGTTTCAACCTCAATTAACTTGCAACAATTACTGGCTTTAAGCATAGGGGGCTTTCTGGTAACATCGGCGGCAAATGGTTTTAACCAGATCATAGAAAAGGACCTTGATAAACTCATGGACAGGACCCGCAACAGGCCGATGCCTACCGAGGTGCTGAATAATGGCGAGGCTTTTGTTTTTTGCACCCTGGCTGGTATCACCGGCACCATCCTTTTATGGGTTTACACCAACCCCCTGTGTGGCATCCTTGGTTTTATATCTATTATACTTTATGCGCTGGTTTATACACCTTTAAAACGGAGAACCCCTTTTTCTGTATTTGTAGGTGCTTTCCCGGGAGCTTTGCCCACTCTAATTGGCGGTGTGGCAGCCACAAACGGTTTCGGGCAGATCACTTTTTTCGCCCTACTGCTGTTCATGATACAGTTCGTATGGCAATTCCCTCATTTCTGGGCCCTGGCCTGGTTCAATAACGACGATTATGCCAAAGCTGATTTTCACCTCCTGCCTTCAAAAGGTGGCAAGGACGATTTTTCAAAATTTCAGATCCTCATCTATTCAGTGTTCCTTTTATTTGCGAGCATCCTGCCATTTGTATTTGGCTTTGTGGGTTTGTTGAGTACCAGTGCCGCTGTTGTTTGCGGTTTGGCGCTGCTCATACAGGCTTACAATTTTTACCGTTTACCAACCAACGAACACGCTAAGAAACTGTTTTTTGTTACATTAATATATTTACCATTGGTGCAGGTAGCATTGATGACAAAATCTTAAAACCCACAAATTGGATACAGCTAAAATAAAAAGAGAAGGTCCCCACAAAGCAGAAATCAGGGAAGCCAAAAGGAAAACGGCCAAACCGCTATTGTGGATTGGTATTGTGAGCATCGTGATGTTGTTCGCGGGGCTTACGAGCGCTTATGTGGTGAGGGCCGACAACGGTAACTGGCTGGTGTTCCAGCTTCCCGATATTGCCATCATCAGCACCGCCATTATTGTAACCAGCAGCCTTACCCTCATGATCGCGCAGTTCGCCATTAAAAAAGACAATTACCAGCTAACGGTTCTGGGTTTGTTTTTAACCCTCGCGCTGGGCATCGCTTTCTTTTTTACGCAGATCCAGGGCTGGAAACAACTCACCACCGAGCAGGGCATTTATTTTGTTGGAAAATACAGCAATGCCTCAGGTTCTTTTTTGTACCTCATCGCCTCAGTGCATTTGGCGCACATGATCGGGGGCCTCATCGCGCTCATGGTTTCATTAACAAAAGCCCTGTTGAAAAAATATTCTTCGGCCGATTACCTTGGTATAGAGCTAACCGCTATCTATTGGCATTTTCTTGATCTATTATGGGTATATTTGTTTTTGTTTTTATATTTTTATCGTTAATATTGCATTCAAAATTTAATTTATTTTATTGATGGCTCATTCAGCAGAAATTGATTCAAAAGACGCCTGGGGTGGAGGACAATCACCGTTCAGACTCAGTTACGGTAAAATTTTTATGTGGTTTTTCCTGGTGTCTGATGCTTTAACCTTTGGTGGTTTATTGATCTCTTATGGTTTTATCAGGCATAAATATGCAGATGTTTGGCCTAAAGCTGAACACGTTTTTACGCACTTTCCTTTTGTTGAACAACACTTGCCTTTGGCTTACGTGGGTCTCATGACCTTTATTCTCATCATGTCTTCTGTTACCATGGTATTGGCGGTTGAAGCCGGTCACCGGATGGATAAACGGGGAGTCACGGTCTGGATGTTCTGGACCATCATTGGTGGTCTTGCATTCGTTGGGTCGCAGGCCTGGGAGTGGTTTCACTTTATCGTTGGCACTAAAGAAGGCGCAGATCGCATGGTGTGGGACCAGGGAGTTCAGGCTTATGTGAAAGAACTCTGGCACGGGGCCAACATGACAACCAATGAGTATGGTGTGCCACAATTTGCCAACTATTTCTTTTTCATAACGGGTTTCCACGGAACACACGTATTTAGCGGCGTGGTCATTAACTTTATTATTTTCTTAAATGTGATTAAGGGCACTTACGAAAAACGCGGACATTACGAGATGGTTGAAAAAGTAGGTCTTTACTGGCACTTTGTGGATTTAGTATGGGTGTTCGTGTTTACGTTCTTCTATCTGTTATGATCTAGTATATAAATCTTAATTAGTAAATCAAAAACCAAAAATATTTTTTATCATGTCAGAATTTCACGATGATTACCCACAATACGAAGTAATGTCCAACCATGGTCCTGAAGAGGGCAAAAAAACACGTCGCACTTTGTGGAATGTGTTTTGGGTGATGCTCATCATTACTGTCGCCGAATTGATCATAGGTTCAATGGCCCCAAGTCATGGCTGGTCAGGCACCTGGTGGCTAAAAACCCTGTTCATTGGTTTAACGCTTGTGAAAGCCGCTGCCATTGTATTGTGGTTCATGCACCTTGGTCATGAGGCTAAATTCTTCAAGTATACTATTCTTACCTCTTACATTGGCTTTATGTTGTATGCCATCTTTATTATTTTAACTGAAGGGATTTATTCAGGTGAGTCTGGGAAATTTGCGCCTACCGATAAGATCTTCATCGAGCAACAGGAAAAATTAAAGAGTGGCCATCATAACGCGGCTGAAACGCATCCTGAGCACGCACCTGCGCAAAGTGATGCTCACGGTGCGGGAGAGCACCACTAAAATATTTTAAAACCCCTGACCAAGGGGTTTTTTTATTTCAACACACTTGTAGCGTATTATTAATTTCGGTTTGTGGAAAAGAAGAAGGTACTCATCCTCACTTATTACTGGCCGCCCGGTGGTGGCGCTGGCGTTCAGCGCTGGTTAAAGTTTGTGAAGTACATGGGTGCTTTTGGTTGGGACCCTGTCGTTTACACAGCCGAGAACGGTGAAATGCCTGTGATAGACGAAAGTTTACAGAAAGATGTGCCTGCGGGCACAACAGTGCTGAAAACGCCCATATGGGAGCCCTATCACATCTACAAACGATTCACCGGCAGGAAGAAAGACGATAAAATCAACGCATCTTTCCTGAACGAAAATAAACCTGAAGCTGGTACAAAAACACCACTTCAGGTTGCAACAGGACTGGCTCAAAAAGTAAGCGTGTGGATCAGGGGAAATTTTTTTATTCCCGACGCCCGCAAATTCTGGATCAAGCCCAGCATTGCCTACCTCGATCAATACATTAAAGCACATCAGATTTCGCATGTAATCAGCAGTGGCCCACCCCATAGCATGCATCTCATCGCGCTTGGATTAAAAGAAAAAAACAAAGGCCTAAAGTGGATCGCCGATTTCAGGGATCCCTGGACCAACATTGATTTTTATGAAAAGTTGATGCTAACCGGGTTTGCAGACCGCAAACACCACCGCCAGGAACTGAGCGTACTTAACGCCGCAGATCTTGTGCTAAGTATTGGCGAAAGCATGAACCGCGAGTTCATTGAGATATACAAAAACGGCGGAGGAAAAGAAATCGGTAAATTTAAGGTGATTACTAACGGTTTTGATAGTGACGACCTTGTAAATGGCGGCATCACAAAGGATGAAAAGTTCAGTATGGCGCACATAGGCACCCTGGTAAAAGACCGTAACGCACCGGTGCTATGGAAAGTACTGGGCAGGCTTGTAAAAAACCATACGGGTTTCAGAGAAAGTTTGCAGATCAAACTCGTGGGCAAGGTGGATATTTATGTGAGGGAACAGATAGAACAGGCGGGACTAACGCCTTACGTACATGATATCAGTTATTTGCCGCACGATGAAGTGATCAAAGAACAACAGCGCTCAAAGGTTTTGTTGCTTCTGGTGAACCAGACTAAAAACGCCAAAGGAATTTTAACGGGAAAGATCTTTGAATATATGGCATCGCGCGTTCCTATTATCGCTATTGGTCCGCCCGACGGTGACCTTGCCGCAATCCTTAATAAAACCGGATCTGGTATCATCAGCGATTTTTCTGACGAAGCAAGTCTCGAAAAAAACATCCTCTTTTATTTTGAAAATAACCTGCCGGCCATCAAAGAAATTGAGGTCGATAAATACAGCAGGAAGGAACTGACAAGACAGTTGTGTGAGATGTTGTCGGAACTTTAAATCGCAGGCAAATACAAGGCGGTAAAACAAATGTAGCGAAGTTTAACGCGCCATCTCGTTCAGCTTATCCGTAAAAAACTGTCCCAGTTTATTGGTATAGTATTTCTGTTTAAATTGTCCCACCCAGCGAATGCCATTAATGCTGTTGGTTAAAAATACCTCGTCCCCATTCATAATGGTGTAAGTGGTAATGGTATTTTCGAAGGTGAGGATCTTGTGCTCGGCAGCCAGGCTAATGATCTGTTTACGCATCACCCCGGCCACACAACCTTCGCTGAGCGGCGCGGTAAAAATGGTGCCGTTCTTTACAATAAAAATATTGGAGCTGATGCTTTCGCAGATGGCGCCATTCTCATTCAGAATAAAACATTCATCCAGTTTCATGCTTTGTTTGGCCAGCCCTGCCATCACATACAACAACGCGTTGCCGGTTTTGAGATTGGATAATTTATTGATGGGTTTTTTGATCTCGCTGTAGATATCGGCCCAGAGACCTTTTTGATTGAGCTGGTAAGTGCCATCCAACTCCTCGCTTTCAATTAAAAATGAGATGTCGTTTGTTTCGGGCGTATAATAACCACCTTCATTCCTGAAAACGGTGAGCCGTACCCTGGCGTTGGGCGCGTGCGTATTGTGTTTCAGCAACTGGAAGATGAGTTCGGAGATATTTTCAGTATTAAACTCGGCCGGCACGTTCATGCGCAAAACTGTCATGCCTAATTTTAAACGGGTAACGTGGTCGCGCAAAAACATCAGCTTATTATTGCAAAAGCGGATGCTTTCAAACAAAGCATCACCGTACCTGAAGGCCCTGTTATTAAAGGATACGCCCGGCTCATAAATGCTGATGAGGTGTCCGTTTAAAATGCAGTGGCTGTCTTTAATCATGAATAATACAAATTTCAGTCAAATAAAGGGCTAATCACTTCATTATCAATTTATTTAATAACAAGTGCTGGTTAATGAATAACTATAACTCTCTCATTTTTTAATTCAAAAACATGACAAATTAGCGTTAATATTATTTTGCATTCTATTTGATATAAACACCTTAACGAGTAAATTTGATTAACCAAGGGAAGTTTCCCTCTATAAGCGGGACTGCTTCACTACAAAAAAAACGAAAAATATGTTTGACAACAATGAATTCAGAAAGTATGCCACCAAACACGCGGGCATCAATAGTTTGACTTACGACAGCTATACTTCGCGGTTCCAGTCTTCTTTAACACCGTACATTATTGAGGAACGTTCGTTGAACGTGGCCCAGATGGACGTGTTTTCGCGTTTGATGATGGACCGCATTATTTTTTTAGGTACCGGTATCAACGACCAGGTGGCCAATATTGTACAGGCGCAGCTCCTGTTCCTTGCGAGCGTTGACGCGAAGAAAGATATCCAGATTTATGTGAATTCACCCGGAGGAAGCGTTTACGCCGGACTTGGAATTTATGATACCATGCAGATCATTAAACCCGATGTGGCCACCATTTGTACCGGCATGGCTGCCAGCATGGGCGCTGTATTGCAATGCGCAGGAGCGAAAGGCAAACGCACAGCTTTGAAGCATGCACGAATCATGATCCACCAGCCTTTGGGCGGGGCAGAAGGCCAGGCCAGCGACATTGAGATCACAGCCAGGGAGATTCAGAAATTAAAACGCGAGTTGTATGAGATCATCGCAAAACACAGCGGGCAAACCTACGATAAAGTGTGGGCCGATAGTGACCGTGATTATTGGATGATAGCCTCTGAAGCCAAAGAATATGGCATGATAGACGAAGTTCTTGAATAGGTCCTTCGCGTTTAACAATTAAAAACAAGCCCTGATAACGGTTGCCCTGGCTGCCGGATCAGGGCTTTGTTGCTTAATTCAGGTATCTGACGGTTCATCGCTTAACATAAAATCACATTCTTAACACAAAATCACTTTCAGGATTTTGAGTTTAGCATACTTATAAATATATTTGGTTAAATTATAAAACACACATGAAAAAATTCCTTTCGGTCCTGTTGATGGCAGTGACACTCACGGCTGCCAGCCAGCCAAAAAAAGTCGCAAAAATGGCGCCTATGTTAGTTCCCGGTTATTATGTAAACATGAAAGGTGATACCCTTAGAGGTGAAATACAAACCAACCCGGATGACGAAACTGATTTTTACCGTGGCTTTTTCTTCAAGGCTGCGAAAGGCGGCAAGCCTGTACTAATGGGCGCTAAAAAAGCGAAGGCCTATGGTTTTGATGGAAAAGATTTTACCGTGATCCCGTTTGAAACCGGTGAGATCTATGCGCAGTACCTTGCCAAAGGCAGGCTTAATTTTATGGAATACAGAATGCATGAAGTTAAGGACGGCGAGCCTATTATCGCCGGCGTATATTTTATCCAGGACACCAAAGCCGACGACGCTGAAAAAGAACTCCGTGACCTGAAACAGATCTCAAACAAATTTTACAAAAGAGACATCAAACCTTATATGAAAAGTCAGCCAGTAACCTGGACCGATCTTGATAAATTTACCTTCGACAGGAATGCGGTAACCAACGCTATTAAGGAGTTTAACAAATATTACGAATAAACCCGGATAACGGTTAATTATCTTAAAGAAGCCCTCCCGATAGCAATCGCGAGGGCTTTTTTTATGAACTCAGCTGTTATCCTCCAAAATATCCCTGATCACCACCGATGCGCAGGTGAGGCCAAAAGCTGCCGGCAGGTAAGAAATGGTGCCATATGCCGATTTTTTGAACCTGCTGCCATCGGTGGTCATTAATGAATGTTTGGCAGGCGGCTCACTACTAAACACCGCTTTAATACCTTTGGAGATCTTCATGTACCTGAGTTGTTTCCTGATGTGCTGGGCCATGGTACAATGGTGGGTCTTCGAAATGTCAACCACCTCTATTTTTGTCGGGTCCATTTTGCCCCCGGCGCCCATGCTCGATACTATGCGCTGTTTGTTTAAATAAGAAGTTTCAAGCAAATACAATTTAGGAGTGATGCTGTCGATGGCGTCGATCACGTAGGTAAATTGTTGTTTCATGAATTCTTTCATTTCATCAGGATTTTTAAATTGATCAACGACGTGAATATTAATGTCGGGGTTAATGAGCCTGATGCGTTCACCCATTAAATGCGCTTTGTTTTGCCCATGTGTGGAGGTAAGGGCCTGCAACTGCCGGTTGCGGTTGGTAGGGTCAACTGTATCTCCGTCGATGATGGTCATGGTGCCAATGCCGCTTCTGGCAATGGCTTCTGCTGCGTAGGAGCCCACCCCGCCGAGACCAACAATAAGTACATGCGCGTTGATTAATTTTTTAACGCCTTCTTCACCCACCAGCAGGGCTGTTCGTTCCATCCAGGTTGTATCCATTTTTATTTTTTGTTCGTACACTATTTAACCACAAAGGTATTTAACCACAAAGCACACAAAGTAACACAAAGATTTTTTTCGCGCGGAATCAAATTGTTTCAGGCCTTAAACTATCTCAGTGTTCTTTGAGTTTTGGCCTTTGTGTCCTTTACGCTTACGCTATAGCTTCAGCGGAGGCGCTGTGGTTAAAAAGGGTAATTCTAATCAAAGATTTTCCCGGGGTTTAAAATGTAATTGGGATCGAAAACCTTTTTTATATTTTTCATGAGTTCAAGGTGTGAAGCGCTGAACACGATGGGTAAATAATTTTTTTGAACAAGCCCAATGCCATGTTCGCCACTGATGGTGCCACCCAGAGCTTTGCACAATTCAAAGATCTCGGTGATGCCTTTGGGCAGGTCTTTATCCCATACCTCATCGCTTAAATCACCTTTAATAATGTTCACGTGCAGGTTACCGTCGCCGGCGTGGCCATAACACACCGAAGTAAAACCATATTTTTTTCCTATTTCTTTTACTCCTTTTAACAGCACAGGTAGCTCGGCTCGGGGTACAACGGTGTCTTCTTCTTTATAAACGCTGTTGCTCTTTACGGCTTCACCTACTTTTCGTCTGATCTTCCACAATGAATTTTTTTGTTCAACGCTTTCGGCGAACAGGATCTCGTCGCAGTGATTCGCCTGCATCACGCCACTGATCACCTCACAATCACTCATCAGAATCTCTGGATTATTGCCATCAACCTCTATCAGCAATAAGGCCTGCCATTCGGGTTTTATCTCAAAATTCACCTCACCCGAATATTTAATGCTCCAGTCGATCGCCTCACGCTCCATGAACTCCATAGCGCTTGGTGTGATACCCGCCCTGAAAACCTCTCCCACTGCTTTACAAGCCAGTTCAGCGCTTGTAAAAGGCACCAGCATCAACAGGTCATGTTTTGGCAAGGGCAATAATTTAAAAACGATTTTAGTGACAATACCAAGGGTGCCTTCGCTGCCAACCATCAGATGCGTAAGGTTATAACCGGTTGAATATTTTAAGGTGTTGGCGCCTGTCCAGATGATCTCGCCACTGGCCAGTACAACCTCCAGGTTAAGCACGTAATCGCGGGTAGTGCCGTATTTTACTGCTTTGGGTCCGCCGCTGCTGTGCGCAATATTTCCGCCAAGACTGCAGCTGCCCCAACTGGCGGGATCAGGCGGGTAGAAGAGACCCAGTTTTTTCACTTCTTCCTGGAAAATGTAGTTGATCACACCCGGTTCAACGGTGGCCTGCAGGTTACGCTCTTCAATGGATAGGATGCGGTTGAATTTTTCCATACTGAGCAATACACCACCTTTTACCGGTAGCGCTCCACCGCTGAGGCCGGTACCCGCGCCGCGGGTGGTAAGGGGAATTTGATTGTCGTTGCATATCTTCGCGATGGCAGCGACTTGTTGTGTGTTTTGCGGTTTTACAACAACATCAGCCAAAAACACCAGGTCTTCGGTTTCGTCCTGCCCGTATTTATCCAACTGTTCGGGTGCTGAGCTGATAAATTCCTCCCCCACAACTTTTGCCAGTTGCTGGTAGTTTATTGACGTTAGTTTGTTATAATTATCATTTGGCATACACGCTTGCTGGTTTTAAAGTTACTAAGTTTGAGTTTAAAATTAAAGGAAAGCGGGCGCAAAAAAATTATTTTTACCAATAACTATTAACCACATAGAATGATAAAAATCTATGTGGTTAAAGAAGAAGGAATGGTTAAATTTTTAAACAGGCAGGCCGCTGAATATTTTTTAATTTTGTCGCATAAAAGCCGGTGTTTTAAAATTACAACATAAGAAATTGTTCATCAACGCACATACCCACGCACAACTCTACGACGCTAAGATTGAGATTGTCAATCTTGACCTTAGCGCGGTGGATAAACCCAATTATTATTCTTACGGACTTCACCCATGGCACATCAACAAAGACAATTGTTATGAGCAACTCGAAATACTTAAGCGAATGGTATACGAAAAACGTTGCCTGGCCCTGGGAGAATGCGGCCTCGACAGGCTAAGCACTGTGCCATTCGCGCTACAGGAAGAGGTATTCATTGAACAGATCAGGTTGGCCAATGAAGTAAAAAAGCCGCTCATCATCCACTGCGTTAAGGCGTTCAATGAACTGATCAACTGCCTTAACCTAAACGACAATGAGATGCCCGTAATTATACATGGTTTTAATAATAACGAAAACATCGCCCGTGTACTGGTAAACGAAGGCTATTATTTTTCTTTTGGTAAAGCGTTACTGGGATATGAATCAAACGCCGCAAAAGCGATCATCAATACGGGAAGAAAAAACTTTTTTCTCGAAACCGATGACGCAGACCTTTCTATTAAATACGTTTATAAAAAAGCCGCAGAACTGTTAAGGATAGACGAAGAGATCATTCAACAGCAGCTGCAGAGTAATTTTGAAACAGTGTTTAAAGTGAAGATCTCCTGATCCCGCTTACTGAGCGGTGAGCTTTATTACTTTTTTAAAAGTATCAGAAGTAAGTGTAAGAAAATAAACTCCTTTTGGGTAGTTGTCAAGGTCCACCTTCAGGTTCAGAAGGCTGTTGCCTGTCGATCCATAATCCACCAGCAATTTGCCCTGTAAGTCACTGAGTTGGACGCCGGGAAAAACATTTTCCTCAAACTCAGCCTGTACGAGGTAGAGATTATTATCCATAGTTCTTACCTTAAACTGGTTTTTTGCAAGTGCCACAATTGCAGTCCCGGTTTGAACATCAATTACGGCAACAAATTTATGCACGGTGTCTTTGCAGCCGGTTGCGCTCGTGGCAATTAAAACAACTTTGTATTGACCGGCATTTGTGTAGGTGAAGAGTGGGGAGCTAACATTTGAAAAATCCTGACTGGTTCCAAAATCCCAGTAGCTGGAGTCGCCATTCAGGGATGTATTGTTGAATTGTACAGTCGGCGCAATTCCCAGCACGACAGTATCAACGCTGGTGAATTGGGCGTGAGCAGACAATTGCTGATTAATGGTGTAAGAAGTCTGACTATAGTCGCAAAGGCCAACGGTATTCACTTCAAGATCATAGTTGCCGTTATATAAATTATAAATAGAATCGGCTGTAAACTTATTTAAACTGGTTTGGTAAGTAAGCCCATTTGATTTCCAGAAATAGTTCCATGGGCCGGTTCCGCTGCCGCTTACTTTAACACGTCCGTTGTTGTTGACCTGGCAGGATGGTTGTTTTACCTGGGCCGAAACGCTTAGGCTGTTGAGCGTAATGCTTATGCTGAAACGGGAAGCCGTCGTGGTATCCCTCAGATCAAATACATAATCCGAAAGTCTCAGGTCGGTAGTGGCAGACGTATATTTATCGTACAAGGTAATGCATGCGCCTGCTGGAAACGAGTTGATGTTGTTCACGCCGATAGTATAACTACCGTTGTACCCGGTAAGTGTTTTGAGGTCGCTGGTATAATTTCCGCTCACCGGGGCTATTGCGTTGATTTGGAAAACTTCCTGGTTTTTCTCCAGGGCGATGGAGGGCGCGTAGGGATCCTGGCCACGCATCTTATAAGCGTCGTAAGTGATGTCGAAAGTGTCGGTGGCGTTCTGTTCAAAATACAAAACTGTTTCATCAATAAAATTATTCGGACCGTTGAGGTTGATACGCAGCAAAGGATTTGCATTGACGTTGCCCGGTCTTAAAAATGCAGGGTTGGTGGCAACTTTGTTTGACTCTGCCGCGGCTATAACAGTAGCGCCGGTAGAATGAACGTAAAATCCCTGGCTCATGGGAATTTCGTCGGCAATGCCTCCCGAAACAACAGCCGGGCTACTCACACCATTCACGTAGCTGGCAAAACCTCCGGTTCCTGAATTCAGGTCGGCATTGTAGGCATAAATAGCGTTGTCTAAATTGCTCGTGCTGCCGCGTAAGGCTGTCCAGCTGATCGCAGAGGGATAGGGATTATGTATCAGGTTCCAGCCATCGTTTATCGCTGAACCACTGTTGGTATAGTTAAGCGGAATGCTGTAGCCAAATTTACGTACTGTTCCGGTCACATCCAGTGTGATGGGAGTGGTCGTATACTGGCTGTTGCCAAGATACAGCCAATAGCCTTTGCCAGCGACCAGGGCGTTGCCGATGCTGCTTGCTGCCACGTACGAAGCGGGATCGTCGTAAAGCCCGCCCGCTGTTTCGTCGTAAGTATATACCGAGGTGAAACCAGCCGCGTTGCCATCAGGGCAGGAAGGACAGGTGATAATAACATCATCGTCCCAGTCGTTATGGGTGAGCGCCGACGATACCGGGTTGCCGAGCAAAGCCCATCCAGTGGCACCACCGGGCATGTATCGTTGCACGGTAACATTGCCTGTGATGTCGCCGGAACCGGTAATTTGCGCGATCCTGGCGGTAGCAGTCGCTGTGGAAACCATGGTAAACAGTTGTGAGTTTGTATTGAAAACACCGTTGTTCAGGCTCAGGGTACCAATAATGTTTTCGGCACCCGTAAGTATTGCGCCGGAAGTATTGTTTAATGTGAGGTCGTAAAAATCGGTTATCGTTGAACCGCCGATGCTCTGACTGGTGGTGCCATTCAGCAAGACAACACCAGTGCGGGTATTCAGACTGCCGTTGTTGGTGAGATTTTTCTTAACTGTCAGAGAAAAATTCGAGGTGCTCACATCAACAGAAGAACCGCTGGTTATTGAAAAATTGCCGTTGGCGGTGAGGGGTGATAAAAGTGTCTTAACACCCGCGCCCGTAAAATTGAGGTCGTTGAAAGTTTCTCCGCCTGTTTTTGATATTGTTTGCGCGGCGCCCGAATTAAATGTAACAGAACCCGTTCCGGCGTTAAATGTTCCACTGTTGCTCCAGTTTCCGCCCAGGGTGATACCAAAACTGCCGGCACTAAGCGTGCCTGCACTAATAATAACATTAGTCTGAACAAGCAGTGAATTATTGTTTAACGCCGCTGTGGCGTTGGCGCTGTTCACCACAAGATTACTGATTTCAGCGTCGGTGTCGATATACATCGTTTGACCCGCAGGTGTAGAGGCATTGCCAATTTGTAGTGTTCCGCCGGTAACCGCGGCAACACTGGTACCATCATTCGTAAATCCAAGATTCTGCGCGCCGCTGCCACCTTCCGACTGAATAATAATTTTGCCCCCGATGAAATTAAAAATGGAGCCGCCCCCAGAAATATGAAAGGGTGCAACGCCGGTATCAGTGCTGCCAGACGTGGGAACGGTGACCACGCCGCCGCTTATATTAAATTCACATGGGTTGTTAATGTCAGACCCATCGAGGTTCCCCGCCACATTTAACGCGCCGCTTGAAATGGTAATATTGCCGCCGCTGAAAACAAGATCTTCGTTGATGGCATTGCCCACATTTAAAGTGCCGTTTGCTATGGTAATGTTACCATACAACGTGACGGCCGCGTTGCAGTTCATGGTGAGGTTGGCGGAGTTGAGCCAGATAGCCGCATTTGCCGGGATGGTGGTTGCCAAAGCGAAAGGGGTGATGTTAACAGCATTGGTAGTTGACATTTTTAAGATGCCTGAAGTGAGGTTAAGAAAATCGGAGCTTGCTGAAAAATTCGTGGCGGTGATCTCAAATACATCGGCTGAGTTGCTAAGTGTTACATTGATTTCGTTGAAATTGTTTGAACCGCTTCCACTGAGGGTTTGGTTGCCGTTTTTAATAAAGCTCGTGTTTACAAGGCTGTTGGCGTCTGTCGCAAAATCGATGCTGCCATTGTTAACGAGATCACCTTCCACGATCAATGCGTGTGTTTGATTGGAGCTTGTATTAACGTTAAAGATGGCAGCGCTGTTAACTGTAATATTGTTGTTGACATTTAATGTACGGGCAGTACCACCGTTAAACCTTAAGGTGGTGGCTGATCCCTGTCCCACGATAAGGTTATTGCACTGCGCGTCAACGTTTATAGAAACAACATGGCCATTGGCGATGGTAACGTTGTCGGCTGCCGTAGGAACTCCGCTTGGTGACCAGGTTCCGGCGGTGTTCCAGTTGCCTGTAGTAATTGAGATTTTGTTTCCGGCTGCTGAAGTGGTCTGTGTACCGTTAAGCGGACTGCTCAGGCAACCTTCAGTAACCGCGTAAACCCGCCAGTAATAGGTAGTAGCCGGCAACAAACCGCTGATACCTGAGGAGCTGGCATTTGCCGCTGTTTGAGCGACAAAATCGTAGTTGATACCGTCGGTTGAATTGTAAATTACATACCCTATTTCGTTTGAGGCCCAGTTGGGCCAGATCACGGTCATACTTGTTTGGGCAACAGCCGAAAATGTGATGCTCCCTGAAACCGTTGTAGGCACAGGCGGTGTAAAAACATAGTGGGAATTGGTAGTGGGCATTGTCGATAGGTTGTTTTGAACGCTATTGCTGAAACTGTTGCCGTTTACAGATTGTAATTCTTTAAGCTGAGCAGCTGTTGGAATAAGAGAAAGGGTGGCGGCATTAAGGCCCATGGAATAAGAAAAAATATTCACGCCGGCATTCATAGTTCCGTATAAAATCTCGATCACACCGCTACTTTCATACAGTTTCACCTGGAAGTTCAGGCTCGGCGTGATGTTGTTGTACACAGCCATATTGATCCATTCAACGGTTAAAACCCGGTTGGGCGCAGAGCCCGTTAAAAGGTACTTGAGACTGTTTCCCAGCGCCGCTGTATTTCCCTGCGCTGTAAGGTCGTCGTAAAAAGGTGCAATAGCCGGTCTTGTCGCATTGGCGGAATTAAAGGTGCTAAAAGCCGCGTTGTTGTATCCAAAATCGTCACCCTGCGGCCCACCGTCGTCGGTGGAGCTTGAAAAATCGAGAAAGCCGTTAGTTGACACCGAGAACTGTGTGTAGCGAATGCCATTGTACCAGAAATCAAAACCTATGTTTGTAAAATCAGAACGGTTATCATCCTGCGTGCTGCCTGCCGAATTTCTCCATGAACTGAAAGAATTGCCTGTTGAGGAAATAGAAGAATAAGAAATTCCTGTGTTCCTGACCGATGTATAATTGGCGAGGGTTTGGGCCCTTATGAGTGAAATTGAGCAAAAAAGGAGAAAAAAGTAATGTGTTTTCATTAATAACGGCTCAAGGGTTGTGGGTTTTCCCCCTGAATTACGCCAATATACGGCAAACGCTTGCAAAAGGATGCATAAAAGTAAAATTAATTACAAATGTAAGATGTTATTACTTTTTGTTTGATTTTATTCAAAAATATTTTGTATTGAGTGTCAAATCCCGGCGAAGCCAAAAAGTATATTTTGGTTTATATCAAGGCATGATTTACCGGGGCAAATTTTGCCGGAGTATTGCAGGAAATTTGTTTTGGAGGTGGAATCTAATCGCTTGGCTTGTCTTTCACATAGCGTCTCCATTTTTCAAGCACAGCCTGAATGTCTGCCGGAATTTCGCTATCGAAGAATAATTTTTCGCCGGTGATAGGGTGTTTAATGCCCAGGGTTTTAGCGTGCAGCGCCTGCCGCGGCAAAAGATCAAAACAATTTTGAATGAACTGCTTGTATTTGGCTGTATTTAACCCTTTGAGAATAATATCTCCGCCATATTCGTTGTCGTTGAACAAAGGATGGCCAATGCTTTTAAAGTGCACGCGGATCTGGTGCGTACGTCCGGTCTCGAGCTTGCACTCAACCAGGGTAATGTACCCGAAACGTTCAAGCACTTTGTAGTGGGTAACTGCGTGCTTGCCATGTTCGCTGCCTTCGGGAAACACGTACATGACCTTTCGGTTTTTAAGATCGCGCCCAACGTTCCCAACAATGGTACCCGTGTCTTCTTTCAAGTCGCCCCAGCAAATGGCAATGTACTTGCGATCCATGGTGCGGTCAAAAAAATCCTTGGCCAGCCTCACCATCGCCAGTTCGGTTTTAGCGGCGATGATAATTCCCGAAGTGTTTTTATCAATGCGGTGCACTAATCCCGGGCGGTCTAAAAACAAATCGTTGTTCAATTTGGTTCGTGTTTTAGGCAGATTTACATAATGATATGCCAGCGCGTTAACGAGTGTACCTGTGTAATTGCCATAGGCGGGATGTACCACCATGCCGGGTTTTTTATTGATCAGAATGATATAATCGTCTTCGTATACAATGTCAAGCGGAATATTTTCAGGCACCACCTCCACGCTGCGCGGCGGAACGC
>JAZKFC010000020.1:55906-84623 GCA_040386615.1 Bacteroidota bacterium
GCTTGGCTGCGTGGCAAGGGGCATACAGCTGACCACGTTCTGGATACCGCCAGCCTTCAGGTCCCTGATGCGTGAATCTGGGATCGGGCGGTGGCCGATGGCGACGTGATCGTCACCAAGGATCGAGATTTCGTCGAGTGGTTTTATTTTGTAATTTGACTTTACGGGTTTGCCATTTAACAGGATGTTGCCCGCCTCGCATGAATTCTGAACCTTGGTGCGCGTAGTATTGGCAACGCGCATCATGATAAACTTATCAATGCGCATGGTTTCCTGTCCTCGTTCTACTTTGATGTGGTGATGCTCGTAAAGGGGTTGTTCTTCGTCCAGGTTGAGTTCGCCTGCCACGTCTTCTTCTTCAATTTCCGGCATGTGGCTTAGTGCTGAATGATTATTTTTTGTTGCTGCACTTTCTCTGCGCCGACCTTCAATACCAGGATATAAATGCCGTTGCTGAGGCTGCTGGTGTTGATCCTTTCATCGGTACTGTCAATATCACCGGCGGTTATTTCCTGGCCCATCACGTTGATAAGACTGTAGGAAGCTTTTTCCACCTGTTTGGTTCTGATGACCAGCTGGTCGGAAGCAGGATTCGGGAAGATAAGAAAAGGATTATCCTTAAACACCGTTTCCTCACTGATACCCACCGGTGGTGGCGGCAGTGTTTTCCCGAAAACCGGCCTGATCATCACGGCGCCTTTTTCTGTAGACTGCGTCCACCCCGCGCCTGAATCATAATAAGTGGTCGCGCTGTGATCAGTATTCATGTCAAATCCAAAAGTGATATAGTCGGCGAATTGCTGGATACCTATATAATAGGTGCCGGGCTGCAGCAATTTAGGGCGTACAAGTTTAAATTCCGCGAATGAATGGTCGGGTGACAGGTTATAATATTTTGGCCTGAAGATGGTATCTCTGAATTGCAAAATACCGGGACCATTAGCGCCAGGCGACCATACCGCGATTCTGAAACCCAGTGAATTGGTTTGCGATTGTACACTGGATACTGGATCAAAATAAATCTTTGCGCCTAAGAAACTATCGGCTACGTTTACATTTATTTTAATCGCTATTTTACCACCTGCCGCGTTGATGTAATAGCCCGCTTCGGCGCTGCCGTCGTCGAGTGCATAATAATTCCTGAATTTCTGGTATTGCACCACGGTATCATTTTCGGCGATAAAATCGGCTGAGGAGCCTGATCTGAAAATGTAGTGTTTGATGCGGTAGTCAATGCTGTCGGGCATCGGGGGGAAGGTGTAGGTAAAAGGCGGACTGGCGTGATTGGCATTACTATTATACCCCACCTGTTTAAACGGGTTCAACACAAAAGCCCCGCCTGTGTAAGAATGAACCTGCTGACCTGAAGTATCAATTTTATATTCATAAGTCATGTTCACATTTGCAATGCCGTTATTTTTAATCTTCACCTTATTGCTGGCAACGCGTTCACTGGCTGAATACTGCTCCCAGGGCATGGCGGAGTAATCGCGAAGGAAAGGTGTTGGAACGTATGCAAACGCGATGTCATTATAAGCAGTGTCGTTTTTCCTGCTCCTGTCTTTATCAAGATAAATATAATCCAGGTGCCAGTGGTCGTAGTTACCTGTGCCGCACGACCTGTTCCTGAACCTGAATTTAAATCCGTCTTTTAAATAATCAGAAGAGTCTATTTTTACAAAACCGCGCTTAAACACTGTGTCGTATATGTTGCCATTGGCGTTACCTTTTGAGAACCAAACCTTGTTTATCCATTGATTTTTACCGGGACTAAAAAAGTCGAGCACCAGGCTGTCTGTTAATTCAGGAGCATCACCATAACCGCGGGCCTGGTAATAAAACGAAAGTGCAAGGCTGTCGGAAAGCTGAAGCGTTTGCGAAGTGGCAGTCGTTAGTAAATTGATTTCCCTGGAGGTTAAAGTGTCTGACACGCGGGATAAGGCATTGTTTGTGAGTGTCGGAAAGTAGGGATAGCCGAATTTATTGAGTCCGTCGAAGGTAGCTACGCCAATGCTGGGCGGGGCAATGCCATATCCTGAATTGATGTAAGCCATTTCATCGCTCCATTTATTCTGGTCGGGGTAACTTTTTGTGGGCGAATAATAAAAATCTTCAATGAAAGGAATGTTGAGCGAGGTAGACAGTGTTTTATAGGCGATGGGTGCCGCAATTTGTTTTTCAGCTGCCAGGTCGCGGTGAATGTAATTGAGATTGTAATTCAGCGGCTTGAGTGCCTCCTGTGCAAAACCGCTCAGGCTGACAAAAATTAAAATAAAAGTGGTCCTAAACATCATTCCTTGTCAAAATCAGGTTCTTCAACCTTACTGCTATCTGTGTAACTATTATAAAAATTATCTTTTCGTCCAATCACCAGGTCAACAACACTGCCTTTTTTAATTTCTTTACCGGGCTCAATTTCTTTTCCGTTGATGAGTTGCGCCATCACGCAGCCATTACAATCCGCTTTTTTTTCTATCATTTTCCCAACCTTCAGGCCATAGGTTGTTACTATTAACCTGGCTTGCCTTTCACTTTTATCGATCAGTTTTGGCATTTTGATCCGTGGCGCAAGCATCCCAGTAACGTAAAGATATACCGTTCTATTGTGTTTTACTTTGATATTTGGCTCAGGATCCTGTCGCAAAACAATACCCGATTTTTCCTTAGGGTCATAAATACTGTCAATAACCTGGTACCCTACGTTTTTATCGGCGACAAATTTTTCAAGATTACCTACGGCCTGGCCTTTAAAATCGGGCACCGTCACAAATTCACCATGCTCGGTGTACGACGAAAGCCAGCGGATCACACCAAAAAAGAGCAGGAAAATCACCGCGAGGATCAATCCAAAATTTAAGAAAAACTGCCTTGATTTTATAAAGGAAAGAAAAGCTTGCATAAGACGCTAAAGCTATGAATTTATTTTTTGGAGCTCAAATTTTAAATGTGCTCGGGGATAGGCTCATGGATAAAGCCCTTAACAACCACAATCACCATAGCTCCGACTATTTGCTCGGTCATTTGCCAGATACAGTCCACCATGAGGTGCTGCGCGCTGAGGTGCCTTGTTAAAGAAATATTAACGATGGTGGCGATCATAAACAGTGAAAAACCTCCAATAAGGCCACAAATAATACCCCTGATGAGGAAGTTTTTTATCTTTTTCATCAGTGATGATTCATAAAGCACGTAGATTCCGGCACCGAACAGCAAATAAGTAATAGCAGCGAAAGTTACGAACCAACTCAAAGGAAAACTAAGGCGTTGGAAATCGTTTAAAAATAAACCATGCCACAGGTAAAATAAAATGAACATTACTAGGGCTGAAAAAAACCAGGAGATAAAAAATCGTAAGCTAAATTTCATGCAGGGCAAAGGTACAAAATATTTAGCATATTTTCGATAAAACTTGCTAAAATCGTCACTTTATCGATTAAAATTACCCGTTTATCTATTAAACAACTTGTTTTACCTAAACAGTATGATTGTTAATTTTCATTAGAAATACCAGTTTTCAATGCAAAAAGGCCCTTTTGTTTAAAAAAAAGAGCCTTTTTACAGTAAAATTGCTAAGAGGTTAAGTGTTTCTGAAAATCGCCGCCATACTAATTTCGGATCAGCTTCCCGTTGCTGATGACCGCGTTTTTGACCCTTACCTGGTACAAATATATGCCCTTTGCGATCTGTGGCAGAACAATCTGTGTTGTTTGCTGCTGCAGCATGGTGCTGTAAATAATTGTTCCCGAAAGTGTAAATAGATCAAATTGCGCCACTGAAAAATCATCAGTTTTTAATCGTACACTAAATTCTCCATCGCTGGGATTGGGAAATACTATAACTTCCATAGCGGAAAACGACTCGGGAATGTTAACCGCGTCAGGATCAAGTACGGTCACAAGGCGCATTAATGAATCCAGGCAGGGGCCCGTGCCCGTGATCAACTTAACAAGGTATTTACCGGGATACGCATAAACATGAGGCCCGGGATTTTGCGAATAAACGATTGGGCTTCTGTCTCCAAAGTCCCACTGGTAGCCGGTGGCGCCTGTACTACCGTTTACCACATCCAGCGTGTCAATTCCACCGGCGTAGAGCGTGTCTTTGTTGACTGTAAAGGATGGTATAATCGGCGACGGCTGCGTGATACTCACTGTGCCGGTTACCTGTCCGCATGTGTTACCAATGTCGGCAATAGTAACATAGTATTGGCCGGCAACCAGGTTATTTAAAGTATCGGCGTTAAATGTAGCCGGCGTTGTTTTCAATACCGAGTTTGCCGAATTGATCCAGTTATAGGTCCACGGGCCAAAGCCTTTTCCCTTCGCCACAGCGACCCCGTCGTTAAAACCATTACAGGTAGTAGCTATCACCTCAGTATGGTGAGCGGCTGCCACGTGAATCAGAAACCTTGCGGCACTGGTAGTGTCTTCAATAAAGAAGGTATAAGTTGCCCCGGCGGCCAGGTTTGTTTTGATATCGGTTAATAAATCTTCCAAAACAATACAGCTAAACTGATCAAAGGTAGAGTTGCTGTCATAACTGAGCGTATAAATGCCTGTAGCACGTACAAGTGTTTTCACCGGAATTGACACTGAATGCGTGACAGGTGGCAGACTGTTGATTGCCATGTCAGCAAGTGTAGAGTCCTGAGAGGCCAGTGATGGTACCTGGTTATTATCAGAATAAAATTTTCTGGCATCGTAAGCATTATCATAATGATTGGTAGCCACTGCGCCAAAAAGCATCCAGCACTCGTCTGAATAACCATTGCCGTTGAGATTTAATTTGATAGAACTGAAAACAGGGTTATTGGCTGGCCTTATAAAAGGCTGATTCGCCGAAACTTTCACATTTTCTGTGCAGTTCAGCGCCGGGCTGGCGGCGTTGGATTGAATCCAGAATGACTGGGAAGAGGCGATCACATTGGATCCACCATTTGTGCCTACACCGGCTACCCAGCTTGCGTACTGCTGAAGCGCGGGGTTCCAGATATAGATGGCATCATTGATGTTGGTTTTGGTCCAGGCAGATGAATTCCAGTCAATGGCACTCGGGTAAGGATTGCCAAGCATCATGTAACCATCCTGCGTTAATCCTCCGCTGGGCGTATAGGATACCGAAAAGGTCTGGTTGAATTTCGCCGCAGGGCCGGTAACATCCACCGTAACAGGCCCGGGACCGAGGTAACACCAGTAGCCGGTGCCGGGAACCAGAGCGTTGGCCGTGCTTGTGGCAGGCAGATAACCGTTGTCATATATGCCGGCTGCCGTTTCATCATAAGTGTAAATGGACGTAAAAGCATTCAGCGGATAATTCGAACCACTGAACCCGCTTGTTATAAAATCATCCTGCCAGTCGGCGATCGTAACACCGGTAACCGGACTCGCAAGGAAACGCCAGCCGCTTTGACCGCTGATGTAACGTTGCATAGTAATGTTGCCTGTAATGTCACCCAAAACAGGCGCGATGTTGGCTGTGCGATACTGGTTGGATAACAATGTAAAATCGTAACCGGTTGTTGTAAAATTACCAGAGAGTATATTCAACTGACCCGCTATGGACTGGTTGGAAGACAGATAGGAACCTGCTGCGTTATTTAAGGTGAGATTTTTAAAAGTGGTGACTGAGTTTCCGCCTATTTGCTGAAGGCTTGTTCCAGCGAGCGTGATCATAGCAGCTGAATCGGTAAAAGATCCGTTATTGATAAAGTTACCGAACACCGACATGTTAGCGCCGTTGTGAATTTTAAAATTGCCGTCGTTGGTAAGTTGGCTCTGCGACCTGGTCGCCAGACAAAATAACAAGGTTGAAAATGTAAAAAGTAGTTTTATATTTTTCATAATTATTTTATACCAAGGTTCATGGTTTGAACTGTAAGATCTGTGGACGAAGTTTCATTTTCAACCCACACCTCAATGTAGTCGTTTGGCGCTAAGGGCACAGTACATGATAGTGTTAACGGACCCTGATCGGAGCTACTCAGGATCTTTATTTCCTGTCTTGATTCAGGGAGAATTACACCGTTTTTAGCGATGTAGAATGAAAAATACTTGTTGCTTGAAACCTGCGTGGCCGTTAATGAACAGATCACCTGGAACCTTTTGGTTTTGGAACCGGTATAAGTGAGGCGATTGGTTACCGGCGAGGTAACCCTGAATAAACTCGCAGCTGTTGTAGTACCAGATACCTTTACCGGTACACCGGTTGCCGAAATAACGGTGGTTGCTGCCGAAGAAATGTAGAGATTTCCCGCTGCCACATCATCTTTTTCGGTATTAATACCCGAAGCCTCAACCTCCCACGCGTTCGAAAAGGTTCCTACAACGTAAGTTCCCGTGCCAACAAACATCACCACCTTAATGGAGGCGCTTATGACGCTGGTGATGCCACTGATGTGAATGGCGGTTGCACTGTTCCCTGAATTCACCAGGCGGTCACCCCCAAGGATCTGGATCACGTTAAAGGCCCCGATAAATTTTTCGTATACATTATAGTTGGTTATGTCCCAGAGCGTGTTGGTTAAAACCACGTTGTTATCGTTTTGAAATACGATCCCGTTGGTGTTGTAAAAATAGGCCACTGTTGAGAAGAACACGGTTCCTCCAACCCCCTGGATCGTTCCAACAGCGTTGCAGCCTATAATAAAACAGTTTTGTACCAGGAAATTCTTGTTCAGGCCACCTGCATTCACATTAAAAACATTACCCGAGGGTGCAGTGAGCGTGAGATAGCTGATATTTCCAACTCCCGAGCCGGTAAACATTTCGGCCGATCCGCTATAAATGATCTTATCGTTGCCCGCATCGTCGCCCTGCAGGTTACAACCGTTAAGATTAATCCTGTCGCTTAGAGTTACAGTTCCGTTAATTTCATACAATGTTCCCGCCACCAGGGTGATCACCCCACCAACAGGTGCAGGAAGGTCCGCGGCCGACTTTACGAGCACAAAATTATTTCTTACCGCGTTATCCATGCTGAAGGTTTGCCATTTGGAACCACTCCACATATAACAACCATTGCTAATACTACCGTTGCTGCTGTAAACAATCATCCCGGTTGGAACGGGTGCTGTGAGAGGGCTTGGTGATGTTACACTTTGTAAAGCAACACGCGGGGGCAAAAACCCCTTATTGCTGCTTTCAAGCTCTAACATTGAATTGGCGTTAATGGTATTGGGATTGTCCCCTATTTTTACCTGTGCTTTAAAATTACCGGCGCCGATTATAAAAAGGACCAGGAAAAAGGGGATGCATTTGAAATTTTTCATTTTTTGTTTGTATAGGTTTTGTATGGGACAAATGTAGAACCATTAAAAATGCTCACCTTTCCCAATCAGGGCACATGCTTTCATTTGTAAGATTAAAACGCATTTTGTAATACCCTGAAATTGTACTTTTAATCCTGGCAGCGTTGCCGCGGTTCCGGTATATATGCACAACCAGCCGGCATCACACGCGCAACAACCCACTGCAATCTTAAATGAGGGTCAAAACCCGTTAACCATTCTTAAAACTCGTGTAAATGAATTATATTTGTAAATATGCATTTATTGAAAAAGATCTGCGTTTTTGTGGCCCTGCTTTCCCTGTTCTTTGGCTGCAGGAAGCCCACCGTTGCAAACTGGGACGTGGATGTAGCATTGCCCCTGGTTAACAGTCAGCTTAACATCAAAAATTTTATCGGGGATTCTATTTTTAAGGCAGATAATACCGGCCTGTTATACCTGTCGGTGAACCGCGAGATCACTGCCATTAAACTCGATTCGCTAATAGCCATCCCCGACACTGCTTTCGTAAGGTCGTTTACTGTTTTTGTGGGGCTGCAACCTGTTAAGGTAGCTCCCGGTAAATCTTTCAACCAATTTCCTTCAACTGAGATCGACTTTAATATTAATAACGGAGTTGCCATTAAAAAAGTTGAAATGCGGAGCGGGCTTCTGTCGATAGCTTTTAGCAACACGCTTACGCAGCCGCTTGATATGACCTACATGATCCCGAACGCCACTAAAAATGGTCAGCAGTTCACTATTTTTGAGACCATTCCTCCAGGCAAAAATTCCCTGGTAAAGGACTACGACCTGTCTGGCTTTACATTTAACATGACCGGCCTCTCAGGATATGGTTACAACTCCATTAGCCAGACGTATACGATGGCCATCAGTCCCGGCGCCGATACAGCCCTGGTTGGTAATGGCGAAATTGCCAAAATTGAAGTGAGCTACAAGAAACTCATCCCTCAGTACCTTGAAGGTTATTTCGGGCAACAACTCATTAAAGTGCCGCTGGATACAGCCAAGCTTGACCTGGTCAAAAATTTTTACGCCTCAAATTTTTTACTGAATGATGCTAACTTCAAGTTCAGGATCTTAAACGAATTTGGCGCCGAATTCAGCGCCGCCCTGTCTAATATCAAATCCATTAATTCACTGCATAATACTTCGGTGGCACTCACAACCGGGCAGTTGTCGTACATCAACATTAACCGGGCAACCAAATCAGGAGGATCGGTTTACCCAAGCATCAAAGAAATAGAGCTCAATAAAGTCAACAGTAATATTATTCCTTTTCTTTCGAACCTGCCCGATAAATTAACTTCACAGGGCATCATCAATGTTAATCCCCTTGGCAATATATCGGGCTACCATGATTTTGCTTTTTACGACAAGGGCATTCACGTGATTGCCGACATTAATATTCCAATGCGCTTTAACGCCGATTATTTCAGGCTAAAATCGAACACCGCTGTCGACTTTAAAGATGTTGAACAACTGGATAATGTAAAATCAGGTAATTTTGTGATTAATGCCACCAACGGTTATCCTTTTAAAGCCAGGCTGCAGGCTTATCTGATTGATGACGCAGGTAAAATAATAGATTCGTTATTTGTGCCGGGCAAAAATACCGTTGAGGGTGGGCAGCTCGATATCAATAATAAAGTGGTTGCACCTTCCCTTTCAAAAGTGCTGGTGCCTGTTGATGTCGCCAAGATCGCGAACCTGCGCAGAAGTAAATCCATTCAGATTATTACCTATTTTTTAATGCCGCCTAACCCGCCTGATATTACTATTTACGAGGAGTATCAATTTAAGGTGAACATTGTAGCCGAACTGACTTATAACGTAGAAAGAAAATGAGGGATCAGTTTTTTTTACCACAAAGGGCACAAAGTTTTGCACGAAGGTCACAAAGATTCTTAAGTAATTTTGTGTATTCGCTGTGGTTAAACAGGCGTCCGTTTTTTTTACCACAAAGTTCACAAAGGCCTACACAAAGTCCACAGAGATTTCCAGATACTTTCTCTGTGCCTTCTCAGTGCTTTTTTTCTCTGCGTTCTTTATGGTTTCTTAGCCTTTTAATTTGTTTTCACGCAAAAGCTCAATACAACAGCCAGTTTTTAAACTACGGGCAAATGGGTCGCAGTGTTTCGGTTAACGTTGACTTCGATGCGGGCAGCAATGGCATGAGTAGCGGCCTGGTGAATAAACTTGTTTGGGGCGGTTATATCGACAACGATCTCAAAAAGGCTTCTTCCAAATACCTGCGCGATAAAAATAATTTCGGCATCAATTTAAATTACGACGTGAGCGCTTTTTTAAAGGGCAACAGCAAATTTGATTTTTTAATGAGTTTTAAGAATCAGGAAATAGTTAACGCGACTTATTCACGTGATATGTTCAACCTGATGTTTTATGGTAACCAGTCATACAAGGGTAAAACAGCCGATCTGAGCAATTGCAATGTGAACGCGCTGAGGTTCCAGGAAGTGAAGTTTGGCGCCATGATGCACAAGGTTGATTCGGTGGGTAAGATAGGGGTTGCTGTGTCGTTCATCAAAGGCGAACAGTTGTTTTTTATTAAAACCGGTAAAAATTCCAGTCTTTATACCTCCGCCGACGGAAGCGAGATCCTGCTCAATTCAAATTTCAGCATGGCCCTCAGCGATACGAATAGAAAAAACCTGACCAGCTTTAACGGGGTAGGGGCCAGTGCCGACATTTTTTTCGAGACTACTTATAAAAGCAGCCTGGGAAAAAAAAGCGTGCTGATGGTGAATGCCAACAACATAGGTTTTATTCACTGGCAGAACCAGAGTGTACAGTATAACAGTGACTCTGTGTTCAGGTATACGGGTTATAATGTGAACAGTATTTTCGATCTCAAAGATTCAACCATCAAAAGAATTAACGGCGACAGCCTGCTGCGCAAAGTTTCTAACGCGCGCAGTGAAGATTTTAACGTGAACATTCCCACCAACCTGGTGATCGTTAACAAGATCTATTTCAGTGACGCCTTTAAATTGTCGCTGGGTTTCAGGCATATTTTTAATGCCAATTACAAACCCTACATATTTTTGGAGCCCGAATACCGTTATAAACAGGTTACCTTTGCATTGCACACCGGTTACGGTGGTTATGTGCGTGTAAACGTTGGTACTTCGATTACCTGGAATAGCAACAACTGGTTTTTAAAAATAGGAAGCAACAGCCTGCAGGGTTACATTTTTCCTAAAAGCGCCTTTGGGCAAAGTTTGTTTTTTAGTTTCGCAAAAAAATTTAAATAGGATGAAAAAGGTTTTATTAATATCGTTTTTAATTTCAAGCCTAGGGTTTTTTTCACAAATTCCTTTTTTTTATCATACGCGTTTTGGCGGAAGCGATGACGATGTCGGGAATTCTATCATTCAAACACTAAATGGGGGATACGTGGTTGTAGGCCAAACAAATAGCTTTGGAGCGATACAAACGGATATTTATATTTCGCGCACAAATAATATGGCAGTGCCTGTATGGCAAAAAAATATCGGAGGTGTTCTTTCAGAAATTGCTAAAAGTGTGGTTGAACTTCCAGATTCAAGTCTTGTGATTGCCGGATATACAAGTTCTTTTGGAAACGGCGGTTATGATGCTTACATAATTAAAACAGACAAAAATGGTAATTTACTGTGGCAAAAAACTTTTGGTGGAACAGACTGGGATTTTGCGTATTCTATCAATAATACCTCCGATGGGAATCTAATCGTCTGTGGAACAACCTATAGTTTTGGAAGGGGAGAAAATGATGCATTTATTTTGAAGTTGGATTACAATGGTAATTTTCTATGGACCAAAACATATGGCGGCACTAAAAGTGATGATTTAAAGGAAATAGTTCCGACGCTTGATGGCGGATTCATTGCTACCGGCACAACGAAAAGTTATGGTGATAGCCTTGGGGACATCTGGGTTACTAAATTCAACTCTTCAGGTGATTCTACGTGGTTTAAGACCCATGGCGGCGTAAAAAAAGATGTCGGGAACACTATAGTGCAAAACGCAAATGCTGATTATTTTATTGGTGGTGGGTCGGAGAGTTTCGGGATCGGAAAGGAGGACGCGTACGTTTTTAAATTGAACAGTTCCGGAAATTTTCTTTGGAGCGGGTATGAAGGGAAAGCAAATGAAGATGAAGAAATTTACAGTTTGAAAAATTCTTATGAGATTGTTGGTGGAATAGTTTTCTGTTATACGACGAGAGAAATAACAGCTTTTGGAATGGATTCAAAGACGCTCTTGTATGATCAGAACGGCTACTACGTGAACGGTGGAAGGGTCGGTTCAACGGGGATGGAGGAGGTATTCAGTATTGCGAACTGTAAAGACAATGGTTATATTGTCGCAGGATACACAACAGGTTTTGCTTCCAGTCTTAGCGATGTCTTTATTGTTAAATTTGATTCTGTAATGAATGCTCCCGGTGCGTTTACAAATATTGGAGGAGCTTTTACTAAAAATGGATTTGATGTGAGAGTTTACCCGAACCCATTTGTTAAGGATTTGCTTTTGAAGGTGTCGGATAATGAAATTATAACTAAAATAGAGATTATTAATTTAAACGGGGAGAGTGTTTTCTGGAAAAATGACTTGAATTCAAATTTGTTTGAAATAAAAAATATCGAATTAGCTACCGGAATTTATACCTTAAAAATTGTTACCTCCGGCAACACTTATTTTTCAAAGATATTTTGCAACAAATAGATCTAAATAGAGATTTCATTTTCAAGAATAAAATTTTTATTTCAAGTCTCTTCAGTTTCTTGTTTGTTTTTGTTTTTACAGGCCTCTATCAATACATCCATTTCCCACCGCAGGGAATTCACTTCGCCCGGCAAATGGATTCTTTTTCATTTTCTGAGTATTTCTTTTTAGAAAATTGGAACTTGTTTACCCCAGGGAATCTTAACTTACAATCTATTGAAGGGAAATGTTGCAGTGAGTTTCCTATAATTTACTATCTGGCGGGTTTAACATATCATTTTTTTGGTGTTAATTATTTATCACTCAAAGTAATTACTTTGGTTCTTTTGTACATTGGATTTTTCTTTTGTATGAAAACGATTTATCTATTGTCAGAGTCCCTACTAATTGGTGTTTTTTTGACAATATTGTTTTTTTCTTCGACAGTTATTTTATATTACGGCTCGCTCTACTTGCCTGATATTCATGCCTTTTCATTTGTCCTAATCAGTTTTTATTATTTCTTTTTGTACCATAAGACTCAAAAGCAAAGCGATCTTTTGAAAATATTTTTATTCGGAACTTTTGCCGCATTAATTAAGGTGTCCTTCTATTACTATGAATTTACTTTCCTTATACTGCTGATATTAAATTCAAAGGATAAGAAATTAAGCAACTCGACCAGCTACATTTTGTTTACTGTTTCTTCGCTTTTGATTTTGTCGTGGTACGTGTATGCCAGGATATATAATACTCATAATTTTGCATATTACTACACTACTGACGTAAAGCCTTTTTGGAAATACCCCAAAGAGAAAATATTTATGGCGCTGAATTTTATTTCTAGCTATTGGTATCCTAAATATTATTTCCAGTCTACCATCCATTTTTTCATTTCCGCAATTCTTACTTATGTTTTGTTTATTAAAAAGATAAAATTGCATTTATGGATGATAACGCTTCTTGTTGTCTTTTCGTGTGTTTATATAAGTTTGTTTTTGGTGCAATTTATTCATCACGATTATTATTTTATCGCAATTGTCCCGAGCATTATTTTCGTCACAACACTTTCGTTAGTTAATCTCGGCGCGAGATTTGAAAGGAAAGTAATCAAATTTGTCGGCATATTTCTTGTTCTTGTGCTGAGCATTCTCAGTCTTAACTATGCAAGACTGAATTTGCACAGGCGATATTCAGATAACATAGATTCCTCATCCATAGTCAGGTATCAAATTAGTGATATAAGAAGTTTTTTGCAGGAGCTAAGGGTTGACGAACACTCGAAATTCTTAGTCATCGGGGATAAGACGCAAAACGGCAGCCTTGTCTTCCTCAACCGTTTCGGCTGGACTTATCCGGATTTTAATTTAGATTTTGGCAGCGTGCAAAGTAATATGCCGTTGGCTGATTATCTTTTAATTCTGAGACCTTCAGCCCACAAAATTCCCGACGATCTAAAGCTGAAACTTGTGAAATGCGAAAAATATAACTACAACAGCAATTTTATCTACGACCTTAAAAACTATGGGCGCTAAGGTTTTGAAGCCGGACAGATGGGTGTTTTTGTGAACTCAGCAAAATTAATCCCACCTCGTTAATAAACCACGCTTCCCCCCAAAAAAATCAGCTCAAACGCCCAAAATATGGTATTATTTGTTAGTTTTGAGTCCGAATTAACTTAAAAACTCGGTCAAACGGGTTTAATTTGTTATTATTACTGCTAATTTTAACGCTTGATGAAAAAATTATTATTGGTTCTGGTTACTGTTTTTTTTGGCCTTAGTGCTTTTTCACAGATCACTAATGTGCGCAAATGGCGCAAGACTGAGAAAGATTCCCTGAACCAGGCCCTGCTCATGTACGAGGAAAATCTTTTCCTGCAAGCCCTGCCAATATTTGAAGCCATTTTAAAGAATCATCCCAACGAACAATTCATCCAATACAGCTACGCCAAATGTGCCATTTATCGCTCAGACAAGCACGACGACGCCTATAAATACCTTTCGGAGATCTACGCTAAAAATAAAAAAATAGATGAGATCGAGTACGACGTTGCAAAGGCGGCACACTTTGTGAATAAACTCGATGAAGCCAACGCAGCCGTCAATCTTTACCGCGCTAAAAAACTATCGCCCGAAGACAAAACCAAGGCCGACCTTTTAAAACGTTACATCGATAACGCCGGGTATTGGATGTCAAGGCCTACTACCGCAAAGATCTCTCACCTTGGCGATGCCATTAACACCGAAGGCGAAGAATATGTGCCCGCCATCACTGCCGACGAATCTACATTAATTTACACCTATGTTGGTCCCAAAAGCCTTGGTGGCCTGATGAATGACCAATCGCAGTCAGACCCGCTCGGTAGCTACCATGAGGATATTTACATGTCGGTGAAACAAAACAATGAGTTTGCGCCCGCCACCGGCCTGGCAAACATTAACACCGACGCGCACGACGCGGCAATTTCACTCAGTAACGATGGTTCGGTGCTTTTTGTTTACCGCGATAATACCGACGATCACGGGGATATTTACGAGAGTGTTTTAAATGGCACGGCTTACAGCAGTCCCAGGAAAATAAAAGGCCTTGTTAATTCATATTCGTGGGATGGTCACTGTTCTTTATCACCCGACGGCAGAACCCTTTATTTTTGCAGCGAAAGAGGCGGGGGATACGGGGGACGCGACATTTACAAAGCTACTATGCTACCCGACTCAACCTGGGGAAACATTGTTAACCTGGGAGATTCGATCAATACAACGTTTGATGAGGATGCGCCTTTTATACATCCCGATGGTGTGACACTTTACTTCAGTTCTGAGGGCCGGAGCAGCATGGGCGGTTACGACGTTTTCAGATCGGTAATGACCGCCGATTCAACTTTTAAAACCACCGAAAACCTTGGATTTCCTATTAATTCGACTGATGATGACGTTTATTTTGTGCTCGCGGCCAATAACAAACATGCTTATTATAGCAGCGGCCGTCCCGGAGGCAAAGGCCTAAAGGATATTTACAGGATAGAGCCCAACTTCAGCAACAAAGCCGCCCTTGTTCTCGTAAAGGGCGTGGTTAAAGCCGGCAACGCTGGCGTGGCTTCGGCCATCACCGTAGAGGTGAGCTCAAAAAATAACACACATTATAAGAGTTTTTATTCCAATTCAGCAAGCGGCGCATACCTGGTGTCGCTCCCGGCCGGCGCGGCGTATAAACTCACATATAACTACCAGGGCCAGGCTCCGCAAACGCTCAATGTTGATGCCACTTCGGTGAGCGATTATACCGAGAAAATAAATGATGTTACATTTATGTCAACGGTTGGGGCGCCTGTAGCTTCTCAGCCAACGGTAGCTCCGAAAACCATAGATTCGGCAGCAGTAGCATCGGTTACTACCAATGCGAAGCCTGCTAAGGGCAACAAAGAACAGGTTGTAAAAGCCCCTAAAGACGACTTTGTGCCTCAAAACAAGGTCCAGGCCAAAACAATGACGTATGTTGACAAGTACGGCGATATCAAAGCAGATGACCTGGATTTTAAGGTACAGATCGGTGCCTTTAAGAACGCAGATAATATTACATACCCTAACCTTGAGGAATTTGGCAAGGTTCAGAAAGTGACTACCGAAGAAGGGCTCACAAAGATTTTTATTGGTGGAAGTTTTAAAACGCTAAGAAAAGCTTTTGAATTCAACAAAAAAGTTATTGCAGCAGGTCAGAGCGATGCCTTTGTAGCAATGACTTATAAAGGAAAGCGTTCGTCTTTGGAAGAGTTGGAGAGTTTAGGGGTTTTTAAAACGAAGTAACCTTTTTCAACAACAAAACATTAGTGGATTAACTAACCACAAAGATTCACAAAGGGCCACAGAGGGCCGCAAAGAGTCTTATGAATGTGTCATGAATCTTCAACTACAATAAAGTAAATTAATCCCTATCATTGATAACCCTTTTAATTCCATTTTTTAGTTTTAATACATTGAAATTTATTATAAGTCCCAATTTAAAATTACCCAATTTCATATAAGTGAGAGTTTGGGCCAAGTGAATGTCATGGATTGACTGTGCACTTTTTAATTCAAGAACTAATTTGCGTTCCACCAATAAGTCAATTCTATAACCACAATCCATTCTTACCCCTTCGAATATTAAAGGCAAGGGTTTTTCTTTTTCCACAAATAGTCCTGAAGAAGATATTTTGTAGTACAAACATTCTTTATATGCACTCTCAAGTAGACCAGGGCCCAAAGCACTATGGACATTTATTGCGAATCCGATCACTTTATTTGAAATTTCATTTTCTGTCATAACTTCATAACCATAGTCTGCAAAACCAAAAACTGTATGGTGTAAAGAAAGAGAAAATCCAAATAGCTGATTGTAAAATGTTACCGCGTAGTTGGTTTCTGAAAGACTGAAAAATGCAGGCAATCAACTGATTTTGTGAAAAATTTTAATAAAAAGTTCTGAGTTTTGGATCTGATAAACCGGGCAATTCCCACCCTTTGTGGCTCTCTGCGCCCTTTGTGGTTAAAAGATGGATTCTATGAAAGATAAGTGTATTTTAAAGTTTCCAATCATTATTTTTTCTGTACTTTTACATACAGTTTTTAAAAATTCTCCCGGTAAATTATCGGATTAAACTGTATGTCAACCAACACTAAATATATCTTTGTTACCGGCGGGGTAACATCATCACTCGGAAAAGGAATTATCGCAGCATCACTGGCCAAACTACTCCAGGCACGCGGCTTTACAGTAACCATTCAAAAATTAGACCCCTACATCAACATCGATCCGGGCACTTTAAATCCCTATGAACACGGCGAGTGTTACGTGACCGATGACGGTGCCGAAACCGACCTTGACCTTGGGCATTATGAGCGTTTTCTCAATGTGGCGACCTCACAAGCCAACAATGTCACAACCGGAAGGATATATCAGTCGGTGATCGAGAAGGAACGCAAGGGAGAATTTCTTGGGAAAACCGTGCAGGTCATCCCTCATATCACCGATGAGATCAAGAACAGGATCAAATTGTTGGGTAAAACAGGGCAGTACCAGTTTGTGATCACAGAAATAGGTGGTACCGTGGGTGATATTGAATCGCTGCCCTATATTGAAGCGGTGCGTCAATTGAAATGGGAAATGGGTAATGATTGCGCCGTGATACATCTCACCTTGTTGCCCTACCTGGCCACATCGGGAGAGTTAAAAACAAAACCAACCCAGCACTCGGTAAAATTATTACTGGAATACGGTGTGCAACCTGATATCCTCGTTTGCCGTTCTGAATACAGCATTACCAAAGACATAAAAAGGAAGATCGCTCTGTTTTGTAACGTGTCGCCTGAGGCAGTGATAGAAGCTCTCGATGCGCCAACCATATACGAGGTGCCCTTGTTAATGGAAAAAGAAAAACTGGATGAGATCGTATTAAAAAAATTAAACGTTTCAACCGACTCAGAGGTACACCTCGAAAAATGGAAACATTTTCTTGACCAGTTTCACAATCCAGTAAAAGAGGTGACACTTGGCCTGGTAGGAAAGTATGTTGAATTAAAAGAGTCTTATAAATCTATTGCAGAAGCCTTTATTCACGCTGGCGCAGTAAACGACTGTCGCGTGAAGGTAGAATGGATCCATAGTGAAAGTCTTACCGAAGAAAATGTGCATGACAAGTTTAAGAATCTGCAGGGCGTATTAGTTGCGCCGGGATTCGGCAACAGGGGCATAGAAGGCAAGGTGGCCGCGATCAGGTATGCACGTGAAAATAATATCCCTTTTCTGGGAATTTGCCTGGGCATGCAATGCGCGGTAATAGAATTTGCAAGGAATATCCTTGGCCTTAAAGATGCCCACAGCCGCGAAATGAACCCTGCAACCAATAGTCCCGTGATAGATCTTCTGGAAGCGCAGAAAAACATTTCTCATATGGGCGGTACCATGAGGCTTGGCGCGTACCCTTGTAAAATTGAAGAAGGTACACTGGCATATAGTATTTACAACAGGAAAGAAATTTCTGAGCGCCACCGCCACCGGTATGAGTTTAATAACGAGTACACTAAACAATTTACCGCTGCCGGAATGGTTTTGTCGGGAATTAATCCTGACGCCGGTTTGGTGGAGATCATTGAGTTGCCTTCGCACAAATTTTTTATAGGCGTGCAATTTCACCCTGAGTACAAGAGCACGGTCGAAAACCCACATCCTCTATTTGTGAGCTTTGTAAAAGCGGCGTTAAATTAATGGAGCTTTCGCCTATAGGTTATTTCAGTAAGACGCATGGCGTAAAGGGCCAGCTGATCCTCAGAACAGAAAGTGACTTTGAAATTGAAGATTTGAAGGTGTTGTTTGTGGAGGCGGCGGGGGCTAAAGCCCCGTATTTTTTGAGTGACATCAAGGAGAATAATACCGGCATTATTGTTTCGCTTGAAGAGATTGATGCCGTAGAAAAAGCGAAATTACTGGTGGGGAAAAAGGTGTTTATTGACACCGCGCTGGTCAATGAAGTCGAGGCCGAAGCTGATTTGCTGGGCTTTGAGCTCATCGATAAACAACATGGATCGCTTGGCAACATTATTTCCACTTCTGATAACGGTCACCAGGTGTTGATCAGCCTCAATTATAAAGGAAAGGAAGTGATTTTACCCTTCGTTGAAGAATTTATAGAAAAGATAGACGAAAATGAAAAAAAAGTCTTTTTTAATGCCCCTGAAGGCTTGATAGACGTGTATTTGGGCGATGACCAAGAAAATTAAAAAAACTCTGGTTTCTAATAAAAAATTAATTAAATTTGCACAGCAAAAATTCAGGTAACTGAATGTTAGGTTAGGTGGACGACAAATATGCTAAGGCATATTTGCGCGAGATGGAGCGAAAGCAATCCACCAAACAAGACATCAGAAGCCAAATACTCTGTGACAACAGAATATTAAAAAAGCACCAGGTTAGGTGGATGAGTGGCTGAAATCACCGGTTTGCTAAACCGACGTACGGTGTTAAGCCGTACCGGGGGTTCGAATCCCCCCCTGACCGCCACAGAAGCAGAAAAAACCCTTTCGGTAATTCCGGAGGGGTTTTTTCGCTTCGTGGCGGGCCTGAAGTGAAATTGCGCAGCGGTTTCTACTTCAGGAGATACTTACGCTTAGTTCGAATCAGAGGAGATTAATTTATCATAGTCTTAAAATGCCTTTTTACGTTTATATAATTCAAAGTCGCAAGGATAATTCCTATTATAAGGGTTTTACTGAAGATTATTTTGAAAGGCTAATTCAGCATAATGACGGGTTATCTACATATACATCCCGAAAAACTCCCTGGAACTTGGTTTATCTTGAACTATATGATTTAAAACGTGAGGCCCTTGTTAGAGAAAAGAAACTAAAAAAATATAGTCATGACCAGATTCAGAATTTAATATTATCACCAGGAAACAAATGTAAGTTTTTGGTGGATGAGTGGCTGAAATCACTCCCCAACGGTGTTGGGGACTAAACCGACGTACGGTGTTAAAGTCCCCAACCCGGTTGGGGAGGGTTCGAATCCCCCCCTGACCGCCACAGAAGCAGAAAAAACCCTTTCGGTAATTCCGGAGGGGTTTTTTCGCTTCGTGGCGGGCCTGAAGTGAAATTGCGCAGCGGTTTCTACTTCAGGAGATACTTACGCTTAGTTCGAATCAGAGGAGATTAATTTATCATAGTCTTAAAATGCCTTTTTACGTTTATATAATTCAAAGTCGCAAGGATAATTCCTATTATAAGGGTTTTACTGAAGATTATTTTGAAAGGCTAATTCAGCATAATGACGGGTTATCTACATATACATCCCGAAAAACTCCCTGGAACTTGGTTTATCTTGAACTATATGATTTAAAACGTGAGGCCCTTGTTAGAGAAAAGAAACTAAAAAAATATAGTCATGACCAGATTCAGAATTTAATATTATCACCAGGAAACAAATGTAAGTTTTTGGTGGATCAGCGAGCGAAGCGAGCTAATCCCGACTTATTGTATCTTTTTAGGCGGGCGCCGCGGTTAAAAATTCCGGGCCGCCAAATCACTAAATTTGGTAATAAATAAGTTTTATCGTATTTTTACGATAATATGGGAACTACAAAAACTGAAGAATTCACGGTAAAAGATAATAAGATCGCAAAATATGCCAAAGCACTTGGGCATCCGGCCCGTATTGCCATTTTACAGGTTCTTATTAAGAAACAAGCCTGCATTTGCGGAGATATCGTGGATGAATTACCACTTTCACAAAGCACGGTGTCGCAGCATTTAAAGGAGTTGAAAGAAGCGGGTTTGATAAAAGGTGATATCGACGGCGCGAAAGTTTGTTATTGCATCGATGAAAAGGAATGGGCCAACGCGCAAAGTTACCTGGCTTCGTTCTTTGCAGCTTATGAGAACAAAGGCAAATGCTGCTAAGCTGAAAAAATTTAAAAAAGTCTATCGGTATAGAACGATTAAAAATTAAGAACATGAAACTCTCTGAATTAAAAACTGAACTGAGCAGGATTAACGAATTAAACTTCCAGTTGCCCAATGGTGCTTTGGTGCCAAAGCACTTCCACGTAACCGAGATCGGTGAGGTGTTAAAACACTTTATTGACTGCGGCGGCATAGAAAGACGTGAAAGGGTAGTGAGCTTCCAGCTATGGGAGGCACAGGATTTCGACCACCGCCTGGCTCCAAAAAAACTAAGGGACATTATATCACTGTCTGAAAACGTATTAAAAATTGCGGATGGAGAAATTGAAGTTGAATACCAGGATACCACAATTGGTAAATACGGTTTAAGTTTTAATGGCAAAAACTTTGTGCTCACTAACAAACAAACCGATTGCCTGGCTCCTGACAAGTGTGGTATCCCTGTTCAGAAACAGAAAAAAAATCTTGTGGACCTCACTCCAGATAACAATGAAAACTGCTGCACACCTGGAGGTAAATGTTGTTAAACCATTTTAATTATTGATGTTTCCAAAAATTAGAAAATACTGCGATGATTTAAGAACGAGGTTCGACGAAATTCCAAAGGAAAGAAAAATTCTCCTGGAAAAAATCTCGCATTACATTTCAAAAAAAGGTTTGACAAGCGAACCTATTAACCTGGTTTATATTTGCACCCATAATTCGCGCAGGAGTCATTTCGGTGAGGTTTGGGCGAAAGTTGCAAGCTATTATTATAAAATCCCAAACATCAACACCTACTCGGGTGGAACTGAAGCCACGGCTTTTAACAACAATGCTATCAATGCCCTGGTTCGCGCCGGGTTCAAAATTAAACAGGTCAACCTTGATAAAAACACCGTTTACCAGGTTCATTATGACGAGCATGAGCAAGCGATTGAATGTTTTTCAAAAGTTTATGATGATCCAAAGAATCCCAAAAAAAACTTTGCGGCTATTATGACCTGTAGCGAGGCAGAGCAAAATTGCCCTTTTATTCCGGGTGTCGATCTTCGCATAGGCACTACTTATGATGATCCCAAAGCATTTGATAATACGCTTCAACAGGACACAAAGTATGATGAACGCTGCAAACAAATTGCCCTTGAAACACTTTATGTATTTAGCAAACTATGAGAAAATATGTAGCTGAAATAATAGGAACTTTTGCCCTGGTATTTTGCGGCACAGGCGCAATTATCATTAACCAGGAATCAGGCGGTGCAATTACCCACGCCGGAATTGCCATTACTTTTGGTTTGATTGTGGCGGCTATGATATACAGCATTGGCGATATTTCAGGCGCTCACTTAAATCCAGCCGTCACCATTGCCTTTTGGTTTGCGAAAGCATTTCCCGCAAAAGAGATCGCTCCCTACATTTTAAGTCAAGGGATAGGCGCATTTGTAGCCAGTTTAACCTTAAAATTTCTTTTTCCTGCCAATGCAACACTGGGCGCCACACTACCCGCGGGCTCGGCCACGCAATCCTTTGTGCTTGAATTTATTCTCACGTTTATTTTAATGTTTGTTATCCTGCATGTGGCAAAAGGAAGCAAAGAGCAGGGCATGTTTGCCGGACTTGCCATAGGCTCCGTGGTTTTGCTGGAAGCCATGTTTGCAGGGCCAATTTGCGGAGCTTCCATGAATCCTATCCGGTCTATTTCTCCGGCTATAGTTTCAGGACATATAGAACACCTCTGGGTGTATATTCTCGCACCGGTTTTGGGAGCCATGTTAGGGGTTATTTTGTGGAAGATGTTAAAAGCACGCGATGTCGCAGAAATTTAATTTGAAAACCGCATCATTTTTAAAATTGTGCGTCATAGACAAAATATATATTATGCGACAGATAAATAAAAATAAAATCACTGTATGAAAATAAAATCAATTTGGTCCTCGATTGCCGGGGGTGTTACATCCGCATTCCCAATTCTGTTCGCATGTTGTAAAGGCGGAGCCTGCGTAGGTGTTTGCGTAACTCCTGTAGCTTCCCTCTTTGGAGTTTCAGCAGCCACGATTGCCGCCTCGCCTCTCACCAGTGTTTTAGAACCAGTTTTTATTGCTTTAAGTGCGGTATCATTTACAGTGTCTTACTATTCTTTATATGTAATTCCTAAATTCAATTGCTCGACCGGAAATTCCTGCGATTGCGCACCAAATACCAAAGAAAAAAGAAAAAACACGATTGCTAAACTGGTTTTTTGGTTTGGATTAATATTGAGTATTGGCTTCGTTAGCTATTTTGAATACTCTAAATACAAGGCTTCAGAAGCTACGGATTGTTCACCGGGGGGATGCTCGGGAGAACCAGCAGCCGTTTGTTCTTCGCTCACCGGTTCTACTGTATGTAGTTCAGAAGCAAGCAGCGAATGTTCGGATAAAGGAGAGGCTTGCTGTGAAAAAGAAATTAGCAGTGCATCAATCATTACCTGTCCTAAATGCAATTTTAAAAAATCGGAAGAAATGCCAACAGAAGTTTGCCAGCTAAAATATACCTGTACCAATTGCCAGGCGGTATTGTATCCTAAAGAAGGAGATTGCTGTGTGTTCTGCACGTACGGAGATCACAAATGTCCTTCAAAGCAGGAAGAATGATGTTTGGCATTAGTTAACATATGAACGCGCGTCTTTTTTAAGTTTTATCGTCTTAACAAGTAGAACAATTTAACTCTACTAAAATGGAAAATAAAAAATTACCCATAGCGATTATCGGTGGAGGCCCGGTAGGAATGGCAGCTGCAGCACACCTGGTTAAACGCGATGAAGATTTTATCCTGCTCGAAAGCGGTGAGCAGGCAGGTGCTAATGTGCTGAACTGGGGTCACGTGAGGATCTTCTCTCCCTGGCGCTATAACATCGATAAAGCCGCTGAAGAACTTCTTGTAGCGTCGGGCTGGCAATCGCCAGACAAAGAAGGACTACCAACCGGAGAAGAACTATTTAAATTTTACCTGAAACCTCTTTCAGAACATCCCAAAATAAAACCTAAGCTGCTGACTAACACCAAGGTCATTTCCATCGGCAGAAAAGGTACCGATAAAATGAAGTCTTCCGGAAGGGATAGTCTGCCCTTCGTATTACAGGTAGTTCAAAACAACACAAACACGCTCATCGAAGCGCGCGCTGTAATTGATGCTTCGGGTACCTGGCAAAACAATAACCCACTTGGATCAGGCGGCATATTCGCGTTCGGGGAGCTGAACAATTCAGACCGGATCACATACGGAATTCCTGATGTATTGGGAGCTTTCAAAGAAAGATATAAAAACAAAAGTGTATTGGTAGTGGGCGGAGGACATTCTGCCATTAACTCCATCCTGGAATTGCATAAACTCCAGGAACTTTATCCTGACACACAGATTCACTGGATATTACGCAAAAAAAACATTAAGGAAATCTACGGAGGCCAGGAAAATGATGCGCTGCCAGCCAGAGGTGCTTTAGGAATTAAGATCGAGCAATTGATCAACGACAACAGACTTTCTGTTTACACGCCTTTCCAGGTTCATGAAATTTTGTTGGGTGGAGATAAACTTACTATCACGGGATTGCAACACGATGTTAAAAAAGCGTTGGGCGGTATTGATGAGATTATTTCCAACACGGGCACTCGTCCTGATTTATCTTTCCTTCGCGAAGTAAGAGTGGATTTTGATAGCACGGTGGAAAGCGTTCCTGCCCTGGCTGATCTGATAGACCCCAATATTCATAGTTGCGGAACTGTTCGTCCGCACGGAGAAGCAGAACTTCGACAAAAAGAAAAGGACTTTTATATTGTTGGCATGAAAAGTTACGGAAGAGCACCAACATTCTTAATGGCCACAGGTTATGAGCAGGTACGTTCAGTAGTAGCCGCGTTGGCGGGTGATTGGGAGGCTGCCGGGAAAGTTGAATTGGATTTACCGGAAACAGGAGTTTGCAGCAGCGATTCAGATTCAGGCGGAGCATGTTGTGGTACAGAAGACACCAGCGCTAAAAATAAAAACAGTTGTTGTTAATGAAAGAAGGACTAAAACCAACCATAATATCTGCTTTTGTGCTGGCACTGGCAAGTTTCGGAGACGCCTTTCTATACCCGGTATTGCCTATAAATGCCGCTCAGTTGGGTGTTCCCCTCATATGGGTTGGTTTTCTACTATCCATAAACAGGTTTATCCGTTTGGCAGCCAACCAGGTATTTGGCTGGCTGTTTAATAAATTTGGTTATAAGCGTCTCACCATTTTAGCGGCTGTATTTGCAGCCATGAGTACATTGTGTTATGGCCTGGCTTCTGGCCTGGTAGTTTGGATCGCGGCAAGAATCGTTTGGGGGTTGTGTTATTCATCTTTACGGATCAGTTGCATTAGTTACTCCCTGCATGGAAAAAACCAGGGCTTCCTCCTGGGGTTAAGCAGGGGTTTGCAGGAAACAGGACCTATTCTCGCACTGATGTTAGGGCCAATTCTTATGCAATATGTGAGCGTGCAGACGACCTTCATTATTTTTTCGGGTTTATCCGTTTCCGCCATTATTCTTGCATTTTATTTGCCAGAACTTCCAAAAAGTCAGCAGTCCTACACATTCTCCATTAATGCTATACCTGGTTCATTTAATGCGCTGGTGTTTATTTCTGCGCTTGTTGTAGAGGGAATGCTGGTTGTTTTGATCGGAAAACTTTTTGCAGGTGATCAAATATCTGCTTTGGAATTAACGGGCATTACTGCTTTTTACATTGGTTACAGGCGATTCAGCAACGTATTTGTTTCTCCTTTTGCCGGGAAGATCGCGGATAAATCTGGTATTGAAAAGATCTTTTTGATTGCTGTATTTTTCACTATCCTCTCACTCCTGTTAATTGTTGCTGGATATATAAGGGTAGGACTGTTATTCACCTTTACTTTTCAGAGCATCAGTTCTGCATTGGCACCGGGTGGAGCTGCTGCCAACCAGGAAAATCGCCTGAAAGCTATCGCCGCGAACGTAACGTGGAGAGATCTGGGATCTGCTTCCGGGGCCCTCCTGGGAGGATCTCTTCTTTTAGCGGATACCGTAAAACCATACCTGATTTTTTCGACCTTGATCTTATTTAGTGCCTTACTTATTCATTTGATTTTGTCCAAACAATTAAAATACCCGCTAAAATGGAGATAACAGCAATTCACAACGAGTTTCATTCAGTCCTGAATAACTACATCGTTAAACGTGTTAATAACAGGGACGACGCAAAAGACCTGTTACAAGAAGTATTTATAAAAATTCATGGAAACCTTTCAGGTGTGGATAAGAAAGAGAACCTGAAAAGCTGGTTATTCGCTATTACCAAAAATACCATCATCGATTATTACCGGAGGAATGCGCAGAAGACCAGTTTTACATCGGTAGATAATATTACTGATGGAATAAATGAACAGGATTTTGACCGCAGCAAAGAACTGGAAAAATGCATTCACCGTTTTATTGAGCAACTTCCCGATGAGTACCGTGAAATAATTATTGATTCCGAAATAAAGGGCATTAAACAAAAAGACCTTGCCGGTAAATACGACCTGGCTTATCCTTCAGTAAGGTCCAGAGTTCAAAGAGGTAGGGCAAGACTAAAGGAAATGTTCATGGATTGTTGCAAGATCGAGTTAGATCGGCGTGGTAACATTCTCGAAGCGATTCCTAAACCGGGAAAATGTTAGTTGCATCATTTTTAAGTTTCTCCGTCTATAAGGTAAATCAATAAACCACAATCATGGAAACTCTGGAAAAAAACAAAATTGAAAAAAGGAATGTCAACGAAAACAATGCAAGCGCAGGATGCTGTGGTGGTGTTCCTAAAAGCAACGCAGATGCCTGCTGCAAGTTAGACGAGGAAAAGAAAGCGGAAGGACAGTCGGGTTGCGGATGTAACTCAGCTGGCAGTTCAGGATCTTCCTGCTGTTAAACTCAAATTTGTATTTTAAAAAGCAGTCTCCGGACTGCTTTTTTTATTGCAGTAGTTTTTGGCTTGAGGAAATAAGTAACAAGGATCATTTTGAAGCTACTTTTGGAACCCTCTAGGCTCCTCCAGGATATTATGTTAAAGGACGCATCAATTTGTAAAAGATCCGTCTTATAGAGTATAAATAATTAATGTTCAACTAAAAAAGGAAAAGATGAAAAAGAAAATTCTTTTAGCAACATCAACGTTGGCTCTTACTGCCGGAAGTATCTTCGCCCTGTCAGGTGCCGAAGAGCAACAAACAATGCCAAGAACGGCAACAGAACAATGTCTGCCTGAATGTTGCAATGGTAACGGGGGAGACTGTGGTACTATCGATTGTCAAAAAAGCGGCGCAGATTGTTGCGAAGAAAAGTAGGTACAAACAGGAGAGTGGAATTCACCCACTCTCCTTTATCATCATCATCATTTGGAATGAAAAGGAACATAGCTTCAGTCGCAATTGCCCTGGCCGTTGCCACCGGATTTTTACGCTTCAGGACAGGCAGATCCTTTGAAGAATCGCTGAAAATAAAAATAACTGAAGGCGCCGGTACCGACGAGCCAGAAGCCATCTGCTGTAAATCAACGGAGCTCTGCTGCCAGTAAAAACTTTACCTTATTTACACGCTCAGAACTAACCTTAATTAAGGAGCTGCCTCAGGATCGCAGGAAATCATTTTTGTATGGCCGTGACCGGGTTGGGGTTATTGCCCTGACATAAACTGTTGGCCTTTGATTGCGACCGGGCCTTTACTTCCGCCGTCACAATCCCTGCCTGGTCTTTACATACATAAGTTTTGTTGCAGGAGGCCACTACAACTCCACTGACTATGGCCATTAAAAGCATTTTATTTTTCATCGGAATAGATTTAGTTTATTTAAGAACGCTGTACTTAAAAAAATATTATTCCGGTTGTATAAAATTTCGCTAAACCAGGGCAGGAATGATCTCAATTTCTGATAGTAGAAAAAAGTATTGTGGCACCTGGTGTCACTATGCTTAAGGTCGATTTCGCTACAAGCTTTGTATCCAGCTGATCACTTCATCTTTGGTTTTTCCTATCTTTTTCTGGATCCGGCCAATAAGTTCGTCATCTTTGCCTTCTTCGTAAGTAAGATCATCATCGGTTAATGCACCGTATTGCTGCTTGATCTTTCCTTTAAGTTCATTCCAGTTTCCTTTTAATTTTAATTCTTTGCTGTCCATAATAATTGTTTTAAGGTGTTAGAGTTTATATCAATCTTCTGATAGTGTTACGTTTTTAAATTTTGTTCAAGTTTATTAAAAGATTGCTGCCATCCAATAACGCAATCATCGTGTTGCTCAACCGGGATCCCCTCATGCGTGAATTTCATCAGGGTTTTGTTGCCGTCTGCGCTTAACTCAACCGTGATTATCAACTCTTTTGCCCATTCACCGGTCATTTCTTTAGGCGGAGGAATGATATTTCCCTCGCTGTCAGAAAAACTGTCAGTCATAACCAGTTTTTTTTGTGGAAGGATTTCCCTGTAAACCCCTGTGCCAAACATTTCCTGCCCATTTCCCTTCATGTTGTTCAGGTATTTGCCTCCTTCTCTTAAATCTATCCTGCAAAAGGTACAGATGAATGTTTTGGGCCCCCACCATTTTTTAAATGCTTCGGGATCGGTCCAGGCCAGCCATACCGTTGCCAGGGGCAAGTGGAAGGTTTTTTCTATTTCTATTGTTTTTTGCAATACCGGTGATTTTTCTGTGGTTTCCATGTTGACGCTATTAATGGTTAGTACATAAATGTCTGTTTCAATATAACTCAAAGTTAATGCCAGCAACAAACCAAAGGTCACGACCATGATAATCGGGCAACTGTTTCGGTCGCCATGTGTTACAAAATTTTGATTTTTAACCTTGTGAGAATTTTTCGCCTTTCACCATTTTGTTGATTGCCTTCGCCAGGCGCTCAATTTTTGTCTCTTCTTTTTTGGCGGAAGAGATCCATTGAATATATAGTTTTTTCTCGCCTTCAGGAAGTGTACTGAAAAATCTGAGCGCCGCAGGTTCTTCCTTCAGGCACAACATTATTTCCCGGGGTATCTCTAGCGGGTCGGTATCGGCGAAAAGGATTACGTGAATAAAATCGCCTTCCTGCTTTTTTATTTTTTTTCTTATTTCGGCTTTCACCGGCAGAAACAGGCGCTTATCGCCCATGGGCATTAAATTATAGTTTTTAATTTCAAAGCCGTCTATGCTTCCTTTTACTCTAACCCAGCCAAAAGGGGCGTTTTTATCCTGCAATATCTCAGGGATTTTCGCAAATGTCCAACCGCCCTTACCTGGAAATTTTT
>JAZKFC010000020.1:84633-101064 GCA_040386615.1 Bacteroidota bacterium
GCTTTTAAGGCATAGTCGATAGTGGGCGAAAAATTATCAACCAGCGGTTTTTCCAAAGCGGATGTTATTTTGCGATGATTAATTTGCTCGCCTGCCTGCCGGAGGAGGTTTCAAATTCAATTAGATAAACTCCCGTGCTCAAATCTATCTGTCTTGTGATGTGGCTGGTAGTTGTATTCACGGCCTCGCTAAAAACAAGCTCACCAAGCTGGCTGAAGATTGAAATGGATTTAATAAATTGTTCATTTTTGAAGCATACAGCGAACCCACCACTGCTTGGATTTGGATAAACCTGCAGTGCACTGGTATTAACGCCGTTTTCTGAAATACCGACAGGTCCGGGTGGCACGTTGAAAAGTTGTGCCTGGTAAACTTCCTTTGTGGAAGTGTTTTGAACAAAGGCTACAACCCTTAACTCACTTTTGTTTTTGATGTTTGTCAGCGTCCAGTTGAGCGCGATGCTGTCACTGCCGTTTATCGTTTTATTTACCAGGTTTGTTCCCGCGGCATTTGGAATCATTTTGCGCATCACATAACCGTATTCGGTTTCATTGTTGGCGCCGGGAGACGCCGCGTATGAGCTTTTCAAAACATTTTTTTCTACGATCACCACCTGTGCAACCAGGTTGTCGCCGGCATTCATAGCACCGGTCGAAATAAATTTAAATGAGCCGGTCAACTGGCTGCCATTCAGCATCAGTGAAGTCGCCTGTATCTGGTAACGCGGCACAACACTTAAACGATTGGCGACCATTGAAGAAATGTTTGGAAAAAAAGTATTGGTAGATCCATTAAAAACATTGCCGTCTAAAACAGAATGGGGGACGCCCTGCACGGAATAAAAATTCACTCTTTGCGTTGCTTCCACCGGGTTTTCAAAATACATGGAATCGTTATTGTATGGAAACTGTGTGTGATAAGCTATTGCCGCCACATCAGGTTGATTGTTGTTTACAAATGCATAAACAGATGGGCTGATTGCCCCACAAGGTGCACAACTGGAGTTCGAAAATTGTTCTATCAACACAACCCGGTTTTGCGCCAACGCAGCACTTGTAGTTGCGAACATAATAGCGGCGGGAACGAATATTTTTGTTATGAATGCTTTCAACATTGTAAATCGACTTCTACGTTATTATATTTAGGTGTTGCATCTAAATGATGGCGATACGGTTTTAAAATCCTTACTCGAAAAACCGTTCATTTTTTTAGCTTTTTTTTCGAAGCTTTTGCTTTTGAATTAAAATCCAGGCATAGGTTGATCCAGTAATCAAAATTCTTTTTTGTCTTCATACCCTCATCACTCACATATACATAACCCTTCATAGGTCGTCCCGTGAAGTCCATGGGTCTGCAGCCCGTTTTTTCGAGCGCCACTGCTTCAACGTCGGGGTCAATGCGGCACATCATTTCTTCCTTCACCACACCAATACACATTTTATCGTTCACCATAAAACATACACCGCCAAACATGATTTTCTCTTCAACTTTTGGAAGATCCATGAGCGATTCCCTGATCCTGTCAGCTATTTTTGAATTATAAGCCATATGTAAATTTAATTCTTTACAAAGAAAATCACAAAAAAGTAAAACTCCTTAACCTTTTGAACTTTGAACCCGTTGAAGCCCTTAATCCTCATGAACTTTGATCTCTACCGCCCTTCTTTAACCCGGGAAAATATGTATATAAATCACCCGCGACAACTTGTAATTTTTCATAGAAAACAAAAGCACTACAGCCACCAGCACTATACAAACCATCAGTGTTTCCATTTCTTTAAAGAAAAAGTGACAGATCAAAAATGTGATGATGCCCTGCAATACTGCCAGGCCATAACTGATATACATGGCGCCTAAAAAGTAGCCGGGTTCCCTGTCAAAAAAATAATTACAACTTTTGCAGCGTTCGTACATTACCGGCAATTGGAGGATGTTTTCCCGTTTTTTGAATACCTGTCCTTTTCCGCAATGGGGACATTTTTCGGTGAGTATTCTGAATGCCAGGTTTTGTTTTTTAGCCGTTGTTTCCGCGTTTTCCATGGTATAAAGGTACACAATAGGGCAGTAATAGCGCAACAGGCGTAACGGCAAAGCGCATTATTCAAACATTTTTTATGAATATATTTAACTGCGTATTCAGGACGTCACGACCTTACAAATCTCAGGGCCAGGCCATTCATGCAATACCGCAATCCCGTTGGTTTTGGACCATCATTGAACACGTGACCCAGGTGCGCATCGCAGCGTTTACATGAAACCGCATCACGGCTCATGCCCAGAGAATTGTCGGTGCTTACCGAAACACTTTTGCCGGCATACGCGCGCCAGAAACTTGGCCAGCCGGTGCCCGAATCGAACTTTTGAAAGGAGCTGAAAAGCGGGTTGTTGCAACTTGCGCAATAATACATGCCTTTTGCATGGTTGTCGTTGAAATTATTTTTTGTGAAAGGGCTTTCGGTGCCATCTTCGCGGGTGATCTCGTATTGATCCGCGGTGAGTAATTGTTTCCATTTGGCTTTTGTTTTAATGGTTTTTTTTGTCCAGTTTGTATCGGCTGGCGAGGGGGTGGGAATTTTTGAATTTTGTGAAAGCATCCGTCCTGAAATGCTTAAAGCAAGGATAAAAAACAATTGTTTCATGATTGGTGTAGTTCATTGTTGTTGGTTAATATACGAAGTGTGGAGAGGAATGGATTTGGGACGCGCAGCAGTACAAAAACCATTAAAGTAATAACGGAATTGCTTAAATTTGAATGGTTGCCCATGTTGTGAGCCAACAGGCGACTTCTCACCTTTAATACTACATAGGGCAATTGTTTATGAGTGACGTTCAGGATTTAATTGAGCTAGAAGTGGCGGGAATAAGCGCTATGAGTAAAATAGCATGTTTGAAAAGGCTTATGAGCGGCAGTAAATTAAGGTATTATTTAACGCTTAAGGGAAAGGACGATCCCGGTAAGAGTTTAGTGATGGGCATCGGCGAATTTGAAGGGCAGTCGATAGCCATAGTCATTGAAAAAATGACCCCTACGCGCCCATTACCACATGATTTATTTAAGACAGCCACCCTGAAATTTGGTTTTGAATTGCATTCAATTTTGATCAATCAACTCGACGCCGAAGGATATTTTTCTTCCTTAATTAAATATTCGGATGGACAAAAGGTTGTTGAAGTCGCCGCCCGGCCTGCAGACGCAATTGCTCTCGCGCTGCGGCATGAAAGTCCCATTTATGTTGCAAGGAATGTGTATGAGCAGTATTCGGCTATTTAAAATAAATAAAACAGGATGCACTTTTTTAAATGCTGTTAATGGCATCTACAATCCTTTTCACCTCTTCAATTGTATTAAGTCTGCCGAAAGAAAAGCGGTAGGCGTTTTTAATTTCATCATTGCTTAATCCCATTGCTTTTAGAACGTGCGAAGGTTCCGTGCTACCCGAACTGCAGGCCGAGCCGGTTGAAAATGCGAAGGTGTTAAACAGAGTACTTATTTTTTTTTCCGGGGGAAAACTGATATTGCTGGTATTGTATAAACGGTGCCTGGTGCTGCCGTTAATTCTCAGCCCTTCAATGTCAAGCAATTGGTGTTCAAAATAATTTTTGAGTTTGGAGATGTGGGTACTGTCTTCCCAATGGTCTGCCTGACTAATTTCGGCTGCTTTACCCAGGCCCACAATGCCGGCCACATTTAAAGTGCCCGAACGACGACCGTTCTGATGCCCACCCCCGTTGATCTGCTCAATTAAATTCACGCGGGGATCCTTTCTTTTTACGTATAGTGCGCCGGTTCCCTTCGGACCGTAGATCTTATGCGCGCTGAAGGCCATGCAGTGGATGCCCAGTTCTGCCACATCGCAGCGTTGTTTGCCCACAAATTGGGTAGCATCGCTAAAAAAGAGTACATTCTTTTCATTGCAGGCTTCGGCAATTTTTTCTACGGGTTGGATCACACCGGTTTCATTATTGGCGGCCATGATACTCACCAGGATGGTGGCAGGTTTGAAAGCGGCTTTGAGCTCGTCCACATCAATGAGACCTTCTTTGTCTACGTTTAAATAAGTGATCTCCGCGCCTGATTTTTTTAAATTTTCGCAGGTATCCAGCACTGCTTTATGCTCGGTAACACATGTTATAATGTGCCTGCCTTTGTTCTGGTAGGCTTCATAAATGCCTTTAAGAGCCAGGTTAACCGATTCAGTGGCCCCCGACGTAAATATAAGTTCACCTGCATCACAGTTGATGAGTTGAGCGGTTTGTTCTGTGGCTTTTTCAACAGCGGCCTGCGCCACCCAGCCAAAAGCGTGAAGCCTGCTGGCTGCATTGCCATAATTCTCCTTCAAATAAGGCAACATGCTTTCAAATACCCTGTCATCAATTTTGGTAGTAGCGTTATTGTCGAAATAAATTAAATTGTTTATGAAAGCCATGCTATAAAATTGCTAATTTTATTTTTTGTTTAAAGGTATAAATAAACATTATTTGCTGCTCCACACGATTGTGTTTATTTGGGGTTTTTCACCGGTGCTGGGTCGTTTCATTACTGTTGATGCCTGGCAGCTGGTTTGGTTCAGGATACTCATCACCGTGGCGGTAATGTTTCTTTATTTAAAGTTTTCAAAAAAAGAGTTCCGCGTCTCAAAAATCCAGCTTTTAAAGTTGTCGGGCATAGGGCTTGTTATCATGGTTCATTGGCTCGCGTTTTATGGTGCCATCAAAGTGTCCAATATCAGCGTTACGATGGTGGCTTTCAGCACAGGAACTTTGTTCAGTTCGGTGATCGAACCCCTGTTATTCAAAAGGTCCATACGTCTTTACGAGGTACTCATCGGCTTTATTATCATTGGCGCAATTGTCCTGGTATTTTCAATTGAAACAGAATTCTGGCTTGGTATTCTGTTGGGCATTTTCGCAGCCTTCACCTCTGCTTTGTTCAGCGTGTTTAACGGCATCATGGCCAGGGAACTCAGGTCGGGTATCATCAGCTTTTATGAATTGAGCGCCGCGCTTTTAGGGCTCACTATTTTTATTGGAATAAAAGGTGATTTTGACGCAGAATTTTTTACAATGGACCAGAATTCAGTGGTCGGACTTTTGCTGTTAAGCCTTGTTTGTACAGTTTTTCCATTCATCACCTCGGTTAATTTATCAAAATACATTAGTCCTTATACGATAGTACTCACTGTGAACCTCGAAACAGTTTACGGGATCATCTGGGCGATTTTATTTTACAGTGAGAATAAAGAGGTAAAGCCTACATTTTATATTGGTGTTTTAATTATCTTGGCAGCGATCTTTTTAAACTCCTATTTAAAAAAATACAGCGAAAAAAGACTCGCAAGGAACAAGGTAATTGAATGATGGTACCCAAAAAAATACTGATCGTGAGGTTTAGCTCCATTGGCGATATTGTGCTTACAACGCCTGTGATCCGCTGCCTGCACCAACAGTTACCGGGTACTGAGATTCATTTTGTGTGCAAAGCTGTTTTTGCTTCTGTGTTGGATGGCAATCCGTATATTCACCTGCTCCATACTTTTAAGAAAGACATTTCGGAATTATATGAAGCACTGAAATCAGAAAATTTTGACCTCTTAGTCGACCTTCACAAAAACCTGAGGAGTTTCAGGTTAAAAAGAAAATTAAAGACAAGGTCCTTCTCATTCAATAAAATAAATTTCAACAAATTTCTGGCCGTTAATTTTAAAATGCTGGGTCAATTGCCTGATGTGCACATTGTAGACCGCTATTTGTCAACAGTAGCGCCGCTTGGTGTACAAAACGACGGCCAGGGCCTAGACTATTTCCCGGCAGAAAAAGATCAGGTAGCAGTTTCGGAATTATTTCCGGCCGGGGCATCATCATTTGTAGCTCTCGTCGTTGGTGGATCCTATTATACCAAACAGATCCCGATGAATAAATTGCAGAAGATCTGTGATCAGCTGAACTTGCCGGTTGTATTGCTCGGTGGAAAAGAAGACCAAGCCATTGGTGAAGAACTTCAAGCGCGGTATCCCACGGCTGTAAATGCCTGTGGCAGGTATACTATTAATCAAAGCGCGTCTGTTATACGCCAGGCAGCCTGGGTCATCACTTCTGATACCGGAATGATGCATATTGCCTCGGCCTTCAATAAGAAGATAATTTCTGTTTGGGGCAATACTGTTCCTGAATTTGGCATGGGACCATATTTGCCGGCGCCCGAAAGCATGATCCTTGAAGTAAAAGCACTCGAATGCCGTCCCTGTTCAAAATTGGGTTATCATGAGTGCCCCCTGGGACATTTTAAATGTATGAACGACATTGATGTGTCGGTGGTAGAAACCCTGCGCTAATCGCATACTGCCACTGCTTCCTGTTCACTGCCAACTCTTTCTATTCAATCACCAGTTTCCGGTTCGCCCTCTCAGATCCATTCCTGATCTCTATTATATATACACCTTTGGCGAGATCTTCAAGGCGCACAACCGCTTTATTTTGATTGTTGGATTTTTCTCTCACGAGTTGCCCAAGGTTATTGTAAATGCTGTAATCGAAAACAAAGCCATTGTACTCAACGGTGACAAAGTTTTGGGTTGGATTAGGGTAGATGAGTAACAGATTAATGCCGGGCTGGGTCTTATCGATGCCTATTGTATTCCAGATGCCAATACAAAGTGAAGTTTGTGAAAGACAGAGATTGGCGTCGTTAACTGATATCGTGTAACAACCGGGTAAAAGTCCCGAACTGGTAGCAGCATTGCCGCCGTTTGGTGTCCAGGTATAGTTATAAGGCGCGAGTCCACCGCTAACGTTTACACTGCCGCTGCCGCTCGGGCATGAGCTGCAGCTCGCGCTTGTTGTAACAACAGATAAACTCAGGCTGTTCACCGGAGCTGTGATAGAGAAGTTGGCAGTTGAATTGCAACCCGCCGCGTCAGACGTTTGCAGGGTATACGCACCCACACAAAGATTGCTGCATGGCAAGCTGTTGCAGTTGCCACCGTTCAGGGTATAAGTGTAAGGTGAAGTGCCACTGCTGCTCAATGCATTTGCGATTCCCGAGCAGGAATTGTTGCAACTGGCATTGGTAAATGATATTGTAGAGAAAGGATTGGAATTCACTACCAGGTTAACCAGGCTGCTCGTATTACAACCGTTAGCACTGCTTGCAGAAACAGTGTACACTGAACTGGAGGTTGGACTGACAACGGTTGACGAAACCGGGGCGCCGGGTCCTGCCCAGGTAAAATTATTGTAAGGGCCACTCACATTCAATGTAGCGCTCGCGCCACTGCAAATACTTGAAGATGCTGGTGAGGTAGAAACTACGATGGCAGGCGCGGCAATGACCGTTACAGTGATCTGGCTGCTGTTGCTGCAAAGGGTGTTTGTGCCCGTCACCATATAAGCAGTTGTGAGTGTTGGGTTCACAGTGATCGTTGGTGCTGTTAAACTATTGCTCCAGCTGAATGTATTAGCGCCTGTAGCGGTGAGTGTTGCAACACCGCTCGCGCAAATTAACAGCTGCGTACCGCTTACTGAAACTGATGGGGTCGCCTGCACATTGACGGTAATAGTTTTTGAACTGCTGCAGCCAAGCGACGTTCCTGTAACGGTATAATTATTGGTTTGCGCCGGAGTGACAGACAAAGTATTTGTTGCCGGACCGGTATTCCACAGGTAACTGTTTGCACCATTAACACTGAGAGTAACCGCACTGCCTGAACAGATGGTCGGATTTACTGCGGAAAGTGTAGGCGTTGGATTCACCAGAACAGTACCCGTGATCTGTGAACTACAATTGCCATTGCTGCCGGTGAGTGTGTAAACCGCAGTCGTGGGAGGTACTATGACCAGGAAAGGGGTTGTTGAAACCGTAGTGCCATCTGTCCATGTGTAGCTGGTAGCGCCGGTAGGGCTTAAGATCGCGGCAAGTCCACTGCAAATGGTAGGACTATTCACTGTTAAGGTTGGATTGGGATTTACAAAAACCGTGGCGTTTTTCACAGCCGAACATACGCCGTTACTTCCCGTAACAGTGTAAACCGTTGTAATGGGCGGAGATACCGACAGGTTAGGTCCGGCCGGAAAGCCTGTCCAGGTGTAATTGCTGGTTCCCGAAGCCGTTAATGTGGTGACACTACCATCGCAAATGGTTGGGGTATTCACCGAAACAACAGGCAGGGCAATAATGTTGATGGTGCGTGTAGCGCTCGTGGTTGTGGTTCCGTTGAGTCCGATGAGAGTGACGGTGTAAAGACCTGCGGACGGATAAGACGCGCCGGGGGCGGTGGCATTAGAGCTTGCCGGTGATCCGCCCGGGAAATTCCAGGTGTAGGTAGCCGCGCCGACACTGGTATTGGTGCTGTTAAATGTAGCCCCCACACAAACCGAAGCAGGGATTGCCGCGTTGAGAGTAGGAGTTGGGAAAGCCAGGTTAATGTTATCAAGGTAGAGTGCCTGGCCATAATGACCCCTGTTAATAAAACTGAACATCACATTTCCCTGCCCCGCGGTGAGCATTGTAATATCAATACTGTCGGTTCGCCACTGGGCATTGGTTGGAGTAAAGGTATTGGCCGAAAGATCCGATCTTGTTGAAAGCACCGAGCCACCCTTCAAATAAATACTGGTCCACGTGGCGCCACAGTTGGTTGATAATTTCACTTCCAGTGTGTCTGAAAAAAACGCGTTGTAGCGGGCATAAGCCACGTCGAATCGTAACCGCGCCGAGGCTACATTGCTAAAAATATATTTTGGGGTGCGCATTTCATCCCGTTCATAGGCCGCGTCTATATTGTAATTGTCAAAAACGGCGCATGCGGTACTGGTGCCAAAACCGCCGATACCGGTTACACGGTTCCAGTAAATGGCGTCATTAAAAATATTATTCTGCGTCCAGTTTACCGGTAAAAACGCAGGCTGCTGAAATCCCTCCACCAGAGGCAACGCGATTGGCCCGGCTACCGTCACATACGCAAGTTTGTTTTTAGTACTGCTGCCAAAAGTATTTGACACTGTAAGCGCGGCAGAGTAAGTGCCCGCTGTACTCCATTGTACCAATACATTGGTAAAATTCGCTGCCGTAGATGGCGTACCGCTTTGAAAGGTCCATGAACGTGTTGTAGCAAGGGGAGTATACAAGGAACTGTCGTAGAAAGTCACTGGTGTGTTAGGGCAGGTGTTGAGCGGGAATGCGTAAAAATTGGCAATGGGTGGAACGGTCAGGTAAACCGATGCACAATTCATGGCCGCGAAAGCGTCAATTCTTCCGGCACCCAATTGGCTGGACGTTGAGTAGGTGGCATTCCCTGAAAGGGTGTAAATATTTACCGCCGTTGACGAGATGCAATTGATTACATCCGTTTGTGTCATCGTTGAACAATTGGAGAGCATGAGGGCCGCAAGGCCTGCAACCATTGGTGTGGCCATTGAAGTGCCGGATTTAAATCCGTAAGTGCCCGTTGTTGAATTTGGAATAGTACTGTAATGGCCCTCACCCGGGGCCGAAATATCCACCCAAGTCCCAAAATTCGAAAAGCCTGACTTTACATCACCGCTTCCGATAGATGCTACACAAAACACGTTGCCGTATGCACCTGGATAACTCTGGATACTGCTGCTTGAATTGCCCGCTGCTGCAACAACAAGGCAGCCTTTGTTCCAGGCATAATTCACCACATTTTGTTCTGATTGCGCGAATCCGCCACCGCCCCAGGAGCATGAAACAACACGGGCCCCGGCACGCGCCGCATAAATAATGCCGCCATAACCGTCGGAAATGGTTGAAGTATTGCCGGTATCATAAGTGGTTTTTACAGGGATCAGTTTAATGTTCCAGCCTATGGACGCAATGCCTATGCCGTTATTGGTTCTCGCACCGGCAATGCCTGCACAGTGGGTACCATGGTCCATCAATGTTTGCGTTGGAATGGCGTTATTATCCCAGTCAGCCACGTCCCATCCGTTTACATCATCAACATACCCGTTGGCGTCATCGTCTATACTATTGCCCGCGATTTCTCCCGCATTGGTATAGGTGTTGGCCACAAGGTCCTGGTGGGTCCACATCACGGCATTGTCTACAATGGCAACTGTAATGTTGGAACTCCCGTTGAAGACGTTCCAGGCGTTTTGTGCGTTGATCTGGGTAAGCTGGGCCGGAAAAGTAGGGTCGTTGGGCGTAATGTCGGTTTTCATCAAAGGCACGCGCTCAGCGTATTCAACGCCCTTAATGGCGCTAAGTTCTTCGATAAACGCATTAACGCCGGTAATTTTTTTAAACTCCAGTTTATAGGTGTAAGGTAAATTCTGATCGTCTTTAGCCTGGTAAAAAGGCAGGTAAGCTTTTGTCACATTATATTTGGTCAAAAGGCTTGCAAAAATTTTAAGTTCTGCCAGGGGAATATTTCTTGGATTGGTAACAGAAATTGTCCTGGCCGACGCTTTTGAAAGTTTTACATAGAGCATACCATCTGTATAATCCTTAAAAACAGTTTGCCCCCTAAGGTCGCTAAAACAAGCACCGATAATAAGGAGCAGCAGAAATTTATTCATTTGTGTGATAATTAATCTATTATAAATATAATGATCAATTTTCAAAGTACCAAAGGGTATCAGAACAAATGCCCCGTACCTGAAACACAAAAAAAATCAGCGAAAATAAAAGGGTTTCTTTATATTTAACATATTAAACAAAATACTTCGTCCTCCTTAAAAAGTTATATGAGATTAGCGGTTATTGATTGCGGTACAAATACTTTTAATTTAATAATTATCGAAGTAGATGAACGCAAAAAATATTCAAAAATAGATAATACACGCGTTCCTGTAAAGCTGGGTGAAGGCGCCATCAATAAGGGGTTTATTGCACCGGGGCCCTTTAGTCGCGGCATTGAAGCAATTAATTCGTTTAATGAGCTGATCAAAAAAAACAGGGTGGAAAAGGTCATTGCTTTTGCCACATCGGCCATAAGAGACGCAGCCAACGGCGAAGAATTTGTTCAGACCATTTATGAAAAATTCGGTATCCGGCTCACAGTGATCGATGGCAACCGCGAGGCGGAATTGATTTACCTCGGCATCCGCGAAGCAGTTCAGCTAAATTCAGACTTGTCTCTGATCATGGACATTGGCGGTGGAAGCACTGAGCTCATCATAGCCAACCGCGATACCATCTTCTGGAAAGGCAGTTTCAGGATCGGTGCCGCGAGACTACTTGAAAAATTTTGTCCCTCAAACCCCATATCGGCCGCGGAAATTAAAGCCATACACGAATATCTTTCTGAACAATTACACAGTTTTTTCGAGGTCATAAAAACTCATCCGCCCTTTGAACTGGTGGGTTCCTCCGGCGCGTTTGATTCTTTGGTGGAAATGATCAACGGTGAACTGGGTGGCGAACCTTTAACAAACGATAAAACCGCCTATGACATTAATATGGAGGAGTATTTTCACATCTCGTCCCTGGTTCAGTCCTCCACGCTTGAACAGCGCAAAAGGATCAAAGGACTGGTACCTATGCGGTTCGACATGATCGTGATCTCGTGCCTGATGGTGGATTTTATCTTAAATGCCTGCGCACTCAATAAACTCAGGGTTTCTGTGTATTCGCTGAAAGAGGGTGCACTTATGGATTTTATCAACAGAGAATCTTAAAATTATTTAATCAAACAGCATTATGGCGAAAATACTAGTAACAGATGATGAAAAAGCGATCCGTCGCTCAATTAAAGAGATCCTTGAATTTGAAAAACACCAGGTGGAAGAAGCCGAAGACGGACAGATGGCCCTGAACATGGCTTTAAAAAATAATTACGACGTTATTTTAAGCGATATTAAAATGCCAAAACTCGATGGCATTGAATTACTTCAAAAATTATCCGAAAGCAATGTTAACAGCGCTATCATCATGATGAGCGGCCATGGCACTATTGAAACTGCTGTTGACGCGGTAAAGAATGGTGCTTACGATTACCTGGCAAAACCCATTGATCTGAACCGGCTTTTGGTTTCGGTAAGGAACGCCCTCGAAAAAAACGACCTGGTCACCGAAACCAGGGTGCTCAAAAAGAAGATCACCAAGGGAGCCGATATGATAGGGAATTCAAAGGCCATACAGACCATTAAGGATTTAATTGAAAAGGTAGCGCCAACCGATGCAAAGGTTTTGATCACTGGTAGTAATGGAAGTGGTAAGGAGTTGGTGGCAAAATGGCTGCACGAAAAAAGTAACCGCGCCGGTGGCCCTCTGGTGGAAGTAAATTGCGCCGCCATCCCTTCTGAATTAATTGAAAGTGAATTGTTCGGCCACGAAAAGGGTTCATTTACCAGCGCTGTTGCGCAACGGAAAGGTAAGTTTGAGTTGGCCGAAGGCGGCACCTTGTTTCTTGATGAAATTGGGGATATGAGCCTGAGCGCCCAGGCAAAAGTACTGCGGGCCCTCCAGGAACATAAAATAACACGGGTTGGCGGAGATAAGGAAATTAAAGTGAACGTACGGGTAATCGCCGCGACTAATAAGGATCTTGAAAAAGAGATTGAAAAAGAAAATTTCAGGCGCGATCTTTTTCATCGGATCAATGTGATTCCCATACATGTGCCTTCTTTAGACGAGCGCAAAGAGGATATTCCTGTTTTAGCTGATTATTTTCTGGACCTGATTTGCGAGGAAATGGGAATTGCGAAAAAAACAATAGATAAAGAAGCTATCCAGACCCTACAGGAAAAAACCTGGCAGGGCAATATTCGCGAGTTCAGGAATGTGATCGAACGTTTGATTATTCTGGGAGGCAAGGAAATTTCGGCATCAGATGTGAAACAGTTTGGATAGCATTTTTTTTAGAACGCTGATTCCATGGATCACAGGGACCAACGCTGATAACAATATCTGTGTTCTGCTTTTTTAATTCTTATCCCCGCAATTGTTCTGATAAACTTTTTTAACTTCCGGATTTTCTAACACCTGGAAGGTCATAAATGGCGCTCCTATGAGTTTGCAGTAGCGCGCCGGGTTTACTTCCTGCGCCAGCTCCATAGCCCTTGCAAAAGTTCTCGAATAGTATTTTTCAGGCACCCTGCTGGCCGAACTAAGATACATGAACAGTAAATTCTCAGGCACCCCCGGCATGTTCAGATAGGGTTCAAGCAGCGTGGCAGAATATTTATAGTCTCTGGCGCGACTGAACACATAAGATAGTTTAAGACCGTTCTGCCAGCTCGCATCACTGATCTTATAAAAGGATTTGATGCGTTTGATGCATTCATCAGTCTGTATTTGCGCGTTCTCCAGCGTATCCAGGGTTTCCATGATCTTAAACTGCCACTCAATATTCAGGCCGTTTACATAATTGCTGTCGAGTTTGCTGTAAAGACCATCAATGGTTTGCTGCACTTGCAGCTGGTGAGTCTTTTTGCCAGCGTTGCTGTCGAGTTTCAATTGGCAAAACACCTTGTTGTATTGCAGCACTGGGTTGTCGGGATCGAGTTTTAACAGCTGCGTAAATGTTGCAGCGTCATCTTCTTCAACCGTGCTGTTGTGTTTATATTTGTAATAAACAATGTTATTGAGCAATCCCACGTATTGTAAACGCTCTGCGGTTTTTAAGCTATCAAGTATTTCCGGCCGGTAACTCTCTTCAGAAACGCGTTTCGCCACGAACTCCATAATCTTGTAGGCAAGCGACAAATTTTCTGTTTTGAGGGCCCGTCTGTAATTCACGATAGAAAATTTACTTTCTTTACTTCCACTCACATCATAAGTAATGTTCATTGCAATCTGTGCAAATCTTTCTTTTGTCAGCAGCGGTTCCAGTTCAGCCTGGAGTTTCCTGTCGGCGTTTATTTTTGCTATGGCTTTTTGTTTTCCGAGACTCACCAGCCAGGCATATTTTCCCTGTTTATTTTCCGTTGTAAACAAATCCCAGCTGTCTCTGGTTTCAATATTTGGGGATATTTTGTTTTTCTGAAAACTTTGTAAAACCTTAACTACACTTTCAGCCCGTTTGCGCTGCAACAATGAATTGGTAGCCGAATCGCCTTCTATCGATGCGTAGGTGTAAATATGGAGGCTGTCTATAATAAAATCTGGTTCATTCAACGCCCTTACAAATGGTTTTACATCTTCATCTTTAAATTCAGATCTGCTTTTCTCAAAAGGGATGGTGAGGGTGAGTACAGCACTTTCGGGGCGGGGTTCAAAGGCGGGCATTAAACCTTTGCTGCCGGGCGCGGGAAGAAGACCGATGGGTGTGTTGCTTTCCACCATTCCACTCTCTGTATAGCCGCGGGTAATGGTTTTACAGATCTTCCCGTTTTGTATTATGATTAAATTGATCTCGTATTGACCTGTAATGGCGGGATTAAATTTGTCCATCTGCACCTCAATGGCTTTTGATTGATGAGTTGTTTTTTTATCATCGGTGACCAGCTGGTTCATTTTAAAAAATTTATCGCGGTAAATTATTTTGCTCATTATGCCCTTGTGGTATTGGTTATTGTCAACAATGTTATAATAAGCGTTGATGTACTGACCTCTTTGAACAACGTCCACAGCGAGTCCGTCCCTGGTGTTTTTAAGGATGCGCTGCAGGTCGCGCGCGTTGTTATACTTTAGATAAATTTTGTTGTCATAAACATAAAGTCCTTTATGCAGCAGGTCGTAGTTTCGCCACTGTTCGCATGACTTGCATGTTTTTGCCTCGGCAATTTTTATGGTTTTCGACCTGTTGTTAAAAGGCACAGGTAATTGATTTTTATATATGACTCCGCCGTTGTTGATGTCATAACCACCGAACACGGCGCTCACATAAACTTTTTTTCTCTCCTTGTCAAGCGCACACGAAATGCCCACGAGGGTATACTTTGAATTGGTGATTGCAGGCAGGTTCTTTGGATTACTTTCCCAGCGGCTATAAATGACCTTTGCTACATCTTCTGTTTTGTAATGAAATTTTCCTTTACCGATTTGCGCTTTCATCGTCACTTCTTCACCACGTTTGGTAGCTCCGGCGGTTTTCAAGTGCTTTAGCGTGGTAAGTCTGTCAACTTTGTCGTTGTTGCTTTCAGACATTTTCTCTGAACTGAGTTCGGCGGCCGCTACCAGCATTTCGCTTACCTGGAGAGTGTCTAATCCCCTGCTTACACGAAAGCGGTTCAGTTCCTGCAGAATGATCCCGGGCAGGCTGTCTAATTTAAAATGGTCGTCGTCGATCAGGTGTTTTTCATTTGGTTGCGAAAAGAGGGCGGAAGAAAAAGATAAAATGACAATCAGGAAAAGACAAGATCTCATCTTACAGATTTTAACCTGTAAAATAAAAATAAATGAAACGGTAAGGAAATTTTTTATAAAGAGGTTTTAAACAGTACCGGGCTCTGCTGTGTCAATCGAGCGCTCCTGTTTCTATCCATTTTTCAATGGCGTACTGGTTTAATTCAAAGTAATCGACCTTCCTTACAATAATACCGTTATCCAAATAATAAATGCGTGGCAAATTGGTTGACGCCAGTTGAATAAATGTTTTACCAAGGCAAAATGAATTAGGGATATTGTCTGCTTTTGTGTCTTCGATAAACGGCGCGTAATTTTTTTTATCTCCGTTTAAAATAAAATAAACAGGTAGCTGCGGATTGTTCTTTTTGATAAGCCTGAATTTTTTCGCGGCAACCCTGCAGTGCTGACAGGTGAGGCTCATAAAAGCCAGAACGTGTTTGCCGGTTCGTAACTCAACTTTCGGTACTTCAACTTTCACAGTATCCTCCGGCTGATAAAGCAGGTTTAATTCAAGGGGATAATTTACTTTTTCTTCGAGGTTGTTCGAAGTGTAAGCATAGTCAATGGGGTTTATTATAAAAGGAACCAATAAAATAGTGATTCCCGTGAGACTTAAGAACAAGGCGTTGAATTTTAATTTCCAGCCCGCCGACAAAAAATAAATGAGCAGGCAAACAATCAACATGATCACGTTTTTTAAAATCGCCTGAGAGGGCGTCATTGGAAGATGTTCGCCAAAGCAACCGCAATTGCCTTTATCGCCGCTTGTAAAAATTTGTATACCCAGGTAAATCATGAAAAATATCAGCAGGCCCGCGGTAAATGGAAGCGTGAATTTTTTGAGGTTGTAATTGATGATGAGTAAGAAGCCGATAAAAAATTCGAGTCCTATCAACAAACGGGCCATCACCGGCGCTGTATACCAATTGGCTATGCCAATGTCGACAAAACTGAATTCAAAAGTTTCGATTACAGGCAGCAATTTGGTGTAACCGGAATATAAAAAAATGATTCCAAGGCCTATAGAAAGAAGGGCAGCGGCGGTGAGTTTAATTAGTTTCATACAGAATAAGCACGCAAAGCTAAAAAACTCCTTAAACTATTATCAAACAATTTATCCACCTACTCAAGCAGGGTAATATGTCCCTGAAGGTTTTTGGTTTTGCCGGAGTTGCTGGTCA
>JAZKFC010000021.1:0-56010 GCA_040386615.1 Bacteroidota bacterium
GTCATTGGGTATAATAAATTCTTACTAGTTAATTAATTAATAGTGACATTTTGCGCACTCTAATCCGCCAATTTTTTCAACTGTCAGCTTAACATCATACTGCCCCGCGTATTTTTCTTTTAAAGCTTTGTGCAGGCGATCGTAATAAGGATTGCCCACCATGGCTACCTCTGTATTGCGGTGGCAGTCGATACACCATTTCATCGTTAAAGGCGCTTTTTGTTCAGCGGTTGTCATTTCCTTTACGTTACCGTGGCAGGTAGCGCATTCGATTTTACCAACCACAACGTGTTGCGAGTGGTTAAAATAAACGTGATCAGGAAGGTTGTGAACTTTGATCCATTGTAATGGATTTTGTTTGCTGTTATCGTAAGTTTGTGTTTTAGGGTCCCAGCCGGCAGCGTTGTAAATTTTGGCGATTTCCTTTTCAGCGTACTGAGGGCCTTTGGTAATACCTTTGTGGCAGTTCATACAAATATTCACCGATGGGATACCAGCGTGACGAGATTTCTCAACTGAACTGTGACAGTACTGGCATGCGATTTCATTATCGCCTGCGTGCAGTTTGTGAGAGAATTTTACCGGTTGCTCAGGTTTATATCCTTTTTGGGTTTTATAATCATAATAAACACCTATGTTGAAGCAGGCGTCCCAGCAGCTTTTCATACCTACACAACAAACGATGATCACAAAAACTCCCATTAAACGACGGTGACCCGCCATCCAGTCTTTGGCTTCCTGCCAGAAGGTAAGGTCAGGATTTTCTTCTTTGCCCTGGTTAATATTGCTTGTGTTTTGAAGAGCTGTTCTGATGCTGCGCAATGTGATCATTAAGATCACCAGGATCACGATGATGGCCAGAACGATGTACATTGGTTCGGCGCTTTCTTTTACTTCGGAGGTTTCTTCGCCCGGAGCGGCAGCGGTAGTATTGGTATCGTCGTCTTTAGGCGCAGGTCCTTTCAAAAATCCAAGAATGGCGGCCACATCTTTATCGTTCAGGTCTTCAAAAACCGTCATCTGGGCTTTGCCATTATCATTGTAGATCTTGTTGGCGTAGGCGTCGCCGGCCTTGATCAGTTTTTGGTTATTGATGATCCATTTGGTCAACCAAACGTCTTTAGACATGGATCCTGGTTGCACACGGTCAAAAACACCTTTTAGACCCGGACCGGTCAGTTTCTGGTCACTGTGCGATTTATGGCAAACGGCACAGTTTTGCTTGAATAACTTTGCTCCGTCCTGGGCCTGAACGCTGGATGATAAGGTAAAAACCGTTAAAACTATCGCCAGTAGGGTTTTTAACTGGGTCCGGGGTAATTGGTTTTTCATATAAAAATGAGAAGATTTAATCTTTTTTAATATTTAATATGACAAATTAATGACACTAAAACGTTGGCAAATTTAACAGAAGATTAACAATTACCGAGTGAATTTGAGATTTATTTTTGACAGATTTGTAATTTATAATCATTCTAAATAGGCATTTTTTTCCGCGTCAGGAGCGGGAAATAATAAATAGTTAAAAATTCCTTTTGGCAATTTCCGTAAAATTACAAGTGCAGCTTCGTTCAGCGTTATTTTTCCGTTTTTTCCCAGGTAGTGGCCTGTTTCTTCGAAAAACGGATGCCCATCATGATCTCATGTGTGCCGCTTGAATATTTTCTGACGCTGGTGGTTGAAACATCATAAGAATAACCGATCATCAGGTAGTTTTTATATAAATAACCTACGAGAATGGAAACGGCATCGCGGTGCCTGTAAGATGCGCCGAGCCAGATCTGTTCCTGGTATATGCACCTTGCGCCCAGGTCTATTTTTGGTGGCGCCGGCTTTTCGTACTTCAACAGGAAGGAAGGTTCAATCTTGAAATCATCGTTGAGTTCGAATTTGTAAGCGCCATTGAAGTTAAGCTGGCTCACGAGTTTGCTGTTTTTACCGGCGCCCGAATAAAGCGCGATGGGTGCCTGGTAGAGTTGCGGAACCGCAAAACCCACGTAAAACTCGTCTTTTTTATGAAAATAAACTCCGGCGCCAAAATCAGGCACCATGGTGGTTTGGTAAGTGTTCAGTAAATTCTGATCGCCCTCTTCACGCAGCGTAATTTTACTGCCGTCTATCCCCCACTGGATCATACCCGCGCTCACCCCCATCGACAATCTCATTTCATCTTCAAGCTTCAGGTGGTAGGCGTAAGAAAAATTTAAACCGGTACGCCGGGTTGGTCCAACGATGTCGGTATATAAATTCACGCCAAGCCCCATGTTCTTGTTCTGGATGGGACCATGAACCGACAACATATAAGTTCTTGGCGCGTCGGTAATGCCCACCCATTGGTGGCGGACATTGGTGCGCATATCGGTGAATTCGTCCTTGCCCGAAACCGCGGGATTTATGGCCAGCTCGTTGAGCATGTACTGGGAGTACTGCGGCAATTGCTGAGAGAGCAACGCCCCGGAGCAAAACATCAGCAGCCATATGTAATATCTTTTCATCATCTGAATATGGTTAATGGTCCGGTGTAAGGCTTGGTGTATGCCGGGTGGTTCAGGTTAATAATATAATAATAAGTCCCAACAGGCAGGTCTTTTCCACGGTACTGACCATTGAACGGTGTTTGGTAGCCCTGAGAATTAAACAGTCGCTCACCCCAGCGGTTATAGATCTCCACCGTGTTGTCAGGGAACTGATCAATGTAATCAATGATCCAGCTATCGTTTTTACCATCGCCATTCGGGCTAAAGCCATTTGATATTTTTACTTCAGGATACAACTGCACCCTCACCGTATCGCTCACGGTACATCCGTTGGCATCTGAAGCGGTAACCGTATAAGTGACATCCACCGTATTTGAAGCGACAGGGTTTGAGGCTGATCCGTCACTCAGCGAGAAAGACGGGGTCCAGGTTAATGAAACCGCTCCAACCGAGGTAGGATTACCACCGATACTCACGTTCGAGAATACCGGGATGATCGCGTCAGGGCCGGCGTCGACCGTGATTTCCGGGAAAGTATTAACAACGACCGTATCGCGGTCGAAACAACCCGGCACAGAAGAAACCGTTAGTAAGACATAGGTCGAGCTTCCTGCCGACAACGGCGGCGTAAAATTAGCGGTAGTGGCCACAGTTGCGGTACCTGGCAGCATGATCCAGTTATATTGTGCAACACCTGCCGAATTGGTACCGGTTAAAACCACGGAACCTGCTGAGCAGATCGTTGTGTCGTTACCGGCCCTGGCTGTAATAGTTATCGTGGTCACCAGGGTGAGCACGGTATCTCTCTTACAACCCGCATTGTCTGACAGGGTGAGTGAATAATTACCCGACAGGAGATTGAAAAGACTCTGCGAAGTTGAAGTAAATGCTGACGGGCCTGTCCATGTGAAAGTGTATGCCGGCGTGCCTCCCGAAATATTGATACTGATGGAACCATCGGCCACGCTACTGCAGGAAGAGTTGCCCGGTGTAGCTGTTACCGAAATTGGTGCCGGATTAGTAAGCGCCACTGTGCTTGTATTAACGCAACCTTTTGAATCGGTGATCGTGGCTGAATAGGTTCCCGCGCAAAGCGAAGTTAAAGGGTTACCGCTTCCTGAAGGGAGCCAGCTGAAGGTATAAGGTAAACTTCCTCCGCTTGGAATCATCGTGATAGAACCGTTGCAGCTGCCAAAACAATCTGGTTTCACGATGTTAGGCACGCTTAATTCAAACTCGGGGTTGTCGGTTAAACTGAATGAACGCACTGCTATACAGCCATTGGCGGCTGTGACGGTTAAAGTAACCAGGCCTTTACAAAGGCCGGTGGCCGTGGCAACCGAGGCGCCTGAACTCCAGCTATAGGTGAACGGAGAGGCCGTTCCGCTGGCCACCGCCGCGATAGAACCTGTGCAGGCGTTAAAACAATTGATATTGGTTTGCGTGAATGTAACCGAAGGAGCGTTGAAACTGCTGATGTTAACGACCTGCGTTTTGGTACAACCGGCGCCATTGTTATCGATAACGATCAGGGTGTAACTGCCGGCGCCTATGCCGGTGAGTGAAGAGGTATTACCTGAAGGGAGCCAAGTATAAGTATATGGCAATGCTCCACCGGTAACGTTCACGTTTACCGAACCGTTTGAAGCAGCGCATGACGGCAGATGGATCTGCGGCGTTAATGAAAGGGTGGTAGCCGAATTAACCAACACAGAAGCAGTCCTGATACAACCATTGGCATCGGTCATCTGTACAAAATAATCGCCGCCACAGAGGTTATTAATTACCTGACCAGTAACCGGCGGGTTCATCCATGTATAGGTAATAGGCGCAAGGCCTCCCAAAGCAGTTACAGTAGCGGAACCATCGCACGAACCAGCACAGATCTCGTTGGTGACATTAAAGGTTTCGCTGTTAATGCCTGCTGTATTATTGATAATGATGTTTTGCGTTTTCTGACAACCCAGGTTATCGGTGATCAACACCTGGTAAAGGCCGGCGCAAAGGTTGGAAACCGACTGACCGCTGGCCCCTGTTGTCCATACATAAGTATATGGAATACTTCCGCCGAAAGCGTTCACTGTTGCAACACCATTACAAATATTGCAACCCGGGGTGGTAATTTGCGGTGAATTCACCAGTAAAGGCGGGTTTTCAGTAATGGTAAAGTTCCTGATGGTGACACAGTTATTAAAATCGGTTACCGACAGGGTGATCACACCCGGGCATAAATTCGTTATACCAGGCGTATTACCTCCCACACTCCAGTTAAAACTAAACGGACCAGCGCCAACCGCCGATGCGGTAATTGATCCACTGCAAGTGCCAAAACAGCTGATATCTGTTTGAACCGCGGTTACAACAGGTCCTGTGAAGTTACTCAGATTGATCTGCTGACTGAGAGAACAGTTGTTTGGTCCGCTTTCGGTTACGGTTACCGTATAACTTCCCTGTGGAATTCCCGATAAAGTTGCTGTGGTACTGCTACCCGGCGACCAGCTAATGTTATAGGCCGGCGTTCCACCGGAAATACCCACAATAATAGATCCGTTAGGCAGGTTACAACCCGGTTGCACAATGGCCGGTGTAATGCTGAGATTGGTGACGGCAGCAATGGCCACAGAAGCTGTACGGATACAACCCTGCACGTCGCTCATCTGAACAAAATAAGCACCACTGCATAAATTACTGATCACCGTACCTGTTACGGCCGGATTCACCCAGTTGTAAACAATAGGCGGATTGCCACCCACTGCGCTTACCGAAACGCTGCCAACACAGGTACCGTTACAAGGCAGACCCTGTACGCTGAAAGTTTGACCGGTGATGCCGTTTGAACTGTTAATGATCACGTTTTGTGTCTGGGTACAACCCAGCGCGTCGGTAACATCTACCTGGTAAAGACCCGCGCACAAACTGGTCACCGAAGGTCCTGAAACACCGGTGGTCCATGTGTAAGTATAAGGCAGGGTACCTCCAATAGCGTTTACAAGCGCAGCGCCATTACACATATTACAGGATGGCTGTGTGATCTGCGAAACGCCAAGCACAATCTGGGGATTGTCGGTGATAGTAAATGAACGGATCGTGACACAATTAGATCCGTCGGTGACGGTTAAGGTGACAACGCCTTTGCAAAGGTCGCTAACGGTTGGTGAATTGCCGCCGACACTCCAGTTGTAACTCAGAGGCGCGGTACCGGTCGCCGTAACGGTAATAACGCCGGTGCAGGCGTTAAAGCAGGCCACATCGGTTTGCGTGGCGGTTACCAACGGTCCGGTTGTACTATTGAGATTGATCTGCTGGCTCACAGAACAGTTGTTCGGTCCGCTTTCGGTCACCGTTACCGTGTAACTTCCCTGGAAAATTCCTGATAATGTAGGCGTGCTGTTGGCAACCGGGGCCCAACTAATATTATAAGCTGGCGTTCCGCCGGCAATCGCTAAAATTATTGAACCATTAGGCAATCCGCAACCAGGCGGTATTACGCTTGGTGAAACGCTCAGGTTGGTAACCGGGGCAATGGCCACAGAAGCGGTTCGGATACAACCCTGGGCGTCGACCATTTGCACAAAATAAGAGCCGCTGCATAAATTGCTGATTACCGGATTTGAAATTGCCGGATTGATCCAGTTGTAAGCTATCGGCGAACTTCCACCCACGGCAGCAACGGTGACACTACCCACACAATTGCCGGCGCATGGTAAACCCTGCACGTTAAATGTTTGCCCAGTAATACCGTTTGAATTATTGATGATCACATTTTGTGTCTGTGTACAACCCAGGGCGTCGGTTACGTCTACCTGATAAAGACCTGCGCACAAACTGGTAACAGATGTACCCGATGCGCCTGTTGTCCATGTATAAGTATACGGCAGGGTACCGCCAATGGCGTTTACAACCGCCGCGCCGTTGCACATGTTACAGTTTGGTTGAGTTAACTGCGAAACACCCAGCAGGATCTGCGGACTTTCGGTGATAGTGAATGAACGGATGGTAACACAATTAGAGCCATCGGTGACTGTTAAAGTGACAACGCCTTTACAAAGATTGCTAACGGTCGGAGAATTGCCGCCAACGCTCCAGTTGTAGGTCAAAGGAGCGGTTCCTGTAGCCGTTACGGTAATCACACCGGTGCAGGCGTTAAAGCAGGCGACGTCGGTTTGTGTAGCCACAACCAAAGGCCCGGTAACGCTGTTAAGGTTGATCTGCTGCGTGGTTGTACAATTATTGGGTCCGCTATCGGTAACCGTCACCATGTAACTTCCCTGGCCGATACCCGACAATGTAGCCGTGTTATTGGCCACAGGGGCCCAGCTGATTGAATAGGTTGGGGTTCCGCCTGTTACGACTATGCTGATGGCGCCGTTTGGCTGACCGCAACCAGGCGGTATCACGGTAGGTGAAACGCTGAGATTGGTTACAGGATCAATAGATGCAGAAGCAGTACGGATACAGCCCTGCGCGTCGACCATTTGCACGAAATAATCACCGGCGCATAAATTGGTGATCACAGAATTGGATACCGCGGGATTGATCCAGTTGTAAGCTACAGGGGCGTTTCCGCCTACCGCGGCAACCGTTACACTGCCTATACAAGTGCCTGCACAAGGCAATCCCTGTACACTGAAAGTCTGACCGGTAATACCATTTGAATTATTAACAATTACGTTTTGCACCTGGCGGCAACCTAAAGCATCGGTGATATCCACCTGGTATAAACCGGCACACAAATTTGTAGCAGATGTTCCTATGGCGCCTGTTGTCCATGTATAGGTGTAAGGTAACATGCCGCCCGAAGCGCTCACCGCGGCAGAACCGTTGCAAAGGTTACAGCTCGGTTGCGACACCACCGGTACACCGATTAAGATGGGCGCGTTTTGAGTGATTGTGAAAGAACGGATGGTAACACATCCATTACCATCTGTAACACTTAAGGTAACAACACCGTTACACAGGTTGGTAACCGTTGGCTGCGTACCACCGACACTCCATTGATAGGTGAGTGGGGCCGCGCCGGTCGCCGTTGCCGTAACAGCCCCGGTACAAGCGTTGAAACAATCAATGTCCGTTTGAGTGGCAGTTACTGTAGGTCCGGTGGTATTGCTTACGTTGATCTGCTGTGCAAGTGAACAGTTGTTTGGTCCGCTTTCGGTAACTGTCACCGTATAACTACCCTGGGTAATGCCCGATAAGGTAGGCGTTGTATTGGCCACCGGCGACCAACTCACATTGTAGGAAGGGGTTCCGCCCGAAATAAGCACGCTGATAGAACCGTTCGGCTGGTTACAAGCTGGTGGAATAATTGTAGGTGTAATGCTCAGGTTGGTGACCGAAGCTACCGTTACCGAGGCTGTTCTGATACAACCCTGCGCGTCGGTCATTTGTACAAAATAATCGCCGCTGCATAAATTTGTTATCACCGAATTGGTCACGGCGGGAGCCACCCAGTTGTAAACAATCGGCGGGTTACCGCCGAGGGCGGTTACAGAAGCGCTGCCGTTGCAGGCACCGTTACAAGGAAGACCCTGAACGCTGAATGTCTGACCGGTAATGCCGGTTGAATTATTGATGATGATGTTCTGACTTTGTGAACAACCCAGGGCGTCCTTTATATTCACCTGGTACAAACCGGCGCACAAACCGGAAACTGAAGAGGTATTGGCGCCTGTGGTCCAGGTGTAAGTGTAAGGCCAGGTGCCACCGAAAACGTCAAGAATCGCCGCGCCGTTACATAAATTACAACTAGGCTGGGTGATTTGCGGAACTGCAGCTTGTACAGGCGGGTTATCGGTAATGGTGTAAGACCGGATCGTGCTGCAATTATTGCTTGTGACGGTAACAGTTACAACGCCTTTGCAGAGATTGGTAACGGTTGGTGAGTTGCCGCCAACGCTCCAGTTATAGGTAATAGGGAAAGGTGATGTTGCGGTAAGGGTGATAGATCCTGTGCAATCATTAAAACAATTGATATTGGATTGCGTGGCGGTAACGGTTGGCCCTGTGCCGCTGCTCAGGTTAATTTGCTGAGACAAAGCACAGGAGTTCGGTCCGCTCTCGGTTACGGTAATGGTATAACTTCCCTGGCCGACATTGGTAACAGTTGCTGTTAATCCAACAGGTGGATTCCAGCTGACTGAATAGCCAGGCGTACCGCCGGTGATGGCTACGCTGATGGAACCGTTAGGCAATCCACAGGAAGGCGGGTTAGCAAATGAGGTAAGGATGAGCGGGTTCAACGGGTTGATGACCACTGAAGCGGTGCGAAGACAACCCGCAGCGTCAGACATCTGCACAAAATAAGTTCCCGCGCACAAATTGGTAATTACCGAATTGGTAGTTGAAGGAGTGATCCAGTTGTAGGTGATTGGCGATGTACCACCGATCGCCGTCACAGTGGCGCCGCCATCACAGGTGCCAAGACACGACAGATTTTTAACGTTAACGGTCTCGCCTGTAATACCGTTCGAATTATTGATGATGACGTTTTCGGTCCTGGTACAACCGATAGTAAGATCGGTGATCAGTACCTGGTAAACTCCGGCGCATAGCCCGGAAAGTGTTGTTAAAGTGGAACCGGTGGTCCAGAGAAACGAAAAGTTACCGCTGCCGCCTGAAGCCACAATGTTTGATCCTCCGTTACAAAGGTTACATGACGGGGTTGTAATGGTAACAGTTGAAGTGATAGGTGAACCGGACGAAACGTTCACGGTGAAAGTATTGAAACAGCCATTGCCGTCTGTTATGATCACCGAATGAACGCCATTACACAAATTGGTTGCCACGGGACCTACCTGGCCGTTACTCCAGCTGAAAGCATAAGGCGCAACACCACCGGTAACGCTAAACGCGGTTGCTGTGGCGTTGCAGTCACCAAAACACTGGTTTGGAATAACGCTGGTACTCGCGCTTATATTTAACTGTGCCGGTAAAACTACTGTTTGCGAATAAATACAATTATTACCGTTATCGCCTATTAAAATATTGTAAGAGCCCGCGCAGGCGTTCGTCAGAACAGGCGCATTAGGTCCCACCGGAAACCAGGTAAATGAATAAGTAGGTCCCACTCCACCTGTGGGATTCAGGGAAATTGAACCATCGCAAATGCCGTTACAGGTTGGAAGACCAAAACTTGGCGCCAGGAGAATTGCCGGTGGCTCAAGAATGCTAACCCCAACGAACAGAACACAATTATTGGCATCCGTGACCTGAGCGGAATAATTGCCCGCGCATAAATTAGTGAGAGGGTTGAGTGTTGAAGGTGCTGGTGGCATCACCCACGTCACAGTATAACCTGGTGTACCTCCGGTAATTCCGGCCACATTCACCGAAGCGGCGCCTGTGCACTGGCCATTACAGTTAATGCTGGTGCTCACTACCGGTGCAAACGACGGACCATTGGAATTGCTGAGCGGAATAGTGATCGTATTGGTGCAGTTTTTAGAGTCAGTCACAATAACCGTGTAAATACCCGCTGGTAAATTGTTCGCTACAGAGTTCGTACTTACAACGGGCGCCTGCCAGGTGAAGGTATAGCCAGGTGTTCCACCAACTGCTAACACAGAAATTGAACCGTTTGAAAATGTACAGGTTGAAGGAACGGTAGAAGCGTTGGCATTCAGCACTGGCGGATCAATTAAAGTAAAAGTGCCGTTAGCAAGGCAGTTGTTAGCATCCGTAAGTTGCACCGAATAGTTGCCGGCACAAACGTTGGTGAGGTTTGGCAAGGTACCGATGAAAGGCGAATACACGTAAGTAACAGCACCCACGGCGTTAGAAGGCGTAATGTTCACGGTTCCGTTGCAGGCAGCCGCGCATGAAGCATTGGTCGTCGAAATATTTGCAAGCATTGCCGGCGGATTGATCAGCGTTGTAACACCTGAGGCAACACAGAGGCTGTCGTCGGTTGCGGTCACAGTATAGGTGTTGAAACACAGGCCTGTAGGATTCTGCCCTGAACCCGTCGGTTGCCAGTTAAATGAAACTGTTCCCTGGGCGCCGCTTAGCGTGGTAGTAATACTGCCATTGCAAGCCGCGTTACATTTTGGATGACTCGGCACGAGCGACGCTGTAAAAGGCGGAGGGGGTGTTACAGTAAATACTTTCGCTATGACACAGCTGTTGGCATCCATCACAGTAGCGGTATAAATACCGGCGCACAGGCCGCTTATCGCAGTTGTGGTGGCAACCGAAGACGACCAGGTGTAAGTGTAACCCGGAACACCGCCTACCACGCTGTGTGTAGCAACAGCGTTGCAGGAGTTGGAGCAGGTCGCATTCTTTAATATCAGCGTTGATGTGATCGCTGTTGGCTGGGTGACAAGTATCGTTGTAGAAATCGTACATAAATTAAGGTCGGTAGCAATTACTGTGTAGATTGCAGGACACAGGTTGACCACGGTGGCAGTTGTTGCACCGGTAAATGTGCCAACAGGTGGCCAGCTATAAGAGATAGCTCCTGTACCGCCGGTTGCATTGGCCACAATGGATCCATTGCACGCGCTGTTGCACCTTACGTTTGTACGGGTAAATGTGAGGGCCAGAGCCGGTGGCTGTGAAACTGAAAAGGTAAACGCTGTAGTGCAGGAAGGTACCGCGTCGCCGATAATCACGGCGTATGTTCCTGTTGTCAAACCTGTAACTGTTGCTGTGCCGGCACCGGTTAATCCCGGAGGTGACCAGCTGAAAGTATAGGCCGGCGTTCCGCCTGAAGGTGCAACGGTAATGGAGCCGCTGTTGCCGCCGTTACATTTAGCGTCTGAAACCGACTGATTGGCGGTTAGTGAAGTCGCCTGGGTAATCCCAACGGTTTGAGAGGTGACGCACATGTTGCCATCGGTAGCTAATACAACATAAGTACCGGTTACTAAACCTGAGGCAGATGTTGACGAGGTACCCACGGTTGAGAAGGTCACGGCCGGGGTCCAGGTAAATGAAAACGGAGAAACCCCGCTCGCGGTAACAGTAGCACTGCCGTTATTGCCACCAAAACAAGTAACCGACCTGGTGACAGGCGCCAGCGACGGTCCTGTTGGATTGATGACAATAGCCGTAATGGAATTTGTACAACCGGCGCCATCTCCACCCAGCAGCGTATAACTGCCGGCTGACAAAGACGTTAAGCAACTGGCATTACCAGCCACCGGGCTCCAGGAATAAGTATAACCTGAGCCCGAACCACCGCTCACGGTTGCGCAGATACTACCATTGTTATTGGCACAGGCGCTTGGTGAAGCAGTAAAAGTGATACTTACCGACGGGTTTTGCGTGACGCTTATTGTTGGTATGGTGAGGGTACAGGAGTTGGCGTCTCTGATGATCAAATCATAATTCCCGGCGCAAACATTTATCAGGCTCGATGTATTAACCGGTCCAGGGGTCCAGGTATATGAAATAGCACCGGTACCGCCGGTAACCGTAGTTGTGATGAGGCCGTTACATGTACCGCTGCAGGTAGCGTCTGTTTTCGATGTTGTAATCCCGAGTACAAGTGGCTGCTGAATATCCACCGATCGGGAACTTACACAACCAACAGCGTCGGTAACCGTCACGTTATGCACACCCACACAAAGGCTGGTAGCGGTTGCAGTCGTTTGCGCACTTGGTGTCCATGAGAACGAATACGCACCCCCACCACCCGATGGAACAGCTACAGCAGATCCGGTACATTGACCAAAACACTGTATGCTGGTGCCCGTAACCGCGAGGTTAATCGTAACTACCTGCGCGATATTTATCGTTTGTGTTACAGTACAGAGGCCTCCTGTAACAGTTACCGTGTAATTACCCGGGCACAGATTGGAAACAACGGAACCCGTGCCAACGCTGGCACTCAAAGAATTGGTCCAGGCATAAGTGTACGGTTGGGTGCCCCCTGCTGCCTGTACTGTGGCGGCGCCTATACACACGTTACAGCTGTTTTGCGTACCGGTGATAACCGCCGAAAGCGCCGAAGGAGCTGAAATAGTAAAAGTAATCGCCTGGTTACAACCATTTGCGTCGTTGACGCTGGCTATATAGTTACCCTGCGCAAGGCCGCTTACTATACCCGTTGTGTTCACCGTTGGCGGGGTATTGTTAAACTGAAAGGTGTATGAAGGAATACCACCGCTGGCAGTGATCGTCGCAGAACCGTCGGACCCACCGGCACAGGAAACCGGGCTCGTGAACTGTGAAAGGGAAAGTGGCAATGGCGCTGCAATAGCTGAAGTCTCGCTTTTTATACAACCCAACGCGTCGGTTACCACTAAAGTATAATTACCGGCACCCAGGTTAGTATTGGGATTTGCGCCGGTACTGTTCGACCAGGCGAGTGTATAACCCGGTGTTCCACCTGTGATGTTGGCGTTGAGAACGCCATTATTTACCGAAGCGCAGGTCATGCTGGTTGAATTAATGGTCACCAGGATGTCGGCCGTAGGCTGAGTAACAGAAGCAACTACGGTATTATTAGTACAGCCGTTGGCGTCTGTTATATGCAATGTATAATCACCAATACATAAGCCTGTAAGGAAGTTTCCCGCAACAATACCGGTAGGCGTTGCAATGCTTATAGTATAACCTGCCGTGCCGCCGGAAGCAGTCGCCGTAGCGGTTCCAGTACATTGGTTAAAACAATTGAGCGAGGTGGTAACAAGCGTTCCCAACAGAGGACTTGGCGCCGTAATAGGTGTAACTGAAGATTGTGTACAACTGGTTGAAAGGTCGCGCATAAAAACCGTATAGGTGCCGGCGCAAAGCCCGGTATAAGGAGGCGAAGTAGTAATTGTGCTTGTTGTGGAAGCAAGCGTATAGTTAAAAGATGCTGTTCCGGTTGGTGAGGCGGTAATGGAACCATTGCAAGCCGATCCGCAGGTGAGGTTACTTGGTATAATGTTTGGCGTGATGCTGGAGGCCTGGGTAACAGATACCGTTACGGTTGGATAAACACAAAGCGAAGCGTCGCTTACCGTTGCAACGAAAGAAGTGCCGCCACACAAACTGGAAATGGTCGCTGTGCCCTGGCCCGCCGGAGGCGCGGGATTCCAGTTAAATGTGTATCCTCCGTTTCCACCCGCCGCGGTAACCGTTGCGCCGCCGTTGCAGACGCCAAAACATGAAATGGTTTGTGATAAAACTGTTAAAGTAATCTGAGGCGGCTGGTTGATAGACACAACCAGCGAACCGGTACAACTGCTGCCATAAGAGATGTTCACCGTATAATCATTTTTGACCAGGCCCGTGATCGTCTGGGTACCTTGCCCGCTCGGCGGTACAGGTGACCAGGTATAACTATAAGGCCCGCCATTGCCACCGGTTGTGGCTATCACAACGGCTCCGTTGCTCCCGCCAAAACAGGTAACATCTGTAAAGGTTGGCGTAACCGTGAGGGCAGGCGGTGTAGCAATGCTGAAAGTTTGCACCATCACGCAATTATTGAAATCGACCACGCTGGCTGTATAATTACCCGCACATAAAGTTGTTGGCGTCACGATCCCGGTCGCGCTGGCGGTAATGGTAGACGGTCCCACCGACGGCATAAGCGTGATGGTATAAGGTCCAACACCTCCAACCGCGGTGATAGTAGCCGCGCCTTCGCAAACGCCACTGCAGGTTAAACTCTTTTGATTAACAGTAAGGGTAATGGCGGGTGGCTGGGTGATATTGGCCGTTACCGTCACCGAACAACTCCTTGAATCGGTAAGCGTTGCCGATACTGGCCCGACGCATAATCCCGACGTAGTCGCTGTTCCAGCTGGCGTTACTGTAAAAGTTCCGCCGGGATTGAACTTCACAACATAGTTGGCGACCCCGCCTGTTGGAGAAATTGTGAGTGAACCCGTACAAGGCCCGTTACATCTAATATTGGATAAAACCGAATTGGTATTCAGTGCCGCCGGTTGTACAAAATTCCTGATGAATGTGTGGGTACAATTGATCACGTCCCTTGTGGTCACTGTTAAAGTTCCCGCGCACAAACCTGTTAACTGCAAACTTCCACTGGAAGATGTAGTAAATGCAGGGAGGCCCGGAGGTGTTACTGTAAAGCTATATGGCGCGGAGTTTCCGCCCAGGTTATTATAGTTAAGATTTACCGAACCCGTGCAGGCTCCGTTACAAAGTATGGTAGACGTACCACCCGAAGAAATATTGGTAAAGATGGCTGGAAGCGGAACAAAAGCCGAAGTGGACTCAAGATCGCCGTTGGCATCCTGTATATAAAAAATGTAAGGCGTGGGACAGCCGCAGAAATTGGTGAGGGTATAGGTGCCCGGACCAACACCAATAAGCGATGAAGGGGAACCAGGGCAGCTGCTCCCGTCAACAATGATGTTATAACTACCCGACGCCGAGGGGGTGTAGCAGGTAAGTGGAGGAAGGGTAATGATCACACTGCCATCGCAACCCGGCGCGCAGGTTGCTGGCAATACTGTAGGATTGGGAATACACACCGAGTTGGTTTGGTTTTGAGAACCTCTTCCCGCCAACGCGTAAATGTCGTGATTGAGTTTGCTGTCATCGTAAAATTTCCCGTTCAGGTATGCCCGTTTGAAACTCACTTCTTTACAGTTTTTTACCCTGGTTTCGCCGTGCGCCTTTAAAATGCTGTGGTAAAAATCCAATGAAATGCAGTCACTCAGGTCAAGGCTACCCACATCAATTACCGATTTGTAAAAATTAACGCTGGCCTTTTGAACGTAAAGGCCGCTTTTTTCGTCTAGTTTAATCTGAACAACCTTCCAGTTGCCGGAACTGATTATTAAATCGGCTGATAGTGGGGAATTGCCGGTATTGATAATGCCGGGAATAGTTTGAGAGCTATTTTTAAACTCAAAAGTAATTTCAGATTTAAAATTTTCATTGTCGGAGAGGTTCTCAAAGCCATTCTTCATCCGGAGCCTGATCCCAGGGACGTTGTGGACGAACCTGATCTTGTCGTAAGTGGTTATCGACAGGGAGTTGATCTCTGAACTGGCATTAAAAATTACCTTTAGCTCGGTGTTTAAATTTGTGGCGGGAAAAACAAGATTTGAGGCCGCATTTGGAATGAGGTTCCCCGGTAATCCATTAGCAGCAAGGCTCCAATGATGAGGGTCGTTAAAATTACCACTTCCGCCAACCCAATAAAGGGTTTGAGCATTGCTGGCACAATAAGCTAAAATACCAATCAGAAAAATGAAAAAACGCTTGCTTCTCAAACACATATATTAACTTATTTTACGAAAATAAGCGTTAAATAGTTACTAATTTACAAAAATTAAGTACAAATTTAACATTTTTGATGTTGGTAACTTAGGTTCCCTCAAGTAAATGCGCAAAATGGATAAGAGCAGAAAAAATCCCTGGGTAACCCTAAATGAGGAAATAAAATTTGAAACGCCCTGGCTGCGTGTGACCAAATACGACGTTTTGAACCCGGCAGGCAAACCCGGACTATACGGCGTGGTGAGTTTTAAAAGTCTGGCCATAGGTGTACTGGCACTGGATGAGGACTATAATACCTGGCTGGTGGGGCAGTGGCGTTATCCTTTAAAACAATACAGTTGGGAAATTCCCGAAGGTGGCGGTCCTCTTACCGAAGAACCGGTTGATTCTGCAAGACGCGAATTAAAAGAGGAAACCGGTCTGGTTGCTAAAAAATATACAGAACTTTGCAGGATGCATACCAGCAACTCGGCAACCGACGAACTGGCCATCATTTACCTTGCAAGAGACCTCGAGCTTACTGAAGCCGAACCGGAGGAAACCGAGGACATTGAAGTAAAAAAAATTCCTTTTGCCGAAGCCTACAAAATGGTAATGAATGGCGAAATCACTGATTCTTTAAGTATGGTGGCAATTCTCAAAACAAAAATGCTGATCGACAGCGGCGAACTTTAATCACGATGCCCCATTTCTTAATAATAAAAGCGTTTTTACCCTTTTAATTTTTTACTTTTACACTTTTAAATAATGAAAACACTAGTACAGGATTTTACGGCCCAATTAAAGGACTCAAAAGCCATCGCTGAAAAGGCGATCGTATCAAATTCACCGAACATACAAAATATTGTTATTACAGGCCTCGGAGGATCAGGAATCGGCGGAACCCTTATTTCTGAGCTGGTGTCTGATAGCTGTAAAGTTCCTATCCTGGTCAACAAAGATTATTTTTTACCAGCCTACGTTAACGAATCCACGCTTTTAATTGTATCAAGTTATTCGGGCAACACCGAAGAAACACTGGGCGCGCTCAATGAAGCCATTACTAAAAAGGCGCAGATCATTGCCGTAACCAGCGGAGGCAAAGTTCTGGAACTTGCCAAACAACACCAGTTTGATTTTATTGAAATACCCGGTGGCAAACCACCGCGTTCGTGCATCGGCTATTCACTCGTGCAATTAATCAAAATTCTTGTGAGCAAGGGACTGGCAGACAAAAAATTGTTTTCAGATCTCGACAACGCCATTGTTTTATTGGACCAGGAAAACGCCAACATCAAAGCGGAAGCAAAAAAAATCGCGCAGAAACTCACTGATAAAATTCCGGTGATCTATTCGCTGGGAACCTGTGAGGGCGCCGTAGTAAGGTTCAGGCAGCAAATTAACGAAAACAGTAAAATGTTATGCTGGCATAATACTTTTCCTGAAATGAATCATAATGAACTCGTTGGCTGGACGACCAAAAATGACAGCCTGGTTGTAGTTACCTTTCACACCTCATTTGATTATGAGCGTACCCGAAAGCGTTATGAAGTATGCAAACCGATCTTTGAAAAATACTCATCTGCTGTGATCGACATTTTCGCGAAGGGAAAAAGCAAGCTGGAGCAGTTTTTATATCTTATTAATATTGGCGACTGGATCAGCTGTGAAATTGCTGATTTGAGGGGAATAGACCCAGTAGAAGTAAACGTGATCGACCGCCTCAAGGGAGAACTTGCTAAATTCTGAGCGCTCCCGGTGCACCGCCACAAACCTTCCTGAACTCACCTTAATTTTTAAACAGGTTAACCGTTTCGCTTGCGCAACAAAAACATTATATTCAATGATCTGGGAGTGATGGATTACAAGGCTTGCTGGGAGCACCAGGAAGTACTTTTTAACGGCATCATTTCACAAAAAATTTCCAACAGGGATCTTCCGGCCGAAGCGCAGCTACCAACCCCGAATTATCTACTCTTTGTTGAACATCCCCATGTTTACACCCTTGGTAAAAGCGGAGATGAGAAAAACCTGTTATTGAATCAAACTGAGCTTAAAGAAAAAAATTCAACCTATTATAAAATAAACCGGGGCGGGGATATTACCTATCATGGCCCCGGCCAGCTGGTGGCCTATCCTGTTCTGGACCTCGATAATTTTTTTACAGATATTCACCTCTATCTTCGTCTGCTCGAAGAAACCATCATTCTTACCCTCAGGGAATATGGTGTTGAAAGCGGACGAAGCAAGGGTGAAACGGGAGTCTGGCTCGACGCGGATGATAAATTAAAGGCAAGGAAGATTTGCGCGATGGGCGTTCGTTGCAGCCGCTGGGTGACCATGCACGGCTGGGGTTTTAATGTAAATGCCGAACTCGGTTATTTCGATAACATCATTCCATGTGGCATTAACGACAAAGGCGTAACAAGTTTAAATAAAGAACTTGGCCGCGATGTCGACATGAATGAAATAAAGGAAAAACTGAAAAGAAATTTTTCCCTTCTATTTGAAGCCGACATAATATACCCCTAAGACACCCAGGACACTCAGAAACACTAAGGTCAATATCTGTGCGTTCAGTCGTTAGAGGCGTTTTTGGGACTGAAATAACTGACCACTTAGACACAAGGACCACTGAGAAACACTAACGAAAATAACACTTAGTGGAGCTTAGGGGAATTAGTGCCTGAGTGGTTTATTTGAGGCCGACATAATATACCACTAATACACATAGACCACCGAGAAACACTAAGGGAAATAAATCTTAGTGAACCTCAGTGCTCTATGTGTCTTAGTGGTTCCACTGGTTTTATTATCAATACGGGCTTTGCCTCCTTACCAATCTCGCAAACAACTTCGGAAAAAACCGCTTTATTTTCACCATTAAAATTTCCTTGCCGCCAATAAGGATCTCCTCTTTGTTCTTTAAAATTCCGTTCACGATCTGTTGAGCACATTCCTCCGCGCTCATGGCATCCTCATGACTCTCGTCCATTTTATTATGCGGTGATCCCGAAGCCGTTATGGCATTAACAGATACGCTGGTCTTAATTTTACCCGGGCAAACTATCAAAATTTTAATATTGTATTTCTCAGTTTCGAGACGCAGCGATTCAAAAAAACCGTGTAGGGCGTGTTTTGCGGCGCTGTATGAAGAGCGCAGGTAAAAACCGAATTTCCCCGCGATACTGCTCACAACAATGATGGCGCCACTCTTCCGCTGTTTCATATAAGGTAAAACGGCTTTGGTTAAAGCTACACAGGAAAAATAATTCACTTCCATCAGGTCCCTGTCAATCTCCAGCGGGGTAGCCATAGCTTCACCGCGCTGGCTAAATCCGCCGTTGTTGATGAGAAAGTCGATCTTCCCGAATTTATTGATGATCTGGGCTGCCAGGGCGGAGGCGTTGCTTGTATCTTTCAGATCAAAAGGAAGGATCATGAGATCTAAATCGGGTAAGCCCGTCGCCGCTGCCACCCGTTTCAATTCCTCTGCCCGTCGCGCCGATAAGATCAGCCTCGCCTCACGCCTTGCAAACTCAAACGCCAGAGCCTCTCCTATTCCCGATGATGCCCCGGTGATCCAGATCACTTTGTCTTTAAATTGTTTCATTCTCAAGCAAATTTTTTATTTGTTCAGGATTAATTTTTGTGATGCAGCTGCATTCAATTCCCGAAGCGCAGGCCTGGCAGTTGTCATCAAAAACGACGGCTCGCGCCCGTGGCCCTAAAGGCCGCCATCTTCCGGGATGAATGGGTCTCCTTGGCACAAACAGGCCAAGCGCTTTCTTACCGAGGGCAGCCGCAACATGAAGCGGACCTGTGCTCGCTGCAACCAGGCCATCACAGTGATTAATAAATGCAACAAGTTGTTGCAATGTTAATTTGCCGGTAAGGTCTGTAATGCGGGGATCATTAAGGAGTTCAGGCATTAGTTTACCTTCCTCCGCCGTACCGCTTATGAAAATTTTAAACTGGTCGGCAGGCAAAAGCGCCACCAGCTTTTTAAAATTTGGGATCCCCCACTCCTTTGCACTTCCTTTACTTTTTGGATGCAACACAAGGTTGAATTTACCTGGCGCGATCAGATTGCGAAATTCCGACGCGAGTTGCGGAACCCTGGTGAAACCATAATATGCCGGAATTTCTTCTGCGGACACCCGGGTGTCTTCATTTAAAAAACCCAGCAATTTTATATTCAGCTGTGCTTCATGAAAAAGAGAATTTTTTCTTGAAAGTTTTACCAGTGTGTTACAGTTTAACCAATGATAGGGCCTGCTGAACGTGCCTACCCTGATTGGAACACACGCGCTTTTTGCCAGGCGGGCCAGTTGTTTCCGTGGGAACACATGAACAAAAATATCGGCGTTGAACGATTTTATTTTTTGGATTTTTTCCTTTTGAGACAGGCTTTCGAGCAAATCAAAATTTATAAATTCGTCAACATGGCTGCTTAAAGCAACAATATCGCGTGTGTATGTTCTTCCTAAAAAATAAATTTTGCATTCAGGGAACCGCGCCTTGATCCATCCCGCCATTGGCAAAGTCAACACCACATCACCAATGCTGTCGGTTCTGCTTAAAATGATTGTGAAATTATGAGGTAGGTTTCTGATGCTGTAAATTTCTTAATTTTTTATATTTCAGATAGGTAGCGTATGCCGAAATCCTCGAAATCAGGTAACCGGCCCGGCCGTCCAAAAAACCGAGCTTCAACAGGTAGTGATCTATAAATTTCGCCACGGGATTTACCATTAATTTGAATATGGACGATCGCTTTCCTCTTTCGAAATAGGCCTTAGCCGAGATGCCTGTAAAATATTCCACCTGCCTGTAGTGGTCGTCAACCGTGTAATAGCTGTAGTGCAAAATATCGCCCTTCAGATGACCTGCATTTTTATCGCCCTCAGCTAATTCATATTTGTCGTGGGGATTAATACCGGTCCATTGACCCTTGCGGCAATCCCATAACCGTAGTTTTTGATCGGGATACCAGCCGCAGTGTTTTACCCAATGCCCGCAATAGTTGGTAAGGCGGTTCATATAATAACCGTCTTTATTGAAATTCTCTTTCACCCTGATGATTGATGCCGTGAGTGTTTCGTCGAGCGCCTCGTCGGCATCGAGAGATAATACATGTGCATAGGATGCCAGTGTCACAGCCCGGTTTTTTTGCTGAATGTGCCCGTCGAAAATATGCTGGTGGAACTTTACGCCATACCTTTCGCAAATACTCTGTGTTTTATCGCTACTGAAAGAATCCAAAACCACGATCTCGTCTGCCACGGCACTAACAGAGCGAAGACAGCGTTCGATGTTTTTCTCTTCGTTAAAAGTAATTATAACAACAGATAGTTTTATCACAAAGGCAAAAGTACCAAATTTAGACCAATCAAATTTACCTGCACCAACTCAAAATGATCAGTCAGGGCTGATGCCTCAAAGTTGTGCCAAGTGGGCATCGCACGCCGCGCAGTTCACTATGGCGATAAAACTGAATTTAACAGCTTTAACAGGCGCTTCTTTCAACCAACAGTTTTGACCCCATCTCGTTCATCAGGCAAACGATATTACCAATTTATTTTAACCTTCTTTACAGGTTCAAAAATAGTTTTACTCATTCGATAGCTCATATATTATTGCTAATCCCACTAAAAACCTTATCTTTATTTGATAAATTTAACTTGCTAAAAGCGGGTCTCTATTAGCATTTACAATAGAACAGCTGAAGAAACCAATCAATGAAAACACCCATATGTATTAAAAAATTTTTAAGAGTTTTTATACTTTGTGGCTTTCTATTTTTTTCTTTTTTCTCAAAGGCACAAACAACCAATATCAGCGGAATTATTAACGATTACGTACGGGTAAGCGCATTCGACACTACCGGCTGCAAAGCCAAGCTGGAGGTTACCAGCGCTTCGGCCTTTTCGGTAGGAGACAGTGTGTTACTGATCCAGATGAAAGGCGCTAACTTCGACTCCAGTAACACCTCGGCCTTCGGCAACATTGTAAATTTAAACGGCGCCGGCAATTACGAGATTGGGGCCATTAGCTCCATTACCAGCAATACTATTATGCTGAATGGCAAACTCCTTAAAACCTACTTAAAGCGGGGTTACCTGCAATTGGTGAGGATTCCGGTTTATACCAATGCTACTATCACTGCTTCACTCACCTGTCAGCCCTGGAATGGCCAAACCGGGGGCGTACTGATCTTCAGCGTTCAAAATAACCTGCAATTTAATGCCGATATTGATGTTTCGGGCCGGGGTTTCAGGGGTGGGACTGTGAGTTTAAACCCCGATGGCTTTTGTGGGATTGGCTCCCCTGATTTTTATTACCCGGTTAACCCGGGGGGTACCAGCTGGCCTTCGGGTGGCGCGCAAAAAGGCGAAGGAATTGGAAGTGTATCGCAAAACAAAGAGGCCGGAAAAGGCCGACTGGTGAATGGCGGCGGCGGCGGCAACAAGCACAATGCCGGGGGAGGTGGAGGATCGAATTATACAAGCGGGGGACGGGGTGGATTTGAGTACGCCAGTTGTATATCCACCCATAATGGCTTAGGTGGTTTAGCGCTCGACAACTCTTACACCAACACCGTTATTTTTGCGGGCGGTGGTGGTGGCTGTGGTGACTTTAACAATGCTGCGGGTTCCGCTGGTGAAAACGGCGGGGGCATCATCATCATTACAACGGCTTCCGTTACTGGTAATAATTTTATTGTAAACGCGAGTGGTTTTTCGGTGACCACTGTTGCCGGTAATATAGGTGATGGTGCAGGCGGCGGCGGTGGTGGCGGCGCTATTTTTCTTAATGCCGGTACGATCTTAAGTCCCGCGAGCCTCATTGCCAACGGTGGAACGGGCGGAGACCAGGGCGGGGCTGCATGTGTTGGGCCTGGCGGTGGCGGTGGCACAGGTGTGATCTTTACCAGCCTTCCATCCCTTGCCGGAATGACCTATTCGCTGTTACCCGGCCCTGCCGGTGCCTTTATTAACGGTGCCTGCTCAAGTATTAATTATGGTGCAATGGCCGGCAGTACCAATACCGTTGGGCCTTTAACATCAAAAAGTCTTCCTTATACGCCCCCGGCCATCACTTATACGGCCAGCACAGCTACTGTATCGGTTTGCAGTGGATTACCCCTGAGTTTCTCGGCAACGGTTGTGGGGGACAATTACAGCTGGAACGGCCCTTCGTTTACTTCATCAGTTGCAAACCCGACGATCACGCCATCAGCCGTGATCAACACCGGTGAATATACACTTACCGTGTCGTCATTAAATGGTTGTACATCAATCATCACTACCTCTGCCAATGTCAATCCAACGCCCACAGTCAGCGTGCCTAATTTTTCGGTCTGCGCCGGGCTCACCATCAATATTGTGCCTTCAGTAACTGCTGTGTCCACCTACAGCTGGTCGGGACCGAGCGGTTTTTCTTCTACCGCCCCAACCGTATCACTTACAAACGCTTCGCCTTCGATGGCCGGCAACTATAACCTCACGGTAACAAGCGTTGAGGGTTGTACGAGCTCTTCTACCGGCAGCATTGGTGTTGCTGTTGTTAACGGTATTACGGTAAGTGTGAATTCACCGGTTTGTGCCGGAGGTACGCTCACCCTGAACTCCGGGGGGGGAAGCGGCGGCCTTGCTTTTTTATGGAGCGGTCCTTCCTCATATAATTCGAGTACACAAAACTCTACGATTACACCAGTAACGCTTGCGAATGCGGGAGACTACACGTTGACGGCCTCTGTTAATGGCTGTTCAGCGACACCTATCACAGCGTCGGTGGTTGTTGAGGCACCACCTGTCATAAGTGTCGCTAACGCTTCGGTTTGCACCGGGCATAGTGTAACGATAGGCGCGAGTTCACCTACGGGCTCTGGCTACCAGTGGAATGGCCCCGGCAATTTTGTTTTCCCGGGACCAACTTTCAGTTTCAGCAACGCGAGCGCTACCCTCGCCGGGCAATACAACGTAACCGTCACAAGCGTGTTGGGTTGTACCAATACGGCTTCTGCTTTCCTTAGCGTGATTATCACCCCCTCTATCACACTCAGTTCTGATCAGCCGGTTTGCGTAGGCGCAACTTTAAATTTCACAACCAGCGGCGGTACTTCTTATCACCTTGCCGGACCGGGAGGATTTTCCAGTAACGCTGTAAACCCTGTCATAACGAACGCGCAATTGAGTGCCAATGGCATTTATACACTTACGGGCGCCGCTCTTTCATGCAGTGCCACCGCTACATCCTCTGTTGTTATCAAACCTAATCCGGTGCCTACTGTCAATATGCTGGCACCGGTTTGCGCCCCCCGGAATTTTCAGTTGATAGCAGGCGGCGGCGTCACCTATACCTGGAGCGGGCCCGGCAGTTTCACCAGTTCGGTTCATAATCCAACCATCGGTCCTACTTCACTTGCTAGCGCCGGGGTCTACACTGTAACTATAGAAGGATTCAATGGCTGCCGGTCAAGTACAACCACCGCTGTTAGTGTAATAACAACACCTACAGTTGCTGCATCGGGAGCCACCGTTTGTTTCGGCCAACCTGCAATTTTAACTGCCACCGGCGCTGTCACCTACACCTGGACAGGGCCCTCCAACTATTTAAACAATAGCGCGAACGCGTTTATTCCTGTTGCAAACAACAGCGCCATCGGCGATTACACACTTTTTGTCACTACCATCAATACATGCACCGTTTCAACTGTTGTAAACCTTGGACTTAATATTCTGCCAGTACCTGTTATATCTGCTCCTACCAGAGCCTGTATCAATGGCACCGTCTTGTTACAGGGCCTAGGTGGTGTATCATACTTGTGGCGTGGACCGGTGAGCTATACATCTGCCGCGCAAAACCCAACACTCGTGCCACCGAACGCCTCTTATGCCGGCATATACTCGCTCACGGTTCTCAGCGCAGAGGGTTGCTCGGCCGTTGCCACCACCACCCTTTCTCTTGATCCATTGCCAACAGGTAAACTTACCGGCGATCTTGACCGCTGCGTGCCATTCTGTTCGGATTTTAAATACAAACCCCTGGGGCTCTCTTCAATTGTAAGTACCACCTGGATCACTACCACGCAATATACCACGGGATCAAACTTTTATTACTGCGTAAAAAACCCCGGTGATTATCTGATTAGTGCGATCTTCACAGATAGCCTTGGGTGCAAAAATTCAAACTCGTTTGTAGTGCACGGCCGGCCAAAACCCACTGCCGATTTTCAATACTTACCGCTTCAGCCTATAGAAAGTACTGATATGGTGGTATTCACAAGCACTTCTTCAGGCGACAACATCGACGCCCGGAACTGGTATTTTGAAAATAATTACGGATACAAAACCAGTGGTTCGGAGGCTACGTATTTTTTTGAGAGGGCAGGCGAATATCCTGTTGTGCTCACTGTAAAAAACGTTTATGGCTGCTGGGACACCATTGTTAAAGCAATTGAAGTACTTTCGGATCTGAATATGTACGTACCCGATGCGTTTACACCTAACGGCGACGGAAAAAATGAAATCTTTCAGCCTAAAGGCACAAACGTGACCACGTATGAGTTAAAAATATATGACCGTTGGGGTCAAAAGATATTCGAGACAAAGAACTTTGAAGACGGCTGGGATGGAACATTCAAGGGCAGTCCATGCAAGACTGATGTTTACGTGTGGGAAATAAAAACCATCAAGGCCAACGGAAAACAAAGGTATCTCACCGGAAAAGTTTTACTTTGCAGATGATAAAAGGTTACACGCAATCAACATCTGCGATCATCCCGGTTTAACACTATTTTTATTTTGTGACAGCAATTCAAAGAAAAATAACCGCTAACCACATCCTGCTTGCCATTACATTGATAACAGGTATTGCGGTTTATTACAAATTCCTGTTTTTCGGTCATATCAGCTGGGACGATCCCGAGATGGTTTTTAAGAACAAATTTGTAAAATCATTTAACCTCAACGAACTAACTACCAATCATTTTATAGGTAACTACATTCCGCTAACAATGATTGTGCACGCCATCGCCTGGCTCTTTTTTGGCAGCAACGACGCGGGTCACCACGCTGTCAATATTTTATTTCATCTTGTCAATGCGCTTCTTGTTTACCAGGCTGGAAAACAATTATTAAAAAACGATACCGGCGCTATTGCCGGCATGATTGTTTTTTTAATGCACCCCGTGCAGATGGAATCTGTTGGCTGGATCAGCGAATTAAAAAATATTCTTTCTACTACGTTCTACCTGGCAGGATTTATCACCTACCTTAAACACATTCAGCATCCCGGGAAAAAACCTTACTTCTTTACGCTCCTGCTTTTTTTCCTTGGTTGTCTTTGTAAATCCTCAGTAGTTGTATTTCCCCTGGCACTTGTTTGCGCCGACATTTATTTTCAAAAAAAACTGTCACTGAAGTTTTTATATAATAAGATTCCTTTCTTCGCAATATCCGTGGTGATTGGCCTCATCAATATCAAAACCCAGACCGCCGATCAGTTTATCAATTATGCGCACGCGTTTCCCTATTACCAGCGAGTAGGTTTTGCCGGCTTCGCACTTCTTAAATACCTGTTGATGTTTGTCGCACCGGTAAACCTGAGCGTGATTTATCCGTACCCTCCAAACAGTTTATCGGCACTTGTTACCGGTTACATGACCCTGGCCTGTCTTGCTTTTCTGTTTTTTATGGCTGTTAAGACAAAAAAATACAACTACCTGGCGCTTGGGCTTTTTATAGTTGTGAATCTTTTGCTTGTGTTGCAGTTTGTGCCTTTCGGTGAAGTGTTGTATGCCGATCGTTATATGTATATTCCTGTGATAGGATTCGCATGGATCTTAGCCTCCCTGCTTCCTAACACAAAACTTACGCCCCTCATAGCCGCACCCCTGCTTTTGTTGCTGCTCGGCCTGGCTTCCTTTTCGCGGAGCAATGTGTGGAAATCAGGCATCAGTCTTTACGAAGATATTTTAAAACAATTTCCCAATTCGTTTGTGGCGCTTAACAGCGTTGGCGTTGAATACATGCTAAGAGACAACAATGAAAAGGCCTTGTATTTCCTTAATCGCTCGATTGAAGTGGCGCCTTACAATTACAAAGGATTTTACAACAAGGGACTTTTTTACCTTAAAAATCAAAAACCGGCGATGGCGGTCGAGAATTTTAATAAGTCAATCGAGATCTACCGGTATTCAAAAGCATACGTAGGAAGGGCATCGGCCTATCACCAGCTTGGCGATATACCAGGTGCTATGAGAGACGCCAACAGTGCCCTTGCCATCGAAAAAAATAACGCCAAGGCTCATTTTGTGCTGGGTAACTGTTACAATGATCTCAATAAAACTTCTGAAGCCCTTGCCGAATACAATACCTGTATAAAATTAAACGACAGTGAACCTGATTTTTATTTTCAGCGGGCCATTATCCATGGGAAAACCCAGGATTTTATACACTGTGTGGAAGATATGAATACCTGCCTGGCTATGGACCCTACTCATTTTGAAGCTTATTACTGGCGCGGGGTTGCCAAAGTAAACCTGAAGATGAATCCTTGTGATGACTTCAGGATAGGCGCGCAGAAAAACCACCAGCCCTCGGTAAAAGCGTTTCGAAACTACTGCCAGGGATCCTAACGCTTTCTTTATATTTGTAAACGCATAGCTGCTGAATTTAATATGAAAATTACAACCATACAAACTCACTTATACTGGGAAGACAGGGAGAAAAACCTGAAGCATTTCGATGGTTTGATAGATGCTATTGCGGAGCCCACAGACCTGATCGTTCTGCCTGAAATGTTCAGCACGGGCTTTAGCATGAATCCAGGAAAAACCGCCGAGGCGCATCTTGGAGATACCTTTCAATGGCTTCAGAAAAAAGCAAAAGAAAAAAACGCGGTCATAACAGGCAGCGTTGCTATTAAAGAGGGAAATAAATATTATAACCGGTTACACTGGATAAGTCCCGACGGCAGTTATGATTTTTACGACAAGCGTCATTTGTTCAGGATGGCCAAGGAAGATGAAGTATATGTGGCCGGCACAAAAAAAATAATCAAAGAAGTAAAAGGTTTTAATGTGCTTCCATTGGTGTGTTATGATCTGCGTTTCCCGATCTGGAGCAGGAATGGGTTTGATCCTGCAGCAAACAAATGGGATTATGATGTTTTGATCTATGTTGCCAACTGGCCCGAGGTAAGGAACTATCCCTGGAAACAATTGTTGATAGCACGCGCGATAGAGAATCAGTGTTATGTTGTTGGGCTAAACAGAATTGGCAAAGATGGCAACGGCTTCGACCATTCCGGCGACAGTGTTGTTTTGAATCCAAGAGGAGAAATTATCAGCAAAACGCCCGCACACCAGGAAACCATAGAAACCACTGAGATTGACCTGAATTACCTTGAAGAGTTCCGGAAAGTTTTTCCGGTTGGATTGGATTCAGATCGTTTTGAATTAAAATGACAGGATTTTACCCGGGTGTTTTATCTGAGGGCTGAAGTTTGTTAAACTCAGTTTGCATTATCACCGGGAACTGTAAAAGTACACCAAAAATCTTCAGTATGCTGCCTGTTATCCACCTGCCTGTATTTGCCGGGGCTCTGTAAAATTTTATCTTTGTACCCTGTTTATTAAAACAAATTACTTTTAGAATAATGGAATATAATTTTTTGGAGATAGAAAAAAGGTGGCAGAAGTTCTGGGCTGATCATAAAACTTTTAAAGCAGAAGATAATTCCGTTAAACCCAAATATTATGTGTTGGATATGTTCCCGTATCCTTCAGGTGCCGGCCTTCACGTGGGACACCCCTTGGGGTATATTGCCTCCGACATTGTTGCCCGTTACAAACGCCACAAAGGTTTTAATGTTCTGCACCCGATGGGATATGATTCATTCGGACTTCCCGCAGAACAATACGCCATTCAAACCGGGCAACATCCTTCAGTAACTACAACACAGAACATCGCGCGATACCGTGAACAACTCGATAAGATAGGTTTTTCATTTGACTGGGACCGCGAAGTAAAAACTTCCGATCCCCAATATTACAAATGGACGCAATGGATCTTCATTCAGATCTTTAATTCATGGTACGATAAATCAGCTGACAAGGCCCAACCTATCAGTTCACTGATCGCTGAATTTGAAAAAAACGGCAACGGGTCAGTAAATGCAGTTTGCGACGATGACATTAAAACATTTTCTTCAGAAGACTGGAAACAGTTTTCCGAAAAGGAAAAGTCAGATGTGCTGATGCGATACCGTTTGGCATACCTGGGCGAAGCTTACGTGAACTGGTGTCCCGCTTTGGGAACTGTACTTGCCAACGACGAGGTTAAGGACGGTGTAAGCGAACGCGGGGGACATCCTGTGGAACGCAAATTGATGAAACAATGGAGCATGCGCATCACCGCCTATGCACAGCGACTTTTGGACGGTCTTGAAAAAATTGACTGGACTGAAAGCTTAAAAGAATCACAACGTTACTGGATAGGTAGGTCAGAAGGCACGTCACTCAGATTTAAAATTCAAGGGCATCCCGATATAGAAGTTTTCACCACACGCCCTGATACCATCTTTGGTGTCTCTTTTGTAACAATTGCGCCGGAGCACGACCTGGTAAATGCAATCACTACACCTGCTCAAAAACAAGCGGTCGAAGAATATGTAATTAAAACAAAAAACCGCAGTGAGCGTGAACGCCAGGCCGATGTCAATACAGTAAGCGGTGTTTTCACAGGTGCTTACGTCATCCATCCCTTTTCTGCGCAACAGATCCCGGTGTGGATAGGCGATTATGTCCTCGCTGGATACGGCACAGGCGCCGTGATGGCAGTGCCCGGCCACGACGAACGTGATTACAAATTCGCAAAACATTTTAATTTGCCGATTCCTGAAGTAGTTGCCGGTGGCGATCTCAGCAAAGAAGCCTATGCCGCCAAGGAAGGAATCCTTATCAACTCCGACTTTTTAAATGGTCTGTCTGTGAAAGAAGCAATTAAAAAAGCGATTGAAAAAATTGAAGAAAAAAAAATCGGACATGGCAAGGTGAATTTCCGCTTGCGTGACGCTGTGTTTGGCCGGCAAAGATACTGGGGAGAACCCATTCCAATTTATTATGTAAATGATATTCCCCACGCACTGAACGAAAACGAATTGCCATTGGTGTTACCCGAAGTAGATAAATATTTACCAACGGAAGATGGTGAGCCGCCATTGGCCAGGGCCGCAGAAAACTGGAAAAAGGATGGAAAATACAATTATGAAGCTTCCACAATGCCGGGTTGGGCAGGTAGCAGCTGGTATTTTTTACGTTATATGGATCCCCATAACGGCTCTGAGTTTGCCGACAGAAAATTAATGGATTACTGGCAGAACATCGACCTCTATATTGGCGGCAGCGAACATGCCACAGGTCATTTGTTGTATGTGCGGTTCTGGACCAAATTTTTAAATGATATGGGTTTTATTGGTGTAGATGAACCAGCGAAGAAATTGATCAACCAGGGAATGATACAGGGGAGGAGTAATTTTGTTTATAGTTTGGTTGGATCCTCTTTATTTATCAGCTACGACATCATAAAAAAATACACCGACGCTCCACATTCGAGGGAAGAACTCAAAAAACTAATCCAGGCCCGTTTTCCGGATATTGAGCCGGCGGCATTGGATTCATTGAGAATACAAAAACTTCACGTTGATGTAAATATTGTTGAAAATGACGTGTTGCAAAAAGAGAACTTTAAAAAATGGCGCGACGATCTGGGTAATGCAACTTTTATGGATGAAGAAGACAAATACATTTGCGGCGTTGAGATAGAAAAAATGTCCAAATCCAAATACAATGTTGTTTCTCCTGACGACATTTCTGAACGTTTTGGCGCAGACACCCTCCGTCTCTACGAAATGTTCCTGGGGCCTTTAGAACAAAGCAAACCATGGAATACCAATGGGATTACAGGCGTGTCGGGTTTTCTTAAAAAATTGTGGCGGTTGTTCGCTTCGACTCCGCTCAGCGTGACACCTTCGACTCCGCTCAGCGTGACACCTTCGACTCCGCTCAGCGTGACACCTTCGACTCCACTCAGCAACACAGCTTCGTTGAATGTCACCGAAGCTGAGCCAACCAAAGCTGAGCTAAAGACTCTGCATAAAACCATTAAAAAAATTACCGAGGACATTGAGCGTTTTTCATTCAATACTTCAGTGAGTAATTTTATGATCTGCGTGAACGAACTTACAGATGCCAAATGCAATAAACGCGCGATCCTTGAACCGCTGCTCATTTGTTTGTCGCCTTACGCGCCGCATATTACCGAAGAGCTCTGGCATTTACTGGGACACAAAGAAAGTATTGTCTTTGAAAAGTTCCCGGAGGTGAATGAATCTTACCTGGTTGATGATGCCTTTACCTATCCGATTTCGTTCAATGGCAAAATGCGTTTTAACATAGAACTCCCCGCTACCTTAACGGTACCTGAAATTGAAAAAGAAGTCATGGGCCGTGAAGAGGTTCAAAAATACCTGGAAGGTAAAACGCCGAAAAAAATAATTATTGTTCCTAAAAAAATTGTGAACATTGTTGTTTAGAACCGGAAACACGAAACTTTGAACAAAGAATTTCAATTCTCTACCACTGCATGGTCACATGTCCCTGGTATTTCCTTGGCTTGCCTGTTTTACCGATGATCCTGATTATCCAGATGTAGGTATCCATCTTACATAATTCTCCTTTAAAGGTGCCATCCCAGGCCTTGTAAAAATCATGCGTATTGAAGAGCTTTTGTCCCCAGCGATCGAACACTTCAAGGTTATACAACACTACGTTCGTGCCTTTAGGCTGAAACACATCGTTTAAGCCATCGGCGTTGGGCGTAAAAGCGTTGGGTACAAAAAGGTTGATCTCGTCATCCACCGAAATCGCTTTGATCACTGTATCATGACAGCCCCAGTTGTTTTTAACGATCAGCACAACCGGAAAAATACTTGGGGCGCTAAACGTGTGAGCGGGATCTTTTTCCCTGACCGGTATGCTGTCATTCTCAAAATACCAGGACCATTCACTTTGCGGTGTGGTTACGGAAATATCAGTAAAAACAACATTATCAAGATTTACCCTCGGCTCCGCCGGAGAAAATTCAAAATCGGCAATTGGTTTTGGATAGGCGTTGATTAAAAGCGTTGAACTATTGACACAGTTATTCGTATCAACATAATTCACCTTTAGCAACCGGTTCTCGCCGGTGTCAAAACAATTAGTAATGGTTGAGTCCGGGGAGATGCTGGTTGAGTTCGCAAAATAAAAACCCTTGACCGGCGCGCCACTGCCTGTCGCGGTCTTAATGCTTAACTCTGAGCAGAAGGGCACACACATGTTATTTTTGCTGCTGAACAGGGTAGCTTTCGGCAGCGGGTAAACCGTTATTAGGATTGTTGTGGATGCCGCGCAATTGCTGCCGTTCTTCACTGTTAATGTGTAAATACCTGACAGGCTGAAATTCTCAGGAGTAAAATTTAAGGTCGGACTGGTGGAGGAGAGATTCCCCGGTCCTGTCCACAAATAGCTGGTGCCGCCCGACCCCTGGATGCTCACAGGCGTATTGAGGCAAATTTTGTTGGTGGCGATGATTGTTGGGCTGGGTAACGCATATGGGTAAGCAAGCAATTCAACGAACAGTTTTACCACGCATGAATTATTACCGGTGACAGCCACTGTATAAATACCTGCGTTTGTGTTCGCCACCACCGGGAAGTACAGGCTGGATCCGCTGTGAGATGTCCCGCCCGGGCCCGTCCATTGATAACTGACTCCTCCCGAAACGCTCATGCCGGCCGATTCCCCAAGACAAACACTGGCGCCAATCGCCGAAGGAACGGGATTGGAAAGAACACTGATAAACGTAGAAGTGGATGCACTGCATCCATTCACATCAGTAACTGTTACAGAATAAATTCCCGAGTTATTCAACGAAGCCAATGGGATCAATGTGTTTTGACTTACAGAGTTGAAACCATTTGGCCCCACCCAATGGTAGGTGTTACCTCCGCTGGCATTTAAAACAATAGGCAGGTTCTCGCAGACATTGTTACCGCTTACTATTCCGGGCACCGGCAACAAGTAAACCGTTACCGAGGTTACCTGGCTGCTCACACAGCCTAAAGTGCTCCCCAACACGGTATAGTTTGACGTTGCTGGTGGAAAAACGTTTAAACTGCTACTTGTAAATCCTCCCGGGTACCAGGAATAACTTTGGGCGCCCGAAACTGATAAACCTGCCACAGAGCCGTAACACATGGTGGCGCTGTTCACAGTCAAAACAGGGTAGTTATTAAACAAAAGGGATATTGTTCCGGATGCAGGACAGCTATTTGCGTCGTGGCTATTGACCACATAAAAATAGGTGCCGCCAATGCCCTGTGTGGTTGAAATAAAATTCGCAGGGGACGAGCCGGTCCATGTATAGGAGTGTGGTGCGGTGCCACCCTGGTTGGTAGCAGCTATCACTATACTGCTGTTGACACAGGCCATGGTCGCACTGGGTGTGATATTTACTGTTACAGGCGGTGGCTGTGTAATCTGAAAAGTTTGTGTCACTGTGCAAAACGTTACCGCGTCTGTTACATTCACTGTGTAGACGCCGGCTCCAAGCAAAGTTGCCATAGCTTGTGTTTGTGAACCTGTCATGTTGGTCCATACATAGCTCTGCAAACCAGAACCGCCGGAGACGGCGATACTGGCAGTACCGGTGTTGTTGGCATAACACAATACAGTGCTGCTGGCTGATAAGGTTCCCGTAAAAGGAATCAGTGATGTAAAGGTTGTGCTTGAAACTGAAATGCATCCGGTGCCGTTATCAAAAACCGTGAGCGTGTAGATACCAGGATTTAAATTGGTCGCAATACTGGTTGTTTGTGTGGATGGGGTCCAGGAATAAGAATAGGGTCCAACACCCGACGATGCGGAAACGGTAGCCGATCCAAGACTGGCGCAGGTAATGGAGGCAGTGATGAAAGCAAGTGAAGGCACAGGTTTGATTGACACCGAAGGGCTGGCGGAGGCTGTGCATCCATTCACTGAACTTGCAATAACAGTATAGGTCGATGGTCCCGAAGGGATCAGGGTATAGGTGCTTCCCGTAAATCCTGACGGCATCCACGTGTAGGTAAATGCTCCTGATGCTGTAAATGTTGCCACACTTCCCTGGCATACCGAAATATTTGGCGCGTTAAGCGCTACGGTATTAAAAAAATCAACTGTTACCGTATTGGAAATCGAACAATTATTAGCGTTTTTACTGGTGACGGTATAGGTATAATTTCCGCCAGGTTGAATCACCGCGTAGGTATTTGTGATGGGGCCTGCAGTCCATGTATAAGTATAAGGACCAGTGCCCCCGGAATTGTTAGCCGTTAAGATAATACTGTTGCCGGGGCAGGCAGAGGGTGTGTTTGCCGCAACATTTAATGTCATGGCGCTGGGCACAATAGCTAAAATACTTGTAGTTCCGGTACAACCTGCTGCGTTGGCCCCGGTAACGCTATAGTTTGTTGTTATTGTTGGCGAAACAATTACCGAAGAACCGCCACTGCTGCCAGGCATCCAGGAATAAGTAAACGCGCCAAGAGCCGATAAGGTCGTGGTGCTGCCGATGCAAGGAAGAGAACCAGTGGAATTCGCAAATATAACCGGGTAGGTTGAAACAAATTGAGAGATCACGGCGGTGCTCGCACAGCCAGTAAGCGTGCTGGTTCCCCGGACGGTGTGATTAACCGTGGCTGGGGGACTTATAACGATTGAAGATGTGAACTGTACCGTCGGCGTCCAGGTATAATTATTCGCCCCCTGGGCAGTCAATGTAGCGCTGTTTCCCGGGCACAGACTCGCCGTAGTGGAGCTTAGGTTCAGTACCGGGACAGTCATTGTAGCAACCGCAAGCGAGGATGTAAAAAAAGCACCGCAGGTATTTGAACCGGCTACCGAGATTGTTCCGGAGGCCGCTACCGTGGCGCTGATCGTGTTCGTTAACGATGTCCCTGTCCAGCCACCCGGAAGTGTCCATGTATAACTCCCACTTGTTATTGGTGGAACACTATAAGTATTGGCAGACCCCTGGCAGACCAAAGTATTTCCAGACACAGGTATCACCATTGAACAAATATTGTAGAGCTGCAAAACCTCAGCATAGGTCAGGGCCCGGTCATATAAATAAAAATCATCCAGTTCACCCAACCAGTATCTTGTATTTGAACTACCGTTCTTGCCAATGGTAATAGGATAAGTAGAGAGCGTGTTGATTGTTGAGTTGGTGCCGGTTACGTTGCAAACAATCAAAGGTTGCAAGACGCCGTCCAAATAATAATTCATAGAGCTGTACACTGTACTCACCGTGGCATTGAAAACAATAGCGATATGATGCCACATGTTATCCAATAAACAGGGGTTTCCCCTTATGAGCGCCTGGTTTCCGATATCAAGTCCAACCCCCTGCGCACAGTAATTCCAAACGACCTGGAATGCATTGCCTCCAATCCCGTTATATCCGCCGTAGTCGAAGGTCGACCTGGGTGAATTAATCGTCGTATTTGTAGTTTTTGCCCAGAAGGAAAGTGACCTTGACACCGTGCCGGTAGGGCCCACCAGGGGCATCGTTATGCCGGTACTGGAACCGTTAAAACTATAGGCCGAGTTCGGATTTCCGCAACGGTCAGTTGTAAGGGTCGCGCCATTCACTGTACCGTGATTTCCAGTCACAGAAACATCATTGGCGTTGCCCGAAAAAGGCCACGCCCCTACCAGGCCCGTAAGGGGCACCTGCGCAAAAATTAAAGTGTATCCTATACAAAAAATTAAAGTATAGATTTTTTTCATTTACAATTTTCCCGACTAAAGATAACGATTTTAAGCTCTCCGCGCTCTTACCCGGCCAATTATTGAATGATAACGTTCGCACCGTGGATGAACACAAGGTAGCAGGCATGTATTTTGATTTGTTTGTGGTATCACCATCATCAAAAAAATATCATGGAAAAATTAAATATCAAAGACACAAGTGTAAACATGGACAGCATGGCAAGAACACAATCTTTAATCACCGGCGCCGGCCTCTTGTACTCGGGGCTCAGCCAAATAAAGAAACCTTCCACCATTTCAATTGTAAAAACACTTTTCGGAGGATACCTTGTTTATCGTGGTTTAACGGGTCACTGTCACATGAATCAGATCCTGGAAAGAAATTCTGCGGGGGAATAATATCCCGCAAAATGGAAATAAATTCCACGGGATCATTTCTTTTTTAGCCACAGCTGCTCGTCAAGTGTGATGTAAAATCCATAGGAATATTCAAAGAAATTAAGGCCAAGATCGTAATAAGGCTCGGCACGCAGTGTCAAAAACACATGATCGGCCAGTTTAATTCTTTTTGTGAGCCTCAGGATCAATAAACTTCTTTCTACTTTATAAGTGCCAGCATAATGTACCGTAGAGGTGAAACTGTTATACAAATATCCTCCGAAATCACTTGCGTAATTATAGCCATACCAGTACGACATTAATACATCGGTGTTTGCTATTGTAAGTCCCGCATTGACCAGGTAACCAAAACCAACTTTTTCAGACTGAGCCGGGGTGAAAAGATAATGTACATTTCCTGCATAACGACCATCCAGTAAAAGTTGCTGGATCTTTCCACCAGGTGTATAAGTGAGCGCGATACCGGCATTAGCATTCCAGTTTGTAAAAACAGAGCCGTTTGAAGTATCGATCTGTCCTCCCGAATGGAGAACCGTGGCCTGCAGCGGAAACTTTAGTTCCAGTTTTTCTTTTTTCAGTTTCAACACATTAGCGCTGAGCCCACCCCAAACTTTTTCAGTCCCGTTGCTTTCTCTATAGATCATGGTCTGCCAGTCGGCCCACACATCAAAATCAAAGCGGGGTTTATTCATGATGAACTGCAAGCCACCTTCCAGTCGGTTGGTGATGGCGCGCTCAAAATTATACATAGGTTCTATCAGCCTGTGATTAAAACTGCCATCTAAATTTCCAAAGATCATTTTAAAATCCTTATTAGTATAGCGCAAAGAAAATGTGGGGTCGATGTTGTTGAAGCGGTCGTTCCCGAAATCCTTCGACATAAAAACGCCCGCTTCGATGTTCAGATGTTTCGACAACTGGTAGCCTAACTGTGGATTAAGCTGGGCGCCAAATTGGGTGTACCCATCTGCAATTGGTCCGTAAAACTCGTTATTTTTAAAGTAATCGAAATTTTGAATTTTAATATAAGCCTCTTTTTCACGCGAAGTGTCGGCGTATTGATTAAACATCAGGGAAGAATTATCAGGCTGCCCGAATACTGAAAAGAAAAAAAAAGAAAGTGCCAGTATATAAAGTTGCTTCATACTATGTTTAGAACTCAGGGCATGAAAATTACGAATTTTTACTTGGATACCAACAAAAAATGCGGCCCGGGAGCCGCATTTTCAACGATAGTTGAACCTGTTAATCTACATTGTCGTGCAGGAAGGAATTATTTGGACGGATTTCTATTTTTTTATCGTCGCTTTCACTGAGGGTATAACGCGAAACATTTGATTCGGTGCTTGGTGTTTTATTCTCGAGCACTATGTTCTTGCGCTCAAAAGCAGTTTGTTTCTCAAGCGCGGCGAGGCCTTCAGGGCTTTTCATCTTCAAAGTAATATCTTTTAATTTACGGATCCTTTCCTGGGCCAGCCTGATCTGTTCCTCTCTGCTCACCTGCTGTGTTTGCTGGCTTTCAAATTCAGCCTGATTCTCATCAAAGGCAGCCTGAGCGGTTGCTTCGTCAACTGTGTTAAAAGTAAATTCAGCAACTGTAGTAGATTCGATAGTGATTTGATTCACGTCTTCGTTTACAGGAGTGGTGGTGAACTGTGGTTCGCTGCTTTTTTCTTCTGCTACGGGTGAGATAGTAACCGTGTTAATGATCTCGATATCCGGTTTCTCTTTTGTAAATACAAATGGCTCGTTAGACTGGATCTCATCAATAATAGTAATTTGTTTTGATTCTGCCACTGGGGCTTCAACTACCTTTTCATCAAGGTTAACAATTTTACGTTCTTTAAATACAGGCGCTTCAAATCCGGTGCTCTGTTTCGATTTAAATCCTGTTGCAATGATCGTCACACTTACATTATCTCCCAACGACGGATCGGTACCGTAACCTGTAATCAATTCGGCTGTTCCGCCTGATGACTCCTGGATATAGTCTGTGATTTCACCGAATTCATCCATATCAATATCGTCGGTGCCACTCATGATGTTGAGCAATACGTGACGCGCGCCGCTGATATCGTTATCGTTCAATAAGGGTGAGCTTAGCGCCTGCTGAACAGCTTTTACCGCTCTTCTTTCACCGCTTGCAACAGCAGAACCCATGATGGCCACCCCACTGTCTTTCATCACCGTTTTTACGTCGTTAAAGTCAACGTTAATATGCATATGAAGACTGATGATCTCAGCTATACTTTTTGCAGCGCCGGTCAATACATCATCGGCGTGTTCAAAAGCCTCACTCATCTTTAAATTACCATAGATCTCACGAAGTTTGTCGTTACCGATCACCAGTAGTGTATCGACGTATTTTTTTAATTCTTCCAGCCCTGCCTCGGCCTGCGCGCGGCGTTTTTTACCTTCAAATGCAAACGGAATCGTAACAATACCAACCGTTAGTATTCCGAGTTCCCTCGCGATGCTTGCGATCACCGGCGCGGCACCGGTTCCGGTTCCACCGCCAAGGCCGGCGGTAATAAATACCATCTGCGTATTGTCGCCCAGGTAAGTTTTTATTTCGTTAATGGACTCAAGCGCCGCGTCGCGTCCAACATCAGGAATTGAACCTGCTCCAAGTCCTTTCGTGGAGAGTTCACCTAACTGGATCTTATTTGGAACCGGGCTTTTTTCAAGGGCCTGTTTATCTGTATTACATATGATGAAATCCACGCCTTTTATACCTAAGCGGTACATGTGGTTAACAGCATTGCTTCCGCCGCCGCCTACACCGATCACTTTTATGATCGAGTTTTCTTCCTGTGGTAATTCAAATTGCATCATGGTTGTTGGTTTTATATTTATTATTTGTAGTACTATTTTCTTTTATCTGTTATTTTTTGTTCGATTGTGAGTGTATCACACTATCTTATTCAATATCATCGCTCATCCAGTCTTTTGTACGGTCTATCAAAGTCGTGAAAAAACTACCTATTTTTTTCTGTGAATGGCCAACCACTTTTTTGCTTTCCCGCTTTTTCACAATCTCTTTTTCGTTACCCGCTTCCACTTCCTGTTTTACCAGGTTCGATCCGCGTTTAGCGTCACGTTCATACTTTTCAATACCCTTCATTACAAGGCCCACACCTGTGGCGTAAAGTGGGTTTTTTAACTCGTCGTCATTGCCCGCCAGGTGTTCATTGGGCGTACCTATGCGACAATCCATACCTGTTGTGAGCATCACCAGCTGTGACAAGTGCTTTAAAAGAGCTCCACCACCGGTAACAACAATTCCTGCTGCCAGTTTGCGTTCGTAGCCGCTGCTTTTAATTTCGAATAATACAAACTCAAGGATCTCCTCCATTCTTGCCTGTATAATCTGCGCCAGGAACTTCACTGAAATCTCCTTGTGTGGACGCCCACGCAGGCCCGGAATGGAAATGATCTCATTCTCCTGATTTTCCTGCGAGAGGGCCGAACCAAATTTTACTTTTAATTGCTCTGCCTGTGTTCTGATAATTCCGCAACCTTCTTTAATATCATCGGTGATAATATTTCCACCAAAAGGAATTACCGCAGTGTGCCTGATGATACCATCATAAAAAATGGCTACGTCGGTGGTGCCACCTCCAATATCAACCAATACAACACCCGCCTCTTTTTCCTCATCGCTTAAAACCGCGTCAGAACTCGCGAGGGGCTCGAGGTGAAGATCAACAGTTTGCAGGCCGGCACGGTCAACACATTTAAAAATATTTTTAACGGCGCTTACCTGACCCGTGATTATGTGGAAATTTCCTTCCAGCCTGATGCCTGAGTGCCCGATAGGATTTTTAATACCTGATTCACTGTCGATGATATATTCCTGCGGAATCACATGAATGATCTCTTCACCCGGGCTCATCACCAGGCGGTGCATATTGTCAATTAAATTATCAATGTCTTTTTGATTCACTTCGTCTTCGAGGCTCTGACGGGTGATCATGCCCCTGTGCTGCATACTTTTAATATGCTGCCCGGCAATTCCAACAATTACCTCTCCAATGTCAACGTTGGCTTTATCAGCCGCCAGTGCCACCGCTGTTTTGATCGAAGCAACGGTCTGCTCTATGTTAACCACCACACCGCGGTTAACACCAAGCGATTCTGCTTTGCCAATCCCGAGGATTTCCACCTTACCAAATTCATTTTTACGTCCAACGATAGCGGCTATTTTTGTTGTTCCAATATCCAATCCAACCACGAGCTCTGATGCCAGATTAGGGTTGTTTTGATTTGTTTTCTTTTCCATACGTTTTTATATTGTGAAGCGTCCCGATAGCTACCGGTCCCGACTATTGTCGGGATGCTTCATTATTATTTTTTAGTGCAAACCACTAAGTTTTTATATTTTAAATTAACAGCAGTATACCTGGCCCAACCGTCAGATTTGTTCAAACCCTGGGTGTAAAACAATTTAAGCTTGTTAAATTTTTCTCCAATATTCTTCGCGTCGCCAAAAACAATCTTATGATCCCCAATCGCCGGGAACAATTCAATCTCGCGGTCTGCATTAATATTGATCTGATGGATCAGCTGAGACAGACAGGAATCATTATTGATGTATTCCGACACGTCCAGGATATCGTCGAGCAAACTAACCTCGCTGAACAATTTGCTCTTTTTGATCTGGGTCACCGAAAACTGGTATCGCCTGGCAAAGGGTTCGTAAATTTCACCTGTAGCAACAATCACGCGTGCAGAGTAATTGTCGTTAAGCGGCATCAGTTTCGACTGCGCGTCGATGTAATAACTTTCGCCATCCTTGTTAATGATCCTCAAAACCGGCGTTCTCTGTTTGATGTCGATCCTGATCTCACCGTTAATGCTTCCCGAAACTTCAGCGTTCTCCACCGCGGGATGGGAATTCAGCGCTCTTTCCACCGCAGGGATATCAATGTTTTTATAAGAAACTGAAAGAAGCGGATCTTCGCGGTCGTTCAAAAATTGTTTGACATCAGATTCATTTAAAAAAAGATTTTCTTCATTGTTAAAAATATTGATATCCAGCTCCTTGGTAACAACGTTTCGTTCGCTTTTGGAAACGAATCCAAGCGAAGCCGCTAAGCCCACTACCGTGATCATCCAGGCTGCTGCAATTAAGACCTTTCTATAATTTATTTTTCTCAATTTACTTTTAAAACTTTTTCCAGAGGTGCTACCAGTGAATCAATATCGCCGGCTCCCATGGTTATCAATATTTGAGGCCTGTTTGCTTTAACTTCCTGCAACACCTCCTCCTTTGTCAACACTTTTTTATTCTTGATCTTTAATTTGTCCAGCAACCACTGTGAGGTGATGCCTTCTATTGGTTTTTCCCTTGCAGGATAGATCTCCAGTAAAATACATTCATCCAGGAGATCCAGGCTTGAGGCAAAATCCCCGGCAAAATCCCTGGTGCGGCTGTACAAATGCGGCTGGAAGATCCCCGTGAGTTTTTTACCAGGATATAATTTTCTGATTGACCTGATGGTTGCACCCAGCTCTTCAGGATGGTGGGCGTAATCATCAATGTAAGTCAGTTCTGGTGTTCTGATCCTGTAATCAAAACGACGTTTCACCCCGCTAAAAGAACGTAACCCTTCTTTAATAACACTACCGGCAATTCCCAGTTGTTGCGCAATTGCCACCGCGGCAATTGAATTTTCAACATTGTGTAACCCCGATATACCTAGGGATACGTTGTTTATTGGTTCAACGGGACTGGTAATGTCATATTCCAATTGCGCATCCTCAATTTTTATTGAATGGGCGCAATATTCTGTATTTAAATTTAACGAGTAGATCAGGCGTTTATCTGTGAGTGTCAAATCGTTATCAACATTTTTTTTAACAATCAAGGTTCCGCCTTTTTTCAGCTGCTTCGAAAAGAGTGTATAACCCTCTTTAACATGGTCAGCGTTTCCGTATATGTCCAGGTGGTCGGCGTCAACACTGGTAATCAGGGCAATCTGGGGATGCAGGGTCAGAAAACTTCTGTCATACTCATCTGCTTCCACCACCAACCAGGCGTCCTTGTCATTGACGTCGCCCAACAATAAATTGGTGTTGTAGTTCTTTGATATGCCGCCCATAAACGAAAAACAGTTGATCCCCGCGGTCCTTAACAGATGTGTCACCAGGGTGGTGGTAGTGGTTTTGCCATGCGTGCCTGCAATAGCTATGGTTTTAAAACTGTTACTTATTTCGCCCAATACCCTCGCCCGTTTTAAAATGGTAAAACCATTATCTGATAGATATTTATACTCCGCGTGTTCAACTGGAACAGCAGGTGTATAGATCACCAGCACTTCTTCCTTTTTAAATTCCTGCAAAAGTCGTGTAAGTGCGCTGGTGTCCTCGTTAAAGTGGCAAGAGATGCCCTCCGATTGTAGTAAAGCGGTTAACGACGTTTCTGTTTTGTCGTAACCACAGACCTGCTTTTTATAATGATTGAAAAATCTTGCCAGGGCACTCATGCCGATGCCGCCCACGCCAAGAAAATAATACAATTTGTAATTGAGTATGTTCATTTTTAAAATTCAATTCTTCTTTCTATGAATCCGTCGCGTAAATAGCCGGACTCCTTTCTTCCTATTTTTTAACCCAAGCTGTGCCCGGCAAGTTTTAAAACTTCACGGGCTATCACATTGGCTGAGTTGTGATACGCCAGTTTGCTGATGTTATTGCTGAGACCGACCTGTTGATTTTCATCTGCGAGCAGGGCTATGGCCGTTTTTATCAATTCAGCAGGCGCGTTAATGTCCTTCACCAAAAGCGCTGCGTTTTTATTTACGAGGGCCATTGCGTTTTTGGTCTGGTGATCTTCGGCAACATTGGGCGACGGAACCAGGATGCAGGGCATGCCAATATTACATAGCTCCGAAACTGAACTTGCCCCGGCCCGTGAAACAACAATGTCGGCAGCGGCGTAGGCAAAATCCATTCTTGAAATAAAATCAAGAGCGTTCAGGTTTTTTCCCGCGAATTTCTCTACTTGTTGCTGCGCTGTTGGATAATAAGTTTTACCGGTTTGCCAGATCAGTTGAATGTTATTGTCGGCAAGCATTTTTAAGCCGGCACCTATGGATTCATTGATCACTCTTGCGCCCTGGCTGCCGCCGATCACCAGTATCGTTTTTTTAGAAGGGTCGAGTCTGAAAAAATTCCTGGCCTCTGCCAGTTTTTCCTTTACATTCACGAGGTCTTGCCGTGTCGGGTTACCGGTAAGCAGTATTTTATTTTTAGGAAAAAAACTCTCCATACCTTCGTAGGCCACGCAGATCCTGCCGGCTTTTTTGGACAGCAGCTTATTGGTGATGCCAGCATATGAATTTTGTTCCTGGATGAGTGTAGGTATTTGCTGCGAATTGGCGGCGCGGAGTACCGGTCCGCTCGCATAGCCTCCTGTACCAACCACCACATCGGGCTGAAAATCCTTGACGATTTTTCTCGTTTTGAGGAGGCTCCTGATCACAAGGAACGGTAGTTTGAGATTTGACAGGGTGATTTTTCTTTGTAAACCGGCAATTGGTACGCCAATGATCCTATAACCCGCAGCAGGTACTTTTTCCATTTCCATTTTCCCCTGGGCCCCCACAAATAAAATTTCAACCCCCGGAACGAGATTTTTTAACTCGTTGGCAATGGCCACCGCCGGAAAAATATGTCCGCCTGTCCCGCCTCCGCTAATTATGACCTTAAGCTGTTTCAAGTTTTTCTTCAGTTTTATCTTCAACAGAGCGGCTGATGCTTAAAATAATACCCAGCGCTATCATTGTAAATATCATTGAGGTACCCCCCATACTCACCAGAGGCAAAGGTTGCCCGGTTACCGGGAATAAATTTACCGCTACCGCCATATTCACGAGTGCCTGGAATACCAGGCTGAATGCAAGCCCTATGGCCACAAATGCTCCGAAAGGTTTATCGTTGTCCCGCAGAATTTTTATACCTCTGTACAATAAGATCATATATAAAAAGAGCAAAACAAAACCACTAAGCAATCCGTATTCTTCGATGATAATGGCGTAGATAAAATCAGAAGAAGCCTGTGGCAGGAACGCGCGCTGTGTACTGTTACCAGGGCCTTTACCGATTACACCGCCCGTAGCGATCGCAATCTTGGCCTGTTCGCTCTGATAGTTACTTTGTGTATCGCCACTGCTGAAATTCTCTATCCGTGATTTCCAGGTGGTGCCCCTGCCCCCTGGAATGCTCTCAGGTAACAGCCATATCCATGAAAAAAACATGCCGCCGGCTAAAATACAGATGCCAAGGATTTTCAGAATTATTTTAATATTTATGCCTCCAACAAACATTAATACCACACAATTAAAGAATAAAATGGCCGCCGTAGAAAAGTTGGCGGGTAATATCAAAGCGCAGATGATGCCAATTGGCAAAAGCAATTGCCTGAACACCGATTTAAAGTCCACCAGTTCTTTGCCTTTGATAGCCAGGATCCGGGCCACGTAAATGATCAACACCAGTTTAGCCAGATCGGACGATTGAAAAGTAAGTTTCAAACCGGGGATCCAGATCCAACGCTGAGCATCTCCGGCGCTCACTCCTTTCAACAAAGTATAAATTAACAAGGGCACACAAAAAATCAAACCAACCTGCGCCACCTTGCTAAATACAGTATATTTTAATTTATGAACCCAATAAGCGATGACAAAACCAACCACAAAAAAGATCACCTGCTTAATAAGATAAAACTCAGAGTTACCCTGTTTGAATTTATGAGCCAGGGTCACAACGGCGCTGTAAACCACCAGCACCGATAGTAATGATAACAGGAACATGATCGCCCATATCACCTTGTCGCCCTTTAAATAATTAAAAAGTTTCATCTTCTTTCCTTCAACAGGTAAATAAAAAAATAAGCTTACAGCCTTCTTACTGCCGTTTTAAACTGCATACCGCGGTCCTCATAGTTTTGAAACAGGTCAAAACTTGCGCAAGCCGGCGACAACAAAACGACATCGCCTTTTTTTCCGATCTTGTACGAAGCTGCTACAGCGTCGGCAGCAGAGTCGGTCTCAACGATCGTTTCTACCATGTCTTTAAAAGCGGCAACAATTTTTTTATTGTCCTTGCCAAGACAAATAATCGCTTTTACCCTTGCTTTAACCAGTTCGGTAAGCTCGTTGTAATCGTTGCCTTTGTCCTGACCGCCGCAGATCCAAACAACCGGTTTTTCCATGCTTTCGAGGGCGTACCAGGTTGAGTTAACGTTGGTGGCCTTTGAATCATTAATGAACTCAATACCGTTGATAGAGGCTACAAATTCATGCCGGTGTTCGATATTCTGAAAGTCCTGCAGACTTTCGCGAATAATTTCTTTCCTGACTTCTACAATTTTAGAGGCGAGTGAGGCCGCCATGCTATTGTAGACATTGTGCTTGCCTTGTAAGGCTAATTCTTCAATTGTCATAATTAAGGGTTGTTGGTTTGGTTTATAATTAAGGGTTAGTTGGTTCTCTGTTAAAAAAGCTCCCGGGCCATCAATCGGTTTTTTGATGCTGAACGGGATCTGTTGCGCGGCTATTGTATGCTTACTCATGTAGGTGTTGATCACCTCATCATCCGCACAATAAATAAATGCCTGCATTTCACCCTGGTTTTGGGTGATTCTGAATTTAGATGCTACGTAATTTTCAAATTTATAATCATACCTGTCGAGGTGATCGGGGGTAATGTTCAGAAGTACTGCTATGTCAGCGGTAAAATCATACATGCCATCGAGCTGAAAACTGCTGAGTTCAAGAACATAATAATCGAAATTCTCCCTGGCCACCTGCATCGCAAAACTCTGGCCCACGTTGCCTCCCAATCCTACATTGTATCCCGCTTTCCTGAGAATGTGGTAAGTCAGTAGCGTTGTGGTTGTTTTTCCGTTTGAGCCGGTAATGCAGATCTTTTTCGCGTTGGTGTACCTTCCTGCAAATTCTATCTCTGAGATCACAGGAATATTTTTGGCGCGCAGCTTCACCACCATTTCTGCTTTATCAGGAATGCCGGGGCTCTTAATCACCTCAAAGGCGTTTAAGATCTTTTCTTCGGTATGTACTCCTTCTTCAAACAAAATAGTTTCCTCTATGAGTTGTTGTTTATATTTTTCCTTTATCATTGATTTGTCGCTCACAAAAACGTCAAACCCTTTTTTTTTCGCCAGCACTGCACTGCCAACTCCGCTCTCACCGCTTCCCAATATCACTATGCGCCGGCTCACCTATCTTAATTTTAATGTTACAAACGTGAGTACCGCCAGCATAATGCCTATAATAAAAAAACGCATCACGATTTTTGATTCGTGAAATCCACTCTTTTGATAATGATGGTGCAACGGCGCCATTTTTAACAAACGATGTCCCTGGGCATATTCAAGGCCGCGTCTTTTCTTTTGATATTTAAAATATCCCACCTGCAGGATCACCGAAATATTTTCCACCAGAAAAACGCCACATAAAATAGGGATCAATAATTCTTTCCTGATCGCAATGGCGTATACCGCAATAATTCCACCAATGGCAAGACTTCCGGTATCACCCATAAATACCTGTGCGGGATAGGAGTTATACCATAAAAATCCTATGCAGGCGCCTATAAACCCGGCTATGAATACCACCAGTTCGCCTGAATTTGGTATGTACATGATGTTTAAGTAATCAGCAAAAACCGTATTGCCTGAAACGTAGGCGAGTATTCCGAGTACGGTGCCAATGATAGCGCTGGTACCGGCTGCCAGCCCATCGATACCATCGGTTATGTTTGCCCCGTTAGATACTGCGGTAACAATCAGAATAACCATTGGGATGAAGATCAGCCAGCCGTATTTTAAACAGTTGTCGCAAAACCCGGATATAAAATAACCATAGTCCAGTTCATTGTTTTTCACAAAGGGAATGGTTGTCTTTAGGGTCTTTACAGGCGCGTCGGAGTATTTCGGGATTTTTAAACTTTGCGCCGCGCTTGGGATCGAATTGTTCCACGAATCTTTATCGTTGTGGGTAATACGTTCCTTTACAACAACGTCAGGATGAAAATACAATACGCATCCTACTATCAGGCCAATGCCGATCTGACCAACGATTTTAAATTTTCCCTTGAGTCCTTCTTTATTTTTTTTAAACACCTTGATATAGTCGTCAAGAAAGCCGATTCCGCCAAGCCACACGGTGGATATGAGCATTAGTACGATATAAACATTCAGAATTTTCGCGAACAAAAGCGTTGGAATGATAATGGCCGCGATGATAATAAGACCTCCCATGGTTGGCGTGCCTTTCTTTTGCGTTTGCCCCTCCAGTCCCAGTTCCCGGATCGTTTCACCGATCTGTTTCTTCCTTATAAAATTGATAATGCGTCCGCCAAAAATCAGTGAAATGATCAAAGACGTAATTAACGCCAATGCCGCCCTGAAGGATATGTACTGGAAAACACCCGCCCCTGGAAAATCGAAAGCCCTGTCGAGATATTGAAATAAATAATACAGCATTTATATATCGAGCGTTTTAATTGTTTCTTTTAAAATTTCCAGATCGTCAAAATCATGCTTTACTCCTTTTATGTCCTGGTACTTTTCATGGCCCTTGCCGGCTATTAGTATAATGTCGCCTTTGTTGCCAAAGCTGCAGGCGGTTCTGATAGCTTCTCTCCTGTCGGTAATCCTTAATACCTTTTTCGCGTCGGCAGGTGAAATGCCTTTTTGCATCTGGTTAAGGATCTCTTCCGGGTCTTCGCTCCGCGGATTGTCGGAGGTGAGGATCACGCGGGTACTGTATTCGCAGGCTATGGCAGCCATTACCGGGCGTTTAGCGGAATCACGGTCACCACCGCATCCCACCAAAGTGATGATTTGTTCGTTACCGCTCCTGATATCCTGGATTGTTTCCAATACATTTTTTAACGCGTCAGGCGTGTGGGCATAATCAACGATGCCAATCACGCCCTTTGGAGAACGCACATACTGGAAACGGCCTTCAACAGAATTTAAATTACTGAGTGCGGTCAGGATGTTTGTAGTGTCCTGCTTTAATAAAACAGCTGTGGCATAAACCGCCAGAACGTTATAAGCATTGAATGTTCCTATCAGTTTCACCCATACTTCATGGTTATCGATGTTCAGTAACAGGCCGTTGAGGTGGTTTTCAATGATACGGCATTTGAAATCTGCAACAGTCTTTAAACCATAGGTGCTTTTCTGCGCTTTTGTGTTTTGAAGCATCACCACGCCGTTTTTATCATCACGGTTTACCAGTGCGAAAGCCGTTGAAGGCAACATATCAAAAAAGCCCTTCTTTGCCTTGATGTATTCGTTGAATGTTTTATGGTAGTCGAGGTGATCGTGTGTGATATTTGTAAATACGGCTCCGGTAAAATGAATTCCGGCGATGCGGTTTTGAACCACCGAGTGAGAACTTACTTCCATGAACACATATTCGCAAGCCTGCTCTGCCATTTCAGCAAGCAGTTCGTTCAGCGCAAGCGCATCAGGAGTTGTGTGCGTAGAAGGAATAATGTTTGAATTTATTCTGTTCTGCACGGTCGACAATAAACCAACCGAATAACCAAGTGATTTAAAGAGACTGAACAATAAACTGCTGGTTGTTGTTTTGCCATTGGTGCCTGTTACACCAACCAGCTTTAATTTTTCGGAAGGGTTGTCGTAGTAGTTGCAGGCAACTATTCCAAGCGCGTAAGTTGAATCCTTTACTTTAACGTAGGTGACATGCTCGTTTCTTGTTTCAGGGAGGCTTTCACAAACAATGGCGATCGCCCCGGCCTCTACAGCTTTCTGTATATAGTCGTGCCCGTCAACCGCGGTGCCTTTTGTAGCAATAAACAGTGAATCTTTTTTGATTTTTCTGGAGTCGAAAGCCACTGATGAAATTGCAACATGGGTTGAGCCTATCACCTCCTCAAGTCGCGCCTTGTATAATATCTGGCTTAAAAGTTTCATTTCTATTCTTCGCTTACCCGGATGTTGCTTGCCGCAAAATCCAGTCACCGTTTAACTCAGTGTTAATACTATTTTTATTCCTTTATTAAATTTTTGTCCTGCTTCAATGCTCTGTTTTTTAACGCTTCCAAAACCAAGTATTTTAACGCTCATACCGCTGTTCTCAAGCAAATACAAAGCGTCCTTGGCCGACAATCCATGAAGATTCGGCATAATTCCCTTCTTCAACTGCCCCTCCAGATTGATCTCGCTCAATCTGATTTTTGTAGAATCTTTCAGGTTCCTGTACACATATTGTTCGTCGCGATGGCTATCGGCACTATTTTCCGCGGCGGGTATCGAAAACGCTTTTGTGAGCGTTGCCAGTTCACCGGATTTAGTAGTGATATTCAGCGGTATTTTGGTGATCAGGTCTTTTTTATTGTTGATCGGTTCTATGCAATTTAAACTGCTGGAATACACTTTTTCGGCTATTTCTTTAAATACCGGACCTGCCACAGCTGCGCCATAATAAATGCCGTTGCTCGGCGAGTTAATCACCACGATGCAGGTGTAGAGTGGATTTTCAGCCGGGAAGTATCCCACGAAAGAAGCCTGGTAAATCCTGTCACCAACGTCTCCGTACGCCGTTCTCGCGCTGCCTTTTCTCGCGCCGGTTCTCGCTATCGCGGCCGTACCGGTTTTACCACCCACCTTGAAGGCCGTAATGTTCAGTGGCTTGCCCGAACCATGGGTAACAACGCCTTCAAGCATTTTTTTCGCTTTTATGATGGTCTCCTTTTTTACAATCTGTTCAGAGATCACTTCGGTTTCAAACTTTTTTACTGTAATACCATTGCGTTTTATTTCTCTTTCAAAACGAGGTTTCACCATTCTGCCATCGTTGGCCACAGCATTGTAAAGCGTTAAGATCTGCAAGGGCGTAATTAAGGTCTCGTACCCGTAACTCATTTGTGGTAAGGTTACACCCGACCAACCTGGTCCTCTCGTTTGTTTAATCAGTGGCACGCCCTCACCTGGAATAGAAAGGCCCAACGGCTTGCCAAGGTGAAACGAGTTTATTTTATTTACAAACTGCTGGGGATTTTTAGAATAATATTTAGTGATGATCTTCGATACGCCTACGTTAGACGATGTTTCAAAAACACGTTGTAAGGTAAGTACAGGCGCTTCCGGAGCGTGGGCATCTCTCACTGTTTTGTCAAAATAGGTGCATTCGCCGTTGCCCACATTTATTTTTTCTTCAAGGCTCACGTCATACTCATCTATCACCGCGAGCAAAGAGGCCAGTTTAAATGTAGATCCGGGTTCGGTGGCATATCCAACAGCGTAGTTAAAACTTTCGGCATATTCCGATGAATCTTTTCGCGAAAGGTTTGCGATGGCTTTGATCTCGCCTGTTTTCACCTCCATCAAAACTGCGCAACCATACGAGGCATTGTTCTTCACCAGTGTTTTTAATAAAGCGTGCGTTGCCACGTCCTGAAGATTGATGTCGATTGTTGTATACAGATCACTGCCATCCTTTGGTTCTAACTCGTTCTCGTCGTTAATGGGACGCCATACATCCCCGGCGATTTTTTGCATTAAACGTTTACCGCTTACCCCTTTTAAAATGCTGTCAAACGCACCCTCGAGACCAACAGGTTTAATACCCGGTCTCGACATGCCAATTGTTCTGCCGGCCAGCATCTGGAAAGGCCTTTCGCGGCGGTTGGTTTGAAGTGTAACTAACCCGCCACGCCTGCCCTTTCTGAAAATCGGAAAAGTTTTTAGCCTTTGCAGATCTTTGTACGACACGTTGCGTTTAAGCAGAACATATTGGTCTTTGGTTTTGCGGGCCTTGTTCAGAATTTTTAAATACTCCTTCTGGCTTTTATCCTTGAACAAATTGCTCAGCAATAATGTCAATGAATCGCGGTTATCTTTATAGAATTTTTCGGTGATGCTTTTTGCATTGATGTCCACCGCTACCTCATAGTACGGCAGCGAAGTAGCGAGAAGCGCACCATTAGCGTCAAAAATATTTCCACGGTTGGCCTCCATATCTTCAAGCATCGTGGTAAAGGCGTTCGCTTTTTCACGCCACTTATCACCTTCAGAAAACTGTATAATGCAGATACGATAAAGTATGCCAAGCGCAAAAAGGCACATGAAAACATAGAGCAAATAGGTACGTGATAATATGTCTTTCTTTTTTTCCAATTAATGCTGTTCTGTGTATAATTGTGAACTGTCAACTTCTATTTTAACTGGCGGAACAACCGGCTCTTTCAAACCAAGAGCCTCGGCCGATTTCGCCACTTCGCTCTGCTTGCTGGCGAACATGAGGTCGCTTTTTACCGAAATATACTCGGACCTTAACTCTTTTAGCTGGTTGGTAGTTTTGTTTTCCTCACGTATTTTATCATCGGCGTAATAGCCATTAGCGATGTAAAGAATGGCCATCAGGCCCAGGTACAAAATAAACGGAAGGTGTTTTAAATTTTTTTCGTTGGTTAAAAACGTGCCACTGAATACTGATGAAAGGCCTTTAGCCAGTACTCCTTTCCTGCGGGGCCTGGTAGTTTTTGGTGGTGGCGGAGATGTTTCCTCAGCAACGGCTGCTACCCGTTCCTCAGCGACATCATTATTAGTTATCTCTCTGAATTTATTTGCCACTCTTTGTTCTGTATTCTATATTTTTAAGAATGTATATAAATTTTTAATAAAAGTTTATAATATGTTTTTGTCTTCAAAGCTTAACAGCGGCTCTCAGTTTAGCGCTTCTTGCTCTTGGATTATTCTTTATCTCTTCTTCAGTTGGTAAAACGGGTTTTGATGTGAGATTCTTAAACACCTTTTTACCTGTTCCGTATACCACATCTTTCTCTTCAATGCCTTCAACATTTCCCGACCTGATGATGTTTTTTACAAGGCGGTCTTCAAGACTGTGGTAAGAAATCACAACCAGCCTGCCATCTCCCTCCAGTAAATCAACACACTGCGTCAAACATTCCTTCAGTGCTTCCATTTCCTGGTTCACTTCTATTCTCAGCGCCTGGAAAACCCTGGCCAGGTATTTATTTCCCTCGAATTTGGGCACACAATTTTTTATCGCTTCTTTAAGATCCTCGGTGGTAACGATCGGCTTTTCGTTGCGGTAATTAACGATCGCGAAAACAAGTTTAGGCGCATTGGGTACCTCGGCGTAATTTCTGAACATTTCAACCAGTTTCTTTTCAGGATAGGTGTTGATGACGTCTTTCGCCGATAAGGGGTTTTGACGGTTCATGCGCATGTCCAACTCAGAATCAAAACGGATTGAAAAACCCCGCGACGCTTCATCAAATTGGTGCGACGAAACGCCAAGATCCCCGAGGATACCATCTACCTTTGCTACTCCGTGTACCCTCAGGTAATTTTTAAGGTACCTGAAATTCTGCGGGATCAAGGTAAAACGATGATCGGCTAATTTGTTTTTTTGGGCGTCTTCGTCCTGGTCAAAACCAAACAATCTCCCTTTTTCGTTAAGGGCCTTTAAGATGTGGGCAGAATGCCCGCCACCGCCAAATGTCAGGTCCACGTAGGTGCCGTCGGGCTTAATGTCTAAAAAATCAATACAGGCTTTTAAAAGAACGGAGGTGTGATAAGCATTACTCATCACCGGCATCGTTAAAATTTATTCCACCCAAAACATCTTCAGCGAGTTTCTCAATGTTGATGTCCTGGTTCAAAAACTCTTCATACAATTTTTTATCCCACAATTCTATCACGTTATTACTCCCCAAAACTTTCAGGTCGCTGGCGATATCGGCGTAATCGGTTAACGATTTTGGTAATAACAGGCGGCCTGAATTATCAGCATCTACATTGGTTGCGCCACCGGTAAATTTTCTTACAAATACATCATTCGCTTTAATCAGGCGGTTGAGTTTGCTGAGTTTTTTATTCAGTCTTTCCCACTCCGGCAAGGGATACAACACCAGGCATTTTTGATGGAGATTGCGGTTGATCACAAAACCTTTTTCAAATAAACCCTCCAGCTGCTTCCTTAGATCAACAGGAAACATAAAACGGCCTTTGGCGTCCACCTTGCAATCATATTCCCCTATGAGGCTTGTCATTACTTGAAAATGAAGATTTTAGCAAAAATATGCAAATATTTACCACTTTTTACCACTTTACTCCCTTTTTTACCACTTATGTTGAAAAAAGTCGGTTTATGAACACTGTTGATTTTCAGATAGAAATGAACATATTCGGCCAAAAAGTCTCCAAACTGAAGATTTAGCAAGGGCATAGCGAAAGCAGGTCTGTTAACAACCTGTTGAAATTGCTACAAAAGATAGCAGGGGATATTAACAATTTAGCTTATTCTGAATTTTCCCGAAAAGGAGCTTGATTTTTAACGGTTTGACTGCCCGTGTCCTTAAAAAAATACCGCAAAATGCGATAATTGAATTGCTTATTTTAGGATAAAAAAGACGGGTACGATCCGTCTGAAAGACTTGCTTTAAATAAACTCCTCTTTTTTAAAGTAGTCTATAATTGAATCGATGATGAGTTTGTTTTGCTGTTTTGCATCCAAGAAAGGAAGATTTTCTTTGAGTTGCCAGTGTGGCCAGCCGTCGTCGTCCTTGCCCATGTATTCATAAAAACCAAATGGCTCAAGCAAAGTGCAAATGGCCACATGCATCACCTCCAGCTTTTCGTCTTTTTTATATTTTTTAAAAGGCTTACCCAACTCCTGGAGCCCAATCAAAAACAGGATGGAATCATAGTCCATCTCACTTTCAAAACGCTCCTTTAATTTAGCCTGTAGTCTTTCCCAGTCGCTTGCCATATAAGTTCAAATAAATTAATGGGGTTAGGAAATCACTATTCCTCTTCATCTGTACTTTCATCATCTTCCTGAATGACCCTGTTCGCGTGTTTCTGCTTAAAATGAAAATCTATAAACTCGAGTATATCTTCCCTGCCTACTTTTTTCTCTGCAGAAGAAATAAAACTGTTCGGCAATTCATTCCAGATCGTTAAAAGTTCTTTTTCTATATTTTTTATATTTCTGGCTAATTCAGCCTTCGAATTCTTGTCGGTTTTGGTATAAATAATAGAAAACGGTATTTCCGTTTCCGCACACCAACTCATAAATTCCCGGTCAATCTTTTGTAAAGGCAGGCGGCTGTCGATCAGGACAAACAGGCATACCAGGGTCTCGCGCTTTTTACAATAATCAAAAATGATGGTTTCAAACTTTGTTCGCGCGGTCTTGCTGGCTTTAGCAAATCCGTACCCCGGTAAATCAACAAGGTACCAGGCTTCGTTGATCAAAAAATGATTGATGAGTTGCGTTTTACCGGGTGTTGCCGAAGTTTTTGCCAGTTTGTTATTGTTGCAGAGCATGTTGATGAGTGACGATTTTCCAACATTGCTTCGCCCTATAAATGCGTATTCCTGCAAGGTGGGTTTTGGGCAACCGAATATGCTCGACGCGCTCTGTTTAAATGTGGCTTTTCTTATCTGCATCAGGTCTTAACGTTAGCTTTCTCTTCAAGGTACGAATTAAAATGTCTTTCTTTTTTGCTCTGGTAAACGTCGCTGATGGTTACAAGAATGCCCGTCTCTTCTACACCGCCAAATTCAGGATTCAACGCGGTGCCAAAAGACTTCATTGTTGCGCTCAGGTTCATGTAGGCGTTTACCAGTGGCGGAATATGTTCATTAAGGGCCCTTACATTTTTATTGAGGATCGCGTGACCTTCTTTGTATTCATGTCCTTTCAACTGTTGCAGAAAAGGATCCACATTTGTCTTAATATTCACACTGTGGATCGGTTTTACCAGGTTCTCCTTATCAGGAAAATAATGATTCATAAATGACAGGATATAATCACGCGCCTGAACGTTAAAATCAGTATACATGGTTACCTTGCCAAAGAAGTGTTTTTGAGAAGGGTTATCTATCACAATGGCACCAAGCCCGTCCCAAAGGTTATCAAGACTGAACAAACCCTTCCTGAACTGTTCGCTCGGCTGATACTCAGGTTGTATGAAAGACCGGCCCAACTCAATGGTCTCCGGCAAATAGTCCTTGTAAAATTTATCGCTGAATTCGAATAACTCAGTGGTTGCGAGTTGCACCTTACCATTGATATATTCGGCATCCTTACAAAGGATAAAACGGTAAGCGCCTACTATTTCTTTATCCTCGGGGTTCCACACCAACAACTGCTGGTAGGGGTGAGAGCTGGTATCGTATTCGTCGATATCAATCGCCTTGCCCGTACCACCGCCCGCGTGGCGAAAAGTAACTTCACGCAACCGCCCTATTTCCTTCATCACATTGGGCGAATTGTGGTGGTTAATAATGTAAATTTCATTATTGCCGTTATTGGTTTTGCGAACATAACGCTCTTTGGTGAGCTCTTCCTGCAAGGCCTGCCTGCTGATTTTGCCAATTATGTTTTCCATACTAAATGTTAAATATACACTTAAAAATAAAAAATATTTATTTTTTAAATGTTTATTATATTCTAGCTCTTTAGTTAAATTTATAGTGTAAAATGCAGGACTTTTACTTTTGAAATCCGATCGGGAACTTCACCCGTACATGTTGGTACAGTTATTTAATAGCAAAATGTTCGTGAGCAGCCATCTTAAAATATTTCCTTTTCTTTTTTTTATCTTTTCGGTTTTTCGCTGTTATGCCCAGCCCGTTTATCAGTTCGACGTATTAACGACTCCGGCAGGATGTGAAAAAGGATCCGCCGCTCTTACCATTACCGGAACTGAGAATGGCGACATTGTTATCGTGAACTGGAGCACCGGGCAAAGTGGCGTAAACGCTTTGGATGGACTAAAGGAAGGCAACTACTCTGTTAGCGTCGACATCACCCACAAACCAGATACAATAACCTACAGAACCGACACTACCCTCTATTTTACAGTAGGAAAAGAGATGTGTAAAATCACGGTAGGTGCTTATTTCACGCCTAACGGCGATAATTACAACGATTTCCTGTATCTGGTCAATTCCGAGAGTTATCCGAACTTTCAATTGGATGTTTATAACAAATGGGGTCAAAAAGTCCACAGTCAAACATCAAAATATGTTCCCTGGGATGGCAAATCCGCAGGCATAGACGTGCC
>JAZKFC010000021.1:56020-122977 GCA_040386615.1 Bacteroidota bacterium
CGTGCCCGACGGAACTTATTATTATGTGTTTTTTTTCGACAGCTCCGATAAAAACAATCTGACCAAGGGTGATATTACAATCATTCGTTGATTTTTTTCAAAACCAATTCCTTCAAATACTATCCCACTTAAAAAAAAATAGCGGCCACCTTTAAGCCGCTTGTTTTCGAAGCCATGCTTATTGGATAGTTTTACATTAAGATTCAGATTGAATAAGGCGCCTTACATTTTGAGTTAAACCTTAAAACAATTATTATGAGTTACCTGATTAACAACCAGCAAAAACTAAACGATGTGGTTTTTGCCAACAGAAACAAAAATTATGGTGCGTATGCGATCCGCTCCGCGTATGGCAACACTATGCTTAAGTCACTCAGCTGCATGATCTGTGGTTTTGGCACGCTGGTATCAATAGCCTGGTATGCAAGCAACAGGCCCGATCACCAGGAAGAGATCGCGGGCCAGGTGCTCGATCAGAAGATCTACACAATTCCTGTGGATCTGAAAAAAGACAAAAAACCTGAAACCCCTGCTGCTGGTAAGCCTTCTCAAAAAGACCCAGGCAAAAAAACAAGCGCGCTTAGCGCCAATGTCACTGTGAACGATTCTGTTACCACTGAAACAAAACCTGAACTCAACGCGGTGGCTCAAAATTCGGTGGCGGGCAAAACAGATACCGGAGAAAGTCCCGAAACAGGCAGCGGTGCCGAAGGCAAAGGGTCGGATAGTGCCGGAACAGTAAAGACCATCTCGATAGTGCGTGGCAATTATGAAGTGGACGCCATGCCTGAATTTGAAGGCGGCCTGGCGGCACTCTACCGGTTTTTGTCATCACGGCTCAGGTACCCCGAAATAGCGATCGAAAGGGGCGTACAGGGGACTGTGTTTGTAAAATTTGTTGTGGACGAAAAGGGAAAAATCGGAAATATCTCCCTTCAGAATAATCTGGGTTACGGATTGGATGACGAAGCGCGAAGAGTCGTATCGATGATTCCCGCTTTTAAGTCACCTGCCAGAATTAATGGCGAAGCTGTTAAAGTTTATTACCAGTTGCCCATACGATTTAACTATAAATAAAATACTGCTCCATTTAATAAAAGAGGTTGTCTCAAAAAACCCTGATCGTCGTGCAAATCTCCCTGAATAGTTTCGGGCATAGCGTCAGCTGTTTCGGATTGGATGACAATGCCTATACAACATCATTCATTTGAGACAGCCTCTTTTCAATTATCCCAACAACTGCTTAACCAGTGCCGATACAATTTTATTGTCGGCCTTGCCGGCAAAAGCTTTTGAAGCAGCGCCCATTACCTTACCAACATCACCAGGACCAGAAGCGCCAACCGATGCAATGATTTTCACAAGCTCTGTTTTAATTTCTTCCTCTCCCATTTGTTTTGGCAGGTAAGCTTCCATCACTGTGGCCTGAAATAACTCTCCTTCTTCCAGGTCGGGCCTGTTCTGCGTTTTATATATGTCCGCCGATTCTTTCCTTTTTTTTACTTCTTTCTGAAGGGCTTTATTTACACTGTCCTCGGTTAATCCTTCAGGCGACGTTTTTAATAACAAAACTACCGACTTAATAGCGCGCAGGGCTTCAAGCGTTTTGGAATCTTTGGCTAACATGGCAGTTTTAATTTCGCCATTTACTCTTTCTTCAATATTCATGTTTTTCGGTTAAAATTTGATTATAAAAAATAAAAAAAAGCCACCCAAATGAGTGGCTTCCTTAAAGATCATCTATTAGTGACTCACGGCTACTTTGCCCGATTTGAGCGTTTCTCCGTTGTTATTGATCACACTGTAAATATAAAGACCATTGTTAAAGGTAGAAACATCTAATTTTATTTTGCCATTTACAAAACTTTGTTTTTCAACCAGTTTACCTGTTACATCATAAACCAGCACGTCTTTGGGAGATTGGTTTTCGGTTGAAAAATAAACATAGCCTGACGATGGATTCGGGTAAACCGACATTTCAATAACCTGTTTACGCGGGTCGTTAACCGACAAAGTACTTACCGGAGGCGCCATGTAATCTTTATTAATTGTAATCACAGATTCGGTAAGAACTGTCGGTGGAAAAGTGATAACAATGGTTTTCTGAGAAATTGTCATTAGCGGCGCCTTAATACCTGCCTGGTAATAGTTGTAGTTTTTTAAGATGATGTCGCCGGTAACGGTTGCATTATAATTGAGTGTTTGTGTAGTTACCACGCGAATAACATTTGTGAAAGTACCCGCCGAACCACCTGGTAACTGAAGTGTTCCGGTTCCATCAGCAACAACAATGCTGTTTCCGGAAAATGTTCCTGAAACCGGTGGGTTAACCACGCTGATAGATCCGGCTATAGTTGCGCTGCTTGTTGAATTAAGACTCATGGGATAAACGCCGTATATCCCCGGCGTTGAATAAATTAAATTTCCTGAATAAGACTGAACTTTAAAATTTCCGCCGTAATACTTAAGATCAGCCGCAGTAGATGCTGTGTAAACCAGGTCATTAGTCGAAGAACCTGTTGCCTGGCAACCTGCAGGATATCCAGACGTGGTGGATGCCACGGTACTAAAGTTGGTAACGGCGGCTGTATGAATCACAATTGCCGAAAAATTCCAGAGTGTACCGGCACCTGTTCCGCCCGGAGTAATATTTAATGAGTCGCACTGCCATGTACTATAAGTGTCGCCGTTGGCCGGTGCATGATTGGTCTGATTCAGGGTCTGCCCACGCATTGTGAAGCCAGCCGCTAAGATTAAAATTGAGAAGTAAAGATTTTTCATGTGCAGTATACGTTTGTTTATTCAAAAATATAAAAAAAAACGATGCCTTTGCGCATTATTTTAGCAAAAGGCAGCTATCTCCATAACTCAAAAATCTAAAATCATGGTTTAGCGCGTAATTATAAACCTTTCTCCAATTTTCTCCAATTACCGCGCTGATCAGCAATAAGAGTGTGCTTTGGGGCTGGTGAAAATTTGTGATGAGGCCACCGGCAATTTTCAGTTCGTAGGGCGGTGCAATTAAAATGCTGGTTTTACAAAGGATCCTGTTAAGCTTTCTTTCCCGCATCCATTCCAGTAGCGCCAGGAGGCTATCTTCAGTACCCGGCAGGGAACTGGCTGGTTCATAAGGATCCCATTGTTTCACCTCAAGATCATCAATGGTTGCCGAAGGATTTGTCAGCGCTTTAATGCCCATCCAGTAAAGACTTTCAATGGTCCGCAACGACGTTGTACCCACCGGGATTATTTTTTTGTGTTTATTTCGCAGGATCTCTTCAATAGTTTCAACGCTTACCTCAATCCACTCGGCATGCATTTCATGCTGTAACATGGTTTCGCTTTTTACAGGTTTAAATGTGCCGGCGCCTACATGCAGGGTTACCTGCTGTATTTCTATTCCCCTGGCTTTCAGTTCGTCCAACACCGACTCCGTAAAATGAAGTCCCGCTGTAGGGGCAGCCACAGATCCTTTCTGCCTGGCGTACACGGTCTGGTAACGCTCCGAATCAATATTCTCGCTCTTTCGTTCAAGGTAAGGAGGTATGGGCATTGCACCACAGAGATCAAGTACCTCGGCGAATGAAAGGCCCGGAGGATCCCATTTAAATTCAACGATCACAAAATTTCCACAACGCTCTATCAGCTCAGCCTGCAGTTGTAAACCGTTATTGGCGAGCCTTAAAATTTCCTCTTTCCATTGCCTTAAATTACCCACGAGGCAGTTCCAGCGCGTTGTTTTTTGAACCGGCATTGCCGCCGAAATAGCTATGTTTCCTGAAGGTTCGAGGCAAAAAACCTCTATGGCCTTGTCTTTCTCATTCCTGAAATTAAGTCTGGCCTGAATTACTCTCGTATTATTAAAAACCAGCATGCTGTCTTTTTCCAGCAGGCCCGGCACGTTTCTAAAAACAGTTTCTTTAATTTCTCCGTTGTTATATACAAGCAGTTTCGACTCATCTCTTTTCGCCAGCGGGTATGCTGCTATCTTCTCCGGTGGCAGATCATAGGTAAATTCACTAATGGAGATGGTAGACGGGTGTTTCATGGCGGACTAAAGATTCATTAACCTTAGCACTTTGGCGATGTCGTCGGGCGTATCAATACAATGGCTGTCGAAGGTAGTTTCAACACATTTGATCTTAAAACCGTTTTCAAGCCATCGCAGCTGTTCAAGTGATTCAGCGTTTTCGAGTGACGAAGGCTTCAGCTGCGTGATCTTTTCCAGGATATCGATCCTGTAGGCGTACATGCCTACATGACGGTAATAGTTAAAATGATTGTGCCAGTCTTTTTCCTCTTTGCCTTTAATAAATGGGATCACATTACGGCTGAAATAAAGTGCTTCATTCTGAGCATTCAGCACAATTTTGACCTCACCCTTGTCGAAAAGCACCTCGTGACTGTTGCACCTGATCATCTGTGTGGCCAGTTCCACCGAGGGATTGCAAATGCCGGCCAGGGAATCGATTTGTAATGGGTCGAGAAAAGGTTCGTCGCCCTGTATATTAATAACATGATCAAAAGTGCCGCCACTGAGGGTATAGGCTTCAAAACAACGATCGGTGCCGCTGGGGTGTTGCGCACCGGTTATAAACACTTTTGCGCCGAAACTCCGGGCGTGATCGGCAATTCTGTCGTCATCGGTGGCAATAATCACTTCGTTTAACAGTTTTGCCTTCCTGCTTTGCTCGTATACTCTTTGCAGCATCGATTTTTCACCGATCTTAACAAGGGGTTTTCCCGGAAAACGGGTTGAAGCGTACCGAGCGGGAATAATTCCGATAATTGACATGCTAAAAAGTTTTAATTTCAAAAATAACTAAAAACTATTATCTATTTTTATTGTTTTACTACCGTGAAGTTTAAATTTTATCTGATACTCTTTTGTCCTCTTTTAATTATCCTGTCGTTCAGGAATAACAGCGACGCGAGAACTGCCAGGGTGCTTCACCAGATGTATGATTCAATTAAAAATGTAAAAACAGTCCGTTTAAAAGTGCTTTCGATAGAACGTACCGAAAATAAGTTCAACTCTGCTAACTCAGAAATCAAAGTGCAGTCGCATCCCCGCAAAGTTTACTTTAACAACCGTGATAAAAAAGTGGAGGTGCTGTTTAACTCTGAAGTGTCAAAAACAAAAGCTCTGGTAAAAGTACACTCCTTTCCCTATTTGTCTCTAAATCTCGATCCAACCGGCAATATGATGAGAAAAAACCAGCATTATACTATTCACGAACTGGGCTATGAATTCATCGGAAAATCAATTGCTTTAACGATCAGTAAAGACAAGGAGGCGCTCAATAATTTTATTTACCGCGGTAAACATTTAAAGAACGGCTTTAACTGCCACTTGCTTGAATACGAAAATAAAAACTATGCCTATGTTAACTACACAGTTACCGATAAAGAGACGGCAACCTCTCTTTCATCCAAACTCTGCGTAAATGATTACCTCATGAGGAATAAAAACGATCTGCTGAATGATTTTGGCTACCTGAAAAAAGGCACCGTGTTAAAAGTACCAAACCTTTATTGTAAGAGGGCTATTCTTTACATTGACGACAAAATGATGCTGCCTGTGGCCATCAGCCTGTATGATGATGCTGGTTTGTTTGAGTCCTATGAGTATTCTTCGGTTGAAATAAACAAACCCTTTAAATCCGATGAATTTACCAGGAGTTTTAAAGACTATGGTTTTTAACCAGTTTAAAGTTCCTTCATCAGTACTTCGTACAACCTGATCATTCCTTCCACATCCTTTTTGTGTACTTTTTCATCGGGTGAATGAACGTACTCTTCAGCAGCGCCGATAAAACACCAATCCCAGGGGTATTCGGCCATTTGCAGTTCTTTGGCATCGCTGCCACCACTGCCCTCTATTTCCAGCTGGTAGTCGCAGGCGTTTTTATCGGCAATGGCAATGATCCTGTTTATAAAACTTCTTCGCGGTATTAAGCTGTCACGCATGCTTATTACCGGACCTTTGGCGTAGTGCACCCCGTCAGAGATCCACGAAATATCTGAAATAAGTGCCTGATCGATCTCATAATTTTCTGACAGGTATTTTTGCAGGTAGCTAACGCTGCCACCGCCATGTTCTTCCCAGGTACTAAAAACTATCGCGCCATTCTTGAGTGTTTCAGCTACTTTTAACGCGTTAAAAACACCGAGCCTGTTGTCCATATAACAACATTGGAGGTAGTCGGCGGTTTCGCGCCAGTTGGCTTTAAAAACCAGTTCAGTTCCTCTTTCGAAATCACGTTTAGCAGCATAAGCAAGGTTCTTGGTGCCCGATTTTTTATCTTCTGCAAGCGTTAAGGTAGCGTCCTGTGATCCCTTTTTATCTGTGCCGGTTAGTTTAATCCCAGGGATGGTAACCGGTCCCCCGATCTTTACCAGTTGCTTTCCGTAACGAACGGTAAATCCTATGCTGTCCATATGAGCGAAGATCGCGGTGCGGGGTTTTCCAAATACAAGAATGATATTGTCCTGGAATCCCTTACCACAAATAACTTTGGGTTTGTGTTTCCATTTGGTGGAATTTTTTTTGATGTAATTTAAAACAAAATCCCGCATTGCCGTTTCGTTACCGCTGGGGGCGTGAATGGCACACATTTCTTTGAGGAGATCGTAGTTAATTTGAGAGGCTTTTGACTTCATAGTACTTCAACACAATTTTAAAAATTCAAGTTTACAATTGTAAAGTTCGTGAAACTTCTTTTCCATTTTTTCTGAATTTTGCTTTTTAATCTCAAAGATAATTGTATTGATTTGGTCGTATTGATTTGAAATTATTTTTGCTTCCTGTTCTTTTAAAACACGCATCACTGAATTCGTTTCGTTAAAGTTAAAAACCACCTTGTATTGAAATAATATAAACCGCTCAACAACCTCAGCATTGTTCAGCGCGGTCTGTGTTGCCTGCTTGTAAGCGTTGATCAATCCGCCAACGCCCAGCAATGTACCCCCAAAATACCTTACTACCACTACCATGATATTTGTAAGATCGCGTGCCTGAATTTGCGACAGAATCGGCTTCCCGGCACTATTAGCGGGTTCGCCGTCATCATTGGCCCGGCACGCTTGTTTTCCTGCCCCGAGTTGCCACGCATAACAATGGTGACTGGCAGAAGGATGTTGCTTTTTAAGGCGGCGAAGTTGCTCCTTAATTTCTTCTTCGGAATTCACGGCAAATGCGAAGGACAAAAATTTTGAGCCTTTTTCTTTTAATGCGCCTTCCGACGAATTGGCGATGGTAAAGTATGAATCAGAAAAAAGCATAGGCCCGGACATTTCCTTAAATATAAGATCCTAAATGTTAAGATTAAAAACAAGTGTAATTTTTTCCCCACTCAGCCGACAGAATTGTTAAAATGCAGAAACACCGTGGCTTTCAGGACCTACCAACCGGTTTTTTATTTATATTTACAATTGAGTAATAGACTGTTGGAAGCTCCATTCCGCTACCGGATCTGCTTAGCGCCACAGCACAATTCACACACAATGAAAAAAAAACTGACTTCAATTTTGTTGAGTGTCTTTATGACCTCACTGTTCGGGCAAACTCAAAATGATTTAACCGGCAATTGGCTCGTAAAGACGTATTACAGTACGCTGAGTGATAGCGGGAAAGCCTCGATGGCAGAAAAAAAATGCAGCGATCTGCTGGTGCTTAAGATCAATAAAAAAGGGAAGATGAAATTCATTTTTACCGACAGGAAAGATTCTGTTGTATTTGCGGGAAAAATAACCTTCAAAAAAAATAATACAGTGCAGATAGAAAATAATATTCTTCAGAGCCTGTACCTGGGCGAACTTGAAAAATGTATTACAGCTGAATTGCGCGAAGATATAAGAAGGGTTTTTTTAAGGACCTTTGCCTGTACGCTTGAAAAAGATCACTTGCTGTTATATTACAACACGCCTTCCGACCTTCAGCATAAAAAAGCCATGGTGCTGGTGCGCCGGCCGGGTACCCTGGCAAATTAATTTTAAAGTATAGGTTATCAAATTGCTTAAAAAAAACCCGGGTGTTTGCCCGGGTTTTTTATATTTATTATCTGAGGTAAAGCATCTCTCTGTATTTTGGCAGCGGCCACATGGCATCGTCAACAATGGCCTCCAGTTTATCAACATTATAGCGAATGCTCTCAAAATAAGGTTTTACTTTATCACAATAAGCATGTGCCTGCTTTTTTCCTGAATCTAAATTGTTTGCTTTTTTACGTTCTTCGGTCATGGTAAAAGCTTCGGTTTTGATGAGTGTCACGCGTTCAGAGATTTCCTTAATCAATTCCAATTGCGTTTTAGCAACAGTTTTAAACTCATCGGCACTCATTATTTCCTTTAATCCCCTGGTAGTATCCACTAAACTGTTCTGATAGTTCAGTGCGGCCGGAATGATCTGGTTGTTTACCATATCGGCAATGATACGACTCTCGATCTGTATTTTTTTAGTATAGGTCTCAAGGCTTATTTCATAACGCGCTTCTTGTTCGCGGTGATTTAAAATACCTTGTGATTCAAACATATCCAGTGATTTTTTTGAAACCATGGCGTCCAGCGCTCCGGGAGTGGTAGGAATATTGTTCAGGCCACGTTTCTTAGCTTCTTTTTTCCATTCGTCGCCATAACCGTTACCTTCAAAACGAATCCTTTTACTTTCGATAATATAATTTTTTAATACCTGGAAAATGGCTTCGTCTTTTTCAACCTTATCATTGATGAGGCCATCGACTTCTTTTTTAAATGACACCAGTTGTTCGGCCACAATAGCGTTTAAAACGGTCATCGGTCCACCGCAATTGGCAGACGATCCAACAGCCCTGAATTCAAATTTGTTTCCTGTAAAGGCAAAAGGTGAGGTCCTGTTCCTGTCGGTATTGTCAAGCAAAATATCAGGAATCCTGCCAATATTCATTTTCAATGCGGTTTTTTCTTCGGGGCTCATTTTGCCATTGTGTACCGCTTTTTCGAGATCGTCGAGCACTTTAGAAAGCTGGCCACCTAAAAATACCGACATGATCGCCGGCGGCGCTTCGTTGGCACCCAGGCGGTGATCATTATTGGCCGAGGCAATGGAAGCCCTGAGCAGATCGGCGTGTTCGTAAACCGCTTTTACTGTATTTATAAAAAAGGTAAGGAATTGTAAATTTGTTTTCGGGGTCTTGCCTGGCGACAAAAGATTTTTTCCACCAGAAGTGGCAAGGCTCCAGTTGTTGTGTTTACCACTGCCGTTTACACCCGCATAAGGCTTTTCATGAAGGAGAACACGGAAATTATGACGGATGGCCACTTTTTCCATTACATCCATTAATAACTGGTTATGGTCAACTGCAAGATTCGCTTCTTCAAAAACCGGCGCGCACTCAAACTGAGCTGGTGCCACTTCATTGTGACGGGTACGCACAGGAATGCCAAGCAAATGACTCTCGTACTCAAAATCACGCATGTAAGCCGATACTCTTTCGGGAATGGAACCCCAGTAATGGTCTTCCAGCTGCTGACCTTTTGCAGGCGCGTGACCAAAGAGTGTACGACCAGTTTGCTGAAGATCGTAGCGTACATTGTATAAGGCTGAATCGATCAAAAAATATTCCTGTTCCCAACCAAGTGTAGCAATTACCTTGGTTACATTTTTATCAAAATACTGGCATACATCGGTAGCTGCTTTATCAATCGCGTGTAATGATTTTAATAAAGGCGTTTTAAAATCCAGTGATTCGCCTGTGTACGAAATAAAAATAGTAGGGATACACAAGGTCTGTCCCCAGATAAAAGCCGGCGACGTTGGATCCCAAGCTGTGTAACCACGGGCTTCGAATGTGTTCCTGATACCTCCGTTTGGAAAAGAAGAAGCATCTGGTTCTTGTTGCACCAACGCGTTTCCGCTGAAGCGTTCTATGGCCCTTCCACCCGCAATAGGTTCAAAAAATCCGTCATGCTTTTCGGCTGTTGCGCCCGACAAGGGTTGAAACCAGTGCGTAAAATGTGTTACCCCCTTGCTCTGTGCCCATGCTTTCATGCAGGCTGCCACCTGGTCGGCCATTTTGCGATCTACAATAGAACCCTGGTTCATTGAATGCTGAATACTGTCAAAGGCTTCCTCTGAAAGAAACTCGCGCATGGCGTCCATACCAAAAACATCTGATCCATAGTATTGCGATACTTTTTGATCCGTTTTACCAAAACTTACCGGAACACGATTAACGACGTCCTGTAAAGCTAAAATTCTTCTTGTGCTCATATAAAAAGGGGGTTAAAGTTTCTTATTGTAATTTTTTTACAAATATATGCCTTTTTTAGGGGGGTCATTCATAAAAAACTTCATTTTTTTGAAAAGTTGTTTAAAATTATGGGGGTGTTGCCGAAATTTTCATGATTCTACCTTCGTGGAGGTACATCCTGCGTGAATTAATGATTAACTAAATTCCTTGCCGTTCTCTGTTCCTTTGACTCCAAAAAATGATCCCTATCTGTTAACATAAGTTAATGTAGATCATAAAAAATAAAATTATTGGTCAAATTATTCAATTTTGATCTTTATTTACACTAAATTTGATCTTTAAATCACATGCCTGCGAATTTTGAGTCAAATATTAATTTAGTGGTTAATTATCTGAAGTCTCATCCTGAAATTTCTTCAAGGGAGATTTATGACAATACTTTATCCGGAACCACAAGTTACGTCACGCTAAAGCGTTTGCTGGCTGATCTCATTAAAAGAGATTTTATAATAACAAAAGGATCCGGAAAAGGAACGAAATACCTGGTAAGCAGAGCCTATCAGGTGATTCTGGAGATCGATCCACAGCAGTATTTTGAGAAAGAAACCGACGATCGGCTGATCCAAAAAGATTTCAATCAAAATTTGATAAGGGATACGCTTAATAAAATCAATCTTTTCTCGTCGCAGGAGTTAGAGAAGTTAAACAACCTTCAAAGTGTTTACCGCGAAAAGTTGGCAAAACTCAGCGAAACCGAATACAAGACAGACCTGGAGCGCCTGGCGATTGACCTCAGCTGGAAATCCGCACAGATTGAAGGCAACACGTATTCGTTACTGGAAACAGAACGGCTGCTAAAGGATAAGGAAACTGCGGGTGGAAAAACAAAAGACGAAGCAGTAATGTTGTTGAATCACAAGGAGGCAATTGATTTTCTCGTGGCTCATCCTGATTATGTAAAACCACTGTTGTTACGTGCCGTTGAAGACATTCACAGTATCCTCATTAACGACCTGGGCATTGAAAGAAACATCCGGAGAAGAAGCGTGGGGGTCTCGGGCACCAATTACCGGCCTCTCGACAATGAGTTTCTTGTTAAGGAGGCCATGGCAGAAATGTGTGGCCTGGTGAATCTAAAAGAGAATGTATTTGAAAAAGCCTTTTTAATTTTATTATTGATTTCTTATATACAGCCGTTTAACGACGGCAATAAAAGAACCGCCAGGATAATCAGCAACGCGGTCTTAATGGTGCATCAGCATTGTCCACTCTCTTTCCGGACCGTGAACCCCATGGATTATAAAAAGGCCATGCTTATTTTCTATGAGCAAAATAATATCAGCGTGTTTAAGAAAATATTTATCGATCAGTTTGAGTTCGCGGTAAACACCTATTTCTAATTCATCAGCATACAATCTCCCGTTTCACCTATACCTGCTGGTTTACTCATTTGAGCAAAAACCGTGACTTGCCTACGCAAATCCACAAACAAAAAAACCCCGCTTTTCAGCGGGGTTTTTTAAAAATTGAGAGTTGTACTAGCGTACAATTTTCTTAGTCACTTTACTGTCTTCTGAAGTAACAGTTACAAAAAGTATCTGGTTCTTTTCAGGAACATTAAGGCGAATTACATCATTTTCAACCGTAACAGATTTGGTATCTATTACCTGCTGACCAAGAATGTTAGTTACCGAAATGGTAGACTTGGTTGATTTAGCGTAATTTAATTTTACGTAAACACCATTGTTATCCTGGCTTATAAACACGTTTTGCTCGTTTAACTTTGTTTCATCAACGCTCATGGTGATGTCAGAACAAACCCTTAATTCAAATCTGGTTTCGCTATCGCTGTTTGCTGCAACGTTAAACACATATGGTCCAGCCTTCAGATTATGAACGGTATTTGTAAGTTTGTCTTTTAACTCCACGCAGGAATTTGGTAGATTTTGAAGATCAGTACCGGTAATTGTATACGAACCGAAAGAGGCATGCTTTAACACCACCGGTATTACAGCGTCTTCGAATTTAGCGTTTGGAATACTGTTGATAGAATACTCAACACCTTCAACTTTTGTCGAAATCGATAACACGCCAGTAGGGGCGTCAAACGTCTTTGCGTCAAATTGCGCGTCAAAACCAGTTGTGGCGTCACTGTGGAAACGTATAGCCGCAGAGTTCTCTGAACCGCCGCCATTTGCTACCAACCTGATCACATTCCCTATATTGGTGTTTGTAGTTTTCAACAGTGCCTGGTTATTGCTTATCTTTTGAGATTCCTGAACATTCACCTGGGTACCGTCAACAAGCGCCTGTATATAAAATCCCTGACCCATAGGAATGTTTTTGGTAATGCCGGCAGTGTGACTGGAAACACCGTTCACGTAAGACGTATGACCTAAGCCCGGAACATACACATAAATTGTCCTGCTCACTTCCGTGCTAAAGCTCGAGCTGGCAGTCACGTTATCATCATAAATCTGATCCCAGTCTATAGGACAAGGGTATGGATTTGAAACAAGGTTAAAGCCGTTACCTTTGCTGCCATGTTGTTTCAAAAGTCCTAAAATCTTGGCTCCCTGGGTCACCGTTCCGGCGACTGTATAAGTAATATCTGTGGTAGTAAGGTTACCATTGCCGAAGTAAACCCAATAACCTTCCGCCGGGTTTAAATTGTCTGTGGCTATCAATTCAGGATATGCCGCAGCAGTATTCTGATTTGCATTTTCTTCAAAGGCGCGAATGGATACGAAGTTGTTGCCTGTCACTGTAGGACTGTAAACGCAGCCAACGCAGGTCATTGGGATCTGATTATCCCAACTTGAAACTTTTAAACCGTTAATACCGCTTGGTCCCAGGTTAGTCCAGCCGGTTGTGCCTCCCAAAGCAAAAGTTTCAACATTTACAGTCCCGGTGATGCTACTGCCGCCTGGAATTGTTGTGATTCTTCCTTTGTTTGTCGCATCAGATCTTAAGTATAAATTTGAATTGGAATTAATGTCGCCGTTTGTCAAATTAACTTCCCCCCATACTTCCATCTTATTTCCTAATGTCAACGTTACAGAGCTCCGGTCAAAATTCAATGACGCTAAAGCCCTAGAAAGTGCGCTGGTTTGATCCATGAATAAAGAATTGGTTATGGTATTACCAGAACCGTTATCGCTCAATGTAAGCGTAGAGGTCAGAGAGCCCTTAAGTCCGTTAGGAGCCGCTGTTGGCCAGGTTACTGGGCCGGTTACATTCAACAGGTGACCGTTTATGTCCACAAATCCAGCTGTAAATACAGAAGTTTGTCCGCCGGCTGAACTGCCCAGGATAAGATCTGTTCCTAATACCAAAGTTGAACCTGAGCGATTCATCACGAGCCTGCCGAGGGTTTTTGACGAGGTAGTGGATTGACTCATGAACAAACTATTGCTGAGGGCGCCACTAGTTGTTATACTAAATGTAGATTGATCAGATCCAATAAACACACCATTTGAACTGCTGGCCTGAAAAGTAGCAGGACCGTTCAGGTTAAGAATCCTGTCATTCAGACTAATACTTCCGTTGGTGAAATTAGCGTTGGTAACAATAAGATTGTTGCCTAAAGTAAGGGTCACGCCTGATCTGTCAATGGTAAAACCGTTTAAGGTTCTGTCAGCGTTGGTACTCTGCGCCATCAGGAGGTTATTGGTGATGGTTCCGGAACCATTGATAGTTAGAGTCGAAGTTGCCGAACCTGTAAGTGATCCATTACTAGAAGCAACCGGAAATGTTATAGCACCTGACAGGGTCAGCGCATTTCCGTTAAGAGCAAAATTACCATTGGTGAATGCAGCGATACCATTTACAGTAAGAGAACTGCCCAAAGTTAATGTTTGACCGGTTCTGTTCAGGGTAAAATTAGTGATTCCGCCACTTCCATTAAAATTAATAGTGCCGATAGTAGACGAACCATTAATATTAATCCTTGAAAGACCCTGGGTGATGTTTCCCAAACAGCTGATGCTGCCAGATAAGACTGTACTCCTGAAAATATTACTTTCCATCACATAGCTGCAACCAGACTTAATAATAAAGTTTCCATTAACATTTAAATCTCCGTTTTGATTTTTATTTCCAGCGCCAGACAAGGTTAAGTTTGAATAATTAAATGTTTGTCCACCCCACAAATTCACAGCAGCCGATTGACTGAACTCAACAGTCGAGTTTGTGCTCAGAGTTACATCCGCAGAATTTGGAACAGTAGCGTTTGCGATGACCAATCCCGAATTACCGGAAACTATCAACTTCGCATCTGTTCCGGCTCCATTACCGATGGTTAATGCAAAACCTGAAGGGATTGTCAGATCGAAACGATTAAGGACTGTTCCATCCCCTACATATACATAAGAATTGGCGCCACTGACTGTCCAGTTGCCTCCTAGAGTAGCACTGCTAACAGCACCTGTAGTTAATAAAAAAAAGTTCTGGCTGCCGGATGTGAAATCCGGTGGGTTGATGCCTACGCCCCCTGGACTAGTCCACCAGGCGCTTGTTGCAGTCAACGCCCCTGCACCATCCCAATAATAAGAAGGGATAGGTGTACCGGTTACGTTGATATCATCAATTGCTACATAATTAGCGCCGCCTGAAGCTGTTGCCGTATATGTCCAGCGCAATGCGATATTTGTTCCGCTGGCAGCGATCGGCAAAGCGACCGGAGATACAGCAGCCCAAACATTATTAGCTGAATTATTGGTGTATGATACTAAATTCCATGTAGACCCTGCATCATTACTCCATTCAAATGTTACTGCAGGAGACGACGCGTTAGCTTTCAGGGAATTCCAACTTACAAAAATGTTAATAAAAGTACCCGTGTTAATCGACGATGAAACCAGTCTCTGAACACTTCCGTTAGTAGCGGCATTGGATCCTAAAAATAAATTTGTACCACTGGAACCGGCAACGTTACACGGAATTACTGGCGCAGTACCATTATCTACGAACCAGTCTGCACTTGTTACCGTGAAACCTCCCGCACCACTTGTAAATCCAAATGGCGAAGGTGGAATGCTGACCTGAGAAAATACTCTTCCAGCACATAAAGCCAAAACTAAAATAAAAATCTTTTTCATGAATTGTATTGTTATATTATTAAAAACAAGTAAATATACGGGGTTTTATTGAATCAGGTTGCTAAAAATTAAAAATAATGCAACAATATCGCCCGAATTCTTACATCAGCAGGGCATTTTAGTGTTTTTTTGGCTGCATGAGGAAGGATAACCCCATTTTTTTCAGGGAAATCCCACAGATAAAACAATTATTTCATCATTTATATAACCTCAATTAACCATTTAAACTCTGGTTTAAACCATATACACAAAACAAAATGCGACAGTGATTTATTTTTCTAAATTTACCGCCTGGTTAAAATCCGAAGATGAAACATTTTTTATTTATTTTATTTTGCTGCTCCCTGTTAACAGGATTTTCACAGAATACCGCGTCAATTAAGGGTTTTGTGTATGACAAGGCCAACGGAGAACCAGTTCCGTTTGGGAATGTTTTTATAAAAGGCACATCAATGGGCGCCAATACCGACATTAACGGCTACTTTAATTTAACAAGGATCCCCCCTGGCGATTATACCTTGCTGTTTACAAGCCTGGATTTTGATACTATCAGCGAAAAAATCTCGCTGAAAGCCGGAGACATTATCAATAAAAAATTACTCGCCAATAAAGGCGGTATTAAGCTCGAAGAAATTGAAGTGTCGGCCACTTCCATTGAAAAGGTTGAGAACACCTCTGTGGGTGTACAGAAAATAGACCCTGTGATCATTTCAAAACTGCCCAGCGTTGGAGAACCTGATATTGCGCAATACCTCCAGGTACTGCCGGGCGTGGTGTTCACTGGTGATCAGGGTGGTCAGTTGTATATCCGCGGCGGATTACCCGTACAAAACAAGGTGCTGCTCGACGGACTTATTGTTTATAACCCTTTTCACTCTATTGGCCTGTTTTCGGTGTTTGACAACGATATCATGAAGAACGCCGACGTATACAGCGCAGGGTTTGGCGCCGAATACGGCGGAAGAACCTCATCCATCATGGACATTACCACACGCGACGGTAATAAAAAAAGGGTCGGCGGAAAACTTTCGGTTTCGACTTTTGGCGCCAAAGCATCGCTCGAAGGGCCTTTGATGAAATTAAAAGATGAGGGTAATACCAGCGCTTCTTACCTGCTCTCCATGAAACATTCCTATCTTCCACAAACTTCCAAGGTACTTTATCCTTATGCCAATGCCAACGGATTGCCATTCTATTATACCGATATTTATGGAAAGGCTTCTGTTAACTCAACCAACGGCAGTAAGGTAAGTGTGTTTGGTTTTAATTTTAACGACAAGGTGACCTACAATGACTTTCAATCCTATAACTGGACAAATAAAGGGATAGGAACTAACTTTGTACTGGTGCCACAAAATTCAAATCTCCTGATTGAAGGTGTATTTGCCTACTCCAGTTACAAAATAGGATTTACCAATCCCACGGTGGAAGCAGATTCAAAATCAAGCGGTATCAACGGGGTGAATACCGGTTTTACTTTTGTGAAATTTATAGGTCGCCAGGAATTACGTTATGGTTTTGAAGGTGTTACCACCAACACCGACTTTACTGTACGAAACGCCACGTCTGCTGTAATCACCATAAAACGCGCCACCATCGACGTTGGCGGATTCATGAAATATAAATTTCTCGACCGGAAAAAAAGAATTGTTCTTGAGCCAAGCTTAAGGATCCAGTACTACGCCACTGTTGGTGTTTTCTCTCCTGAGCCACGCGCCTCTGTTAAAGTAAATTTAACGCCAAAGATCAGGCTTAAAGGTGCCGGCGGGCTTTACAGCCAGACTTTAATGAGCGCAAGCAGCGACCGCGATGTTGTGAATTTATTCTACGGTTTTATCAATGCTCCTGAAAATAAGGACCTGTCGCCGGCGTACATCGATTACAAAAACAAATTGCAAAAGGTAAGTTCTTCAGTTCAAAAAGCAACGCATATTGTGGGCGGCATAGAGCTCGACATCTTTAAGAATTTTGAGTTGAATATTGAAGTATATCAAAAGTTCTTTAATACGATCATTAATGTAAACCGGGATAAGATATTTGAAGACAATACCACCAATGCATACAGGCCTGAGGAGCTACGAAAAACCTTTGTCATTGAACAGGGCCGCGCCAGAGGTTTTGATCTTGTTTTAAAATACGACCGGAAACGTTTTTATTTCTGGGCTGTGTATTCCTTAACACTCAACGACCGCTGGTCGAGTAACACCGCTACAGGCGTAGTTACCGATTACCCACCCACTTTCGACCGCCGTCATAATGTGAATCTGGTTTCATCTGTAACCTTCGGAAAAAAAAGGAACTGGGAGCTCAACGCCCGGTGGAATTACGGAACAGGTTTCCCGTTTACACAAACGCAGGGTTACATCAACACACTTAACCCACAGGGCAACATCCCGTATAATTTTCCAACCGCCAATGGCCCTTTAAATTACATTCCTGGAACACTCAATGGTGGCCGTTTACCTGATTATCACCGTTTTGACATTGGACTTAAATACAGGTACAACTGGAATGAGAAAACGACTTTTGAGGTAAATGCCGGCGCCACAAATATTTACAACAGGGCAAATATTTTCCAGGTAGAACGATTTACCTTTAAGCGCGTGAACCAACTGCCAATCATGCCGAATGTAAATATTAGTTTTACATTTTGATGCTAAATGGTTTTTTTAAACCACAAAGTACACAATGGGCAAAAGGCAATCACAAAGGGCTCAAAGGGTACAACAAAAAGTGATTTGTAGCTTCACGTCTTCATGGTTAAGATCGAACCTGCTCTCAGATAAAAAAATACCCATTGTAGTCTTTGTGTGAAACTTTGTGTTTCTTTGTTGTTAACTTACTGGCTTACAAATCATGAGTTTTAAAATATATACCAAAACCGGGGATAAGGGTGAAACGTCTTTGCTGGGCGGTACGCGACTACCGAAACATCACATAAGGATTGAAGCCTATGGCACCGTTGATGAATTAAACTCTCACATTGGCCTACTCAGGGACGTAGTTGAAGATCAATCCTCACTCGATCTGCTGGTTTCGATCCAGGACCGTTTGTTTACTCTCGGTTCGCACCTTGCCGCAGATCCTGTTAAAAATAAAATGCAGCTGCCACAGGTATTTGAAGAAGACATAACGGCACTTGAAAAAGCAATAGACGGGATCAACGACCAGGTTCCGGAAATGAAATCCTTTGTCCTGCCTGGTGGCCACGTATACGTTTCATACTGTCATATCGCGCGTTGCGTGTGCAGGAGAGCAGAGCGCGCAGTTTTGCGTCTTGCGGAAAATGAAAAAGTAGACAATATTCATCCTAAGTATCTAAACCGCCTGTCGGACTATCTTTTTATGTTATCGCGGCTGCTCTCATTCCGCTTAAATGCAAAAGAAATTCCCTGGAAGGCAAAAATGTAGTCATTCACCCGGAGATGCTGGCCAAAGACATAGTTAATACCATGATGAGCAACGATTTTTTTAGTCAGTGGCTTGGCATTGTGATCATTGAACAGCGGGAGGGTTATTGCCTTCTTGGTTTAACGATAAAAAAAGAAATGCTTAACGGCTTTGGGATCGCGCACGGCGGGATCACTTATTCACTTGCAGACAGCGCATTGGCTTTCGCTTCTAATTCAAAAGGAAGAAAAAGCGTGAGTATCGAAACATCCATTGCCCATATCGTCAGCTTAAAAGAATTTGATGAAGTAGTGGCCGAAGCGGTATGCGAAACTGAAACTGAAAAACTCGGTCATTACACCGTGAAAGTATCGCTGAAAAAAGATCCGGCAAAGATCGTTGCCCTTTTTAAAGGAATTGTGTACAAAACTTCAAAAGACTGGTAGGAACAAAAAGATAAAATAAGGTGGCATTAAACTAATATGAATTTTTCACGTCAAAACAACAAAATCACATCATATGAAAGCCATTAAATTTAGTACACTCCTGGTTTTATTCTTGCTTTTTAGTCTCGAAATTACCGCTCAGCGTGGCGGCGGCAAGCATGGCGGTCACAGAAAGCACCACAATAAGGTGGTTGTTAAGCGAAGCCACTTCAGACCTGCAAAAGTTGTAGTTTATCATCCGCATTGGCGGCCGGCGTACACCTACCACCGACGCTGGGTTTATTTCCCGGGATACAATCTTTACTGGGATAACTGGAGAAATCACTACGTTTTCTGGAACGGAAGCATTTGGTTATCTCAGGCGCAGGCACCCCCGGTGATTGTGAACGTAAATCTTGAAAAGGAAAAATCGACCGAACTCAAAGAAACTGAAGATGATGACGACGATATTTACAGGTCGAATGACAAGCATAAAAATGATTATCACTGAGAATAAAAAACACCTGAGGGCGATATAATTTTAATTTTATTAATGGATTAAACCCTGTATTTTTACAAGAAATACGGGGTTTTAATTTTTAGCTTATAATGAAACAGGCATATTTAGTAAATGGCGTACGCACCGCCATCGGTAATTTCGGCGGCACTTTATCAACCGTAAGAACTGATGATCTGGCGGCTTTTGTATTAAAAGAATTATTGAAAAAAAATGCCGGGGTAGATTTTAACCAGGTAGGAGATGTGATCATGGGCTGCGCTAACCAGGCCGGCGAAGACAACCGCAATGTTGCCAGGATGGCTTCGCTGCTTGCAGGGCTACCGATCACAGTACCCGGCCAAACAGTAAACCGCCTTTGCGCCAGCGGCTTAAGCGCTGCAATAGACGCCGCCAGGGTGATCATGACCGGCGATGAGGACCTGATGATTTCTGCAGGGGTAGAAAACATGACCCGGGGTCCTTTAGTGATGAGTAAGGCTTCGGCGGCTTTCGGCCGCGACCAGCAATTGTTCGACAGTAGCTTTGGGTGGCGCTTTATTAACCCGAAAATGAAAGAACTGTTCGGTGTTGACACCATGGGTGATACAGCCGAAAACGTGGCTGAAAAACACAAGGTCAACCGGGCCGACCAGGATCAGTTCGCCTTATGGAGTCAGCAAAAAGCGGCAAAGGCATTTGAAAATAAACGCTTCGAAAAGGAAATAGCGCCAATTGAAATTCCACAAAAAAAAGGTGATGCACTTATCTTTGCAAAAGATGAATTTGCAAAACCTAAAACCAACCTTGAAAGCCTTTCGGGTTTAAAGCCCGCATTTAAAAAAGACGGCACTGTGACGGCCGGCAACGCAAGCGGTCTGAACGATGGCGCAGTGGCACTGTTACTGGCGAGCGATGCAGGCTTAAAAAACAACAACCTTAGTCCGCTCGCACGGATTGTGTCGAGTGCCGCAACAGGCGTTGAACCCAGGTTAATGGGAATAGGTCCTGTTGAAGCTGCCAACAAGGCATTGAAACGTGCGGGGTTGACATTTAAAGACATTGATCTTATCGAGCTCAATGAAGCCTTCGCCGCGCAAAGCCTTGCCTGTGTGAGAGAATGGGGACTGAGTGATAACGACGAGAGGATCAATATTAATGGAGGCGCCATAGCACTCGGCCATCCCCTAGGCATGAGTGGCGGCAGGATCCTGAATTCGGCTGCCATTGACCTTAAACTGCACAACAAAAAATACGCGCTCGTTACCATGTGCATTGGCGTAGGCCAGGGTTACGCAGTTATCATCGAACGCTGTTAAAGTAAGACATTAAAAATTCAGAACATGATCCATAATTTATCTTTACAAAACTCTGTCTTTAACCAGTTCATTGCTGAAATAAGAGATCTTGAAATACAAAAAGACAGCTTTCGCTTTAGAAAAAACCTGGAGCGTTTGGGAGAGATATTCGCATATGAAATAAGCAAAACCCTTGATTACGCGAAGTGCCAGACCGTGACGCCGTTGGGCATTGCAGAAACAATGCAATTGGATACACAGCCGGTAATTGCTACAATTCTTCGCGCAGGACTGCCTTTACACACCGGCATTTTAAATTATTTCGACAAGGCTGAGAACGCCTTTGTGAGTGCTTATCGCAAGCATCATAAGGACAATAGTTTTGAAATCGCGATGGATTATATCGCCTGTCCTGATCTTACCGGCAAAACCGTGATCCTTTGTGATCCCATGCTGGCGTCGGGCTCGTCGATGGTGTTAACCTACAAATCTCTGCTTACGAAAGGCATACCAAGGCATACGCACATTGTTACCGCCATTGCCAGTACGCAAGGCCTCGAGTACCTGAATTCACACATGCCTTCCAAAAATTTTACCATCTGGTGCGGCGCCATAGATGAAGAACTAACCGCCCGCGCGTATATCGTACCCGGCCTGGGCGATGCAGGCGACCTTGCTTTTGGAAGTAAACTTTAATGAAATTTTAATGTTTAAAACTACCTTCCTCGATTTTAAAAATTCCGGTACGCTCAATCCACTTGTGCTTGATTACCTTGAAAAAAACGACAAGGTTAGACCCTTTTATAATTTTTTTCCGGACCTGGAGGGTTTTTCAAACCTGTTGAAGAACAAGCCCTACACCAATTTCGACAGACTTACACTTTCAGATATTTTATTAAAACAAAGCGCAGAGGTTAAAAACACATCAGAACCATCGTTGGCTAACATCGCGCTAATAAAAAATAAAAATGTTTTCACCATTACAACCGGTCACCAATTGTGCCTGTTTACCGGCCCTCTTTATTTTATCTACAAGATTTTTTCGGCTATCAACCTCGCTGAAAATCTAAAAAAGGAATTTCCTGATTTTGACTTTGTTCCGGTGTACTGGATGGCCAGTGAGGATCATGATTTTGAAGAGATCAGCAATTTTACAAGCAAGGGAAAAACCGTTATCTGGGAAAGTGAGCAAAAAGGCGCCGTTGGCGATTTCAAAACCGCTGAATTAAAAAAAATACTTCCGCAATTAAGGGAGGCACTTGGCATCTCTGAAAACGCCAACTACTTATTTACGCTTTTTGAGAACGCGTATTTAAAACATACTACATTAGCGCAAGCAACAAGGTTCCTGGTGAATGAGTTGTTTGGAAGATACGGGCTGGTTACCGTTGATGGTAATGACGAACGTTTTAAAAACCAGATCAAAAAGCTTTTTGAAAAAGATATTTTTGAAAACTACCCTGCAACCGCCGTTAACACGAGCATTAAAAAACTTGAGGGTGAGGGATACCCCGCGCAGGTGAATCCACGCGATATAAATTGCTTTTTCATAGAAAATAACCTGAGGGCAAGAATTGAAAAAAGTGGCGAAAGCTATAACCTCGTTGGAACCGACCGGTCGTTCTCAAAACAGGAGCTTGAACAGATCATCGAAAAAAAACCCGGGAGCCTGAGCCCGAATGTGGTATTAAGACCCGTTTACCAGCAAATAATTCTGCCAAACATCGCCTACGTTGGCGGCCCGGGTGAGCTGGCCTATTGGCTTGAGTTCAAAGACATGTTCACGGGACTGGATGTGCTATTCCCGGTGTTGATGGCGAGAAGTTTTTTAACCCTTATCGACAAAAATGTTCAGCATAAAATTGAGCAGCTAAAATTTTCCGGTTCCGATTTTTTTAAACCTGAGCAGGAACTGATCAGGGATTTTATGGTTAAAAATAACCATGTATTTGACCTTAACGCTGAAAAAGAAAAGATCAGGGCTGTATATGCCAACCTTACAGAAAGGGCAGCGGCCGTGGATAAAACATTGTCTGGTCACATCGCGGCCGAGCTGCAGAAAACCCTTAACAAACTCGACCGCATTTCGGGAAAAACGAATAAGGCGCTGAAAAGAAAATCAGAAACAGACCTCAACCGGATCAGCGCTGTAAAACAGGTTCTGTTTCCGCGAAATGTGCCGCAGGAACGCCTTGAAAATTTTTCGACCTTTTACATAGAATACGGCCCAGCCTTTTTCGATGCGCTTAAGAAAGAGATCAATCCGCTTGAGTTGTCACATAAAATTCTGACCGGCAAATAGCCAGACGATTACAATTATAAAAGGCCCTGGCATTTTTTATTTACAATTCCCGCCGTATCTTTGGGCCGAAAATTGGCGGAGACCCTATGAAAAATAAAAAATGGCTATTGATCCTGATAATCGCTTTTCCTTCGTTTTTCTGGCTGATCCTCGAATCGAGCACCATTAATTCGCGAAAACTTCCTTTTTACGGTCCAAAGAAACTGATCTCGAGAGGAGATACCAGTTACTATAAAGTAGCCGACCAATTTTACCCGATCAACGAAAATTCGGGGCTGGTCGCCGCTTCGGCAGAGCCTGTGCCCTACCCCGTTTACGCGGTTATCTTTATTGACAAAAAATACAGGAAAGATTCATACCGGCTCACCGGTCTGTGGGAATACCTCAACTATAAAAATCAAAAAATACAGCATATTCCTTTTGTGTTGGTTACCGAATCTGACAGTGCCAGATCGATGGCGGCCGAAGAACTAAAAAAACTCAGCAGCAGCAAAAACGTCCACTTTTATGCTTTTCCCTCCGCTGATTTCAGTGCCCTTGCAAAAAGTTATTTTGAGGAAAAACCCTATTATATTGATTACAGTTTTTTTCTGCTGGTTGACCAAAACAGGCATATCAGGGGCTACTATGACGGAAGATATGTTTCGGAGTTAAAGCGCCTGATAGAAGAATACCAGCACTTACGTTTAAAAGAAGAAAAACAAAAATTAACCGAAGCCAATGAAATTAAATCAAATACATAAACCAGTTATTTTATTTTCCTTTTTTGCCCTGGTGGCATGCGGGCCACAGAAAGACAAGCATTTGTTGCCGATATTCGGTGAAAAAAAAGCAGTGAATGAAGACACAATTTATCATACAATCAATGAATTTTCATTGATCAACCAATATGGTGAAGAGGTAAACAAGAGCACCGTTAAAAATAAGATCTTTGTTGCCGATTTCTTTTTTGCCACCTGCCAGAGCATTTGCCCGGTAATGAGTAAAAATTTGAGCGAGGTGCAGAGCGCGTTTGCCAAAGATGACTCGGTTCTGATACTTTCGCATTCAGTGAATCCACTTCACGATACGGTGGCAGTGCTTAAAGATTACGCGGGCAGTTACGGCGCCATTAAGAACAAATGGCATTTTTTAACCGGCGATAAAAAACAGATCTACACACTTGCAAAAAGCAGCTACATGGTAAATGCCATAGAAGATGACGGCACGCCTGAAGGATTTTTGCACAGCGAATTACTTTTGCTGATCGACTCCAAAGGCCGCATGCGGGGCATGTATGACGGCACAGACAAAGCGCAGGTGACAAAACTAATAAGCGACATTCAACTGCTTAAAAAGGAATCCAAAGACCTTTAAATTCTAAATCCTCACCGTTTGAATCAACAATGGGAGCAAGACTTTATTTAGCCTTGCTCTTATCGATACTATCCAGCATCTTCAGCATCTCAACCACCTGCTCGGCGCCAAGACGTTTCGCTTTGATCCTTTTATCCTTATCGAGAATATAAATTACAGGTGTTGAATAAATATCAAAACGCTCTTTTAGATTATTCAAATGGATGGGATCAAACACGTTGATAAAATCGGTGAGCTTTTTTTCACTGATAAATTTTTTCCACTGTTCGTACAACTCTTCCTTCGTTTGCACGGCATACACTTTAAAATCGATCTTACCTTTTAGTTCCTTTAAACCATCGTTCAGTTTAGGAACCTCTGTCTGGCAGTGGCCGCAATCTTCAGCCCAGAATATGAGCACTGTATATTTGGCTTTCACCTGGTACAGGCTTTTGAACATTGGCGTTAACCTGTCAATATTTTTGTAATACAACTCGGTGATGCTTTTGCTTGTTTTAGCGGTATCAAAGCCCATGTTAAGCACTTGTCGTCCGTAGATAGAATCGATCATGAACAAATCCGAAACCTGCGCGTCGAGCAAGAGGTTACGCATGATGTCAACACGTTCTTTTATTTTCTTCGCGGTTTCGTCGGTATAAACGCCGCTGGCTTTGCCCGAAATAATGTATTTATCCGCAAGGTGCACAAATACCTTATCAAAACCCATAATTTTATTCTGTTCGCTGGTGTAGGTAAAATATCCCAAAAGTAAATTGTAAACAAGGTTTCCCTCAGTACATTTTGCCAATACCTTGTCAATTTCCTTTATCATGGTATCAGGATGAACGACGATCACTTTTTCAAAATACCTTTTTACCCTGTCGTCAAAAAAAGGTGTACGGATAATTCTTTCGTCCTTAAAATCAATACCATCAAAATAATGGTTCTTATAGTAATAATATTGGTAGATGCTGTCAGGACGGCCATTTTTCGCTTTTGGAATTTCAATGGGTTCCTTTTCAGTCTTCAGGTTCATAACATCGTACAGGTAAGTGCCTTTATTACGTGTCATAAAATCACTTTCAAAAGCCTTTACTTCGGAATTGAGAGTGTTTAATTTTTCGTTCATGAACTTTGTGCTATCTTCTTTGCTTTTGCCTTTCGCCTGGGTACTGATCTTCCCGAAGTCCTGGTTTTTAGAGGTAATGAATTTAATATAGGAGAAAAACTGTTCGTTTTCTTTATTTCCAACCGATTTAAGGGTGTTCACCATGTCGGCCATGTCGGCATTGATCGCAAACTTTTGATTTTCGTTAATAAAGATGTCGAAATAAGTCGATTTACCTTCGCTCACTAGAACGTAAACACCCTTATCAAGATCTTTTTTGCCTTTAAAACGAATGGCGCCGTTCTTCACATCCTTGCAGGTATCTGAAATATACTGCTGATCGAAAGTGTATTTCACAAGATAAACCATAGTGTCTTTACAACCCTTAAAGTTGATCTTAATGTCATAGCCAGATTGCGCTTCTGCTCCTAATGTAAACGTGACGATTGCTGAAAGTAGAAGAGTAATTTTTTTCATGTGTGATGCTTTTATTGTTTATGTGTTGAATTAAATATAAGATTATTTAGTGAACTAATTTGTAATACTTTCTTTATTCTCAAGATTCTTCAGGATGTCTACAGCCTGGTCGGAGGCAACACCTTTCACTTTTATTTTTTTGTCTCTATCCAATATATAAATTACAGGCGTGCGATTAATGTCGAAGCGCTCGGTTAAATTATTGATATGAACCGGTTCAAATACGTTTATAAATTCAAGCTGGTTGTCGATGATAAATTTCTTCCAGCGATCAAAAAACTCTTCTTTGGTTTGCACGGCATAAACTTTAAAATCTATTTTACCCTTTAGCGCCCTGAGGCTGTCATTTAGCCTCGGAATCTCCTTCTGGCAATGGCCGCAATCCACTGACCAAAACACCAACAGGGTATATTTTGCCTTCACCTCATAAAGGGTTTTATACATTGGCTGAAGGGCTTTGGCGTTCCTGGTGTATAATTCGGTAGCGCCGCCATTTGTTTTTGCGGTATCAAAACCCATATTTAATACCCGGCGCCCATAAATGGTATCAATCATAAACAGGTCGGCCACTTTGGCGTCGGGTAGCAAATTACGCACAATGTTGATCCTCGCTTTGATCTTGGCTACGGTTTCATCACTGTACACGCCACTTGACTTGCCGTTGGTAATGTACCTGTCGGCAAGGTGAACAAATACCTTTTCAAATGTATTTGTGTGTCCATACTTATCAAAGGACATGGTTTTGTCGGTTTCATACTTGTAAGTGAAATGCCCTATCAATGTATTATAAACAAAAGACCCTTCAGTACATCTTGCGAAGATCTTGTCAAGTTCCTGGATAACAGTATCGGGGTGTTGAACAATTACAACGTCAAAATATTTTTTGATCCTCTCCGCAAAAAATGGTGTGCGAATGATCTTGTCATCTTTAAAATCAACACCGTCGAAAAAGTGACTTTTGTAGTAGTAATACTGATAGATACTGTCGGGACGTCCATTTCTGGCCAATGGGACATTCGGCGCATATTTTTCGTTTTTTAGATTGAGGAAATCATATGCAAAAGTGCCTTTGTGTTTGGCCATGAATTCGTCGTCGAATTTTTTGAGTTCGGCGTTGATCTCGTTTTGCCTTTGCGTTAAGATCCTGATGCTGTCTTTATTGCCTCTTGTTTCATTAACCACCTTTTGCATTTCAAGATTCTTAGCCGTAAAGTACCTGGCGTAACCGAACAAATCGTCATTCTCTTTGTTGTCGGGAGATCTCAGTGTGTTAATCAGCTCGGGGAACTCACCCTTCAACGTGAGTTTTTGGTTGTCGTTTACCAGGAAATCGATGTATCTCTGGCGCGACTGGTTGGCGAGCACATAAACCCCTTTATCGAGAGGCTTCGCACCTTTAAACACGGCAACCCCATTTTTCACATGCTTGCAACTGTCAACAATGTACGATTGACCAAATGAATAAACCGCCAGGTATAAGGTGGTGTCCTTACACTCTTTAAAATTAATTTTGATCTCGTATGCCTTCTGCCCCTGCGAGAGAAACGACATAAAAAGGAGCAAGGCCAGTACGGGAATAAATTTTTTCATGATTTTGTCGATTAAATATACATAAACTAATGAGAAAATTTATGTCAGGATTTGCTTATACTTTCCAGATTTTTGATAATTTCAATTGTCTGATCAGCTGATAGCTTTTTTCCCTTGATCTTTTTGTCCTTGTCTAACAGGTAAATAACCGGGGTAGAGTTAATATCGAAACGATCTTTGGTGTTGTTTAAATGCACAGGATCAAACACATTTATAAAATCGAGTTTGTTTTCGATCAGGAATTTACGCCAGTCATCAAACAGCTCCTCCTTGGTTTGAACAGCGAAGACCTTTACATCCACTTTGCCTTTAAGTTCTTTTAAATTTTCATGCAATTTGGGAACTTCTTTCTTGCAATGGTCGCAGTCAACCGCCCAGAACACCAATACCGTGTATTTGGCTTCCACCTGGTAAAGTGTTTTATAAAGCGGGGTCAATTTTTCGACGTTCTTATAATAAAGATCGGTAATGCTTTTGCTTGATTTGGCGGTGTCGAAGCCCATTTTTAAAACCTTTCTGCCATAGGTGGTGTCGATCATGAAAAGCTCGGCCACTTTTGATTCGGGTAATAAATTGCGGATAATGTCGACCCTTTCTTTTATTTTGGCCGCAGTTTCATCGTCATATACGCCCTTGGCTTTGCCATTGGTAATGTAGGTGTCGGCCAGGTGTACGAATACCTTTTCAAAAGTGGTTGTTTTACCGTTCTGATCAAAGGACATGACTTTATTTTGCTCGTATTTGTATGTAAAGTGTCCCAGTAAAGAGTTGTAGATCAGGTTGCCCTGGTTACATTTTCCAAAAATCCTGTCGAGCTCCTTAATGATGGTATCGGGTTGCTGAACAATGATCTCATTGATATATTTTTTGATCCTGTCGGCGAAAAAAGGCACGCGGATGATCCTCTCGTCTTTAAAATTAATGCCATCGAGGTAGTGGGATTTGTAGTAATAATACTGGTAGAGACTATCAGGCCTGCCGTTACTGGCTTTCGGAACTTCCTTCGCGAACTTTTCGGTTCTCAGGTTCAGAAAGTCAACCACAAAAGTACCTTTGTGTTTTTCCATAAAAGCCTCATTAAATTTTTTAACCTCGTCGTTGAGCGCTTTTTGTTTTTGGCTCATAAACGCCAGGCTGTCGGCTTTGCTTTTACCCCTTGATTGCTCCACCATCTTGCGGTATTCGGCTTCTTTACCCGACATGAATTTAGCGTATGAAAACATCAGTTCATTTTCGGGAGAGCTGGATCTTAAAGTATTTGCGAGGTCGCTAATGTCGCCGGTAATGGTAAATCTCTGGCTGTCATCAATAAAAAAATCCACGTACTTTACCATACCCTGGCTTACGAGGGCGTACATACCCTTATCAAGATTTTCTTTGCCTTTAAACACAATGTTGCCATTTTTTACCGGCAAAGAGGTGTCGGCCATGTATTGCTGATCGAAAATATACTTAACAAGGTATATGGTCGTATCCTTGCAACCTTTTAGATTTATTTTAATGTCGTACCCGGCCTGGGAATTTGAAACGGTTGGAAAAAGTGCAAGTACAGCAAGTAAAACAGTAAATTTTTTCATTTGTGGGATTATACTTTACTTCAAAATTAAGAATTGATTTTATTCAACCTCAAGTCTTGTACCAATTTTTTAAGGTTCCCTCTATAAATTTTGTTAAAAACATTTTCCAAACTATCCTGCATGCTTTCGTACTGCTGAAAATCAACAAAATATGCGTTTTTAAATTTTAAAATGTCTTTTTTTCTGCTCAAAAATTTATTTTTATCATGCAGCGGAAGGCGCTCTATACCATCTGCAAGCGTCATTAAGGCCCGGATTTTCAGCGCTTGCCTGTTTGGTTTATTTTTTATTTGCTGATAGTATTGTTCCAGATGGTTTTTTGATTCAAGCATATACGCAGTGAAGGCTGCATTATCTGAATAAGCATGCTGATAATTTCCGAGGGCCGCGGTATCATTCCTTAAAAACAAGCGTGTTGCTTTATGCGCAATAAAATTGGCGAGGTTTTCATTCAGATCAACCGAGCCGGGGGCATAATAGGTCGCATGAAAAAGTTCATGAAACAACAGGTTGCACAGGCTACCTTTTCTGCGTTGCAGCATGCTGCTCAGCAAGGGGTCATTGAACCAGCCAAGGGTGCTCCAGGCAGAGACATTCCTGAGATCCACGTCATATCCCATTGAACGAAGGTGATGGAATTCTTTTTCGGCCAGTTCCTTTTTGAAAAAACCTTTGTAGCTAACCACTCCAACCACCGGGAAGCGCCATTGAAACGCCGAAAAACCGTAGGGCTCTGAAGCCGTAATTACCCATAATACAGGCGACTGGCGCTGGTTGTAAACAGATGTGAAGTTTTTTGTGGGAGAATAGCCAAGGCTGTCGACCGAAAAATTCTTTATCTGCTCAACCAGGGCGAGATTTTCGCGTTCGGGCTCTGAGAGTTGGGTTTGAGTTTTAAATTCATCAATTGTCTGCGTATTCAACAATACGTTCAACTGACCGCCGGCCTGCTGCATAAGGTAAACTGACACGCGGTAATGATAAACACAAAAAATTCCAAACCCAAAAAAACAGTAGCCCAGCACCAATCTCAACCATCTTAGTATAACAACCATCGCGCGATATTTGTATCTTTGTTTTTTTAAAGGGTTATAAAAATAGTGTTTAAAAATTTCATAGCCGGCTTTTTTGCGTTTATTAATGCCTTTGCTTTCGGGCAGAACAGCGATACAATGCTTACTGTTTTCAGGCAGGCCGAAAATGAGCTGGCCGATCTCCACCGCGTTGCTTTTTATAGCAGGAATGAGGCTGAGAGAATAGACGCCAATAAAAAAATGCTGGCCGCCTGGGATGCCATTGTGAGTAATCCCAAAATACTGAATTACGATTTCGATCGTCTGAAAAAAGACATTTCGATACTTGTGCCTAAAAACAAAAGATTTAAATTGATTACCTGGAACACCTTTAAAAACGACGGCAGCTACGCTTATTTCGGCTACCTGCTTGTGAACAATAACAAAAGGATAAAAAAAGGTTTTTTGAAACATGAAACCATTGAGGCCTATGAGTATTTTAAGCTGCTTGACCGCTCGGCTACGGTAAAGTCACCCGAGAGTTACATAGGCAGTGCCGATAAGTGGTTTGGGATGTTATACACGTCATTGATCGACTGTGACGGTTTTTATACCTTAATAGGTTGGGACGGAAATGATAAAATAACGCAAAGGAAATTTGTTGATGTTTTGTCTTTTAAGTCGGATGGTGAACCGGTGTTTGGCAAAGACGTTTTTAAATTTCCGCGTAAAAATCCAAAGCGCCTGATGTTTGAATACAGCAGCGAGATCACCATGAGCCTTAAATATAACGACAAGCGCAACCAGATCGTATACAGCCACCTGGGCCCAAACCAGGAAGGCGAGGTGCTTAGCGGACAACTGCAGTACTATGGTCCCGACGGGAGTTACGACGCGCTCGAATTAAAAAAAGACAAATGGGTGGTGGTTGAAGATGTGGATGCGAGGGGAGATAAAAATAAAAATGACAGGGCCGAAAAGCCGGATCCTAAAAAACAAACGCCCATTTACAAGCCAAAATAACTTAGCGCCCCGTTTTATTTTTTTCTGAGCTGAAATACATCCGTATTTTTTTTAAAAACAGGAGCGCAACAAGTGAGCCGAAAGAATTAGCGACGAAATCCTGCCAATCGGCGCTGCGATTGCTGAAACACTTTGCCTGCATGACCTCAAGCAATCCGCCATACAACACACAGCCTGCAAAAACCAGGACAAACAGTCCTGATTTTTTTTCATACCTGATACCTCCTGTGAACAATAGGGCGCACAAAATAAAGAACATGGTGGCATGTACAAACTTATCAAAGCTTAAAAGGTCAAGCCAGTTTGCAGAAAGGATAAACTGGCCGGGTGTTGCGCAGAGAATAAATATAATAAGTGCCCAGATCGACGACAACAGCCAGGGCCAGCCATAAATAATTTTTTTCATCAACTATCACGAACAAAAAAACCCTTTTTTTAAAAAAAGGGTTTTAGGTTTAAATGATATAGCGCGAATTAAGCGCCAACCAGTTTTTTATAGTCATCAACACCAAGCAGGGAGTCTACTTCTGAAGGGTTGGTCATTTTAATTTTGATCATCCATCCTTTTCCATATGGGTCGGTGTTTACACTTTCCGGCGCTGAATCTATGTCTTTGTTCATTTCAAGCACTTCGCCGCTTAATGGCATGAACAGGTCGCTCACGGTTTTAACAGCTTCCACAGTGCCAAAAATGGCTTCTTTTTCAACGGTTTCGCCGATGGTATTTACATCCACGTAAACAATATCGCCTAATTCGCGCTGCGCGAAATCTGTGATGCCAATTGTTGCCTCATTGCCGCTGATTCTAACCCATTCATGGTCTTTTGTATACTTTAATTCCGCTGGAAAATTCATAAGTTATTTTTTGTGGTACAAATGTAGTTGTTTGTTTTATTTCAGCAGCATTTTAGGCGATTTTGGGGCATTATTTTTCAACAAAGAGGTAATTTTTATTCAGGATTTAATACAAGGGCAGCCTCAAACCACATTGAAATCTATGTGGTTCATTTTTTATGGTCCGGTGTTTAGGCAGTACTATTGGAAATTGATCCTGAGGCTAAAACCTCCCGTGGCGCTGGATGTAGGAAAGGACGCAGAGGTTTGCGGCTTGGTTCTGATCCAGTCGTAAAACAACCTGAGGTTAATATTTTGTGTGAGCTGGTAGTCGGCTGATGAACGCAGGGTGATGATGTTTGTTCCGCCGGTAGGCACACTCTGGCCCTCAGTGATGTTCCTGATAATGGAAAGGTTCTTCCTGTAGCTCAGGTCGAGTTTTAAAATGAGGTTGCTTTCGAGCACCTTGCCCTGGATCTGTACATTTTTGAATTTTAATTTAGGGATCATATACCCCAATCCTAAAATGTACTCCTGCCCCTTGGTTTCAACGATCTGGAAGGCAGTGATGTTGAGCGTGGTGGTCTTATCACGCCGGGTTTCGACGTTGGCCGACCAGCCTGTTTTTACAAACTGCAGGTCGAATTTTATCAAAGGTGAGAAAGACTCCGAAATAGTGACCGCGTTCACGTTGTACTTGGAAACAAAATTATTACCCTGCACAATAGTCGTATTTGTGCCCTGAGGTAGGGTGACTGGCGCTCTGACAGCCTGAAACCCGTTACTCTCAGCATAAAGGATATTATTATTAAAATTACTGATGCGGTAATTACTTTTATAACCATGTCGTACCGTAATGCTCCTGAACGTTTTTTTAAGGAAACCTAGTTTACCTAAACCATCCCAGCTCACTGTCCAGTTGGGAAGCGGGATGGTAGGGAAAATATTTTTTGTATCGTATTTTTTAATGCTCCTTCCCGTATATGTCCGATAAAAAGAGCCCATCAACACATCCTGCTGGTTATCACTGTAACCGTCGTTGCTAGCTTTTTCTATTGAATTTGGATTAATCGCAGCGAGCTCTCCACCCATCTTAGCTCTATCAATCAGGAATTCATCAAACAACTTTGAATTCACAGGATTCTTACCATCCTTGAACGAACGGAGAATTGTAAAAGTTGAAATATCGAAGTTACCGGTTTCGTTCGGACTGAGGTGATAATCGTATCTACCCAGCGAATCGTAACCCATGTATTCAGTCAAAGTTTTTTGTTTGCTGTAATTTCCCGTTAAATCTATTTTCAAACTGCCATGAGGTTCAACGGCCGCCCTGTAGGTATAGTTAATATTATCAATCAGGGTATAGGGCGTGGTTTGATTTCTCGTTTTCACCAGCCACCCATTGTTGTCGCTGCGTTCCCTGATCTTGTCGTCGTACAAACCCGTTGTAAATAAAAATCCCGGAGCGGGTCCGTTCTTGGCGTTGAAGTCCATACCACCATAGCGGGAGCTTGGTCTGAAGTTAGGCATACCCTGTCCACCGGTTTTCTGAACGGTGGCCGAAACGTTTTTCACCATCATGATGCCACGTGCTAAAAATTCAAATACATTCTTAAATTTCTTTGGTTTTTCTTCGGCTGTTTCCTGTGCTGTTACAGAGCTCTTTGCCTGCAAACTGCTGGTGGCCACACCTTTTCCTTTTTGCGGCGCCGGCTGTTTCGGCTGCGGTGAATTGAGCCTTTTAAAATAAGGGATCTTGTTGTACAGTTGCGTCATGGCGAAACTTGCCGTGATGTTGTGACTGTTGGTATTCTGAATGCTGTTACCGATATAGGAGGTATCAGGGGCGTCGGGGATAGCGAACGGCATCCGCGACCAGGTAAAGGTGCCGCCGTAACGGTAATTGAGCGTTGTAAAATCAAGAATAGGAATCTTGTTTAAAGGCACAATGACCGAGAGGTTCATCTGCTGCCTGAACTGTGTATTTGTGCCACCCTTCTTTAAATTACTGATCACAGAGTCCCTGGCCGGTGAACCTCTTTTACTCACATCTCCGTATGGTTCAAGAACCCTGCTTTCGTTGTTTGCGGTGTAATCAAATTTCAGGGCCTTGTTAAAGTCCCAGCGCAAATTATAAGCCCGGGTAATAAGAAAATTCTTATTGTACAAAACAGGGTTTTCGAAATCGGTAGTGCCAGAGTTTGTGTAGAAACTGGTGATGTCTCGGTTTTTCAATGAGGCAAAGGTTCTCACTCCTTCAATGGAAGCACCAAAGCTGTTTGGCATCAGTTGCAGGTTAAATTCCCTGATCAGGGTAAACCACTTGTTTTCTAAAGCTTTTATTTTGGTAAATGGTTTAATAGTGAAGGGGCTTTGCAAATTATAAGTGTACATGATATTGCCCCTGTATTGTTTGTTCACGTTGCTTTCAACATTCACGCTGCGTTTAAAGATCTCGGTGTAGGCATAGGTAACAGAGAAGTTGCTTATGTCCCACGGGAAAGGTTTGGCCTCTTTCCTTTTCAATCCATCAATCCTTACGTTTGATACGTTAAAACCTTTTCTTTCAGTAAAATCGTTGACCTGCCTTTTTATTTTCTTGATCAACTCAGGGTCTATGTCCTTGTTATTCTCAACATCCTTCATCCTTACATCGGGATCAAGCGGGTTGAAAAGCGGGGTGATATTGGTTCGCCCATAGTTATAAAACACCGGCAGTGTAAGTTTTAATTTATCGGGAAAAAATTTCCCGGCATTGATGGAACTGCTTACGTCCCAGTTAAAATTGGTTTCCTTGCTGCGGGTACCTATCTTACTCTCGACACTGCCCCAAAATGGCGTGCTGTATGTTCCGGCGAGCGATACCATCCCCAGGTCAGCTAATTTGGCCTGCACCTGGGCGGTGGTAGCCCAACCACCTTCGTTATTAAAGTCGGTGAGCCGCAATTCGTTGATCCATACCTCAGCGCAACGCGACATTTTATCGGGCGTTTTTGGATTCCTGATCCCCACCATTACACTCCTGACCGTTCCGAGGTTTGGATTTCCGACAATCGTGACCGTGTATCCTCCATAATCTTTTGAATAAGGTTTTGAAAGTTCACTCAGGTTACTGTAAAACCCAACTTCTTTGTTGCGATCGTTTTTCGCGTCCCTGATATCAGCGAATTTAAAATTAATTTCATTTTCAATCGGCCATACTTCGTAACGGGCATCGGTGCTGTTGGCATCGTAAACTCCTTTTTTAGTAAGTTTTAAAGGCACTTCGTATTCGTAATAGTTGTTATTGTAATCGGTTCCCACTCTGAAAAATAAAGTGAGGTCGCCGTCGTTCAGTGGCGCGTTTACCGGCTTCTCGGCGTGGACGTTCATTTTAATGTTATTGTACATCCTGGTATCGAGATCCACGTTTTTGAAAATGGCGCGGCTGTCACCGTCTTTCAAATCGTATACACGCATCTGCAAAGCTTGTTCGTTCTGCAACACCAGGTTGGTGGTTTGAACGTTTTGTTGCTGAGAGATATCAGGCGGCATCACATAATTTACCGGCTCTTTCGACGCATTTTCCTGGAGGCTTACTGCCGAAATATCAAAACTGGTGCTGTTGTTATCTGCGGCGATATTCTCACCCGGTTTTCTCAGGTCAAACTCATACCTTCTCCAATCGCTGCGCACCAGCTCAAACCGTGCTAAACGCACCACTACCGGTCTTTCAAATCCTTTCATATAAACCCGCATGAAACGAATGGAGTTAAATCCTTCAATACCGCCAACTACATTTTCGAATTGTGAAATAGGGATCTTGAACTGGTACCATTTTACAACCTTTGAAGGCACGCCGCTATACTCGGCCGGCGCGCCGGAAAAAGCGTCAACTATGAAATTTGTTCCGATAGCATTGGGGTTGATATCATCCGGCGAAATCCTGATGCGATACTGGTAATAATTCTCGGTTTCGCTTAAGGTATTATCGCGGTTTATATCTTCGATGTTGGGAAGTGTTGTACCCGCTGTTGAGTACTTGTCGGCGTTAATGGCTTCGTACTGGGCTTCAGTAGGCGAATTGCCCTGTGGGTTATTGTATTTTGAATAACGTTTTAAGGTGGTGACTTTGTCAGCATCATACCTGTCGTCGCGGAAAAATGTGTAGTTGTCGGAAGAAGGATCGGCCCTGAAAGCGTCTTTAACACTCTGGCTATAGGAGCCGCTTTCCATATCCTGGATCGCGTTTTTGAAAAAATCATTTTCGCTACCATCAGTCAAACCGTCGTAACCCACGTCCTGGAATTCCCTGTCGCCGTTATCAGACGAAAAGGCGTTGATGGTTGGCGGGATCCGCGGAGCGATGCCGACGTTAGTTGTATCAACCGGCAAAATGCTTGAAAACTGAGACGTGCCGCGTAAACCATTTTCGTAAGACATGTGCCTGTCTTTCACAATGTCTTCAGAAATATTTCCAAGGTTAATGTACATATCACCTTTTGGCAATTTTGTTTTATCAAAATCGGGATCAGTATCGGTATTATAGTCTTCATTAAATGGATCCATCATCCAGAACTGGATGTATTCTACGTTGGCGAGTTGAAAGTCATTGGTCTCCAACCTTCTCATGATGCCACCCCAGCGGTTTTGCGGCATTTTTAATGAACCATCCTGGTTAATACCAGCTGAAATAACGGAACCTTTCACATCATAATTGTAGGGTCCTCTTACAGTAGGATAATAAGTGAGGTCAAGAACCGGCAATACCACCTGCTGGCCATTCGGCGGTGTTTTACCAGGGAATAATTCCGTTTCAAAAACCTGGCGCCACATGTTGTTTGAAAAAATCTGGTTGTTGTAATAACCCGGTGTGGTATTGCTTTGTGAGCGGGTGAACATCGGGTCGATGGTGTACCAGCTTAAACGGGCCCTGTTCATCCCGGTCAGTGTTGTGTCTGAATATTTAGCTTCAGGAAATAAATCTGGTTGCCCCTGCGGAACACTGGAAAGGAACCAACCGGTTGGATTTCTGACGTCGATCAAAGAAACTGAACCTTCAAAATCATCGATGTAAGAGTTTCCGCTTTTACCGATGGCCCTGGCGTTGCCCGGAAATAGTTTGGCGATCTCACCGCGCGTTGAGATCGTACTCATTTCCTTGGTGCTGTAAAACGGCAATTTGTCGAGCAGTCGTGTTAAAAAAGGCGCTTCTGTTTTGTAGTTCACATCAAAGCCCGCTACAATATTGCTTACTGGCTCATCGCCTATGGTCACTTTTTGGGTGATAGGTCTTTCATTGAATCTCAGGAGCGTGCTGCCTAAGGTCAGGTTTCTTCCTACCTTGTAGTCAAGGCGTGTTCCCATGAGCGTTCTTGTTTGCACCATAAACAAAGAGTTGCTTTCCAAAGATACTTTTACCTGCGCGCCCGAATTTAAGATCCCCTCGTTAATGATCTTAACCCTTCCTAATGTGTAATCAACCGTGTAATCTGTATTTTCGATAAGCGGCACACCGTTAGCCGTTACCACTACTGCTCCCTGTGGAATGTTAAGGGCATTGAGGGCTATTTCAGATCCTGAAGAAGAACGGTAAGTTCCTTTGAGTTTATAGCGGTTCTTGTATTGTATAAATGAAGCGGCTGTTTTAGTGGAATCATACAACTCGTTAAAAATATAATTGTTGGCGCCGGGGAAATCATTCGCGTCAAATTTGTTGGCCAGGCTTCTGCCGAAAGGCTCTACGGTTGGAAAGATAACACGGCCATTATTGGTAAGCACCGTGTAACCATTAATAAAATCAAATACCCCGTCGGAATGTTTGTCGCCATTTACACTTAAGTTATCGCAGTTGAGTACACGGATCAGTTGAACACCATTTATCTTACCGAAAGGAAGATAAGGTACATCCACACCTGTTTCAATGTTGTTGTAATACACATCGAGTTTAAAATCCTGCGGGTTAAGATTATAGGCGCCGATCGCGTAAACGTTTTTCATCATCAGGTCCCACATTGGATGACGAACACTCACTGTAGTTGGTTTTAATAATTTACAAACGATCAAAAGGTCGTTATCGGGGATCTGGTCGCTGAACTCACCCACCTGGTAGGTTTTTCCACCATAGGTGTACTGGTACGAAACACCAAGCACCTGTTCGTTGTTCAACTGCTGGTTAAGGGAAATAAAACCTGTTCTTGGATTGAAAAAATATTCTGTGGGATTTAAGCGCCGGGCGTTTGACACCCTGTTAAAATCACGCCCCTCCACCATGTAATTGTTGCCTTCATTATTAAGGTTAGTGGCTACGTTGGCAGAAGCCAACAGCGATACATTGTCGATGTTCCTGTCTTTGATCAACCCGGTAGCCGTGTTGGTCATGATGGCGTACAAATTGTTCGCGTTGTTTGAGGGAATAACTCTGGTAGGATCGGTATCGGTAATACCATAGCCTGAAGGGCTGATAGCTCCACCTGCTGCTAAACCCGGCCAAACGTGCGTCATGTCTTCACCCAGATCTTCGAAGGCGGCTATCTTACGTGTTTGTTCTGCTGTTCCGTTGATATTCGAAATAAACACCTCCACTTTGGTGATCACAATAGGGGTGTTGATAACAGGCAGTGTAGACATCCAGGCATCGTAATTGTCCCTGAAATAATGTCCTAAAAAATAGTGTTTGTTATTTTCGTAACTATCGGCATTCACATTGAAGGGCTGTGTTTGCGCACCGCCCTGCACTACCACTTCCTGTTTTTTACCACGTTGCTGCGAGAAAACCGTAGTGGCCCTTAAACGCCCGAACTGCAATTCGGTTTTAAATCCAAATAAGGTCTGGCTGCCAGAGATCAGCGAGCTATTGAGCGGCAGGCTTACGTTACCGGCTTCTATTTTTTTAATGATCTCATCTTCGTAACCGGTATAATCAATTTTCACCTGGTTTTCCCAATCAAAGGAAGCTTCGGTATTGTAGTTGGTGGTTACTTTTAATTTGTCGCCAATTTTGCCAATGAGGTTTAACTGTATCCTCATGTTAAAATCAAAATTGGTGATCTTTTGCTGTTTTTGTGGAATGGCGGGATTGAGGTTCTTGTTCCTGTTAAGACCAAAGATAAGTTCGGCGGTTCCTGTAGGTTTGATGTCTACCGTATTGCCACCGAAAATACGGTCAAACAATTCGCTGTTTACCTGGAGTTTAGGCAACATGCCTTTGCGCGGTTTTTCATTGAGGTCATCAGCTGCCACACGTGAGCGCCAGTAATCGCGCATGGATTTTTTAAACATTAAGTCCTGGTATTCCTTCAGGTTCATGTAGGTCTCGGGACGGTAATCCATGGTACCCACTTTTTGTTTGATATCGTAGTTACCGGTTTTAGGGTTGTACTGTACGTCTGTTTTTACGTTTTCAGGGTTTTCGAGGTACAGCTTGGATTTAGGATCGGCCAGGGGTTGTTTGCCGTTATTGTCTTTAAATTTATACGGAAGATCCGGCTCGTCCTCTACCTCGGGCGTATCCGTTGGCATTACATTTGAAGGTATACGTTTGAAATCAGTATCACCGAGCGGTGATTCTTTTCTGTTGGACTTAGTGACAACAGCCATAAGGCAGGCTGTGGCGCTGGTAACCAGTACAAAATTTATAAATCCATTGACTCTCACTAAATCTAAAAGTTCTTTAAAGCCGCTTTAATTAACAATTCTACATTATCAGTATTGATTCCCTGCTGTTTTATCGCTTTTTCGATAGCTTTTTCAGCAGAAACCTTAGGAAAACCCAGTGTTACCAGAGCCATTAACGCCTCGTCCCTGTTTTTATTGTACGATGGCGTTAAAATCTGTGAAATTCCGCCTTCGTGTTTGCCCATCTTGCCTTTGAGGTCTACCACTATCCTTTGCGCTGTTTTGTCCCCAATGCCTTTTATGCTTTTTAACATGGCTACATTGGCGGTGTTAATAGCACCGGCGATCTCGGCAGCACTAAGACTTGACAGCATGAGGAGGGCGCTCCCGCCACCGACCCCGCTCACCGAGATCAGTTTCCTGAACAGGTCTCTTTCTTCCTCATCGGCAAAACCATAATCTTTGGGATTATCGTCGCGGATATACACACTTTCAACAAAAAGCTGGGCAACAGCAAGATCGGCCAATTTAGAATAAGTTTGAAGAGAGACGTAAAGTCCGTAACCCACGCCGTTTGTTTCCAACACAACGAATGCCGGATTTTTCGACACTACATGGCCTTTGATGTAATTAATAATAGACATTCAGGTTCTTACTTTCGGTTTTGTGCATCTACCACCGCAATGGTAATCATGTTTACTATTTCACGCACACTACTTCCCAACTGTAACACATGCACCGGCTTATTGAGGCCCATCAGCACCGGACCAATCGCCTCAGCGCCACCCAACTCCTGCATGAGTTTGTAGGCAATATTGCCGGCAGCAAGATTCGGAAATATAAAAGTATTTACATCCTTGTCTACCAGCGTGCTGAAAGGAAAACGTTCTTTTAACAAAGTGTTATTGGTCGCGAAATTTGCCTGCAGGTCACCATCCACGATCAGTCCGGGGTAGTTGGTATGTAAAATATCTACAGCCTTAGCCACTTTTTTAGGCACTTCACCGTCGGCTGAGCCAAAATTAGTGTACGACAACATGGCAATGCGGGGAATAATATTGTATTGTTTAACGGTATTGGCTGTTAAAACGGCGATATCCGCCAGTTCCTCAGCAGTGGGGTCGGCGTTCATGGTGGTATCAGCGAAGAAATAAGGTCCTCGTTTTGTTACCATAATGTATAAACCCGCTACTTTCCTTACCCCAGGCTGCACGTTAATGATCTCGAGCGCCGGTTTTATAGGCTGACCATACTTGCGCGTTAAGCCGCTGATCATGGCATCGGCCATGCCGTTCTCTACCATCATGGCACCAAAATAGTTACGGTCGCGCATCATTTTTCGGGCGTCGTATTGTGTTAAACCGCGACGTTGTCTCTTGCGCCAAAGCATATCACCAAATTCGTTTTTCTGATCTTCATTTTCCTGCTGCGGATCAATCAGGATCATGTCAGAGAGGTCCATAAAATTTTCTTCGGCAATGGAATTGATCTTTTGTTTATCACCCAAAAGAATGGGTTTGGCGATTCCTTCATCGCGCACCACCTGCGCGGCTTTCAAGATCTTGTAATTATCCGCTTCAGAAAATACGATGCGTTTTGGATTGCTTTTCGCTTTGTCGGCAAGGCTGCGCATTAATTTGTTATCCTTACCTAACCTGTTATCAAGTTCGGTGCGGTAACCGTCCCAGTCGGTAATTTTACGTTTGGCCACGCCGCTGTCAATCGCGGCTTTCGCCACGGCAGATGAAACGGCGGAGATCAGCCTGTTATCGATTGGTTTTGGAATAATGTAGTCAGAGCCAAAACTCAGGCTTTTTGACCCGTAAGCGAGGTTCACATAATCGGGCACCGGTTCTTTTGCAAGTGCGGCAATGGCTAGTGTCGCCGCTAGTTTCATTTCTTCATTGATGGTGGTCGCTCTCACGTCCATGGCTCCCCTGAAAATAAACGGGAAACCCAGCACATTGTTCACCTGGTTAGGGTTATCACTGCGCCCTGTGGCAACAATAATGTCTTTGCGGGCCGCAACCGCCTCTTCATACGAAATTTCGGGTGTTGGGTTGGCCAGGGCAAATACTACGCAGTTATTATTCATGCTGCGTACCATGTCCTGGTTCAAAATATTGCCTTTAGACAAACCCACAAAAACGTCGGCGCCTTTTATGGCTTCGGCGAGGGTATTTATTTTTGTGTTTTCTGATGCGAAAAAAGATTTGTACTGGTCGAGGTCGGTGCGCCCTTTGTGGATCACACCTTTGCTGTCTAACATCAGGATGTTCTCTTTTTTAACGCCAACGGCGATGTACATTTTCGCGCAGGAATTGGCCGAAGCACCGGCACCGTTGATCACCAGCCTGATACTGGACATTTTTTTTCCGGAGATCTCTATGGCGTTCAGTAGTCCGGCCGCGCTGATAATGGCGGTGCCGTGCTGGTCATCGTGCATCAGCGGAATATCCAGGATCTCTTTTAACCTGCGTTCTATTTCAAAACACTCAGGAGCTTTAATGTCTTCGAGGTTAATACCTCCGAATGTTGGCGCTATGTTTTTTACCGTATTTACAAACTCATCAATATCTGTTGCTGATACCTCAATGTCGAAAACGTCGATGTCGGCAAAGATCTTAAACAGCAGGCCTTTGCCTTCCATTACCGGCTTCGACGCGAGCGCACCGATGTTACCGAGCCCAAGCACCGCAGTACCGTTAGAAATAACAGCGACCAGGTTTCCCTTGGCCGTGTATTTGTAGGCGTCTTCCGGGTTTTTTTCTATTTCCAAACATGGTTCAGCTACCCCCGGTGAGTACGCCAGCGTTAAATCGCGCTGGGTGCTGTATGGTTTGGTGGGAATAACTTCTATTTTACCCGGGCGACCTTGCGAGTGGTAATCCAGGGCATCTTCTCTTTTAAACTTTGCCATATTTTTTTAAAAACGGAAAACGAAGATAGATATTTATTTCCAAGGGAAAAACAGGAAAATGGCGGGTTTTGGCTGATTTTTTTGTATTTAAACCCTCCGATTGTTAAAAGCGGGAGAAGGGTTTATGGTTCGCTTATTTCGTGCTGAGAAGCAACAAACTCAAGATAAAAAACTGTCCCTGCATTTTTTTCCGATTCAAACCAGATCCTGCCGCCAAAACCCTGCATGATATTTTTAACCATAGCCAGTCCGAGGCCCGAACCGGTAGTTTTGGTGGTAAAGTTGGGACTGAAAATCTTTGGTTTCAGATCGTCGTCAATACCACAACCGTTATCCCTGATCGAGATCACCATTTTTTCTGCGGAGGCTTCCGACCTGATCGCGATTAGCGCGTTTTCGACGCCGTCAACTGCCTGTTCGGCATTTTTAAGGATATTGTTAAACACCCGCAAACATTGGTCTTTGTCGCCCTTCACCAGGATCTCAGTTTCAGTTATGAGATTTCTGACCAGGTTGTTTTTCTGGTTGCCAAATACCAGCACCGAGCTGTTGATGATCTCTACCAGGTTAACAGTTTGTAACTGCGCGCCGGGCAATTTGGCAAAGTTGCTGAACTCATTGGCAATATTGGCCAGTGAATCGATCTGCTCTATGATGCCCGAACTGGTTTTTCCGAACTTTTCCCTGAAGTCGTCGGGATTGTTTTTCATTAAATGCTGCAGGTATTGCAGGTTCAGCTTCATGGGGGTTAATGGATTTTTAATTTCATGCGCCACCTGCTTTGCCATTTCGCGCCAGGCACTTTCACGTTCACTCTGAGCCAGCAGGTTCGCGCTGTCTTCGAGTTTAATGAGCATCTGGTTATATTCTGAAACCAGTTTACCGATCTCATCATTACTTTCCCATTTAATTTTTTCGTTTTGTTTCCCGAGGCTTATGTTGGAGATCTGTTGTTTAATGAGCCGCAGGGGCTTCGTGATGTATCCCGATAAGATCAGTCCCGCGAGGATACTGATCACGAATAAAATAACATACACGTTGATCAGCGCGCTGATAATGCCTGACAATTCGTTGACGAGATCGCTGCGTTTGGCGAAGTATGGCAGGTTCACGTAACCTATGAGTTGTTGTTTTGAATTATAAAGTGGTGTGTAAAAAGAAAAATAATTGAGCGTGCCTGCGCTTTCGATCACACTTTCTGCGGATGATTTGTTCTGCCTCAGATTCCAGAAAGCTTTGGGATTGGCCAGGGGCGCAGCCAGGCCCAGATCATAAAGGCGCGGCTGGCTGGTATTAAAAAGGTAACCGCTTTTATCGAACACGCTGATCACTGTATTGAACAAATGCGCGTATTCATTCAGTTTAAGATTCACGATCTCTTTCTGGCTCTCGTCAAAGAATTCTTCGGGCTTAAACTGTGTTGCGAGTTCGCTGATAATGATCTCTGTTTTTTCCTGCAATTGCTGCTTGTTGTCGGTTTCAAACTGGTCGGAAACCAGGTTGCCCGAGGTGATGCCCACGGCAGACATTACCAATAACAATAACACGATAATAATGGTTTGGATGCGCCTGGTTAACGAAGAATTTTTCAGCCAGCCCGTAAAGACAAGCGTGTAAATAAAATAACAAAAATAACTGATTATAGAAAAAAACAGGAACACATATGAATTGTAAGTAAACTGGTCGGTAAAGGTTTTTCTTTTCTGACTGATCACCTGGGTATATTCTTCGTTTTGAAAGTAATAATGGTTGAAATCGGGATTTGATTTGGCAAGCGTGGCGGAGTCGAGAATAAAAAACGGATAATTAAATGTACCATAGCGGTTTGTATTTTGACCCGAGCGGTAAATGGCGTAACTAAAGTTCTTAAAAACCTCCTGTTTCTGTTGTGACTGATCTAATAAAAGGTCAGGAAAACTACCCAGTTCTTCAAATTGTTTGGGTTCAAGAAACACGAAAAGACGCCTGTCATTTATTTTCATTTTTCCAATATACACCGAGTTGTTCCTGTGATTTTTCACAAAGAACAAACCGGGCACAAAGGTTGAATCGGCGCCATACCGGATACGGTCGTCAAAAAAACCTTCGTTCATGAGAACCGGATCCTTTGGCGATAACAAAGGGTTGCAGTTTTCATCGAACAAACTAAAATCAACATTGTAGCGGTTAAAGTACTCACTGAAGTATTTTTGTTTGAGCAATTGTTCAATCTCCTTTTTCCCATTAGGAAGGAACTGAAGTAACACGGCCAGTTTTTTGTCGGACGCGATTTTAGCCGGTAAGCCATCGAATTCGCTTTCCAGGATGGCGTCGCGCCGTTCACTGAGGTCGGATGACAGGCGTTCGAGGTTTTGTTTTTGTGTTTTACCAATATAAAAATCCAGCAGTACAGAGGTGATCACCGACATGAGCAAAATTTGCAGGCCGAGTCCAAGCGAAAACCTGGAATAACTAAAACTGGCTATCAAGAACATGCAGGAGGAGAAAATTAAAAACCAGAAATTTTCGAAATTGTTAAAGGTGAAAAACAGCCACTGCAAAACGCAACAGGCAGCCGTTAGGCCGAAAAATAAAAAAAATCCTTTTACATTTTTATCGAAGAAGGAAGTGATCTTATTCACAGTAAGATACAAGGCCAGCGAGTAAATGCCGAGTATGGCGATACCCACAAACGCCGGTACCTTTATATTAAAGATGCTCAGGAAATCAAAATTCAGGGTAGAGTTTGTGACCAGGCTGATCAAGGTATGATTAAACTGGTTCACAATAAACACCGAGACCAGGCAAAGCGCCATCACACTGAATAAATCTTTAATTCTTTGGTTAGTTCGTATTAAATAAATGTGAAGTGAAAAAGCGATGAACAATAAGGTGAATGCGTTTAAAAGTATATCACCCATGTAGAAGCTGAGGCTTGATTCGGCATTACCAAAAACCGACAGGTCGTACAGGATACTTTTATAAAAAAAGGAAGGCCATTCGAAGTACAACATCAAAAATCTAAAAAACAAAACCCCCATCAACAGTACGAAGAACCTTATTTTACCAACTGGCTTGCTCATCATTAACAACAAGGCCAGAAGGATCAAAAGAAAACCCGAAACAAAAACCAGGAACCCAATATTGGCTGCCAGTTCTGTGCTGTATTCCTCTTCGTTGCCCTTTAATGAAAATAACCGGCGGTTACCTACAAGAACAGGGTATTTTCCCGGCCCGTTTACATCAATTTCAACTTCTTTCGGAAGACCGGTCCAGGCCGAAAAATTATTTTTGAGGTAGTTGTTTTGCAGATCATACAAGGGTTTAACCAGACAGAGGGTTACGGCTGTTTTGTCCCACCATTGGGTTTTTGCATAGAGATAATATCCTTGCCTTAATTTAACCAGACCTTCTGTTCCGGCGAACAACGAAGGATTATTTTCAATTGGGATCTGTGCGTTGTTCCAATACACCAGGCTATCCTTGCTGAAGTAATAAATACCGATCTTCTCACGATCATACAAATCATAAAACGATGTGTTTTCGGTGACCGGACCTGAAATTTTTATTTGTTCAAGCGCCTGTTGACTGAGAGCTAACCTGGCTGAAATTTTATTTCCCGCTTCAATAGCGAGGTCGCCAAGATGATGCGTGTTTAAGCTGTTAAAAAGCAGGGAGCAGAGCAAAAGGGAGATACCAATTATTAATAAAACCGGGGAAGCTTTAATTTTTTGCATTGCCTTAGCAAAATAAGGATAATTCTCATAAATCATCAAAAAAAAATACTGGCATGTGTTATACCGTGCCAATTAGATTTTAAGAAAATTTAATTGTTTGTTGTTGAGTTATAACTGAAACTAAGCAGCTTTTTTTCAAAAACCTGCTAACTTTCGGTATATTTGGCTTTATATTTGTATTTTGCAGATATTTTTATTTATGGCACAACCTACTACCAAAACAACCCTTAAAACACCTACTTTTCCCGAGCTTAGCAACACGTTTAAGTATTTTTCTTTTTTGAACCGGAAGATCGCAATGATCATTATTGGGATCGTTGGTTTCACATTTTACATTACATCGGTTAATAACGAGTACGCACTCGACGACGGTATCATTATTCACCAGAATGACCACGTGTTGAAGGGTATCAGGGGGATTAAAGGTATTATTACCAAAGACGCCTACGAAAGTTTTTATCGTCGTATGTGCGCAACAGATCAACTGGCCGGTGGTCGTTACCGTCCCCTATCAGTTGTAAGTTTCGCTATTGAACAGGAATTTATGGGCGCTTACCGCTCAGGTCTTTACCTTCATGTTACCGACCTCAATGCCAACGGTGTTCTTGATAAAGACAAGGTAAATTACACTTCGCCTTGTGGTCGTCCTGAGAGCAATTACGAGTACAACGATTTTGTTGACCAGAACGGTGATGGCATAGCGCAGCAAAATGAGTGTTACCAATGCTGGGACGTTAACAAGAACTTTAAGAATGATTTTGACGAAGACCTTAATATCGACGGGATTTTTAACGAGGTAGACTGTCAGGTTTACCGCGCGGATGTTCGTCACTTTAATAATATCTGGACCTTTGCTTTAGGCTGTATGTTCCTGTACCTGGTTTTCTCGCGTTACTTTTTCCGCACCAACCAGGATCTTGCTTTTTTAGCGGCGCTAATCTTCACCATGCACCCTATTCACTCAGAGGCCATTGCCAACGTAAAAAGCCGCGACGAGATTTTTTCACTGATCTTTATTTCGCTTACTTTCTTCTATTGCTTTAAATATATGGAGTATAAGAAGGTGTGGGACCTGGTGTGGAGCAGCGTGATGTTTTTACTGGCCCTGCTATCCAAAGAATACGCGGTGATGTTATTGGTACTGATACCACTATCGATTTATACCTTCACTGAAAATGAGATTGACCTTGAACAATATTTCAAAAGCAAACTGGGCTTTAAAGTTCTGGTAGTGGTGTTATCATCTGTATTTGTTTTCCTGGTACATAAAATAGTAGTAGATGAGTTGTTTGATGGATCAAAAACCATGAAGCGCTCAATCAGTTTCATACTTTTAATTGTAGTGAATTATTTTGCGCTGAAGAGAGCTAATGAAAGCAGCCTGATGAAAAAACTCCAGGAGTTCGTAATGACCAAGGAGTTTAAGAACATCCTGATCGTGGCCGTGATCTTTATAGGCTGCGCCGTATTCATGCTCACGTTAAAAAGAAATTACGATACGGATGCTCCTCCGGGTTCCAAGCCTATGAGGATCTTCTGGGCCTTCCCTATCATTTATTTTATTGTGATGGTGGCGTTTTTCTCAAAAACTTTCCGCGAGAGCAGGTTCGTGAATTTAATGTGCTGGCTGGGCTTCGTTACCTTGTTTTATCTGGGTATGCGTCTCGTGGCAGTTAAATTAAAACCAGGCGTTCCTGACACCGAAATTTTAAATAACCCTTATTTACTGGCCGACGGTGAAGAACGTTTTGCCACCAAGGGTTATGTATTGTTAAAGTACCTCTGGCTGCAGTTGTTTCCTGCGACCCTGTCATCTGACTATTCATACAATACCATTGAGTACCGTCATTTTACAAGCTGGGATTTTTTACTTTCCATTGTACTGCATATTGGTATGGTGTTCGCGGGTATTTATTACACCATCAAAAAACACATCATTGGTTTCGCGATCATGACCTACATTTTCTTCGCTTTACTGATTGGTAACGTACTTATGGATATTGGTGCGACAATGGGTGAACGTCTTATCTTCCACTCATCAATAGGTTTCTGTATCGCTATCTCTTATTTTATCCTGAAAGGATTTGACAAACTTTCTGCTGTAACCATTAACCTCAGAAAAGTAGCTTTGGTCAGCATTGTCCTGGTAATCACTTTCCTGTTTGGTTGCAAAACCTGGGAACGCAACTGGGATTGGAAAAATGACGTAACATTGTTCTTAAAAGACGTAAAAACCATGCCGAATTCGGTGTTGGTACTGGGTAATGCTGGTGCACGTTGGGTTGACCTTGCCGATACCAAAGAAGTAACCGGGATCAATGTGCCGGGCCAGGATTCACTGCGCTACAACGATTATAATGGCACCCTGAAGATCACAGATGAAGAAGTGAAACAGGGAGGTTACAAAAGCAAGCGCGACGCCGCTCTTTACAAAGGCATAGGATTCTTAAAACATGCCATTGAATTGCACCCCCGTTACGTTAATGGTTACCTCAATTTAGGTTTGGCACACTTTAAACTGCGCAACGATTTCGAAGCCTTGTATTATTGGAAAAATGCGGAGCGCCTGTATCCTAATAATCCATACCTGCGTAATTATTACATGGTTTATTCAAACGACCTCAAGAACAGGGGCGCAATGGCCTTCAACCGCGGGCGCATGGATTCAGCGGCGATCGCTTACAACAAATGGACTTTGCTTGACCCTAACAGTGCTGAGGCCTGGTATAATTTAGGTGGCGCATTTTTTAACCAGCAAAAATATGGCAAGGCAAAAAAAGCGTGGGAAAGGGCCTTGCAGATCAACCCGAATTACGCCGAGGTTAAAAAAGTTTTACCAATGATCACTCCGCAAATGGTTGGGCAGGCACCTATGGCCAGCGTAATGCCGCAGGCACAGGAGATCAAACGTTAAGCATGGATACCTTTAGTTAAAAGATCGGGGCGAAAGAAAAAATGAAAAAGAGCTTTTTATTATTTGTACTTGTACTTACTGTAAGTTATAGTTATTGCCAGGTAGTTTATTCCAACAGCTTTGGCAATCTTACGCTTCAGACTTATACAACCAGCGGTTCCACCACCAGATTCTATACTGTACCCTCAAGTTTCAGCCTGATCAATGATGGACTGAAAAATAACATCGGCTCCCTGGTCAATCCCAACAGACCATTCCATGAACCCGGACTTAAAACTGCGGGCTGGGCTGTGGTGTACAACCAGGCTGACAATGACACGTTTTTAGTAAGCACCAGCTGGCTCGATACCACCAATGTCGCGGTAAACCGCTGGGCGATTACCCCAGTGATCAACAATATTACAGCCAACTCGGTACTCACCTGGCTGGCAAAAAGTCCGGACAGCAATTTCCCTGAAGGCTATGAAGTATACGGTACCACCAACCCGGGGGTATTAACAGCCCAGGATTTTGCCATTGGCGACAGGTTATTCGCGCTTTCGGATGGCAATACCTTTGGCGGTGGTGAAAAAAATGTCTGGACCAGGCATTCTGTGAATATTGGCTCTTTCGCTGGGCAGACCTTGCGTTTTGCTTTCCGCAACAATTCAAAGGACATGTACCAGTTGTGGATCGACGACATCGAAGTAATCAATCTGGCAAGCAGTCGCGACGCCGCGTTAAGCACCGATGTTCCAAGAAAATATATACTTGTAAATTCAGCCGACAGCGTTAAATTTAAGATCAGCAATCTTGGCGCTGCAATCATTAACACCATCAGCGTGAGTTACCAGGTTGGAAATTCGTCTCTTAACACCGAGAACCTTACAATAAGCGGCGGTATAGGTTACGGACAAAGTACCTCGCTGAAATTTGGCCTGCCTTTTACATTTTCTTCGGCAGGATTTTATAACGTTAAAAGCTGGATCAATTCAGTGAACGGCCAGCCAGACCAATATCTGCCTAACGACACCATCGTGTATTCGGTAACAGTACAAAATACGAGTCCGGCCAAAAACATTTTGTTCGAACAATTTGTAAGCGCTAACAATGGCGAGGGTCCTGATGCCCAGGAAAAAACACTGGCGCTGCAGTCTTCGTCGGTAATTGTTGTGAATATTCACGATCTGGATTCCTTAAAAGAAAATAATTCCGCCGCGCTTATCAGCGATTATAAAAAAGATACTCCCGGCGCCATGGTTGACAGGTTTTACTTTAACGATCTTCAGTCTGTGGTGATGGAAAGACAGTCATACAACAACCACATTAACGCCCGGGCAGGCGCTGTAACGCCTGTGAGTGTAAGTGTGATCAATAAAAACTACAACAGCCTTACCCGTCAGCTCAGCTTTACCTTAAAGGCAGATTTTGCCGGAGACGTGAAAGGAGATTATCGTTTAAACGCCTACCTCACCGAAAACTACGTGAGTGGTCCTGTTGCAGATACCAGCATTAACGGATTCAACCAATTAAATAATTTTTTTAATGTTCCCTGGTCGCCATATTATCAGAAAGGTTATTACTCTTTTGTGGCTGGCACCTACGTTCTGGATTATTGGGAGTTCCAGCATAAAAATGCGCTGGTACATGCTTTTGCGGGGGCGTATGGCAACAGCGGTGTGATCCCTTCTAACGGCGGTACGCAGGGTCAGTCTTACCAACAAACATTTAGTCTCACGATTCCAACGGCCGGCAACGGCGTTCATAAATTCAATGCAGATAATTTATACATCGTTGGTTTTGCCGCAGAGTACAGCAGTAATAAAAACAACCGCAATGTATTGAACTGCGTGAAGGAAAAACTCAATACCAATCCCGAATTTGTGGGGATCAGTGAAAAAACTGCGGATACAGGCCTGGGCATTTTTCCAAACCCCTCTACGGGCATTTTTTACTTTAATGCCGGTCAGGTTAAAAACTCTTATGTGATCAGCGTTTTTGACTTATTTGGCAAATGCTTAAAGATCGTGGATGTGGCCAACAGCCGTGCCCTGGAGCCGCTTGACCTGTCAGGCTTTGCAGCAGGGATCTACGTGCTCAGGATCAACACCGGTAGCCAGGTATTTACCGGAAAAGTGATCATTCAAAAGTGAAACAATTAATTTTTGGCTGGGATACAAAAAAGTCGTATCTTTGGCTTCCTAAATTTGCGGATGTGGCGTAATGGCAGCCGCACCAGACTTAGGATCTGGCGCCTCACGGCGTGGGGGTTCGAGTCCCTTCATCCGCACTTTTACAGAACCCGCTTTTAGCGGGTTTTTTTATGCTCAGGAGAAGGGACGAGAAGTTTATCCTGAGTTTGCCGAAGGAAGTCCCTTCATCCACACTCATAAAGCAGAAATGCCCAACCTAACCGGTTGGGCATTTCGCTCCATGACTGCGTCTTCCTTTGTTTTACAAACTAACCGGTTGGGCTTTTTGCTTCATGACTGCGTCTTCTCGATGGTATTACCTCCGGGGTGGGTTTTTCTGCTTCTTGACAGCATCTTCCTTGTTTACAACCCACCGGTTGGGCCTTTCTACTTCATGGGCTACAACAAACAACCTATTTTGTCTTTTGGAAGGAATTAAGGCCCCCGATTTTTTTCTTTTGTGAAACTCTCTTATCTTTACAGCCCTGCCCGGATGGCGAAATTGGTAAACGTTGCGGTCTCAGAAGCCGTTGGATTATTCCTTGAGAGTTCGAGTCTCTCTTCGGGCACCTATGAAGCAGAAGGCTTTCTAATAATTTAGAAAGCCTTTTTTATTGCAATCATTTAAAATCCAGCCTTCTGCTTCATAGATGGCTTACCCTTCGATACTGACCAACACAGATACACCGGGGCACAATAACACGGAGGATTGACCTGATCAACTGTTCATAAAACAAAAAAACCACCTGGCGGTGGTTTCTTATTAAAAATATGTTCTTAAACCCAGATTATACATTAGATATTCTATTGCACAATCTGGGTTAAAAATTAAGCGTTCACTTTTTCTCCTCTTAGTACGGCTGCCATAGTTTTTCCAATTTCAGCAGGACTTTCGCATACGTGGATGCCACACTCGCGCATGATCTGCATTTTGGCCTGCGCGGTATCTTCCGCTCCGCCAACAATAGCGCCGGCATGGCCCATTGTACGGCCTTTAGGGGCAGTTTGCCCGGCAATAAACCCTACTACGGGCTTTTTGTTGCCATTGGCTTTGATCCAGCGCGCAGCTTCTGCTTCGTAGCTTCCACCAATTTCACCGATCATTACAATCGCTTCTGTTTCAGGATCGTTCATTAACAATTCCACGGCGTCCTTGGTTGGGGTCCCAATGATTGGATCTCCCCCGATACCGATCGCGGTAGTGATACCCATGCCCGCTTTCACGATCTGGTCGGCCGCTTCGTAAGTTAAAGTACCACTTTTAGACACAATACCGATCTTTCCTTTTTTAAATACAAAGCCCGGCATAATACCTACTTTGGCCTCACCTGCGGTAATAACGCCGGGACAGTTCGGACCGATCAAACGTGTGTTCTTTCCTTTTAAATATTCCTTTACATAGATCATGTCCTTTACAGGAATGCCTTCTGTGATACATACTATTACCTTAATGCCGGCATCGGCCGATTCCATGATCGCGTCTGCGGCGAAAGCGGCCGGTACAAAAATAATTGACACATCGGCGCCTGCTTTGGCAACCGCGTCAGCCACGGTGTTAAACACAGGGCGGTCAAGATGCGTTGTGCCGCCTTTTCCCGGCGTAACACCACCAACCACGTTGGTTCCGTATTCAATCATTTGAGTGGCGTGAAAAGTGCCCTCACCGCCGGTAAAACCCTGTACAATTACCTTTGAGTTTTTATTTACTAATACTGACATATCAAAATTTTAAGTCAACGAATATACTTGTTTATTTACATTTACGCAATGTTATAACGCCGTTATAAATTTATTAAAAGCCGGTTAATTTCAGATAAAAAAATCTACTTTAACAGCCTTGTAAATGAAAGATTTTATCGAAATCTATACAGACGGCGCGGCCAGCGGCAACCCCGGACCAGGTGGCTTTGGTGTGGTTTTAAAATATAACGGGCACCGCAAGGAAATCAGCGGTGGCTTTAAACACACCACCAACAACCGCATGGAGTTATTGGGCGTAATTGTAGCGCTTGAAAGCATTAATAACAACGCACTTGACGTAAGGGTCTATTCCGACAGTAAATATGTGGTTGACGCCATTAATTTAAAATGGGTGTTTGGCTGGAGAAAAACAGGCTTTAAAAACAAAGCGAATCCTGACCTTTGGCAAAGATTTTTGCGGGTTTATAACGCAGAAAAGCACACGTTTATCTGGGTAAAAGGGCATGCTGATAATGCAGAGAACAACCGCTGCGACATCCTGGCAGTTGCCGCTTCGAAACAAGCTAATTTGCCGGTAGATGAGGGCTACGGTGGGAAGTAAGATTTGTTGAAGTACGATTTGTTGAAGTGAAGATACTTTGCCCACTCAAAAATCAACAACTCAATAACTCAAAACCTGATTCTATTTAGTGCCATCAAGATACACATGCCCCTGGCGCCAATAGTCCACAGCAGTGTACCAGCCTTCCTTGTAAAATTGCGAGCGTTCTAAAATATAATCATTATCGCTAAAAGGGTTTTGGGTTTTCTTAAAAATAAATCGCTGCGCGGAGGGACTTCCCTCGTTGCCATACACCCATATCTCCTCCTTTGCGCCCCGGTAGTTATTTGTGGGATGCCCGTAAATAATAAAGATCATTCCCCTGTCATTCTTCCATCCCTGGGTGTAACTGCTAAAATATTTATTGGCCTCTTTCACCCTGCCGTAATAACGTTTTAGCAGCTCCCGCGCACGTTCGTTGCTTCCGCCCACCGTTAACCAGAATTTATCAATGGCCGCTTTTTTTTCTGGCGCGTCCTTACATTCTTCGAATTCAGTTCTGCTCATGATATACCTGGTACAATTGATCATTTCGTCGCTGTTACTTACACCTGGAAATGTTTTGTCGTAGGTATAAATAGTGATACCTTCAAAACTATTGAGATCGGTTCTTACATGATAAAAGCCTTTATCGGGCATGGTTAAAGCATATTGACTTGAAGTGAGCGTTAATACAAAAACGCTGTCGGGCTTGTATTTAAATTCGTCGGGGGCTTTTGATGAAAAAGGAGGAAGAGCTGGTCCAAACTCCTTGAAAAAACAATCCACGGTCACCTGCGATACCGATGTGTTCGACGACTTCACTACCACAACGTCCCCTTTTAAAAAACTATTCTTAAACGAAACCTCCCCCCCCATGGTCAACAGAAAATTCTGCTCACTGAAAAAGTTCTGCTTATAAATATTCAGGTTTTTGGCGTATTTGGTTTTTTTATTCAGGTCCAACACCTCTACTTCGAGATAATAATTGTTTCCTATGCGCGCTTTGAGATTAAATTTAGAAATGATTGACTTAACTTCAACCTTGTCCGGGGCCCTGTCGAGCAAATAATAGGAACCGCTGTCGAGGATCCTGCGCGCATTTGGTTCAGCCAGTAACTTATAGGAAATTTTTAACTCTGCGTAAAAAGACAGTGTGGTGTCGGGTCTTTTATAGATGAGGTTTTCATTTTTTATTTCAAGGTAGGTTTCGGTGACACTGTCGCTGAGGTGGTAAGCCACGGCGTTAACCTCCAGCAGGTCGCTGTCGGGATTAACCAGGCTCTTTGTGGGCTTGGTGGTGTACTGCCGCTTTTTACTCTGGCAAAGAACCAGTAAAAAAGCCAATAAAAGCAACAAAGTAATTCTGACGAATTTTTGCATCTAACCAAATTTAATTAATTAAAAATTATGTTCAGCGTTGATATTGAAATAAGCATTTAAATTTGGTCAAAAGTGGCTAAAAGTAGCCGCGAGCGGGTGCTCGCCTTACTGATGAAAATTTCAGATATTTGTATCCTAAAAAAAGGCTCAAATTTAACTTATGGAAAAGACCATTGACTTTCTGAAAAAACTAAAATCAAATAATAACCGCGACTGGTTTGAAGCGAATAAAGAAAAATACCTGGCCGCACGTGAAGAATATGAAACCCTTGTGGATAAGGTCATTAAAGGCGTTGTGAAATTCGACAAACAGATTTCCCCCGATATGAAAGGCAAAGACTGCACATTCAGGATCTACAAAGACGTGAGGTTCTCTAAAGACAAAACACCTTATAAAATCAATATGGGTGCCAGCATCAACCCCGGTGGAAAAAAATCGCTCAGCGCAGGGTATTACCTTCACCTTGAGCCGGGTGGCAGCTTTCTGGCGGGCGGTGTGTACATGCCAGAACCGGCCATGCTAAACGCCATCAGGCAGGAAATTGATTATAACGCGGCACCCTTGTTAAAAATCCTGAAGTCAGCCGCTTTTAAAAAGTATTTCAAAGGTTTTGACGATGAAGGAAAATTAAAAACCGCGCCCAAGGGATTTGAAAAAGATCATCCTCACCTCGAAATGCTCAAGAACAAACACTTCCTGGTGAGTTACCCCATTAGCGATAAACAATTACTTGCAAAAAATCTTCATGAAATTGCGACCAATGGCTTTAAAGCCATGCACCCGCTGCTGGTGTACCTGAGGGCAGCTAACGGTAATGCTTCCTGAAGGCGATCTCCGTCGCCCATGCTTATTTCCTGAAGAAAAAGTATACGGCTACGAGTAAAAACCCAAAACCCACCAGGTGGTTCCATTTCAACTGATCTGTTTTAAAAAAAACCAGCGTAAATATTACAAAGATCGAAATTGAGATCACTTCCTGGATCAGTTTTAACTGCCACATGTTAAACGGACCGCCGTTAATGGAACTGCCGATCTTATTGGCGGGCACCATGAGCATGTATTCAAAAAACGCGATGCCCCAGCTTAACAGAATTGTTCCGAACAGCCCGGCGTTTTTCATGAACCCCACCTCCTTGTATTTTAAATGCCCATACCAGGCAATGGTCATAAAAGTATTGGAGGCAATCAGCAACAGGATAGTCAGCAATGGTCGTGAGGTCATAAGCCCGAATATTTTCTGAATAATTTAATGGCCAGGGCCAGAAGAATAATACCAAACACTTTTTTAAGAATGGCGATGCCACCCAAACCCAGCAATCTTTCGAGCAGGTTTAAATATTTAAGTACAAAATAAACGATGATCACGTTAATAACAATGGCGATGAGTATCGACAAAAGGTTGTACTCGGCCCTGATAGACAATAAAGTAGTTAAAGTTCCTGTACCTGCTATAAGTGGAAAGGCCAGTGGCACTACAGAAGCTGTTGAAACATCCTCATCCCTGTAGATCCTGATTCCCAATATCATTTCGAGCGCCACAAAAAACAATACAAATGAACCGGCAATGGCAAAGTCGCCTTCGGTTATGCCAATGAGGTTTAAAATAGACTGACCTACGAACAGGAACACGACCATGATGAGCAAAGAAACAACGGATGCCTTTAGAGGATTGATGCTGCCCAAACGCTGCTTCAGGGTCAAAACCACGGGTATCGAGCCCACAATGTCTATCACGGCAAAAAGCACCATGGTGACCTTTAAGATTTCAACTATGTTAAAAACCAGGTTCATCAAACAAAGTTATGCCTTTTAAATACAACCGCATAGAAAAATAATAGCTAAACCCTACCACCTTTGTAATTTGAAATAATTATTTTTAGCTATTGATTTGATCTAATGGACAAACGCTACAAATATAAGAGCCTGCAGACCTTTTGCAACAACGAATGGATGGTAAACAATCTGAAACGTTACCGCTGTGTTTTTGACAAAAGCGAGATCGATTACGTAAGGGTGGAACTGGCGATCTATAACAAACTGTTCGACGAAGAAAACTGGAGCGGCAAAGTGAACCTGAAATGTTTTGACCTGGGCAGCAAATTACAATTTTGCGACCGCGAACTGGAGATCAACGTAAAAAAAGAAGAGAATATCTTTTATGTGCGTGATGGCTGGGGTGTTGAAAATAAAGGAGGCTTCTGGAAAAAAGGAAATTACAAATGGCAGGCATTTATTGATGATGTGTTGCTGGAGGAAAGAATTTTTTACGTGAACGACGTTGGGATGGTTGACGTGCACAATAACCCCTACCTGGAAATTGAACACATTAAAATGTACAACGCCGGTATTGACGGCTGGCAGCAACAAAACAGGACCTATTTAAAAACCTTCGATAAAAAAACCACCCGTTACATCTGGGCCGAACTTAAATTTAAAAATCTTACCAGGCTCGATTATCACTATGAAATTTTTATAAATTTTTACGATGATGCAGGTCAACCGAAGGCTTCGGTTGTTCAGCTAGGAGCGATCGAGGCAGACAAGGAAGGCGTTTCATTTTTATTTGAAAAAGCCTGGGGCAGTGATACACCGGGCGTTTGGACCGACGATAAATACCTCGTTGAAGTTGTATTTAACGATGTGTTGATCGCGGCCACTACCTTTAATTGTGGTGAAGCCGAAGAGCAGGGAGAAACACCCATTTTAAGAACCATTGAGCAGACATTGGGCGCGGGATCGTCGGCCGGCAGCCAGGATGTAAAACCTGATGAAACTGGCGGAAACCAGACCCTGGAAGAACTGCTGGCAGAGTTAAACGCATTGATCGGACTTGAGCATGTAAAAAAATCTATACGCGAAAACATCACGTACCTCAACTTTACAAAATTAAGGCAGGAAAAAGGCTTTGTAGACTCTTCTAAAATTTCACTTCACAGCATTTTCACCGGAAATCCAGGTACCGGAAAAACCACCGTTGTAAAAATGCTTGGTAAAATCTACAAAAAAATGGGCCTTTTAACCAAAGGTCACGTGATTGAAGCCGACAGGGCCACGCTGGTTGGAGAATACATAGGGCAGACAGCGCCCAAAACAAAAAAAATGATAGACAGTGCCAGGGGTGGCATTCTTTTTATTGATGAAGCATACTCACTCGCGCGAGCCGACGACGATAGTAAGGACTTTGGTAAAGAAGCGGTGGAGATCCTTTTGAAAGAAATGAGTGACGGACCCGGAGACATTGCCATTGTTGGCGCCGGCTATCCAAAACAGATCAAGAATTTTATCGATAGCAACCCCGGTTTAAAATCAAGGTTCAACCAGTATTTTCATTTCGATGATTACCTGCCGGAAGAACTGCTTCAAATTGCAATTTATTCAGCCACTCAAAAACAAATTAATTTCGCGCCCGAAGCTAACGCTTACCTGAGCGAACAGTTAACTGAAGCTTACCGCAAGCGTGACGAACATTTTGGAAATGCCAGGTTTGTGAACGCCGTGGTGGATGAGGCCAAACAGAACATGGGTTTGAGATTGATGAAGTCAGAGAATTTGTCGGCCCTGTCAAACGAAACATTGTCAACAGTGACCCTCGAAGATCTTGAAAATGTGTTTGACAGCGGACCTAAGAAAAAACTGAAATTGTCGATCAACGAAAAACACCTCAACGAAGCCATCGCCGAATTAAATGAACTGGTGGGCATGGAAAAAATAAAACAGGACATTAATGAACTCATCAAACTGATCCGTTTTTATAATGAAACAGGAAAGGACGTGATCAATAAATTTTCGTTGCATTCGGTGTTTTCTGGCAACCCGGGAACCGGTAAAACCACCCTGGCAAGGATTCTCGCAAAGATCTACAAAGCGCTGGGCATACTCGAACGAGGCCATGTGGTGGAAGTAGACAGGGAAGGTCTTGTTGCAGGCTATGTTGGGCAGACCGCCACAAAAACAGCCGGCGTGATTGATGAAGCCATGGGTGGTATCCTGTTTATCGACGAGGCGTATAGTTTAACCACCAAAAACTCCACGGGTGATTTCGGGCAGGAAGCGATACAGGTGATCTTAAAACGCATGGAAGACCTGAGAGGCAAGTTTGGGGTAATTGCAGCGGGCTATACCGAAAACATGCGCGCGTTCATCGAAAGCAATCCGGGGTTGAAGTCGCGGTTCGACAAAACTTTTGTATTTGAAGATTATAATTCACAGCAGCTTTTTGAGATTGCCATCAATCTTCTGAAAAAAGAAGGATTGACACCAAGTACCGAAGCACAAACCCATTTAAAAAATTACCTGAACGAATTGTATCAGCACCGCGATAAATTTTTTGGTAACGCCCGTACGGTGCGACAATTGGTTGGTGAGGTGGTGATGAAACAAAATTTGCGCCTGGCATCTATCCCATCAGAACAAAGAAATAAAAACGATCTTGAAATTCTGAGTTTTGATGACGTGAGGCACCTGGAAGTCAAACAAGATGGCAGCCAACCATCTATTGGTTTTAAATCCTCCTAAAGAAAAAAATGCCTGAAGTCCTGATACTTTGTGCCCATCGCCCGAACCGGTCGCCAAGCCAGCGATACAGGTTCGAGCAATACCTGCCGTTTTTGGAAGAAAAGGGATATACCTTTACTTTTTCATATCTGCTTGATAAAAATGATGATCGCCTGTTCTATTCGGTCGGTAATTTTTCCGGCAAGGTTTTAATTTTAATAAAGTCGGTATGGACTCGAATCAGAGATCTGTCCAGGTTTAAAAAATTTGATTTGATTTTTATTCAGCGGGAGGCGTCTTTTTTTGGAACCTCTTTTTTTGAAAAACGCGCATTTCAATCAGGAAAGAAAGTGATCTTTGATTTTGATGACAGTATCTGGCTGGCAGATACCAGTCCGGGTAATCAAAAATGGGAGTGGATTAAAAAGCCCGCGAAATTTTTTGACAACCTGAAATATGCCAACAGTGTGATTGCCGGAAACGCTTACCTCGCCGAAAAAGCGCGACCCTTCAATAAAAACGTGTTCATTATTCCTACAACCATCAATACCGCTTTACATTTTCCAAAACCAGAACTCCGAAACAAAACTGTGTTAACGATTGGCTGGAGCGGCAGCATCAGCACGGTAAAACATTTTGAATTATTGTTGCCGGTGCTTTTGAAAATAAGAGAAAAATACGGTGATAAAATAAAATTTAAATTGATTGGAGATCCACATTATAAAAATGATCTGCTGAATGTGGAATCAGTATCATGGACTGAAGATACAGAAGTGGATCAATTGAACAGTTTTGACATTGGCTTAATGCCACTGCCAGATGATGAGTGGGCCAATGGAAAATGTGGACTGAAAGGTTTATCATACATGGCCTGCTGTGTTCCTACAATCATGAGCGCCGTTGGGGTGAATAAAGAGATCATTCAAAATGGTGTTAATGGTTTTTTAGCAAATACAGACGAAGAATGGTCTGAAACCATTTGTCGGTTGATCGAAAATAAAAAGCTAAGGGAAGAGTTGGGTGAACGAGGACGCGAAACGGTAATTGAGAAATACTCCGTTGACGCTAACAAAAATAATTACCTTGATGCTTTTAATTTCAGATCCTGAACGTCCGCAGGTGACAGAACACTATCTAACCGCCTTCAAACTCAGATCCAGGCTTTTGATGTGGTGCGTTAAAGCTCCAATAGAAATAAAATCCACGCCACATTTCGCGTAAGCTGCAATGTTCTTTTCGGTGATACCACCTGAAGATTCCACTTCAAATTTTCCGTTGATCAGTTTTACCGCTTTTAAAGTATCCGCGGGAGAATAATTGTCCAACATAATGCGCTTAACGCCGCCGTGTTTCAGAACTTTTTTAACGTCTTCAAGAGACCGTGTCTCGATCTCAATGGATAAGTTCTTTTTCTTCTTACGTAAATACATGTTAGCGGCGTCAATGGCTTCAACGACACCGCCGGCAAAATCAACATGATTGTCTTTGATGAGGATCATATCATACAAGCCATAACGGTGATTGGAACCGCCACCGATCACTACGGCCCATTTCTCGAAAAACCTGAAACCCGGGGTTGTCTTTCTTGTGTCTATCACTTTTGCACTGGTTCCTTTACAGAGACCCTGTAAAAAGTTTGTTTTACTGGCTATGCCGCTCATGCGCTGCATGATATTGAGCACGAGGCGTTCTGCCGTAAGGAGTTCTCTTGTATTTCCTTCAATGGTAAAAACTATATCGCCCTTTTTAACCCGGGCGCCATCATTAATGAGGACCTTAATTTTAAGTTTTTTATCTACCTGCTTAAACACTTTCATCGCGGCTTCAACGCCGGCAATAATGCCTTCTCCTTTCACAAGCAGTTGCATTTTTCCGTAATGGTTTTTGGGAATCGTGGAGAGCGAGGTATGATCGCCATCACCAACATCTTCTAAAAAAGAGTTGCTTATAAAACTCTTAAAATCAAAATGCTTTTTGTGAAGCCGGGTAAAATCACTCATTGTCGTTCTCGATGCGGAATTGTGCGATCAGGTTTCTTCTTAACAAAATCGACAGGCGGAACTTTCCGTTTGTCGTTTCGAGTGTACCCGTAATGTATTGAGAGTTATTGTTTACAGCGCTCACATGCGTGGAAGAAAACGCCTTCACCGGGTGTTTTTCAAAAAAATATTTCAGGTTAGCTTCGGCCTGAGGTTTACTTAACACGTCTTCCTGGTTCACCAGTTTAACCGATACCTTTTCGTCGAAAAATTTAATGAGTTCAGAAGATCTTCCCTGCCTCACCGCCGCGATCACATCTTCGGTAACGTCAACGCCACCCGAAAACATCCCGATAGCCATCGGGACAAACAAATAAACAAAAGAGATTAATATTTTCATTTTGATAATACAAAGTTAATTAAATTTTGCATTTTTAAGAGAGCCAGTTTAAATTTATATTGTAAGAATGTTTATGCTTATTTTTGAGCGAAACGAGGCAAATTTTGCAGGCATAACATGATTTTTATGGCGAAAAATTTAACGACGTTGCAGCCGAAAATAAGCGTAAACAAATTAGTATATAAATTTTAAACAGGCTCTTTAATGCGGATCCTATTAGTTCAAATTGATAAGACACAGGAAAGTTACCTTGAAGAAGGCATTCAAATCTACGCCAAACGCCTCAGGAACTACGCTGCAATGGATACAGACACAATTAACGTGCCGAAAGCCACGCGACAGCGCTCCATCAAAGAGCAGAAAACCGAAGAGGGAAAGCTGATTTTAAACCGCATTTCCAACGATGATTTCCTGGTGTTGCTCGATGAAAAAGGCAGGGAACTGGATTCTGTGGGATTGTCACAATTCATCGCGCAAAAACAAAACGCCTCTACCAAACGCCTGGTATTCATAATTGGCGGGCCCTTCGGCTTCGATGAGGCGATCTATAAAAGAGCAAATTTTACACTTTCTTTTTCAAAAATGACCTTTTCACACCAAATGATCCGCTTGTTCTTTATGGAGCAGTTGTACCGCGCTTTTACCATTTTAAAGGGTGAAAAGTACCATCATGAGTAGGTGTTAAAAAACCGTAAAGATCACCACTAAGACACTTCAGACCACCAAGAGTCACTAAGTCAATCTTGAAGATAGGGATGTCGCTTGGGCAAAAAATTGAGTGTTTCTAAGTGTTCTCAGTGTCTTAGTGGTAAAGTGTACAGTATATCAATCAAAGAACACCCAGCTCAACCCGAACCTGAAAGCACGTGGCGGTTGATAATACCCGGGTACAAAAGCGTAATTGTTGCCGGCCAGGCCACTGAGGGCATTCTCCATTTTTAAAAAGAAAGACACCGGGCGAATGCGCGCGTTCAGGAATACATCCACAAAGGGATAAACAGCGGTTTGAAATGAATTCTGCAGGTAAAACACCTGGGTGGCAGGCATGTAATCGTAGGCGTAAAATTCCTGATAAACCTGGAGCTGCGATCCTATCTGCAACTGTAAATTGTTTTTAAACAAATTGCCGGTGTAGAATAATTTGGCTGTTCCGCTGTTTTTCGGCACTCTCACCAGGTAACTGTTTGACGTACCCTGGTAAGTATAATTCAACACCAGGCCCAGGTGTTTAAAAAAAACGTCTGAATAATTTAATGTGAAGGCTGTGTTATTGATGGTCTTAGTGTACTGTCGGGGAAGCGCCAATTCGTCGAAGTAAAGATAGTTGTAGATATTTTGAAAAAGCACTGAAGCGCTGAAAACCCTTCCAAAATTGATCCCCGCTTTCGCCTGCAATTGCTCCTGCGCGCTGTAGCCATTATCTGCCCAGATAAAATGATTGCTTGTCCAGTTATTGTAAATGCGATCGACACTACGTTTTTCATACAAAAGATTCAGGAATACATTTCTCCTTTTTTGAGAGTTAAAATTGTACAAAGAATTGCTCTCCAATTTATAGTTTCCTGAATTAAATCCCTCTAACACGTACTCCAACCTGAAGGCCGATTCAAGGCTTTGCTGCGATACCGTTGTAGAATCACTTTTGAGAATGGCAGACCTGTAAACCGCGTTTGACACTAAAATGTGATTATGAAACCGATTCCCTGAATGTTGCCACACCTGCGTAATCTCATTTTTGTAGCCGGCCGAAAATCCAAATTTGTCATCCGCGCTTATCAGGGTATAATCCAATTCATTGCTGAGTTGCTTTACATGGGAACTGTCAAGTGTTGAGACTGTATCCAGGTAAATAAGCCGGTAATACTGATCATCAATTATCCTGGTGTCTTTGTACTTATAAGCGCTGAGCGAACCCCTTGATTTCAACTGAAGAAAATGACCGGTCGAAGCCGTTGAGTCTTTTGCTTTGTTTAATCTCAGCCAGGGATTGATCATGAGCTTTGTTTCCCTGTTATCCCTGTTTGCACCGTTTAGCTTAACCGGGAAAAGCGCTTTATTCATATTGACGGTTGAGTCGGTGAGCATCACGGCTTCAATGCCACCGTTCTCCTGGTTTTTATTGCCGTTGTTGAGCACATACGCGTAGTAACCAAAGCGCTTGTTTTTAGCGGTATAGTTGCTGCTCATAAAAAAATTATTGGCGTAGGTTTGTTGTTTGAGGTAAAATCCCTGGGAGGAATACCGGTTAAATCGCAGGGTGATATTTACTTTTTCTTTGTACGTGTGGGTAAATATCATTTTAAAGGCCTGCATCAGCTTGCTGCCTCCCATAGCGCTCAAATCAGCGTAGGGGCCTTTTGACCTGAAATATTCCACCTGCGCGTCTTTTATCCTGTCGTTTGTTATGGGTGGATTCAAAAACCTGAATCCTAAAGGCTCTGTTCCATAGCTGAAAAAATATTCAGGTGATGGCAGAGCCACGTTCCCCATAAAATTCCGCGGGAAAAAATTATTAAGGTGGGTCACCGTTGTATCCGGGTAGGCTTGCTGGAAGGCGGCAGTTAAATTATCCTGCTCGGTTTTTTTCTTTAAATACTGGGGATTGCGCGAAATAAAGACCTGTGCCTGGCTTGCAAAATAAAAAAACAGCAGAAAAGTAACGCAAAGAATTCTGGTTGTTATCTTCGGAGGTCTCTGTTTAAATAATTGAACCATTAAGGCTGTATGATTTAATTGGCAAGGGTAAAACTAGTAAAATTTTACCTATGCTTTTTTAAAGAAAGTTAAATGATACAGACAAGGTCTGGCTTATAATTTGCCGAAAAAATGTTCTTCAACGTCGAAAGTGGATTTTAAGCCCACCTCGCTGTAATCTGTTTTGATCCAGTTGTCGGCAATTTCGCGGCCCTTTTGTTTCAGGTCCAGCAAAAACTCCCAGGAAATATTCATTTTGCTGCTGTGTTTCAGTTGGCTTAGCGCGCTGTAACCGCTGATAGTATGCACAAAAATTTCGCGATTGGTTTTATTGTCCACTTTAAGGATCCCGTTCCTGAGGAGTTCATTCCTATAGTGAATGAGCCTCATTTCATTGATCAGGCTGCTGTTAAACGAGATTTCATTCACGCGGTCGGCGATGTCCCTGGCGGTGGTGGGCACAGAATTGATGTTGATGGAGTTGATCTTCACCAGTACTATGTCTTTAAGCGTGGTGTTGGTAATGATTGGAAAGATCGGTGGGTTTCCCATATAACCGCCATCCCAGTAATACTCCCCGTCGATCTCAACCGCCTGGAACAACAATGGCAGACAAGAGGAGGCCAAAACGGCTTCAACAGTAATATCCTTGTTCGAAAAAATCTTTGCCCTGTTGGTCTTTACATTGGTGGCACAGATGAATAACTTCTTTTTGTTGTATAAGTGCAACTCCTGAAAATCGATCAGGTCGTTCAGGATGTCTTTTAAGGGGTTGTAGTTATAAGGGTTAAAGTTATAAGGAGAAAGGATCTGCGACACGGCGTTGAACATCATATAACCCGGACTGTTGTAAATATCGCCATTGCTGTATGCTTTGTCGAAGATGCCTGGTTTAAACATAAAACTACCGGTTAGCGATACTTTGCGCCATAGCTTTTCAAGAAGTTCTTTGGCCTTCGCTGGACCGCCCAGGTGCAATCCATAGGCGCAGGTAACGGCATTTAACGCGCCGGCACTGGTGCCGCACATAGCTTCGGCCTCAATCGCGTCCTCTTCCAAAAGCCTGTCTAACACCCCCCAGGTAAAAGCACCATGTGCTCCACCGCCCTGCAATGCAATCCCTATTTTTTTCTTGTCGAGTTTCATTTTCTTATCTGATAATCCTATAAATTTATCCTTTTAATCTCTATCAAAAAGTTTTTTTATCCAACGATTATAGCTTACTTAGACCTTCAAGGGCCGCTTCATAATTCGGGCTGATCCTGAGACAAGCTTCATAATCTGCTTTGGCCTTGTCTTTTTTATCCATTTTTGAATAGCTGTATCCCCTGGCAAAATAAGCGCCTACGTATTCAGGATTAATTTCAATGGCTTTTGAAAAGTGTTCTATGGCTTTTTCATTGTCTTTTTTCATTTCAAGATAAATAGCGCCCATGTTGTAATAACAGATATCGCATTTTTTATTCTTAAGCAGTAAAGCCGAATATTCAGCAATCGCCTCGTCGGGTTTATTGACGTCCTGCAACAATTTGGCTCTGGCATATCTTGCATCTTCGTTGCCGGGGTTTACGCGTAACACGTTATTGTAATATTCAAGCGCGATAGGACTTCTGCGCGCAGCATAGATAATGCCGAGGTCATAATACGCGTCCTCATATTGATTATCCTGCTCAATTGCAGTTTCGAGGCTCGAAATCGCACGGGCAGTATCACCGCTTTCGCGGTAAATGCTTCCTTTTAAAAAATATCCTTTTGCAAGCGTGGCATCTACCTTCAGTGCTTTGTTCACCTGGTCGATCGCTTTTTGATATTGCCGTACCAGGAAATAAAGCTCAGCCGATTTTAAAAGGGCTTCTGTATTTTCAGGAAATTTTTTTTCAACAATCTCAAGCAAATCCTTAGCCTGCCTCGTGTTATTCTGAGAAAAATAAGCATCAACCAGCGTGTTGTAATAAGCCGGCAGGGTGCTGTCTATTTTTATTGCGCGTTTAGCGTCGTTCACGGCACCCGAAAATTCTTTTATGGAAATATAGATCAGCGCGCGTTTGTTATACAGATCAGCGTTGCCGGGATCTTTAAGCAATTCGGCATTAACGGACTTTAATTCAGGCAGGTTCAGCTTAATGCTCAAACTGTCGGCTTTGGCGTTCCCAGCCTCCAGTTCCTGTTTATCGGGGTTATTGCAGGCGGTGGCAAAGATTAAAGCCAATGC
>JAZKFC010000021.1:122987-160789 GCA_040386615.1 Bacteroidota bacterium
TTAGTTCTGCAACGTCGAGTACTTTTGTTTTATTTTCTTTATTAAAATGTTTAACGCCATCGGTCATCATGGTATTGCAGAAAGGGCATCCCACCGCGATTACATCTGGGTTCAATGCCAGGGCTTCTTCAGAGCGTTCCACATTCACTTCTTTATTTCCTTTCTCTGCTTCCTTGAACATTTGCGCACCGCCCGCGCCACAACATAAACCTTTGGCCCGGCTGCGCTTCATCTCAAGCAATTCTACATCCAGTTTTTTGATCACCTCCCGCGGCGCTTCATACACATCGTTGCCCCTGCCAAGGTAACAGGGATCGTGAAAAACAATTTTTTTTCCTTTGAATTCCCCGCCCTGAACTTTTAATTTTCCTTCGTCTATCAACTGCTGGATGAGCTGGGTATGATGTATAACTTCGTAATTACCGCCGAGCGCGGGATACTCGTTTTTGATGATATTAAAACAATGCGGACATCCGGTTACAATTTTTTTTATGCCATAACCGTTCATCACATTGATGTTCTGCATGGCCTGCATCTGGAACAGAAATTCATTTCCAGCCCGTTTGGCAGGATCGCCATTGCAGCCCTCTTCAACACCCAAAACGGCGAATTTGATTTTCACATGGTTTAAAATGCGCACAATGGCCTTTGTTATTTTTTTGGCGCGGTCGTCAAAGCTTCCGCTGCATCCCACCCAGAATAAGATCTCAGGGGTTTCGCCTGCGGCGATCATGTCGGCGACTGTTGGAACTTCGATTTTGTTCATAATATTTACCACTAAGACACCCAGAGCACCAGGAAACACTGGGTTATTTTATTTTTTGGCTATCCGGGCTTTTACGTTAAATCTACTACTCTTTTTAAAATTAAACTATTAAGGTCCTTAAATATATTACTCTTTTGGTAATTTTGAAAATTCTTCAGTTACCAAGGGCACCATTTGCTGAACAATATTCTCACTGTGAAAATTAATTAACAAACCTTTCGGCATTTTACTTAACTTAAGGTATGACAACAATTGTGCCTTGTAAACCGGAATAATGATATCTACCGCTTTCAATTCAAGAACTACTAAATTCTCTATCAAAAAATCCAGTCTGAGAGCGCCCTCTAACTTTTTCGATTTGTATTTAACAGGTAGCCACATCTGGGCCTGGAAGTTTAAATTGCAGTTCCTGAATTCATCTGCTAAACAGGTGTGATAAACTGACTCCAATAACCCAGGACCCAAGTGTTTATGAACTTCAATCGCGCAGCCAACCACTTTGTATGCCACATCGTTGACGTATTTCTGAGTAATCATCTGCCATCCAATTTATACGACAAATATATTATCAGCGATTGGTTTACCCAGGTATTATTAAATTTATCTTACTTAGTGATACTGTGTGTGCTTTGTGTCTTAGCGGTAAAAGGCTGTCACGCCTCACTAATCCAATTCCCCCTATCCGCCGGCGAGAACTGCCAGGGTGCGCTGTTGTTTTCAATGTTGGTGAACATCGCGTTGAGTTCATTGGGTGCCTGGCTTTGTTCCATCACCAGGAATCTTCTCAGTTCTATGATAATGGCCAGAGGGTCTATATTTACCGGACATTCCTGTACACAAGCGTTGCAGGTGTTGCAGGCCCATACTTCCTCAGGCTTAATATAATCTCCTATCAGGGATTTACCGTCGTCAACAAAAGCGCCTTTATTGGCGTCCATATTCCGGCCAATCTCCTCCATCCTGTCCCTGGTATCCATCATGATTTTGCGGGGAGACAATAATTTACCGGTGATGTTCTGAGGGCAGGCAGAAGTACATCGTCCGCATTCAGTACATGAATAAGCATCCAGCAGGTTCTTCCAGTTTAGGTCCTGCACATCTTTGGCGCCAAAGCGTTCGGGGTGGTTGGGGTCGGTTTTTGGAATGTAAGCGGGATCAAAATTGGGTGCCACTACATCCGTCACCGAGGCAACCGTTGTAAACTCGCCCTTTAACTTAAGGTTGGAGAAATACGTGTTGGGAAAAGCCAGCAATATATGGAGGTGCTTTGAAAATGGCAGGTAATTTAAAAAAGCGAAAACCATAAAAATATGTCCCCACCAGCCCACACGTTCAACCACATGCAACGAACCATCAGACATACCGCCAAACAACAATGGTCCTATACGACTGCTGATACTGAGCCCGAGAGAACCATCACCCAGGTTTTGGGCGTGCGACTGGTTTCGTGAATACAATACCTCGTCGGCGCCGTTCATCATAAAAATAAAACAGATCAGGGTGAGTTCGCCTATTAAAATAAAGTTAGCGTCCAGTTTTGGCCAGCCATTTAACTCACTCTTCACCAGGCGCGGTACCTTCAACAGGTTTCTTCGCGATAAAAAGGCGATGGTACCAATAAAGGCCAGCACCGAAAGGATCTCGATAAAACTCACCATAAAAGTATAAAATCCGCCCAATCCAGCCCTGAAAGCCCGGTGACTGCCGACAACACCGTCGAAGATAATTTCGAGCAGCTCAATCTGCGTAATCACAAAAGCCGTGTACAAAAACAAATGCAGGATGGCGGGGATGGGCCGGCTGAACATTTTCTTTTGCCCCAGGGCCACCAATATCATGGTCTTCCAGCGCTCTCCTTTATTATCTGTGATGGAAATATTTTTTCCCAACAATATATTTCTCCTGATCTTTTTTGAATTGATAAAAAAGAAAGCGGAGGCTGCAATAAAAAATACGCAAAAAACAATGGAACTGATCATATCCTAGTTTTTAGTTGGGGTTTTTTTCTCCTTTTTCCCGAATACTGAAATGTGGACATAACGGCCCGGGTTCAACCGCAGGTCTGCCAGCAATTTATCGAGGTCTTCGGCAGACTTATTAAGATTATTGTAGAGAGAATCGTTCTTCGCCAGTTTACCGAGCGTGCCCTGCCCGGCGTTGATCCTGGCCAGCAAAATATCAAGTTCCCTGAGCGATTTATCGGCATTGTTCACCGCGTCTTTAAGATTGGCTTTGGCCAGACTGTCGGAGATCACACTTACATTGGCGATGATGTTGTCAATTTTCTGTCCATTGGCTTTCAGACTGTTGGTGATCAGGTTAAGATTGGTAAGGATCCCGGAGATTTTGGCCTTCTCTGAGCCCACCAGGTCGTCGAGTTTATAGGCTGTTTGCTCAAGTGTAATAATGGCTTTGCGCACGCTTTCAAACGACTTGTCAATATTGTCCCTGGTCTTTTTGTTCAACACCAGGTTAACCACTGCCATCACGGTGTCGATGTTGCTGATGAGATTTTCGGCTTTGGCCTGAAGAGGCGCGAACTGCTTGCTGAAAGATTCCTTAAAACCGGTTTCGCTTTCTGCCACAAGAGTGTCGCCGGTCTTAACAAATTCTTTGTTTTTACTGAAGATGATCTCCACCGCTTTTGAGCCCAGGAGATCTGAACTCACGGCCCTGGCAACAGATCCCTTGGGTATTTCAACGTCTTCGGTGAGAATGAATTTCACCAGCACCATCATAGAGGTGTCGGCTTTAACCAGAGTGATCTTGTTCACCTGTCCCACTTTGTAACCATTGATCATCAGGGGACTCGCGGGAATTAAATTCTCTATCCTGGGATAAAGCGCGTAGAGATAATATTTATGGGAAAAAAGATTGGATCCCTTTAAAAAGTTAATCCCCCAAACAAATGCCGCGATGGAACAAACAACGACAATTCCTATTTTAAATTCTTTACTTAACTTCACAAAACAAATGAATATTAAAGTTTAAATATACGGATTATATTAATTATCCGGACACTGTTATGGCTCAAAAAACAAAAAACGAAGCGTTGAACAGGCTTACCGTGGAAGCCTTTAAAACCGCCGAGAAACGGCCATTAATACTGGTACTCGACAATGTAAGAAGCCTGAACAATGTTGGCTCGGCATTCAGGACCGGGGACGCCTTTTTAATAGAAGAAATTTTTTTATGCGGTGTAACCGGAACACCTCCGAACAAGGAAATAGAAAAAACAGCCCTGGGCGCTACTTCCTCGGTTAAGTGGCGGTATTTTAAAACAACACTGGAGGCCGTTAGCTGGCTAAAACAAAATAATTACAATACACAGGCCGTTGAACAGGCTGAAAAAAGTACTGCATTAAACAGGTTTGAATTCTCGGGACAGAAAACGGCACTGATATTCGGTAATGAGGTATACGGTGTGGAACAGGAAGTGGTTGACGCCTGCGATGGCGTGATAGAAATACCCCAGGCAGGCACCAAACACTCGTTGAACATTTCGGTGAGTATGGGTATTGTGTTGTGGGAATTGTTCAGGAATAAAATGAATTTTGACCAATAGTAAGTTTAATAATCACGCTGTTTAAAACCTTGTTGGATAATTGAGAGATAATCTCTACTCACCAGAGAGCAGGCTACAATAAAAGTATGGGCTATTGGTCAACAGGCAACAATTAAAATTCCTAGTTTTATGAAGATACTTAAATCATGCTCATGAAAAAAATCTCCTTGTTTGCCATTCTCTTTTCTTTTAAACTTGTTTCTTATTCGCAAAACGCTTTTGAAAGCACCATGCCCGGCGCTTATGCAACACCCAACGCAGTAAGTGGTTGGACGATCGAGAGCGGCTCGAACAGCAACTCATATCCCTGCGGTGGATCGGTATTCTGGTCGGCAGGCAGTCCGGACTTTTCGGTGGTTGCCACCCCGGTTGCAGCTACACCATGGACATCAGGATTATTCAGCATTAACAACGTATTTGTTGGCAATTCACCTTTGGGCGGTAATAACGTAGTAAGGTTAAATGACGCGGGTGGTGGCGGAACTATAACAAAGATCAAAACCAATTATACCGTTACGCCTTCCAACTCAACAGTGAAGATAGCATTTTGCGGCTCATGGGATCAGAACGCGCATACCTGCTGCAACAGGCCTGCCATGCTTGTTCAGGTGTATAGTTGCTCAGGCATGGCCTACAACTGTTTTTCGTTGAACCTGACACCCACCAATGGCGGTTGCCCGGGAAATCCATCCTACAGCGTTACCAATAACACTACGTGGAACGCGTGGCAGGTGAGAACTATTGACCTATCGCCGTTTATAGGAACCTGCATGAGAGTTGAGATCAGTAGTATGGATTGTAACGCGGCTTCTCATCACGGTTCGGCTTATGTCGATGTGGACTTCGCCAATTCATATAGTACCGCATCCATTACGCCTACCTACCCGATCAGTGCTCCTGTAAGTTATTGCGCGGGATCCAACCAGGCCAGCATGTTCGCGCCTCTTGGCTACGTGACTTATGCATGGACAGGCCCGATAGGTTTCCCTATACCTGCGTCACAAAGTACTTTATCTGCGATCACCATTACCAACGCGTCACCAGGTAACGCTTACTACGTGACGTTCACAACCCCCGCCGGATGCAGTTTTTCAGCGGGCTATACACTCAGTGCGACACAGGTAAATGTTGCGGGCCTCGGCACTGCCCCTTCATGCAGCCTGGGCGCTTCTGGCTCCGCTACCGTGCTGGCTTTGGGAAGCGGCACAGGCTACAATTACACTTGGTTGAATTCGGGTAATTCGGTAGTAGGAAGCAGTTCGGTGGCTGCTAATTTACTCCCCGGCGTATACACGGTGACCATGAACGCTATTGGTTCGGTGGGTTGCGGATCAGCTGCCGCCACTGTTACTGTGGGCACTGCGCCCACCAGTACCTATACGATCTATCAACCCTATTGCGGTACCCAGGCTATTATCATGGCGCCGGCCGGAAGCAACAGGCAGTGGTATTCCGGGGGCAGTGCTATTTCTCCAACGTTGGGAGGAACCGCCTCATCATTAACGGTGAACCAGCCCGTGAATGGACAGGTTTTATGGTTATCACAACTAACGCCGCAGGGCTGTAAAGACTCCATTCAATACCAGTTGAGTCAGTTGCCCTCTGGTTCCTTCTCCATCAGCTCCGCTTTCCTGACCTGTGCCGGCAACTCAAATGGTTCGGCTAATTTCACGATCACACCGTCTGCTAGCGCACCAACTGGATCGAATTCGGTTTATGTATTTTCTTCCGCAGCACCTCAATATACTTCCGGCGTTTCTGCTTCTTCATTGAACACTTACACCGCAACAGGTATGCCGGCAGGCAATTACAGTGTTATGGCCTCCGATGGTGTATGCCAGTACCTGAGCACATTTACAGTGAGTAATTATGTTTACAATTACCAGGTGAGTCCGCCCGCATCCACGCTTTGTGCCGGCAGCAACTATTCTGTTGCGCTGGGTTTTACCAACGCAATTGTTCCGGGACAATACAACTACACTGTATCGCCCAACAGCTACATAAGCGGAAGCTCTCAAAACTCGGGCAACATCTTCATTCAGTTGAATCCGCTGTTACCTGCAGGCACAAGCGCCAGCACGGTTTACACTGTCACGGTAAATCCATCGGCAGTGAATTGTCCGATTACCCAGACTTTTTCAGTTACCATGATCAGCCTGCAAACGCCAACCCTGTCGGCAATAGCGCCATTCTGCAGTAATGCCGCGCTGCAAACAGTTTTAGCATCACCTTCAGGCGGTATTTTCAGTACGGGGGCCGGAAACTGGATTGGAAATAACTCAGGTGTGATCACCCCAAACCTGGTATCACCCGGCACCAATACTTTTGTTTACGCGATCAGCATGGCCACTTGTGTTGCTTCTTCCACAGGCAGCTTTACAATGGCGCAATTCAACAGCGCGGCACTTAACACTACTGTGAGCGGGCATTGCCGAAATGGCGCGGCTCTGAATTTGATGAGTCTCGTCGCCAGCACAGTCAACGGTTCGTGGAGTGGCACGTCTGTACCCAATAACATTTTTACTCCTACCGTTGCGGCAGGAAGCTATACGTTAGTGTACAACACCATTTCATCCATCCCTGGATTGTGCCCTGACCAGTCTTCACTCCAGGTAAATGTTTATAACACGCCAACACTGAGCCTGCAGGGAAACACCATTATCTGCATTGGCCAAACCACCACCATAACGGCTACGGGCGCCAATTCATACAGTCTCAACGCTAATGCAACGGGCTCTGTGATTGTTCTCTCACCAAATGCATCCACGACCTACTCCATCACCGGCACTTCCAATAATTGTTCTTCCGTTAAAGCCATTTCAATAGCTGTTAATCCCTGTACCGGCCTTGATGAATTCAATTCAATGGATGAGAATGTGAAAATCTATCCGAATCCAACCAACGGCAATTTATTTATTGAACTGACATCAGACGCGAAAATAACGCTGATGAATGAACTGGGTCAGAAGATCCTTGAGTCGGATCTGAAAAAAGGACAGCAGATATTAAACATGAACGGATACAGCGATGGCATTTATTTTATCAGGTGTGAACAAAATAATCAAACCAGAGTTATGAAGGTGGTGAAGGCTAATTGATCGTTGCAGCGCACTGCTTTGCTGGTATGACTGTCATTCGCCGAAACAATGTGTGAACCTTTCTGTTTAATGAGTGAATAGTTTTTTAAAGCGCGGCGAACGCGTTAAATTTATGAAGCATTGAAAATCAGTCAATGCGGCCCTGCGTTATGAATATAAAAACTGTTTCAGCCTCCCTTGTTACCCTTAAAAAAAGATTTAAAAACACTTTTTTTCTTTTACTGCTCCTTTGTACTGGTTTTAACTTTTCAACGCATGCGCAGGGCCTGAATTTAGGATTTGAGCTAACGCCCGCCGGCGTTTATACCAATTCCAATGGTGTCACCGGGTGGACCGTTACCAGTCAGACCGTAACCAGCTGCGCCACTTCAACGGTATGGACAGCCGGCAGTCCGGAATTTTCGGTGGTAAACACGCCTATACTCACCGCTTTTCCTTTTACGCCTTTTGTATTGTGGGCACCTTTGCCTGCTTCCCCGCTCGGTGGCAATAATATTGCGAGGCTAAACGACGCCACAGCCAGTGGACTCAGTACCAGGATCAGGCAAACATTTACTGTTGTCAACACCAACCCTTTATTTTTATACGCCTTTGCCGGAATGTGGCAGGATGGAGGACATCTGTGCTGTGAGCAGGCCAGATTGAAAGTTAATGTTTATGATTGTTCGGGGACCCTGCTCACCATGCAATCAAAAAATTTCAGCGCTAACGGAACAAGCTGCACAAACGGGGCACCCAGCTTTAGCCTTAGCTATGGCTGGACCTGGACGTCGTGGCAGACTGAATACATAGACCTTACGCCTTATATAGGAAGTTGCGTCACCATTGAAGTGCTCAACAGCGACTGCATATACGGCACCCATGCCGGCACTACCTATTTTGATGCTTCTACCCCTTTACCACTTGCCGCTATTGCATACAATGGCAGTATTAACAGCGGCACTGCCAGTTCCGTTAGTTTTTGCCAGGGCGCCAGCCAGGCGCAGATCACCGCTCCCCTGGGTTATACAGCGTATCAATGGTATGGCCCGAATTCGCTCAACCAACCCGTTCCTATAGGATCAGTTAATGGCGGCAACACGCCTTTGGTGACCATCAACAACCCCACAGCAGGTGTTGTTTATACGGTGCAACTGGTAACGTCAGGAGGATACACTTTTACTGAGCAGGATACCCTGCAATACTCTACTGTTTCTATCGACAACATCTTCAGCAATGCAACCTGCTTTGGCGGCGCCAGTGGTTCCGCGGTGGTACACGCCAGCGGTAGCGGAACCGGCTATAATTATACCTGGGTAAATTCAGGAAACACTGTGGTAAGTACCAGTTCTTTGGCATTGAACCTGGCACTGGACCTTTATTCTGTAACGGTAAGCGCCATTGGCTCACCCGGCTGCGGTTCACCATCAGGCACAGCAGCGGTAGGCAATGCCGCGGTGAACATCTATACAGTTATTACGCCCTTTTGCAGCACACTGGTGACGTTAAACTCACCACCCGGATCCAACCGGCGATGGTATAACGGCATTGTCAGTATCCCTGCGGCACAGGGAGGAACGGCTTCAACCCTTTCTGTTGTCTCCCCAACCACCGGCCAGTTTTTTTGGCTTGCCTATTTAACCCCACAGGGTTGTAGCGACTCAGTAAAATATTTATTAAACCAGGTGACACCGGGCTCAATGTCTGTTACAAACGTATCATATGCCTGCACGGGCATTAACAATGCCCAGGCCAACCTTATGATTAACCCTGCTTCTTCTGTGCCACCAGGGATGAATTCATATTCGGTGTTTTCAACTTCCGGCCCGTCGTATTCATCCACGGTTACCAACATTCCGGTAAATACCTATACCCCGGTGGGCTTATCTGCCGGTAACTATAGCGTTATCGCATCAGACGGCGTTTGCCAGTACACCAATACTTTTGTTGTCAGTGATTATGTTTTCAGTTACCAGGTGTTGGGCAATACATCCACTCCAACGGTTTGTGTCGGCAGCACTGTGCTACTAGGCGTCAGTTTTTCAACCGCGATAGTACCGGGACAATATAATTTTTTATGGAGCCCTGCCACTGATATAGTTGGAGGACCACTCAATGCCCTTAATATTTCGGTGATGCTTAATCCTTCGGTAACCAGCACCATTGGCACTAATGTATACACCGTTGTTGTAACACCCAGCGTGGTCAACTGTCCAATTACCAAAACAATTTCTGTTACCAGCCTTACGCTTCCGACACCAGTTTTAAGTGCAATGCCGCAACCTTTTTGCAACACCGCCTCATCAAAAACAGTCACCGCTTTTCCGGCAAGCGGAACTTTCACTTCCTCCTCCGGCAATTGGATCAACAGCGTGAGCGGTGTGATCACCCCATCACTGACCGCGGCCGGCACCAACACCTTCGCTTACAACCTGAGCATTGGAAGTTGCGTATCGGGCGTTACTGGGAGTTTTTCAGTGTCGCATTTCAACAGTGCCACAATTACCACGCCCACAATGAGTTTTTGCGACAACTATCCCAATTGCGTCAACCTGCTAACCGTTACTCAGAACACAAACGGAGTTTGGTCCGGCACTGGCGTTTCCAACAACTTGTTTTGTCCATTAAATGTTCCTGCGGGGCAACACACCTTCACCTACCTCAATGTTTCAACACCAGACCCTACGCTTTGTCCTTCCAGCAATAGCATGACCGTGACCGTTCGTGCCTCGGCCATACAGGGAATTGTAACACCGGCTCCATTTTGTACCAATGCCCTGCCTTTTACACTCACCATTACTACAACCGGTGGCGCCTGGCAATCTACTATCCCGTTTTTCCTGAGCACCAATGGCATGGTCAACCCGGTGAACTCCCCGGGAGGTGTTGTTACCGTAAGCTATACAGGTTATTGCGGTAATACAGCGACTGTCAATTTAAACACCGCCATCTATCATTCAGCTGCTTTAACAGGGTCACTCAATGGTTTGTGCCTGAATGGATCGCCGGTAGACCTCATGAGCGTGGCAGCGAGTTCCGTCAACGGTTCCTGGAGCGGGTCAGGGGTGGCGAATAACTTTTTCACGCCGGCCGTACCCCTTGGCGCTTATACCCTTACCTACAACACAACTTCATCCAACCCGCCTTTATGCCCGGGACTTTCAACGCTGGCCATAACGGTTTACAGTGTACCGGTGCTGACCATACAGGCCGATACAACGATCTGCGAAGGGGAAACAATTGCCTTGACAGCTTCGGGCGCGACATCCTACAGTTTAAACGGTGTTTATACATTTCCGGTGGTATTGGTGACACCAACTGTTACCTCAACCTATACCATGTCGGGGGAAAGCAACAACTGCACAGGCTTTAAGACTATCATTATTGAGGTGAGTGAATGCACCGGCATTGATGAAATTGCCGGCAAAGATCTTTTGAATATTTACCCGAATCCTACCAACGGCAATTTATTTATCGAACTGGCGACCGATACTAAAATAATTCTGTTTGACGCGCTGGGCCGTAAGGTGTTTGAAGACGCCTTAAAAAGTGGTAAGCATAGGATTGAACTCCACGGTTATGGAGAAGGCATGTATTTCCTTAGCTGTATTCAGGCTAACAAAACAAAGGTTACGAAAATTATCCTGGAACATTAATGTGTGAGCCTTTATAGTTATTGAGGGAATAAATCGCTTAAAAGCTTTTGGAGGCTTACATTTATGTATCAATCATGCGGGAATGCAAAACCGAATTTTCATTTTTATTTCACTTGTTTTTGTACTTGCATCTTCAGCGAAATCACAAAATATTGGATTTGAACTAACGGCTCCGGGCGCTTATACCACAAGCAATGCGGTAATCGGGTGGACTGTAGAAAGCACATTAAACACGACGCTGACCAACATCGCCTGTACCGGCTCAGCAAGCAGTTGGACTGCTGGTAGCCCTGAATTTTCAATTGTAACAACACCAATTATGGGTATGCCTTACACCGGCGGTGCATTTAGCATTGACAATGTGAGCATTCCCAATTCCCCTTTGGGAGGAAATAATATCGCCCGTTTGCAAAACGCTGTGGGAAATGGTTCAGTAAGTGGGCTCGCAATAAGGCTTAGAACCACTTTTCCAGTTAATTATTCTAACAGCAAGTTATATTTCTCGTACGCGGGGTCATGGGACGTTGGCTCACATGGCTGCTGCGATCAACCCTCCTTTCAGTTGCAAACCTATAATTGCTCAGGGGCGGTAGTTAACAGCGCTACCTTGAACCTCACGCCATCGGGATCTGGCTGTAGCACTACAGGGGTCAACGGATACTCTGTCACTGGAAGTTCAATGGTTAGTTGGACCAATTGGCAAAGCTACAACCTTGACCTGACACAATTTGTTGGTTCCTGCGTGACGATTGAAATCATCAATGCTGATTGTTCTGGGGGAGTGCATCATGGCTCCGTTTATTTTGATGCTATGACCTATTCCAGTTTGCTGGTTGCAACGCCGATTAATTGTTCGCCCGTGCAGCCAGTGAATTTTTGCGCCAATTCCAGTCAGGCAAACATCTTTGCTCCAATTGGTTATGCAAGTTATCAATGGTATGCACCTGGTACACCACCTACCCCTATTTCACCTTTGTCTGGTGGGAACAGCAATATATTGACCCTCAACAATCCTTTGGTTGGTAGCATTTACACTGTGCAGATGGTGTCTTACAACGGTTATACCATCACGCTGCAGGATACTATCAAATTTACGACTGTTTCCGTTGCAGGCATCGGGTCGTCCTCAACAATTTGCGGGGGCAGCAGCGGCTCCGCCACAGTAATTGCAACTGGCAGCGGCACGGGTTATAGCTATAACTGGTATGCACAGGGAAATCCTGTACCGATTGGCACGGGCTCAGTGATTTCAAATCTTGGCACGGGCGTTTATTCAGTTGGAGTCACCGCGCTGAATTCGGTGGGTTGCGGCTCAGCGGTAGCCACGGTAACGGTGGGTACAATCCAAAGCAGCACCACTATCAAATACTACTGCGACACCGTTGCCTATTTATCGGCAGCACCGTCAGCATCCAACATACAATGGTACAATGGTCTTTCGGCCATCTCCTCATCATTGGGAGGAACAGCGCCAGGATACACGGTCACATCGCCATATACCAACCAGTTCTTCTGGGTCACCTATAATTCCAGTTCTTCATGTAAAGACTCAGTTAAGATGATTCTTGCGCATACGCCATTCAATGGAAATCTGCAAATTTCTTCAAATAAAAGTATTTGTGCCGGCTCTACCAATGGGCAAATTTCTTTGTCTTTGACACCGGCTTATGGCAGTTTTTTAATAGCCAATTCTTTCTCAGTTTTCGCCCCAAGCTCTCCCGGAATTTTTACAAATTCTCCCGCACCTTACGCTTTCAACACGTTTACCATCAACAATCTTGCAGCGGGTTCTATCTACACTGTGAATACATTTGACGGCTTATGCAAGCACAGCACTACACTTACACCCAATATTATTCCCCCCATCAATTTCCTATTGAGTCCACTTTCTTCCACGCTTTGCCAGGGTAACAGTGTTGCCGCCAGTGTAATCATTCCCCTGGCAAGCCAACATACTTTTACCTGGTCGCCGAATATTTTTATTTCAGGAAACAACCCCAATACCCAAAGCACGGTGATCACACCCACTGCAGTTCTGGGCGCAAATACAACGATTATATACACCGTTGCTGTAACACCCACTTATAATAATTGTACTGTCGCTAAAACCCTCACGGTTAAAATTTATAACCTGCAAACTCCAACCATTAATCCTGTTCCAACGCTTTGCGCTAATGCCAATCCATTTTTTATTACGGCAAACCCGGGTGGAGGAACTTTCACAAGCACAATTACGGGAGTTAATTCCGGATTAATTTACCCTTCATTGTCCGGGGTGGGAATCCATCAATTTTCATACTCACTCCTTCCCGGAACCTGCGTAGGCGGTGTTTCCGCTACTTTCACCATCAAACCTTTACCACAGGTAAGCATTTCCGGAAATTCGTTGGTGTGCTCAGGTCAATCGGCTACATTAACAGCCTCGGGCGCGGATGTTTATGCCTGGAACAACTTTTCTCCCAATCCATCGATCATCGTTTCACCGATTTTGCCAACAATATACAGTGTTACAGGAACTAACACTCTCACAACCTGTTCCAATACACAACAACTTTATGTCAACGTCAATCAATCGCCTGTGGCAACTATTCTATATGAACGCTTAAGTATTTGCAAAGGTGAATCAATCATCCTTTCAGCCCTGGGCAACTATCCTTATTACCAGTGGATGGACACTTCTAACGATCAGAACATAGAAGTGTCACCCGATACAACCACCTCTTACATTTTAAGCGTGGTTGATAATAATGGATGTACGGATTCAGCAATGGTAACTGTGGAAGTCTCAGCCTGCGTGGGATTCAAGAAATTGTCCATGACACGCCCAGGCATTAAAATATATCCCAATCCCGCAGTAAGTTTTTTAACCGTTGAGATCGACACAGAGTCAGAGTTGATCTTATACGACCAGTTCGGCCGGGTTGTTCTCGAGGATCATTTTCAAATGGGCGAGCATCGTATTGACCTGAGGCAATACCGTGCCGGCCTTTACATTCTAAAATGCGGTGCTACAACAAATTCCAGTATACTGAAAGTTGTAAAAACTGATTGAGCCAGATCGATTTTAAAGCTGACACCTAACGTTGACAAAGTTATTCACTTCCAAACTGACACCGAATTTAATTTATTTTCAATATCATTGAACTTTCATTAATCCCAGGTGTACAGGTTTAAAGAAGGTCAAATGAAACTTTGTTCAACCCGGACCCACTGGTTTAACTATTTAGAAAATTAATGCAGGACAAGACCCATCGGTTTTCGATCAATAGCGATGAAGAGCTGATGTTCCATCTGGCCAATGGGGAAGAACAGGCGTTTGATGAACTGTACAAAAGATACGGAAAACGCCTGTTGGGTTATTTTATCCGGATGTTGAACTTCGATAAAGACCTGGCAGAAGACGCCTTGCAGGATCTTTTTCTCAAGATCGCTGAAGCACCGGAGAAATTTGACCGAAGCCGTTCTTTTAAAACCTGGATCTTTTCGGTAGCATCAAATACCTGCAAAAATTATTACCGGCATAAAAAAATTGTATCCGACAGCAGGGATGAAATTACCCGGATGAGCGAAACGATAAATGACTCCGTTTTTGTAGCAACCGCTGGCAAGCTCGACGGAATGGAATTCAGGAGAATGCTTGAAGAAGTTTTAAACGACCTGCCTGCTGAAAAAAAAGAAGCCTTTATTTTAAAATACCAGGAAGAAAAAACCATCGCCGAGATCGCTTTGATCCAGGCCTGTCCGGAAGGAAGCGTGAAATCAAGACTGCACTACACGGTTAAACTGCTCGAAGAAAAACTGAAAATATTTAAACCCATTAATTAAACGATCATGGAAAACAATAAAGAGATCAACGAATTCATCAGCAACAAAATGTCGCTCGACGAATTAAATGTAAAAGATCCCGACCTTTCGCTGGTTGCAGAGGCAAGAAAAAAAATAGCGGCCCGTAAAAAGAAGCCGGCGAACGAAATCGAAGATTTTTTCTCGTTGATGGCGGCTTTTCTTAATTTTAAGATCAAACTCTACCACGCGGTAATTGCCGCAGTGATCACTGGTGGGCTTATTCTGTATACTACAAGAGAAGATCACGACAATAAAGACGAATCACGGACCAGCGAATATGTCTCCAATATCGCGTCGGTGCGCAGCTCAACAGTACTATCAAGCATTTACACTTTTGGATTAAATAAAACCCAGTATGATGGAAGAGCAAACAATTAATAACGAAGTGCCCACAGAACCGGTAAGTAGTTTTAAATACTTTCCTTTCTTCAATAAAAAACAACCGGTGTTTGTGCTGGCGCTGATCGGCTTCATCTTCTACTGCAGTTCGCTCGACAATGAATATGCCCTCGACGATGGCATTGTGATCCACCAGAACAATTATGTATTAAAAGGCGTGGCGGGCATTAAAGACATCATGACCCATGACCTTTATCATGCCTTTTACAGGAGGATGAATGCTGAAGACCAGCTCCAGGGCGGCAGGTACCATCCCCTCCCCATTATTTCATTTGCAATTGAACAGGAATTTATTGGCACCTACCGCACCGGCTTCTACCTGTTTGTAGAAGACCTTAACCGAAATGGCAGTTTAGACGCCGAAGCGATCCCCGACCACGACAACCCCAATTTTAAAAAAACCTCTGATCACAGTACTAATTTCAACTGGACCACGGGCACACATCCCGGTAATGGAAAAAATAAAACCCCGCTCAATGACTATGAATACAATGACTTCTGGGACCTCAACGGTGACGGTAAAGCCCAGACCAATGAATGCAACAACTGCTGGGACCTGAACAAAAATTTTTACAACGATGCGCATGAAGACCTGAACAAGGACGGTATTTTTAACGAGGTGGACTGCCAGGTGAACGGCGCTTTTTTGCGACACTTCAACAACATGTGGCTATACATTTTAGCCGCTGTGCTTTTATACCTCGTGTTCATCCGTTACTTCTTTAAGGAAAATCCAGATATGGCTTTTTTGGCAGCCCTGATCTTCCTCGCACACCCGGTTCACAGCGAAGTGATCGCGAATGTAAAAGGAAGAGACGAAATTTTCGCAGCCATCTTCATGGCGCTTACCTTTTTGTTCTCCTTTAAATTTATGGAAAACAAAAAAACCGGTACTTTGCTCATGGCTTCGTTGATGTTTCTGCTTGCATTGTTATCCAAGGAATATGCCATCATGCTTTTACTGCTCGTGCCGGTTGCCATGCACGTATTTAACAAAACAGAGATCAGATTCACGGGGCTGTTCCTCATGGGACTTTGTTTTTTTGTGGTCTTTCTTTTTATGATCGGCGTTAAATTAAGCCTGGCTATGTTCATTCCTGATCTGCTCACTGTGGTGAGCGGCCTGCTTGTTTTTATACCAATTTGTATAATCGCATTCAGGAGATCGTTTGCCAACAAAGAACTCAATGCATTGATGATGGGATTGTTCACATTCAGTCTGTTGTATATTGGACTGCGACTGAACGCTGTGAGTATCGCTGCCGGCATCCCGGATAAGGAAATTCTGAATGATCCCTATTTACTTGCTAATGGCGAAGAAAAACTCGCGACCAAAATTTTTATTCTATTAAAATACCTGGTACTGGCTGTTTTTCCAAAAAACCTAACGAGTGATTATTCATACGACAGCATCCCGTACAAACATTTTACGGATCCTGAATTTATTCTTTCGCTGCTGCTCAATCTGATGCTGATAGTTTTGGGATGGCTACTGGTGGCAAGACGCCACGTAGTGGGCTTCGCCATTATTACCTATTACGCTTTCCTGTTGCTGGTCACCAATTTTATTTTCTCCATTGGGGCCTCCATGCACGAGGGTTGCCTCTTCCACGCGTCTGTGGGCATCGCGATCGCCTTTGCCTGGCTGATCATTACCGGTTTTGAAAGGCTGAGCTCTTTCTCCTTTACCGCGAGGCGAAGTTTAATGTTAGGTTCACTGGCTCTTATTATTATTTTATTTGGTTGCAAAACCTGGGAGCGCAACAAGGATTGGAAAAACGATGTGACCCTGTTTTTAAAAGACGTAAAAACAACACCCAATTCAGTACTGGTTCTGGGCAACGCGGGCGCACGCTGGATTGACCTTGCCGACACCAAGGAAATTACCGGCATAGTGCTCGAGGGCGAAGACCCTACGGTGTTTAATGATTACAACGGTACCTTAAAGATCACCGACGAGGAATTAAAAGAAAGCGGCTTCAAAACAAAAAGAGAAGCCGCGCTCGACCGGGGCATAGGCTATTTAAAACGCGCTGTTGAATTACACCCGAGATACGTGAATGGCTATTTAAATCTGGGTCTCGCGAGTTATAAACTACAGAAGGACCGGGACGCCATTTTCTACTGGAAGGTCGCCGAGTATTTATATCCCGATAATCCTTATCTCACAAATTACTACAGGGTGTATACCGGCGTTTTAAAGAACCGGGGAGCGGATGCCTTTAACAGTGGCAAAATGCAGGAGGCCGCCGTCGCTTACAATTTATGGACCATTGTAGAACCCCGCAACGCGGAAGCCTGGTACAATTTAGGAGGCGTTTATTTCAACCAGCAGAAATATGAACAGGCTGAAAAAGCCTGGCAAAAGGCGCTACAAATAAACCCCGATTACGACGAGGTGAAAAACGTAATAAAAATGCTCCCGGAAAAATAATACCAATATAATTTCGCGCAAAGGCAAATTATATCTGGGTGTGAAGATCGTGCTTGAGTCCCGATAGGCCATCGGGATTAAATGCCGATCCATAAATAAGACCTCCTAACAGTTCAATCAACAAATTCATGAAATTTTAAAAATATCCCAAACCGGGACTTAGAAAATATTGCCTTATGAAAACTTTATTGCACTTGAAAAAGCCGATCCTGTTCCTCCTGATGTTTCCTGGTGCTTTCCTCATGGCCCAAAGTATTAGTGGAACAGTAAGCGGGCCCGGGAACAAACCCGTGCCCTTCGCCACAGTTGCCTTGCTGAACGCTAAAGACAGCCTGCCATTCAAAGGCAGCCATACGGACGAATCAGGGCAATACATCTTTGAAAATATCAGCGCGGGTAATTACCTTATCAAAATAACCTCTGTAGAATTTGAAGACAGTTCAGGAAACATATTTCAACTCGATTCCAGTGCGGCGTACAAGCACCCTGAAATTATTTTATCACCACGCGAAAATATACTTAAGGAAGTTTCAGTATCAGCGCAAAAGAAAACCTTTGAATTTAAAGACGGCAATATTACGGTGAACGTAGAAAACAGTCCACTTGCACTTGGAAACACTGTGTACGATCTCCTGTTGCGTTTACCCGGCGTGATGATAGACAATGGTACCATTAGTCTTCAGGGACAACCCGGTGTTGGCGTTTATATCGACGATCGCCAACAACAAATCTCAGGCATGCAACTGATCGCCCTGCTCAAAAGCATGAACGCTTCTACCGTTGAAAAAATTGAGATCATTAAAAACCCTTCGGCAAAATACGATGCGGCTGGGGGTGCCGGCATCATCAATATCAAAACCAAAAAACTAAAGATCACCGGTTTTAGCGGCAGCTGCGGTTACACATACTCCAGGGGTTATGGTAATCAACACATGCCAGACCTGTCACTGAACTACAAAGGCAAAAAATTAGCGTTCTTCAGCAGTTTTAATTTATACCAGGGATATATGAAAACCACGGCAGACCTACACAAGGCCATCGCATACAACGGCATTTCAAGCACACTTGATTCCAAATCGTTTGAAACCGACGAGGGTTATTTTGGAACGGGCAACCTGGGCCTCGACTGGATGCCAAACGCGAAAAATACACTGGGTTTTAAGTTCCAGGCAGTACCCGGTTTTATAGTGAGAACAAAGAAAGGGAACAACGCGATTAGCGACAGCGACCTGGGTTATGATAATCTTGATTATAAACGAACTGTCCCGAACTTTTTTTACCTTGCCAATTATAATCTTAATTACGAACATCTATTTGATACTGCCGGCACCAAATTAAAATTTTCGACAGATCTCTATGGTCCGTATTTTGATATTTACAAAAGTGCCTACCAGTATCATTTTACCGACCATAATAAAAATGATCTTCTATCGCCACAACAATTTTCCGGTACAAACAGGATCGCCCTTTCGATCTTGTCCTCGAGACTGGACTTTGAAAAAAAAATCTCAAAGACGCTTAACCTGGAATCAGGTATAAAAATCAGCTCCCAGGCCATTAACAGCGACTATACATTTAGCACCAAAGACCAACAAACCGGCATGTATATTATTGATACGACACTGACCAATCAATTTACCTACAGGGAGCAAATCGGAGCAGCCTATGTGAGTTTTCAAAAGGAAATTAAAAAAATAAATGTACAGGCGGGATTGAGGGCCGAAAACACCAATGTAAACACTGTAAGCCAGATCAATGATTTTAAATATTCACGGCAATATTTTAAATTGTTTCCCAACCTCACCATTAATTATAACCGATCAGACAAGCATAATTTTTCTTTATCGTATAACAAAAGAATTTACAGGCCTGATTATAATTCTTTTAATCCCTATCCCGCATTTAGCAATTTGTTCAGCATCAGCCGGGGTAATCCTTACCTTCTCCCCCAATTCAGTAACAATATAGCCGCTTCCCATACCTTCAAAAACAAATTCACCAACACAGTTGAATACTCCCGGGTGCAGAATCCCATCAGGGGACAAACGCTGCAGGTAGATTCAAGCAAGGTTACCATCTTCCAGAGCGGAAATTTACAAAGCAGCAACGAACTCTGTTATTATATTTTTTTTAATACCGAGCTAAAAAAGTGGTGGGCCTTGACCCTTAATTTAGGCGCCTATTATTTTGACTTTAAAGGAAAGATCGACGGGGCTGACCTCAGTTCTTCGGGCACTTCCTTTTCAGGATATATCAATAACCAGTTGATCCTGCCAAAAAATTTTAAGGTCGAGATCAGCGGCTGGTATTGCGCTCCCTGGCTGGCGGGTGGCTTTTACCATTACAAACAGCGTGGCGCTTTTAACCTGGGGGTGAAAAAAACTTTATTGGATGATCACCTCGCTTTATCGGTTTCGGTTTATGATTTATTCTTCACCAATAAAACCCGGGCAGTGGTGAACTTTAAAAACCAAAATTATCATTTTGAGGAAAGTTACGATACCAGAAGGCTAAACCTGAGTGTGGTTTATACTTTCGGGAAGTTAAAGATTCACCAAAGGGAAATAAAAAGTGATGAGGATGCGAAGGCGAGGGTGAAGCGTTAACCGTCTTATCATTACGGGATATTGATTATGGGTGAAGCTACCCGATCAAAATCATTTGGCACAAGGCGAGAGTGGTTCGTTCCCCAGAATGACGCTATTAAAGAATCTTCCCAATGTATCATTAAACAATATCACTCCTTCCATATTAAAATTCAGTGTAGAAACAAAATACCTTTTTTCTTTGGCCATGGCCAGCTTCTCAAACTGTATAAAAGGTACCTGTTCTTCAACAGCTATTTTTTTTATTCTGTCTATCATCTCATCGCGGTTCGGTTGAAAAGCCAGTGCCTCATACAAAACAGGGGACTCATATAAAAAAACGCGGATCTTTTTCTCCTTCGCCATCCTGATAGTTTTATGCAGGTATTTTTCGCGTAAACTATCGGGTTTAAATACTGTATTCTCTTTATAAAGCTGTGCAAATTCGCCCGTGTGATTGCCCCAGGCCCTTTTGGTGGGCGGCTCAAAGCCATCCGGGTAATAAGCACTTTTCCTCCCGCTGAAATAATGTTTGTATCCCTGCAGGACATCAAAATTAAAACGGTTATTGTAATACGCGTATTTCATAAATGGGATCCAGGTCCATTTAAAATATGCCGGGTCATTTTCCCGGACCACTTTATTTACCAGTGTATCTGAGAGATATGGCGCAAAACGATACGAATTAAAAGTATTGTAGTGTTTGTCAAGCGACTCAGGCGTTACATACAACAGCAGGTATTTTGGCGCTTTGTTGTACTTTAAATAATAATATAAATGCAGGTAATTATCCGCAAAATCACTGTGGCTTAAGGCTAGATTGTAGGAAGAAATGCCCGTTTGCTGGTCCAGCAAAGCCGGTGAGATCATCCACAATGGCTCGCAGGGACCATGCACCAGCAGATCGGTGCAAGGCGGGGAATTTTTCACGCTCGCCATTTTGATATTCTGGTTCTGCTTCAGCCCAAAATCATAGAGGTCTTCAAGGAGCAGCAAGCTGATCCATACAACAACAAAAACCATTGTGATCTTAATTCCAGTTCTCATTAAAACTGCATATATATAAAACGTTGTGCATTACCAAATACCCCAAATACAAAAATAACCAGGATCACTAAAAAAGTGATCAGTGGCCTGAACTTCGAAACGTTGGCATGTTCAAAGATTTTTCTTTCGAAGAGCAATGTAAAAAATACAAAAAATAATGTCGCAGCGAGGTTAAACTGTTCTGCCTGGTGCCCCCCAACAGCAATCGGCGCAAGTAATTCCACTGCCCAGTTCTCCGGCAAAAAATCAAAAGTAAATAAGCGGGAGAGCAGGTGCATAGAACCGGAACTGCTTGTTGATCTGAAAAAAATATTACCAAAAGATACAAGAAGTAACACCAATGCAACTGAAATAAAACGCCTTAATTTACCGGGCCTGCTCCCTCTTCCAAAATACAATTCAAACAACAAATAAACCATGTGGCAACAGGCCCACATCATAAAAGTGAAACCAATACCATGCCAAAGCGCCGAAACAAAAAAGGTGAGTATCACAGCGATGGCCGCTGCTTGTTTTTTAAATCTCCTGTATCTAAACGAGACGGGGTAAAAAATATACGTCGTAAAAAAATGAATCAAGCTGCGATGCCATTTCCTCCAGAATTCTGTGACCGACCCTGCACGAAGGGGAAAATCAAAATTCTCAGGCAATTCAATACCCAGCATTTTTGAAGCGCCTATGGCCATATCGCAGTAACCCGAAAAGTCGAAATACAACTGTATTGTAAATAAGATGGCGCCACTCATGACCGTGATACCGGGTAGTTCATCGTTATAATCGAACACCGAAGCCACCGATGGTGCCAGGCGGTCGGCAAGTACCATTTTTTTAAAAAAACCGAGGAGCATCCTGTTAAATCCCTGTACCAAAATTATTTGTTGTGGTGCCGGCCCGTTAATCTGGGGTCTTAATTGCTGGTAAAGTGTAAGCGGCCCGCTTATAAATTTTGGGAAATAAGAAGAAATCAATAAAAAATCAAAGAAATTTTTTTCGGCCAGGATGCGCTTTTTCCGGACATCGACCAGGTAAGCCACATGTTGCAGGTTGTAGAACGACAGGCCAACAAACAAAAACAACGCGCTTACACTGAAGTCAACCGCGTTTAAAGAAAAAATGACGAGGCCTCCTGAAGCGAGCAGGTAGTTAAATAAAACGATAGCCAGGCAATTGACCATAAGGCCAGAATAAAAAATAAATGCGCCTTTATCTCCGGTAACGCGTCCGGCGATGAAAAATGTGAAGCCGCTGAAAAAGATTACAGCCCCCAGTGTGTAAAAATTAAACCAGCCGATAAATACAAGACTGGCGATTAACAACAGGTGTTTCCGCGCCGAATTTTTTAATACAAAATTTAACCCGCAAACCAGGATAAAAAATATTAAAAACTGTGGGGAGCTAAATGCCATCAGCTGATTTTTTGTGTCACCAGTTTAACCAGGTCGCCTGTATTTTTAAAGCTGGTAACTTCCTCAAAGGTAAAAGTGATCTTAAAAAATATTTCCAGTTCGTTGATCAGGGTCATGTGCGTCAAAGAATCCCAGCCGGCAATATCCGTGGCCGTATCTTCGGGCCTGATCAAAAGATCGGGCCTTTTAAATACTTGTCTGAAAACAAATTCTACCTGTTTAAAAACCTCTTCATTCATTTAGATATTGTTTTAATTGACGCCTGTCGATCTTGCCATTGATGTTTTTTGGAAAGGCATTGACAAAACGGTAGTGTGCCGGGATCATATATACCGGTAAAAAACCTGATAATTCTGTTCTTAATTTTGTTTCATCCATTTTTGCATTTTCTATGAAGGCAAAAAGCACCTCAAGGTTATTTTCAGTACCGGCGATCACCACCACGTTTTTGCCGGTGATCTTAAAAATAACGTTTTCTATTTCGGTTAATTCTACCCTGAAACCGTTTATTTTTACCTGCGAATCGTTCCTTCCGTAAAAGATCAGATTACCGTTTTCATTCACCGCAGCAAGGTCGCCGGTTTTGTAGTACCTTTTTCGTTTGTATTCAAAAAAACAGTCTTCGTTTTGCTGCCCCAGGTAATGATCAATCACTTGTTTACCTGTAAAACAAAGCTCTCCCGTTCCGGCGTTTATGTATTCATTTTGCTCATTGACTAAAATAAATGCCATGTCTTCAAAAGGCTTTCCGAGTGGCACAATATTGTTTACCGACTCTTTTTCCGACCGGGTTTCTTCCCAGAGGTATGAAGTACAAACAACTGTGGTTTCGGTGGGACCATAACAATTAAAGACCTGCGCCTTTGCGGCAAGTTTGCTCCATTTTTTAGCCAGGTGATGGTACAATTTATCTCCCGAAAAAAAACTGTACCTCAGGCTGTCAAAAGAAAATTCATCAAGGTATTTTTCAAGGTACTGCAATACGGTGGGAACCATTGAAGTGATGGTGATATCATGCGTTTTGATCATCTGCATGCAATTTAAATATTTAAATCCTTCCTCCGGAACCACATACAGGCAGGCGCCGCAATGCCATGCAGAGAAAATGCAAAAAACCGACACGTCGAAACTCAACTCGTATGGCTGTAAAAATTTATCCGAAGCATTAAAATCGAAATTGCCCTGGTAGTGCCGGAAAAATGATTCACAATTTTTTTTACTCACCGGCACACCCTTGGGTTCGCCTGTAGTACCCGATGTAAATAACAGGTACGCGAAGGGTTGCGTGACTATCACGCTGATCTTTTCCCTCGTTTTGCTCCCGGTATCAATGATCAACTCCTGTGCCTGGTGCGAAAATGGAGTTGGTTTGCCAGAGATGATGAGTTGGAGCTTACAGGCTTTAATAATAGTTTGAAGTTTTTGATCGGGCAACCTGGCGTTCAATGGCACATAGCAGGCGCCGGTCAGCGATACCGCTATGATGGCCGCGTAGGTCCACACACTTTCATCGGTATAAATACCTATATATGCAGGCGTGTTTTTTTTTTGAAATTGTTCGAAAATAATCTCCGCTTTTTGAAGCAGGTCGTTATAGGTATAGAATTGATTGCCGATATAAAGCGCCTGGTGCATCGGAAATTTCCTGCAACTTTCGGTAAAACCTTCCGCTAATAGATAATCCTTTTGTATAGCGTTCAATTCAGGCATTTGTGGTTATTTTTTATTCATCAGCCCGTTCTGTACCCTGATGCTTTCTTCGTGCAGAAGCTGACATAATTTTTCGATGTGCTGCCTCGAAATTCCCATTTTATCGGCCCATTGCCCTCTCGTTCTCAGTATTTCCTGCCAGCGTTCGAGTTGAAAAATTGTAATGTGGTGCTCCTTTTTGTATTTGCCTATCTCCTCAATCACCTGAATGCGTTTTTTTAAAACGTTCATCAGTTCATCGTCCACTTCATCTATTATGTTTCTGAGTTCAGAGAGTTTATCGATCACCACCAGGTTATCGGTACTTGTTTTGCGCAGCACCAGGTTCGACAACAGCTCCTCCAGTTGCGCGGGCTTCAGTTGTTGTTCCGCATCGCTTAAAGCTACTGAGGGATTAAAATGAGATTCTATCATTAATCCGTTCATGCCCAGATCGAGCGCCTTTTGCGCCACGGCGGGAATCAACTCCCTGTTACCGCTAATGTGGCTTGGATCACAAATAATGGGCAGATCAGGAAAAAGGGTACGCAATTCAATTGGCAACTGCCACATGGGTTTATTGCGGTATTTTGTTTTGCCATAGAAGTGAAATCCCCTGTGTACTGCGGCAATTTTCGCGATTCCCGAGTTATAAATGCGTTCAATAGCACCGATCCACAGCTGGAGGTCGGCATGAATCGGGTTTTTAACCATTACCGGTATATCCACGCCTTTTAAAACATCGGCTATTTCCTGTACGCTGAAGGGATTTACCGTGGTGCGGGCGCCTATCCACAATACATCGATGCCATACTTTAATGCCAGCTCTGTATGCTGGGCATTGGCCACCTCAACGGTGATCTTAAAACCAGTTTCCTTTTTAACATCTGCAAGCCATTTCAGGGCCTCTTCTCCCCTGCCCTCAAAGGCATTGGGGCGGGTTCTGGGTTTCCACACGCCGGCCCTGAAAAGTGAGACTCTGGACAGCGCCTTTAGTTCTTTCGCCGTTTGCATGAGCTGTTCGTGGCTTTCGGCTCCGCAAGGGCCCGCTATCAGCAAAGGTTGCGCGATAGCCGGCAACCAGGTATTTAAATGTTGGAACTTCATCGTTTAAGCAACAAACCTCGTGTCACATTGTTTGTGCGCGGAAAATTACCCTTTTTAAGGTATTTAAAAAATAGAGCGCTTCAACTAATTTTACACCATGATTACAGAGAAATCCAAAGCTGTTATATTTTTTCAGAATAACTGTCCCTTAAGTGTGATGATGGAATGTTCGAAGAAAAAAAAGGATTGCTGTAAGAACTTTAAAAAAGGCGACCGCTGCAAAAAATGCCCGGGAAGGAAATAATTCCGGTATTATACGTGAACAGATAATTCTTCCCTCAACGCCTCAACCCCGCTCACCGCACTGCTTTTGATGTGTTTTAAATTCCGGATATAGTCCAGGCTGAAATCTCCCGGATCTACGAGCCACTTGGGCACTTTAGGAAAAACAAAATTTAGAATGCTCGCCGCGGGGTAAACATTTAAGGAGGTACCGATCACCACAAACAGTTCGGCTTCTGCTGCCAGTGCATTAGCCGTATCCATCTCAGGCACCATTTCTCCAAACCATACTATATGAGGCCTCAGTTGCGAGCCTTTATTGCAAAGATCCCCATTCTTAAGATCATCCGCTTCCAGCTGGTAAACCAGTTCTGGATCCACGGTACTCCTGGCTTTCATGATCTCGCCATGCAGATGCAACACCTTTGTACTGCCCGCGCGTTCATGCAGGTCGTCGATGTTTTGTGTAACAACGTATACGTCAAAAATTTTCTCTAATTCGGCTAAAAAAAAATGGGCTGCGTTGGGTTGAGCGGCCATTACCTGTCTGCGTCGCTGGTTGTAAAATTCAAGCACTAAATCGCGGTTCTTCACCCAGGCTTCAAAAGTGGCCACATCCTCAATATTGTATTCCTCCCAAAGACCACCCGCGTCTCTGAAAGTCTTGATTCCGCTTTCGGCACTAATACCAGCCCCAGTAAAAACAACCAGTCGCTTTTTTGGCATAATTAAACCCCTCCCGATTTATAGGTTAGTAGATACCTTAAATAAAAGTACAAAATATTAAAAAAAAACGGGGTTTTCTAGAGGTTTTCTTTCACAAACTTCAGGATTTTGGTATAGATATGCTGGCGGGTCAAGCCACCGCTGATTCCGTGACTTTTATTGGGATAAATCATAAAATCAAAAGGAATATTATTTTTCACCATGGCGTTGGCCAGCTCCATGGTGTTTTGCAAATGCACATTGTCGTCGGCGCTGCCATGGATCAAAAGGTATTTGCCTTTTATGTTTTTTACAAAGTTGGTTGGTGAGTTGTCTTCATATCCGCTCTTGTTATCCTGGGGTTTGCGCAAAAAACGTTCGGTATAAATATTGTCGTAATACTTCCAGTTGGTAACCGGCGCTACTGAAACAGCGGTTTTGATCACATCCGCGCCTTTTGTGATCATTAATGCCGCCATGTACCCACCGTAACTCCAGCCCTGGAACCCAATCCTGGAGGCATCCACATAACTCAGCCCACCCAGGTATTTTGCCGCGTCTATCTGGTCGAGAGTTTCCAGTTTTCCAAGTTGCAAATAGGTGCTGTGCTTAAATTGCCTGCCCCTTCCCAGGGTACCGCGACCGTCAACACAAACTACTATATATCCTTCCTGGGTCAATAAATTGTGCCAGAAATAATCGGTACCGTCCCAACCGTTATTGCACTCATTGCTACCAGGACCACCGTACGCGTACATGTACACCGGGTATTTTTTAGTGGAATCGAATCCAACTGGTTTCATCATCCATCCGTTAAGCAGGGTGCCGCCGGTGTTTTTAAAAGTGAAAAATCTTTTGGTGCTCAGGTTATAGGTTTTCATTTTATTAACTAGTGCCGAATTGTCCTCAAGCACTTTTACCAGTTTGCCGTTGATGCTGTAAAGTTCATATACATTAGGCGTATTAGCGTTACTGTAGGTAGAGATGTAATATTTAAAGCCGTTGGTAAATTCAAAATCTGTAAAGCCATCCTTTTGCGAAAGTCTCTTTTTATCTTTTCCATTCAGCTTAATGCTGTAAACATCGCGGTTGATCTGCCCCAGTTCGGTAGACTCGTAGTACAGGGTGTTGGTTTTATCGTCGTATCCTTTAAACGCCGTTACATCCCAGGGTCCTTTGGTAACCTGGTTGATGAGTTTTCCATTGTAGTCGTACAGGTACAGGTGATTGTACTCATCGCTTTCGCTTGAAATGATAAACCCTTTGTTCCCTACAAAAGTAAGATCATCTGAAATATCCACATAGGTTTTACTTTCATCGGTATGTACAACAGTCCCCTTCCCGCTTATTACGTCGGTAAACAAATACTCCAGTTTGTTCTGCAGGCGGTTCAGTCGCTGTATGCATAATACAAGAGGATTATTGGTGAATTGTATGCGCGGAATGTAAATGTCTTTTTCGCCGCCTATATCCGCCACTATAGTTTTTCTTGAGTTCATGTCGTAGATGTGAACCGACACTATTGAATTGTCTTCTCCCGCTTTTGGATATTTAAAAGTGTTTTTAACAGGATATAATTCCCCATAGTACATATCCATGCTGTATTCCCTCACCTTACTTTCGTCAAACTTCACATAAGCCAGATATTGACTGTTACCGCTCCATTCAAAATAATCAGCTTTAGAAAATTCTTCCTCATACACCCAGTCGGCCCAACCATTTTTAATTTTGTTACTTTCACCGTCATTGGTAACCGCTGTTTCATTATTCGTTTCAATGTCTTTGATGTACAGGTTATTGTCGCGCACATAAGCTATTTTCTTTCCGTCAGGTGAAAACGCAGGAAAGAACTGCTTGCCCTTATCGCTCAACTGTGTGGTTGTTTTTTTAGCAACATCGTGTACATAATAATTTGCTTTTGGTGAACGCCGGTAAACGTTTTCTTTGTTCTCGTACAACAGGAGTTTGTCTTCATTAGGACTCAGTGCGTAGGTTCTCAGGTCCACGAGCTTTCCATTATATTTCACTTCATAACCATTTACAAGTGTTTTTATCTTTTTCCCGGTGAGCAATTCAAATTCGCTGAGTTGCGCACTGTTTGTTGCTTTATCAATGTCTACCTCAACATAATTGAGACCATTGTTCAATACATTAAAACCATCGGCGGTTTTTGCCGAAAAGGCCATCTTACCCCAGATCTCTTCAAGATTAAGCTTTTGCTGTGAAAAAAAGGCAAGCGGAAATACTAAAATTAAAAAATATATTTTTTTCATGGTTGAATCATTAAACTCTTTCTGTGCGGGTGAAATTAGTAATTTACCGGCAATAAAAACCGCCGTCAGGCTAAATTATCGGCGCAAAAGGGGTGATTTATCCGTGGTAAACACGTGAAAAAACGATGTGGCCATTTTCTATTTGTAAAACCTCTCCTACAGGCAGATCAGCTTCACCACTAACGTGCCGTATGTACTCCATAAACACCTGTTCATCATCGGCTGTGAGTTTGATCACTTCGTAACGCAGAGTCGGTAAGCGGTCAAAGGCATCCCGCCACCATGCTCTCAGCGCGTTTTTTCCATTTATCAGGCCATTGGTTTCGGGCGAGCGTATTTTTAATTTAGGGCTGTAATGCTGCGCGTTATCATCATAAAGCGATAACAGATCCTCAAGCTGCTGTTGGTTGAACGCCTCGAACCAGCGCTTCGCGATAGCTTTGTTTGTGGCTGATAAATTGGTTTCCATATTATGTTACCGGTTATTTTTATGAGTTTTTCCTTTGTGCGTATTAGCCAGGGAAATTACAGAATTATCAAGAAAATTAAAATTGTACTTTTACCGCAACTATTTTATTATGTCAAAACGATTTTCAATTTTTTTAATTGTAATAAGTACTATTTTTTATTCCTGTTCCGGAGAAAAAAAACCTGCCGATCTCATCCTGCATAACGCTGTCATCTATTCTGTTGATTCAGCCTTTACCGTTGGAGAAGCCATGGCTGTTAAAGACGGTATCATCATAGAAGTTGGCACTAACCATGAAGTTCTTGAAAAATACACCGCTGCTGAAGTCATTGATGTAAAAAAGAAAATAATTTTTCCCGGCTTTATCGATGCGCATTGCCACTTCGTGGCCTATGGTTTAGGGTTAAGGCAGGTTAACCTGGTGGGTACCACTTCATTTAAGGAGATCATCGGCCGCGTGGTTGATTTTTCGAAAAAAAATAAATCTTCCCTCGACAATACATCCCCAACAACTGAACACCGCGTTGCTGGCGACGACACAAGCTGGATCATCGGCCGCGGCTGGGATCAGAACGACTGGCCGGTAAAACAATACCCCACTAAAAAAGAACTTGACAGTATTTTTCCCGGCAGGCCGGTGATGCTGACAAGAATTGACGGACACGCGGCTTTGGTAAATTCCCTCGCTTTAAAAAAAGCTGGTATTAACGCGCAGACAAAAATTGCAGGTGGTGAGATCCTGAAATCGGGTGATCAGCCCAACGGGATCCTGATCGACAGGGCGGTGGACCTGGTCAATAATGTAATACCACAAACCCGGGAGGAGGAATTGTCGGAGGCCCTGATGAGCGCTCAGGAAAATTGTCTCGCCCTTGGGATCACCACCGTTGATGACGCTGGTTTAATGAAATCAGATGTTGACATGGTGAACCAACTGCAACAAACAGGAAAATTAAAAATGCGCGTGTACGCAATGCTCAGCGACAGCCTGCCCAATTTTGACTTCTACTTAAAAAATGGTCCCTATAAAACCAAAAGACTCAATGTAAGGTCCTTTAAATTTTACGCCGATGGCGCCATGGGATCAAGGGGGGCCTGCCTGTTTAAAGATTACAGCGACAAACAGGGCTGGAAAGGTTTTTTATTAACGCCACGCACGCATTTTGAAAAATACGCTGCACTGCTAAACGAAAAAGGGTTTCAGATGAATACGCATTGCATCGGTGATTCGGCCCTGGGCATGGTGTTGGATGTTTATGAAAAACACTGCGACAAAAAAACATCGCACCGGTGGCGCATAGAGCACGCGCAGATACTCGACAGCGAAGACTTTAAAAGATTCAGCGCCGATATTATTCCTTCGGTACAACCTACTCATGCCACAAGCGACATGTACTGGGTGGAAACGCGTCTCGGCAAAAAAAGAGTTAAAAACGCATATGCATACCAGGATTTACTCAAAGCCTCTGGTATGATAGCTTTGGGTACAGATTTTCCGGTGGAGGATATTTCACCCTTTAAAACATTTTACGCCGCGGTTGCAAGAAAAGACAGCAAAGGCTTTCCTGAACATGGCTTTCAACCAGAAAACGCGCTGAGCCGTGAACAAACTATCAGGGGCATGACCATTTGGGCTGCTCATTCCAATTTTGAAGAAACAGAAAAAGGAAGCCTCGAAAAAGGAAAACTTGCCGACTTTGTGATCGTAGATACCGACCTCATGAAGTGTGAAATAAAGGAAACTCTCAAGGCAAAGGTGTTGGCCACCTACATCAATGGAGAAAAAGTGTTTCAGCTCAGGTAGCGGTCTGTGGCACCATAATTTCAGGAGTAAGGCAAATGTGTGATTGATTTGCAACCTTACAGGAATAGTTCAGGGAACTCAGGCGTTGTCGCGTATCAAATATCCCCTACATCCATAACAATAAAATTTTTGGAGGGCACCTACCTGTACAATTACAAAAAGCCGGGTAAAACAAAGGTTGAACAAATGAAAAAATTAGCCTTAAAAGGCAGTGGGCTTAGTAGCTTTATCAGCCAACATGTAAAGGACAAATATTTCTCAAAGAAAATTTAATCATGCACACGCGCGTGCAAAAATGTTGAATGGTCATGGCTTTTATCTGTACAACAACACCGTACCGGTGAGGTTCTTTTGCCTGTCGCGACTGCTCCTGGCGTCAATTTTCCAGGTGTAAACATCTTCAGAACATGGCTGGCCTTTAAAAGTGCCATCCCAGCCCGAAGCCGGATTACGTGTTTCAAACAACTTCTGGCCCCAACGGTTAAAGATCGACATGGAGAAGCCTATAACACCGCGGCTCACAGGCATAAATACCTCGTTCACAGCATCGCCGTTAGGCGTAAAAGCGTTCGGTACAAAAAATCCAAAATCTTCTTCTACAACAATCACTTTGATAATAGTATCTGAACAGCCCCAGGTGTTCTTTACAACCATAGCAACCGGATATGATCCAGGCTCACTAAAGATATAACTGATGTTGCCTGCGTTTTTCTTAGCCTGATTATCCCCTTTAAAATGCCAATCCCAGTTCTTTAATTTTTCGCCATTGGAAGTACTTACAAATCTAACCTCTTCGTTTTCGAGCACTTCAAGTGGAAAATACTCAAAATTTGCCTGGGGTCGCGGGTAAGCCTTGATCACGAAACTCAGGTTGGTGCTGCAGGCATTGTCGTTAGTAAAACTGCCGTTTAATACATAGTCGCCGGCACTCTCAAAACAATAATTAAAAGCCGGGTCGGTATAAGTGGTGCTACCCATTTGCCAGCTGCTGGCTATGATGGGAGATGGATCGACATTTAAAAAAGTAAAGCCTGAGCAAAAGGGAATGCATCCTGATATTTTATCGGCCGCGAGGCTTCCGGCGGGCACATGATTAACGGTCAGTTTTGCTGTGGTATAACCAACGCAGCCTGCGGTGTCGGTGACCTTCAAGGTATAGGTGCCACTCCTGCCAGCATTGTCAGCCACCATGCTGAAACTTCTCTGGGCCAAATAAAAATTCAGTGGGCCGCTCCATTCATATAAGCTGCCGCCGAACCCGGCGAAATACACAGGTTGCCCCTCACAGGCATTTGATGTAATTGAAGCCGTGGGTGTGGGTAATATTTTTGTGACAACAATTGCAGTAGCGATACTTGTACAGGTATTTAAAGTTGTGCCTACCACCGTGTAGGTAAGTGCTGAAGTATTTAGCGCCGAAGGGATGATGGCTTGCGCTGAACTGAAATTAAAACCGTTGGGGCCCGACCAGGTATAGGTGGCCGCGCCTGAAGCGCTGACGACCGCTTGCGCACCATAACACACCCTGGCTCCCTGTGTTGCCAAAGCCGGGTTGGGCATAACTATAACCGGAGTTATTGCAGAGGATTGACAGGAATTCGTATCCGTAACTGCTACTGAATAAGTTCCTGCCTGGAAAGCAGCTATGGTATTGATTTGTGGGTTCTGGAGATGACTGAGGTATCCCCCCGGGCCGGTCCATGTATAAGTGACATTGCTGCTGCTGACACTCAAACCCAGGCTTTTGGTATCGCAAACAGGTCCTGTATTTGCCGCCACCGGTGATGGTATGGGGAAGATCACTACCGTTTGCGTAGTGCTGGTGGTGCAGGGACCTTTTGTGAGATAAAGCGTGTAAACGCCACTGGCCGCCACACTCACATTAACAATCAGCGGATTAGAAAATGCATAGTTAAACCCGTTGGGTCCGCTCCAGGAATAGGAAGTGCCTCCGGAGCTCTGGCTGGAATTAAAAGATAATATGCTTCCCTTACATTTGGGACTGTCGGTGGTAAATAACGGTACCGGCATTGCCGTAACCGTTACATTGGCTATGGCCGAATTGGTGCATCCCACGGCGCTGCTTACTTTTACAGTGTAGGCGCCCGACGATAATACCGACGGCGTGCTTATAGAAGGATTCTGCAACGACGATGTAAAACCATTCGGACCCGTCCAAGAGTAACTCACCGCGGCGGGAGCATTTACCACGAGGTTAACAGGCTGCGTGATACACACCGTGCTCCCGGTGGTGGCAAGACCAGGTGTTGGGTTTACAGTTACACTAATGCTCGCCGTATTTGTACAGTTGTTGGCGGCCGTGACCGTTACATTATACACCCCTGTTCTTGCCGGAGTTGCGGGCGAAAACTGTGGATTTTGCACAAGGGTATTAAAACCCAGCGGGCCTGTCCACTGGTAACTGCTGCCTCCACTTCCGTAAAAGCTTAACGTTTGGCCATTGCAAACCGGGCTGTTGGAACTAATGGTTGGAACCGGCACTGATTTTAAAACGATGGAACCGGTTGCCGCGGAGGTACAGCCCGCTGCAGCGCCCACCAGCGAATAGGTTGTTGTAACCATGGGGTTGTCTGACAAGGAGGTGCTATTGGAGTTGTTGCTCCAGGTGTAACTGGTGGCTCCCACCGCGTTGATAGTTCCCGTTTGAAGCGGGCAAATGAAAGTGCTTCCAATATTGATAACCGGGTTGGCAATAATATCGGCTGAAACTGTACCTGTTATTAAACAGTTGTTGGCGTCGCGGCTGCTTACCGAATGAATGTAAACACCACTGAGCGCATGAACCGGCGCATAGGTAGAGGTGGCGGGACCGCCGGTCCAGATATACGTGTAACCGGGTCCTGGTCCCGGCACGCCACCCGAATTGGCAGCAGTAAATGAAATACTTGTACCCGCACACACAGAGGTACTCGAGGCTGAAATATTTAAGTTCATTGCCGGCGGCTGGCTGATAAAAAACCCCGCGTTGATCACGCAACCGGTTAGCAAGTCTGTTACCACATAGGTGTAATTACCGGCAGTTAAATTCTGCGGGTTAGGCACCGTGTAAGTGTTGACACCGTTGGCCCAAAGGTAGGTTTGATTGCCGGAGCCACCGCTGATATTGGTGACGGCGGCGGTACCTGTGGCCGCGCCGTTGCAGGTGACGCTTGAACTATTACTCAGGTTTCCCGATAAGGGGATCAGGGAATTGAACGTGGCTATGGCAGTATAAGTGAAATTATTCCCGAAGTCAAATACCGTGAGGGTATAGGTGCCGGGGCTCAGGCCAGTTGCCACAGGGTTAATCTGTCCGCCGGGCATCCAGGTGTATGAATAGGGGCCAATGCCTCCCGTTGCCACAACAGTTGCCGAGCCAAGGCTCGCACAAGTAATTGAGGTACTGGTAACTGTAATGCAGGGTTGATTGATAATGACCTGTTGTTTGATAGTGTCTGTTCCGCCACCACAACTGTAATTGATCACCAGTTGCGTAGTATAGGTGCCAAGGTTGGTATACGCATGACTGGGGTTGGTGAGGGTGGAGGTATTCGCGCTGCCAGAAAGAGGGTCGCCAAAGATCCAGTACATGCCCACCACTGAATAGCCCGACGCGGTACAGCTGATAGTTGTAAAATTAGTTACTATCGGTGGCGCCGTAAACGAAGCTGTCTGGCAGCCAAAGGAATTGTTCACCGTGTGTGTAAATGGTGCTTGCGGCGGGTTAACAGAACTGGTGATAAAGTTGGGCAATCCGAGCTGGCTGCTTTTGGGCGCAATGGACTGGCCTACCTCCACAAAATTGCAACCAGATCCCGCAACGTTTGGATTATTAATGATACCAAGGTCTGACTGGTTAAACCTGGCCACATATATCTTACCATTTGGCGCCAGTTGCATCTGTCCTTTACCTGATCCCGAATTTACAATCGTATACTGCGATGCTGCTATCGCTGTTGCTGACCCTGCACAAAGATCCCATTGATAAAGAGTATTATTTGAAAACCTGCCTCCATATAACTTGGTGCCATCGGGTGAAAACTCAACCCCATAGGCAACACTCATGGAGCCACCCAGCAAAAGCGCGTTTGAAACAATACCGGTGCCGTTATCAAAATCATAAATTTCGAAAGCCGCCGTATTGCCGTAGAGACTGGTCGCGAGCTTTTTTCCATTGGGAGAGAATTTCAAAATGCCTATCCAGTCGGCGCCGCTATACACAGTACCAACCGTAGAAGTGACCGCCACAGAATTAACGCCGGTTGAATTCACGAGATATGCCCTGAAAACATTGTTATTATTATCGTGACTCATTACCCAAACATCAGTACCATTACAGTGCTTTACCGAAGTCAGTTTTTCAGAACTCGGGTTCTGTAAAATTGTATTTTTTGTGGTGACAGAGCCCTGACCTGAAGAAAGACTCATGTCTATGACCGAATACCTGGTGCCATTGCCCGTGGCGCCCTGTGTAAAAACATAATAAATATTGGTATTGCCGGGTTGTTTCACGATGATGCCCGACTGGGAAGATGACGAGAAGCCCAACAGGCCCGTGCCATTAGACATTGCAACGTGGGAATTGTTATAAACCGTTGAACCGTCGGTATAAAAAAGTAAATTTCCCGTTCCATCAGCAATTGATGCGCAACCCTCGAAGGTGGTCATTGCGCCGTTGGTAAGAATAGTTGGTGGTGTTGTTGCAAAATCAAGCCCTGCCTGCGTGCCAAAATACCATTTGCTTGTCTGTAACTGGGCATAAAAACCGCAACACAAAAAAATAAAGCCAAGCGCTAAATAGTATCTGCAGTTTCTGACCACCTTAATTTTACAGTAATTTGATGTTAATTCCCCAAGTTAATAAATATAGTAAAAATTACCCTGCCAGATCAATCGTTCACTCGGTACAAGCACTCTTTTACTAGGTCAAGTGCTGGTTTCATCCGATATCTAAAACAGCCGGGTTTTTGGGCTGGCATAACTTTTCCATAATAAGTCAGTATAAATAATTTTACCATGAAAAAGATATTCGCAATAATAATTATCTCGGCTTTTTTCACAGCATGTAACCGCAGCAGTGAAGCTGAAATGAATGCCGCGAAACAAAACGTATTGGATTCCGTTAATAACGCGGCAGCGGCCAGCGCCGCGAAGCAACGCACCATTGATTCAATGAACCAGGTGGCTGAACGCGAACGCGTCATCAGGATAGAACAGCAGCAAACCGCTGCTGCGTCTACACCCGAAGCCGAAAAGAAAAAGAAAATGAATAACACCACAAAAGGGGCCATTATAGGCGGCGGTGCTGGTGCAGTTACAGGAGCTGTAGCGGGCGCTGTACTAAGCAAGGATAAAGGAAAAGGCGCTGTGATCGGCGGTATTATTGGTGCCGCTACTGGTGCCGGGGTAGGTGCGGCTACCGGAAGAGCCAGCGATAAGAAAAAAGCGAAAGAAGCTGCAGAAGCGGAACAGAAATAATTAATGTTTCCGCTGTTCGTATCACGCATCGGTATGGTTTATTAAATTTATTATATTTAGGCATCCATCCTGCAAAATATAATGAGTGCCAAATGTCTTAATTGCCAAACCTCACTTCAGGGATCTTTTTGTCATCATTGCGGACAAAAATCATCAACTCACCGCATTACTTTCTCAAAGTTCATTCAACACGACCTTGTGCATGGCATTTTTCACCTCGACAAGGGTGTACTTTATACCTTGAAAACGCTTATCTATTCACCCGGCTACGCTGCCCGGAGCTTTTTAGAGGGCAAGCGGGTCATGCACTACAATATCTTCGCGCTATTTATCATTATCATCGCGCTCAAAACCCTGGTTGACCTGCAGATTGCACCCGGCGAAGTTTTTAAATCAGCCGACGCGCCAGCCCACCAAGCTGATGAAACGATCAACAATGCCATACATCACTATTATAAACTTTTTTACCTGTTGATCATTCCGCTTTTATCAGCATTTAGTTTTATGTTGTTTAAACGGCTCCGCTTTAATTTTGTAGAACACCTTGTGCTCAATGCTTTCATGCTGGCAGGCGGCTTTTTCTACGCACTTGTTTTTTCGCTTCTTGAATACCTCGCCAATATCAATGACCTCGGAATATATGGTCTCTTTTTAATCGGCTTTTACATTTTAGTAGGATACTACCAGGCCACACGGGGAACATACAGTTTTATGGGATATTTGTGGCGCACTTTGCTGGCGCTTATTTTGTTTGTTGCTTCTCTGGTGTTCATTTTATTCGCCATCATTGTCATTTTTTACGGTGGCAATTTTAGCGGAATGATCAATGTGTCATAAAAAATAGTCAAATAAAACAATACTGATGAAAAACCGTTTCTCAAAATTCGTACTCGCCGCAGCTACACTCTTTCTGGTAGCTTGTGCCAAGGACAAAGACGAGCCAGAACCCGATCCCACTTCGCCCGGCACCCAGGGAACTTTTAACTGGCAACCGTCACCCGGCTCACCGGTGATAGCCGATTCGGCCTATTATTATTTCCAGATCAACACCATTTATGCCTTTAAAAATGGTAATAACAATTCGGTGGAAATTGTATTGTCGTCTATGTCAGCCGGCAACTACTCCTTTTCATCAACTACCGGTAACGATTTCACGTTTGTAAGTGGTTCAACCACCTATACCGCCGGTTCGGGTTCACTCAATATTACCTCGGCAGCTAATAATAAACTTTCAGGCAATTTATCATGGCTGCGTAATGTTCGGTAGACTAAGT
>JAZKFC010000021.1:160799-320550 GCA_040386615.1 Bacteroidota bacterium
GGTTTATCGGGTGGTACTGTTACCAACATGATAGGGAGTTTCTCAGACATCCCGAGGAAATGATCGGGCGTCATTAAGATCAGGCGGAACGCCTGACAAGCGCATGGCTTTATTTTTAATTAACATTAGTTTCGTTCAATTTTCCCCAACTTTATATCTCCAAAAAATTAAATCCAGGTGGCAGGCTACAGGTTTAAAAATTTTATCGCAGACCCCAAATCAAAGTTCGATGAATTGTTTAAGATCTTTAAGCAACTGATCACACATACCAGCGGCGACGTTGACGAAGCCCTTGACTGGTTGCGGCAGCTGGATAAGGAATACGAATTAACCAGCAAAGATTACACCCTCGACGATTTTATTGCCGAATTAAAAAAACGTGGTTACCTGCGTGACAAAAATGACGGCAAGGGTGGAATGGCGATCACGCCAAAAACTGAACAGGCCATTCGCAGCAACGCGCTTGAGTATATTTTTGGTAAGTTAAAAAAAGGCGCTTCAGGCAATCACCGTACCAGGTTTACCGGTAAAAATGGCGAGGAAATCAGCGCCGACCTCAGGGCTTACGAATTCGGCGATTCACCGCAAAGTATTGAAATGATAGAGTCGCTGAAACAAGCCCAGATCAATCACGGCTTCGACGATTTTAAGATTACCGAAAACGATTTGCTGGTAGGAGAACAGGAATTTAAAACACAAACTGCCACGGTCTTGATGATCGATATCAGCCACAGCATGATCCTTTATGGCGAAGACCGGATCACGCCGGCTAAAATGGTAGCAATGGCCATGGCTGAAATGATCAAAAGAAATTATTCGAAAGACAGTCTCGATATTATTGTTTTTGGAGACGACGCCTGGCCCATAGAATTAAAAGACCTTCCCTATCTCCAGGTGGGGCCATATCATACCAACACGGTTGCCGGATTGGAGTTGGCCATGTCTATCCTGCGCAAAAAGAAAGCCACCAACAAACAGATCTTTATGATCACCGATGGCAAACCATCATGTTTAAAAGAAAACGGGGAGTATTACAAAAACAGCTTTGGCCTCGACAGGCGCATTGTAAGCAAATGCCTGACCCTGGCAGCAGCCTGCAAAAGAAGCAAGATCGACATAACCACTTTTATGCTAGCGCGTGACAATTACCTGAAAGACTTTATCGATGAATTTACCGAAGCTAATCAGGGAAAAGCTTACTTCACCGGCCTAAAAGGCCTTGGAGAAATGATCTTCAGGGATTATACCAATAAAAAACGAAAAAAGATCTGATAAGCACAAAAGCTCAGGTCTGCCTCAAAACCATACATCACAAATCAAAAACATTATAACCACTTCAAAAATGAATCAACCAACAATAAGAACCCTTGGCGAGTTAAAAAAGTCAGGTTATGAATATTTAAGCATCAAAGACGAACTCCGAAAAAACCTGATCTCGAAACTCAAAAACAAAGAAGAGATTTTTGATGGCATTTATGGTTACGAGGAAACCGTTATTCCCGAATTGCAGCGCGCCATCCTGAGCAGGCATAACATTCTTTTCCTGGGCTTAAGAGGCCAGGCCAAAACCAAGATGGCAAGACAACTGGTTAATTTGCTGGATGAATACATTCCTGTAATAGCCGGAAGTCCCCTCAACGACGATCCCCTGAAGCCTATCTCCAATTTTGCGTTTAACTTAATCGCCGAACAGGGTGACAAAACGCCCATTGAATGGATCCACCGCAACGCGCGCTTCGCCGAAAAACTGGCAACACCTGATGTAAGTGTGGCCGACCTTATTGGAGATCTTGATCCGATTAAAGCGGCCAATCTTAAACTGTCTTTTGCAAATGAGAACGTTATTCATTATGGTTTGATTCCCCGCAGTAACCGTTTTATTTTTGTGATCAACGAGTTGCCCGATCTTCAGGCCAGGCTGCAAGTGGCTTTGTTCAATATACTACAGGAAGGCGATGTACAGATCAGGGGTTTTAATCTTCGCATTCCTCTCGACATGCAATTTGTATTTACGGCCAATCCCGAAGATTATACCAATCGCGGCAGCATTGTCACTCCGCTTAAAGACAGGATCGGGTCACAGATCCTCACGCATTACCCAAAATCTATCGAACACTCCAAACAGATCACACAAAACCAGGCAAAGCTCAATGAACAACAACAAAAGATTGAAGTGCCCGATGTTTTAAAAACACTCGTGGAGCAGGTGGCCGTTGAAGCACGCGTGAGCGAATTTGTTGACCCAAAAAGTGGTGTAAGCGCCAGGCTAACCATCAGTGCCTACGAAAGCCTTATCAGCACTGCCGAACTGCGCTTCCTGAAAAGTGGTGATCCATACTCCTTTGCCCGCGTCAGCGACCTTTACGGCGCCATTCCTTCTATCAACGGAAAAATAGAATTGGTGTATGAAGGTGAGCAGGAAGGACCGGCAGTGATTGCGCAGAATCTCATCAGCATGGCCATCAGGAATTTATTCATTCAGTTGTTTCCTGACCCGGCTAAATTAAAACGCAAAAAAGAATCTTCTGATTACAGTACAATCACCAACTGGTTCTCGCAGGGTAATGTGATCGATCTGCTTGACCACGAAAAAGACAAGGTATATATCTCGGCACTTACCATTGTTGACGGTCTTGAAGACCTGGTTGCAAAATATCATCCCAAAGCCCGCGGCGCCGAGAGGTACGCTCTGATGGAATTTGCATTACATGGCCTGGCTGAACATTCTCTTTTGAGCAAAAATAAATTAATTGAGGGGGTAACGTTCAAAGATCTTTTTGGCTCCTTATTGAACCAGGGTTCCGGTTTTGGACAGGGAGAGAATTGATTTCGGATTTAAGATTTTAGAACTGTGATTTAAGATTGCGGATTTAAGATTTTCGATTTTGGCTTGTGAGCTGTGAATTTGAATTAAGAGCTCACCTGCTTCAGATGTAACTTTGAGCGCATCGCCTCGCGCGAACCTCCGCTTTGAAGATCAACGAAGTATCTCAATTGCCATTCCTGCGTTTTTATCGCTTGTTTATTATTTGCCTTGTCCCATGGCGGATACACCCTGATGCCCCGCTTTCCCTCTCTGCCTTTGCCGGTGATTATTCGTTTATCGACCAGAACAGCTTTTGGAAATATAAACTGACCGAAATCAGTGCCGTTTCGCGAACTAATGATCACAAAATCTAATTCATCAGTTTCATCAAAAGGTTGCGTGATGCCCTGTTCATTTCTCTTCCAGATCGTCACGAATTGCCCTGCTTTTTTCGGTGTAATTTTAGAAACCCTGAATTTAACCACCAGGCCGTTAAGATTGTAGGTACACGCACCATACTCAAAGCTTTCGGGCTCTTCGCTTAACCCGGTTACGCTCAAACCATGTTGGTCGTACAGTGCTTTTACAATATCAAAATCTTTGTGCAATGGCTGTTTCGGCCGCTAATTCTTTTTGCGGCTTATTACTTCGAAAATCCTACATGCCGCTCAGTTTTGAAGCCTGCTTTGAGCGCCAGCATTTTAATGGCGGTTACGGCAGCCTCGTCGCCTTTGTTACCGTGTTTGCCACCTGCGCGGTCTGCAGCCTGCTGCTGGTTATCGGGTGTAAGTACTCCGAAAATAAATGGTTTGTTGTATTTAATATTCAAATCGGTGATACCTTTTGCTACCGCGTCGCAGATAAAATCAAAATGCCTTGTTTCGCCCTGGATAACACATCCAAGGCAAATTATCGCGTCCACTTCGGCGTACTCGGCCAGGTATTGCGCGCCCAGCGTTAATTCAAAACTTCCAGGCACCTCTTTGATGATAATGTTTTCTTTTAGTGCCCCATTGGCAAGCAGTGTGTTAAGGGCTCCTTCTTTTAAGGCACCTGTTATTTCAAGATTCCATTCGGCATAAACAATACCGAACTTAAATTTTTTCGCGTCAGGCACCTTGCTGCCTTCTGTTACCGATAAATTTTTATTTGCGCTGCTCATCTTTTATAAATAAAAAAAGTCCGTTTTTACCGGACTTTAAATTTAAGTTTTGAATGGATTATAAATTCCCCAGGGCTTTCACCTTGGCAATCTCTCTTTCAATTTCCCTTCCAATGCTGGTGCGTGGATACTCTCTTTTTATTCTCTCGTAAAAAGATAACGCCTCAACGTAATTGCCTTGCAGTTCATAAGATAAGCCTGCTTTTTTCAGGTAATGAGGTGTGGTAAAATTATTATGGCTTTTTTCGGCGGCTTTTACGTAATATTTAGCGGCTTCGTCAATATGATTGAGCTCCATGTGGCAATCACCAATGGCTCCGATTGCAATAGGGGCAACCATCTCATCATCGCCTTCATATTTTTCAAGGAATCCTATGGCTTGTTCAAATTTTCCGGTACGCAGGTAACAAATACCGGCGCAATAATTGGCCAGGCTACCCGATTTGGTCATGCTGTATTCTTCGGCAATTTGTTCAAACCCTTTCATTTGTTTTTGTCCCTCAGGAGCAACAACATTTACACCACCTTTTAACGCGATATTAAAACTGTCTTTTTCGAAATAATTCTGAGCCCAGAAAATCTCGTTGGCAGCTTCCGCTTCCTGTTCAGGTAAATAATATAGTTTAAAAAAGCAAAGTGCGCCGATAATGATCGCCAGGCCACCACCGACATAGGTAATCGCTTTTTTGTTCTTTTCGTAGTACAACTGTATCCCTTCAAGGCTGGGATCAATCGGTTTTTTAGGTGCAGTAGTTTCTTCCACCTGATTGATTTCAGTATTTTCAACAGTGGATTCTTCCTTTAAATCAGCCATTAGTATTTAAAAATTTAGTCAGCGAAGATAGCATTTTTTCGGTTAAAATGGAATTTTTTTTAAAGCGGCCAAATCAGCCGGAATTTAAGCGTATTTTTGTGCAAGATCATGTTTTTAAAGCAATTATCGCTCGTAAATTTTAAGAATTACCCCGAATTCGAAGGCCAATTTTCTGATAAAATCAACTGTTTTGTAGGAAATAACGGCATGGGTAAAACCAACCTGCTCGATGCCATTCATTACCTCTCTTTTTGCAAAAGTTTTTTTAATACAGCCGACAGTCAAAATATCAGGCACAATGAAGGGTTTTTTGTGCTGCAGGGTCATTTCGAAAAAGGCGGGGAAATGGTTGAAGTATATTGCGGCCTGAAACGCAATCACAAAAAGATCTTTAAGAAAAACAAAAAAGAATACGAACGCCTGAGCGAGCATATAGGTCAATTTCCGCTGGTAATGATCTCACCCAACGACGCCGAACTCATTAACGGCAGCAGTGAAGCCCGCAGAAAATTCCTCGACGGCATCATTTCCCAGTACGATAAAAATTATCTCGACAACCTCATCTCGTATGCGCATGTACTTAAACAACGCAACGCCCTGCTAAAACACTTTCACGAAATCGGCGCCTTTGACTCCGAAACCCTCGAAATATGGGACGACCAGCTCATCGCCTATGGCCGGCTGGTGATAGACACGCGGGAGAAATTCCTTAAAGAATTTATTCCATTGTTTAACACCTATTACCAATTTATCAGCGGCAGCAGAGAAGCAGCGGCCCTGCATTACGACAACAGCCTCGGTGAAAAAGATTTTAAAACCGCCATCATCACTTCTCTTTCCCGCGACAGGGCAGTACACCACACCACCATGGGCCCGCATAAAGACGATCTTGATTTTTCACTTGATAGTTTCAGCCTGAAAAAATTCGCTTCACAGGGCCAGCAGAAATCTTTTTTGCTCGCTCTTAAACTGGCGCAGTTCGAATTTATTAAGGAAAGAAAAGGCACAAAACCACTTTTGCTGCTCGATGATGTGTATGACAAACTCGACGAACAAAGATTTACAAGACTACTTGAATTGGTGAGTGGAGAAGACTTTGGCCAGGTGTTCATTACAGATACACATCCCGAAAGGATAGAGCAATTGCTCAATAATAAACAGATCAGCAATAAAATTTTTATTGTAGGGGAAGGCAATATTCAAACTGTCATCGTTTAAAGATCAAATGCAGCGTTAGTTGTTATACCATCTCGCTATGTCGATAACAATGCCCACTGAAGAAAAATTATCCGGGTGTTTGATATTATGACCGGTTAAATTAGCCGTTAAACCAACTTGTGCCTGCACCTTCACATACTTGTAGCCCAACCGCACAGTTAATGCCGGCTCGGCAAAAATAAAGGTTGGACCCACCAGATTATTATTGTCCAGGTAATCTTTTTTTAATTCCTGTTGAGGGTAATTCTCCGACTGGAAGTTCTTATACTTTACAACCGAAAACCGTGAGGAAAGAATGAGGTCAAAAATTCCCGACTTATAACCAAAATCAGGTTGCACAAAAACTTTAGTAGCGTCGGCGTTAAATTTTCCTATGTAAGTGGTGTTATCGGTGTTGGTGAATTGTTGTTGTTTGTAAACGTTACCAACACCCGCTCCGGCAAAAGTTTCAAAAACCAAATTGTGTTCCATGGGTTCATAGTAGCCAAGTCCCACCTCTCCTAATACACCGCTGTGCCTGTAATTGTTGTCGTCGCGGTAATTCTTATAAAAGCCGTTAGCCATAATACCGAAATGCCGACCAATGCCAATCGCAGCCTGTAAATCGTTTTGCGTCACTGCTAATTGCACTTCACCCCTTTCTTTCAATAATGGCGCATTCACGGCATTGGACACATACATTTGCGTGGTACAGGAATTTAAAAAAATTGTTCCCGCTGCAATAAGGACTGTTGGTAATAAGTATTTCATGGCCATTTTTTGTTAAGTATCTGAAACTTACATCACCAATACGATAATGATAATGGCACATACAAGCACAGCCAGCAGGATGACCCACAACACTATTGCGAGTACGTCGCCAACAATTCCTTTCAATGAAAACTTTGATTGTGAATTCATTTTTTTATTAAGCACGAGTCCCTGCGAACCCACATCCTTCGATTTTTGAGCTGCGCCGGTAGTTGCGTTTACAGGTAAATCACGGAATTGATAAGGTGTTTTAGCTGCCTGTTTCGCCGGTTTTGCCTGTGGCACTGAAAGGGCTACAGGTGCAGATGGCGCTTCCGCCAGGATGACTGCATTGTTTGTTGATTTTGATAAGGTGGGCGGAGTAAGTATTTTTTTGGTTTTTACAGCCACCGCTTCCCGCATCGCTCCATGTTTATGTCCGTTAGGAAAATGGGTGTAGCGTTGCGACAAAAAAGAATTTCCTTTACAAGCACTTAACACGATAAGAACTGAAAGTATGGATAAGTAAATAATATTTCTCATTGTTATATTTTTGATATAACATGCAAAAACTGATACCACGTGCGGATAGCCGGTTACACGCGAACAGGGCGCACCCTGCCGGTGATGAGTGGGAAGTTATGGGGAATATTTTCCCCCTGAGCGTTTATTAAATCGGTGGAAGCAAAACCGAAATCCGGTGTTTTGGATCGGGTGTTCTGTCGGTTTTACCTGGCTTAAAACTCGCAGTTCTTCGGTGTTCTTGGGAACGGAATCACATCGCGGATATTGGTCATGCCCGTCACAAAAAGAACCAGGCGTTCAAAACCCAATCCGAACCCCGCATGCTCGCAAGAGCCAAATCTTCTTGTATCTAAATACCATGATAATTCCTCCGCGGGGATCCCAATTTCTTTCATGCGTGACTCCAGCTTGTCGAGTCTTTCCTCGCGCTGCGACCCTCCTACAATTTCGCCTATACCTGGAAACAGGATGTCCATCGCTGCAACCGTTTTACCATCATCGTTCTGGCGCATATAAAAAGATTTGATCTCCTTAGGGTAATCGGTGAGTATCACGGGCTTTTTGAAGTGCTTTTCAACCAGGTAACGCTCGTGTTCGCTTTGCAGGTCAACACCCCACTTATCTATTAAATACTGAAATTTCTTTTTCTTGTTATGATTGCTTTCCCTCAGAATTTCAACCGCCTGTGTGTACGTGATTCGTTCGAATTTATTTTCGAGACAGAATTTTAATTTATCGAGCAGCGACAATTCGGCCCTTTCATTTTGAGGTTTTTGTTTTTCCTCTTCTTCTAATCGCTGGCTTAAGAACTCTATGTCTTCGCGGTTATTTTTTAAAGCGTAGCCGATCACGTATTGTAACAGGTCTTCGGCCAGGTTCATGTTATCATTCAGGTCGCAAAAGGCCATTTCGGGCTCTATCATCCAGAACTCGGCCAGGTGGCGCGCTGTGTTGCTGTTCTCTGCCCTGAAGGTAGGACCGAAAGTATAAATATCGCCGAAAGCCATTGCCGCAAGTTCGCCTTCCAGTTGGCCTGAAACAGTGAGGTTGGTTGACTTTCCAAAAAAATCCTGTTTGAAATCCACTTTGCCGTTTTGATCCTTTGGTGGGTTTTCAAGATCAAAATTAGTCACGCGGAACATTTCACCTGCACCTTCGGCGTCGCTGGATGTAATAATTGGCGTATGTATATACACGAAGCCACGCTCGTTAAAAAACTGGTGAATAGCAAATGCCAGGCTGTTTCTAACGCGGAATACGGCGCCAAAGGTATTGGTCCTGAAACGGAGGTGCGCAATCTCCCGCAAAAATTCGAGGCTGTGTTTTTTGGGTTGCAAAGGATATTTTTCAGCGTCGCTGTCGCCAAGAATTTCTATTGCCGATGCTTTGAGTTCAACCGTTTGTCCTTTGCCCAGTGAAGCAATGAGGCTGCCTGTTGCGCTGACTGCCGCGCCGGTAGTGATCCGTTTCAGGATCTCTTCCGGTGTTGTTGTAAAATCAACTACCACCTGCAGGTTGTTATTTGTGGAACCGTCGTTGAGTGCAATGAATGAGTTATTGCGAAAGGTGCGAACCCATCCTTTTACATTGATGGTCTGCCCGGTTGCTTCGGTCTTTAAAATGTCTTTAATGCGGAGGCGTGTCATAGTTTTGAAATAATCGTCAAATTTAATAAGATTTTAAAGATTAGCGTTGTGCCTGGGCAAATTGAAAGTAAGGAAGCTGATATTTTATCTGTAAATTTCGCATATGGATTTGTTGCCAAAGATTTTGATAGTAGATGACAAGTACGAAAACCTTGTTGCCCTGGAGGCGATCCTGAAACACCTTCCTGTAAGTATTATAAAGGCCAAAAGTGGCATAGAAGCCCTAACCGCCACACTCGAACATGATTTCGCCCTCGCCCTGCTGGATGTGCAGATGCCCGTAATGGACGGGTATGAGCTCGCCGGCATTTTGCGTGAAAGAAAAAAGACCGCAGGCCTGCCCTTTATTTTTATATCTGCGGTGTACACCCTCAATCTCAATGTTTTTGAAGGTTATGAACAGGGAGCTTTCAGTTTTCTCACAAAACCACTGCAGGCAGATCTTCTCATCAACAAAGTGAATTTTTTTATTGAAAAGCATGAACAGGAAGTGGCCCTCGGGGAAATGAATAAAAACCTCGCGGCCAAAAACGAACGCCTCGAGGCATTGAACAGCGAACTGGAAGCTTATACCTATACCGTTTCGCACGACCTCAGAGCACCGTTGCGCGCGCTTAACGGCTATTCACATATTTTGCTCGAAGACTTTGGCGACCACATTCCGGCCAAGGGTAAAAAGCTGCTGGACATGATAAGCGCCAACGCGCTGAAAATGGGAAAACTGATCGACAGCTTGCTCACCTTGTCGTACCTGGGCCGCCAGGACCTTATGAAAAACAAAGTGGACATGAACGCGTTGGTGAAAGAAATTGTTAATGAGATCAGCGAAAAAAATGAAAAAACGCGTTTCAACATCTCCGAACTTCCCGAAGTACTGGCCGATAAAGCTCTGCTCAGGCAGGTGCTTGTGAACTTGATCTCGAACGCCGTGAAATACTCAGGTAAAAAAGAAACACCTGTGATTGAAATAGGTTACCAATCTAATGATGGTTCAACCATTTATTACATTAAAGATAATGGGGCTGGTTTCGATATGAAGTATTACGATAAATTGTTTGGTGTTTTTCAGCGCCTGCACAGTTCAGAGGAGTTTGAAGGCACCGGTGCGGGCCTGGCCATTGTTGAACGCATCATCACAAAGCACGGTGGTAAGATCAGGGCGGAGGCTATACCCGAAGAAGGTGCCACCTTTTATTTTTCCCTTTAATTATTGTCGGATTATTTTTTGCACCGCCAAAGCCTTACCCTGACTATACAATTTAACCACGTAAACGCCCGGGGCTGTACGCTGAGATCGGGATTGTTCCGGCCACAGCGCACCTTACTTATTGTCTTTTATTACAGCGAGATACTCCGACTCATTGATTTCATCGGCCATTTCCGAATAATTCAAAACCAGGTCGCTCACAAACAACATTTCAGGAAATAATTTTGCTTCTGTTTGCCTGATAATTTTTTTTGATCCAATGATCTGTACTTCCTCGAATAAACGCGGGTTCATAATTTTAAAATAACTCTTGTTATTTTTATACTTCCGGTAAACGGGAAAGTTTATACCTTCAAAATTCATGGCGGCCCCTTTTTTAAAATCAGTAGCGGATTATATTCACGAAAATTACAAAGATAATATTGAAAAACTCTGCATTGTTTTACCCAATAAACGCGGTGCGCTTTTTTTAAAAAATTATCTTTCTCAGGCCTTTGGTAAAACTATCTGGCTGCCGTCCATCATTAGCGCCGAGGAACTGGTAAGTGAACTCAGTGGTTTAAAGACCCTCGAAGAAATAGACCTCATCTGCCACCTTTACGAAAGTTACCGCCTGTGTTATGGCACCAATGCCGAAACTTTTGACAGCTTTGCGAAATGGGGACAATTGATCCTTCAGGATTTTAATGAAATTGACAGGTACCTTGCCGATTCGGAACAGCTTTACGAAAATTTAAAAGACATCAAAGAAATTGAGAACTGGAGCCTGGGCGCTGAATTTTTAACCGACTACCAGACAAATTATCTGCAATTCATGAATAGCCTGGGCGCTATTTACAAGCATTTCAGCGCCTTCCTTCTCTCAAACAAATGGGCTTACCAGGGCCTTGCCTACAAAACAGCCGTTGCGCAATTTGAAAAAAGTCTCTATCCAGAACAGTTTCACAAATTTATATTCTGCGGCTTTAACGCGTTAAACGCCGCGGAACTAAAGATCTTCAACGGCCTGTACACCACCAAAAAAGCCGATCTGCTTTGGGACGCCGATAACTATTACCTGAATGACCTCAACCAGGAAGCGGGATTGTTTTTAAGAAACAATTTTGAATTATTCGTTCAACGCGAAGCGCTTTTTACCGGCGACAATTTTAAAGGCATTAAAGACATTAAAATAGTCTCTGTGCCTAAACAGATCGGCCAGGCGCAGGTTGTAAAACAGAGCATACAAAAACTCATCAACGACAACGTGCCACTCGACAAAGTTGCGGTGGTGCTCGCGAACGAAAAACTGTTGTGGCCCGTGTTGCAACAATTACCGGCCGGCGTGGAGCACGTGAACATCACCATGGAATATCCGCTCAAGTATACTTCCACTTACGGTTTGATAGATCTCCTGTTACAGATCCAGCTTAATTTTTCAAAACAAAATAAAACACATAAAACCATTTATCACAAAGACCTTGTTGGTTTATTGCGGCAGCCGCTATTTCAAAGTTATGTGAAAGCCAAAGGCAGCAGAATTTCGATCACAAAAATCATTAACGAACTTTCGGAGCGCAACCTGTCTTTTGTTTCTCAGAAGAATATCCAACAACTGCTTGGCGAACACCACCCCGTGTTGGGAGTATTGTTCCGGCCCGTGGCGTCGGTGGCAGGTCTTTGTGTTTTAATCGCGGATGTGCTGCAAACCCTCATTGCTTATTTTTCTGAACAAAGCTCTGGCAACCAGGCATCCCTTGAACTGGAATACCTTGAGATCATCACAAGAAATTTTAACAGACTGAGCGATTTGATCACAAAGTACGCCCACTTTAACGACCTGCAGGCTTTTAAACAGTTGTACAACCAGGTGGTAGGCAATGCTACCGCGCCCTTTATCGGCGAACCTTTAAAAGGCTTGCAGGTAATGGGTGTGCTCGAAACTCGTACACTTGATTTTGAGCATATCATCCTGGTAAACGTGAACGAGGGCGTATTGCCTTCAGGTAAAACCATTAATTCATTTATTCCGAACGACCTGAAGCGTGCTTTTGGTTTGCCTTTGTACCTCGAAAAGGATGCCATCTATGCCTATCACTTTTACCGCCTGTTACAAAGAGCAACAGACATTACCATTACCTACGACAGTGAAACCGATACTTTTGGCAAAGGTGAAAAGAGCAGGTTCCTCACGCAGCTCCAACTGGAGATGCAACAATTCAACAGCGGGATCAGCATTACCGAACAGGTGGCCTCCTATGCCGGTTTCCAGGAAACAACCGGTAATGTGATCAACATTCAAAAAAACGAAAGCGTTCTTACTTCGGTGCTTCAGAAAGCAACAAGCAATGATGTTTACGGGGGCCTGTCGCCATCGGGCCTCATAGCCTACAAAGAATGTAGCCTTAAATTTTATTTCCGGTATGGCGCGCGTTTAAAGGAAACTAAAGAAGTGGAGGAAAGCGCGGAAGCAAACACTTTTGGCTCTATCCTTCACCTCAGCCTTGAACGCCTGTATAAACCATTTACTGGCCGGGTCGTGACTGCCGCAGAATTAAAAGAAACCCTGCCAACTATTGAGGCCACGGTAAACGGAAGTTTTGATTTTTTCTTCGACAACAATGAGCCCGCAGGAAAAAGTTTATTGCAGCAGGAGGTGATAAAAGTGTACGTAAAAAAACTCGTGAACAACGACATTAAGTTTATTGATCGCCTGCACGAACAAAATCATTTTTTAACGCTCAATGATCTTGAACGTGAATTCTCCGCGCCACTTGAAATCACCATCGGCGAAAAAAGTACCCTGATCTATATTAAAGGAAAAATAGACAGGATTGACAGCTTCATGGGTAAAACAAGGATCATTGATTATAAAAGTTCGGTGAAAAGTACCGACAAATTCACATTCGATAATTTTGAAAAATTATTCCACGATAAAAATTACGACAAACAACTGCAGTTGATGCTCTATGCCTGGCTGATTTACAAAAACGGATTTAGCGCCCCGGAACAAATTCAGCCCTGCATTTTTCCTTTTAAAACTTTTACCGAAGAGCCAAAATACATTATTGAAGGCGGTTCAAAAAAACCATTTGTGTTCACCGAAGCGTTCGTGAATGCGTTTGAAAATGAACTCAGGGCGTTTATTGAAAGCATTTTTGATCCGGCCTATCCTTTCAGCCAAACAAACGACGACGACGTGCATAAATTCTGTCCTTACAACAGTATTTGCAATTTCGCAGTATAAACTGTTAAACGAAAGCCACCGGTTTTAGAAGAAATTTTTTAGTTCCTTTAAATTGCTGATGGCGTTGCCTTTGAAATCATGTTGCTTTTCGGAAAAATAAACACTCTCCCACCCTGCTTCAGTGGCACCCAGGATGTCACATTCAAAATTGTCGCCTATCATCACACAATCGCTTTTTGTAGCTCCTGCCAGCGATTCGGCAAGGCTGAATATTTTCTTATCGGGTTTGGTTGATCCGTGTTCTTCGCTGATGATGATGTTCGAGAAAAATTGTCTTAGCCCCGCGCCGTCTATTTTGATCTGCTGCACTTCCTTAAAACCATTGGTGATAATATGAAGTGTGTATTTTTTCCGGAGGTATTCTAAAACGTCCAGGCATCCCTCTTTGAGTAATCTTCCTTTTGGCGCCCGCGACAAATATTGTTCGTTTAGCTGTAGACTTTCGTCGCGGTTGTGATGGTCAAAGGCCCTGAAAGCCATGTCGAACCGGTTATTTCTTAAATATTCTTTGTCGATTCGTTTGTTGCGGTAATCTACCCAGAGGCCGTGATTGATGGTTTTGTAAACGTCGAAAAATTCCTGGAAATCCGTTTTTATTTTATCCTCCAGCGCGAATTCACAAAATAATTGTTGCAATACCAGGGAGGAGTTTTTTTCAAAATCCCAAAGCGTGTCATCCAGGTCGAAAAATAAGTGTTTTCTGTTTTTCAGATCAGCCATCCCATTAATACAAAATTAATTAAATAAAGTATTAAATAAATGAAGAGAGCCCAAAATACCACAGACACACTGAGGTAGAGGATCACTTTTCTTTTGTCCTTAAAAAATTTCTCGGCAAAAAATGCGCCTATAGGTTGTGAAATGATCGGGGTGATAAAAGCGATGCCCGCGAGGCCAAAGCGTTTTTTGATCCTGATCATCCTGCGCGTGGTTTTTGTAAATATTTTTTTCTGGATGTTTCTTTTCTCCCTGTAAGCGTGTGTCCATTTTAAAATGGTGGCGCTCAGGTAGGTGAAAATAATATTGCCTGTGATGCCGCCCGCGCAGGCAACAAGCATGGATTTAAGAAAACTGTATTTGAAAAAGATAACTGCCGACGGCACGCCAAGTTTAACGAAGAAAAAAGTACAGGTTAAAAAAATTGAGAAAATCTTAAAAAACTCGGCCATAGGTCAAAATAACATTGATGCTCTTTATAAATAGGAGCTTGTTTAACATTTATATCGCAAATTTGTTTATGCTTTGGTATTGTGAAAGTAAAATGCCCGGAAGGCTTGGCTCAGGTGTGATAAATCTCAAACAAGTTCTAACAAATCTCTCAGCTAATATATGTTATATCTGCTTAATAATTACTTTGTTGAACTCATAATATTGCTTAATTTTGTGCCCCAGTTAACAAACTAATTTTTTCTTTATGTCGACAAAAACTGCAAACACATCTCAAACCCATGAAAGTATGTTTGATGCTGTTTTGGCCCGCCTGGATGTGGCCGCGAAATTAATGAATCTCAGTGAAAATGTATCCCAGGTTCTAAGAAATCCCAGCAAACAGGTTAAAGTAAGTTTACCTGTAATGATGGATAACGGCAAAGTACAGGTGTTTAACGGCTACCGTACTGTTCATAGCACGCACCTGGGTCCGAGCAAAGGCGGTATCAGGTATGCAATGGATGTTAACGCCGATGAAGTGATGGCCCTGGCTGCATGGATGAGTTTTAAATGTGCTGTTGCCAACCTGCCATACGGCGGAGCAAAAGGCGGAATTAAATGTGATCCCCGCTCAATGAGCGTTGGTGAACTGGAGCGTTTGAGCCGTGCTTACGCAGTGTCGATGAAAGACGTTTTCGGCGTTAACAAAGACATTCCGGCCCCCGATATGGGAACCAGCGGTCGCGAAATGGCGTGGATCCTTGATGAATTTAACAAAAATACAGGTGAAGATAGTCCGGGCGTTATTACCGGCAAACCAGTGGCAATTGGTGGTTCTTTAGGCAGGGATGCCGCGACCGGCCGTGGTGTGATGGTAAATACCCTTGCGGCACTTAAAAAAATGGGCCTGAAACCTAACGAAGTAACCGCTGTTGTACAGGGGTTTGGAAACGTTGGATCGCACGCAGCAAGACTGCTTTCGGAACAGGGTTTAAAAATTGTAGGAATTGGCGATCATTCGGCGTCATTTTACAATGAAAATGGCATTGATATCAGGGCCGCCCTCGAATATACAACCAATAATAACCGTACCCTAAAGGGTTTTAAAGGCGCTACCGAGATCAACGCTTCTGAATTACTTATCAGCAAATGCGATGTTTTGGTACCCGCAGCCCTTCAGAATGTAATTACCATAGAAAACGCCGGTAAAATACAGGCTAAATTAATTGTGGAAGGCGCAAACGGACCAACTACCCCTGAGGCTGACCCCATTTTAAACGAAAAAAACATCATTTGTGTTCCCGATATCCTGGCTAACAGCGGCGGGGTGACAGTGAGTTATTTTGAATGGGTTCAGAACAAAGCCGGATATTACTGGACAGAAGAAGAGGTAAACAGCAAACATGACCTGAAAATGGAGATCGCTTTTGAAGCCGTTTGGCACAATGCCTCCCATTTTAAAACAAGCATGCGCATAGCCGCGTATATTACTGCCCTTCAGAAAATCGAACAAGGCGTAAAACTAAAAGGAGACTACTAAATTTTAAATTACTGATATTAAAGCACTTAAACTTTTGCAAAAAAAGGGTTAAGTGCTTTTTTTATTTAAAATTATTTTTAGATTTGTAATACTAACTTAACAATTTAAAAACATTGGTGGCAGTATTGATATTCGCGGCTTATTTATTGGGGTCTATTCCTACCTCGGTATGGATAGGGCTGGCTTTTTACAATATCGATGTGCGTGAATTTGGCAGTGGAAATGCCGGCGCAACCAACACTTTCAGGGTATTAGGCAAAAAAGCGGGGATCCCCGTGCTCATCATAGACATTTTAAAGGGCAGTATAGCGGTAGCCCTGGCGTATTTTAGCGGATTTTCAAGCCAAAGTAACGAATTCATCAATTTACAGCTGGCTCTCGGGGTAGCAGCGCTGATGGGTCACATTTTTCCTGTTTTTGCCGGGTTCAGGGGTGGAAAAGGGGTAGCCACCATTTTGGGCATTGTCATTTGTATCCTTCCTGTGTCCTGCGCCTTATCGCTCCTTGTATTCCTCATCGTGCTTTTCTCAACGCGCATCGTTTCACTGTCTTCTATGATAGGCGGTATCACCTTCCCTATTTTTCTAAACCTTGTAATGGGAAATACCAATCCTATTCTCACCGTTTTTTCTATCGTTGTATCCACATTACTGATCATCACCCACCGCAAAAACATCCTGCGCCTGATAAAAAAACAGGAAAGCAAAGTGCAGTGGTTCTCTTCCAAAAAATAACAGTCTTTTTCTTCCCGTTTTTACAATATTTGTAACTACCACTTCGTTTTAAACGGGTGCATTGACTATATTTGAAAACATGCTTTACCGGGCTTTTTTATTGTTTTTATCGCTGTTTCCCATTGTATTTTTCCCACAGTCAAAACTTGAAGAAGAAGAAGATTATGTGAACGATAACGTTTTGAAATACGATGACTACGTATACAAACCGAATATTAAAACCATACAGTTTCATGAAAGTACCTGGGAATACGCGGTTCCGGTAATTAGTCTCAACGGTGGCGAACTGCTCGAGCTGAGTTTCGACGATCTTGACTCTGATCAGAAACAATATGCCATTACTTTTGTACATTGTAATGCCGACTGGACACCCAGCGATTTGATGATCAGCGAATACATTAACGGCTTCTTCGACCTGAACATCATCAATTTTGCCTATTCAATGACCACGTTCCAGAATTACACCCACTATAGCATACTCTTCCCCCAGCAAAACATTACCTTTTCAAAAAGCGGCAACTACCTGATGTATGTATATATGCGCGGCGATAAAAAAGACATAGTACTGAGCCGTCGCTTTATGGTATACGATGCCAAAACCTCCGTTAACGCCACTTTCCGCCAAACAATCGGCGGCGACGACCAATATAACAAACAGCACATTGACTTCACAATCTCGAGTCCTGTTTACGATATCAATAACCCAAACAAAGACCTGAAGGTAGTGATCACCCAAAATAACCGTTGGGATAACGCGGTAACTGATATTAAGCCCACTTTTATCAATGGCTCGCTATTCACTTATTCGCTCGACGATGCGAGCACTTTTAACGGGGGCAATGAATTCAGGTTTTTTGATATTCGCAGCCTGCGGTTTTTAACCCAGTATGTAAAAGAGATCCATAAGGATGATAATTTAAAAAACCACGTGGTATTGTATCCCGAAATTTTGAGGGCCACCAAACCCTATTTGTTTTATAATGATTTTAACGGCAATTTCCTGATCAGAAACCGCGAGTCAGGCGGTAACATGGACCTTGAGGCGGATTATGTATACGTGGATTTTTTTCTCCCATATGTAACACCCGAAACAAAAGGTAACTTTTATATTTTAGGAAAGCTTACCGACTGGCGTATGAGCAGGCTCAGTAAAATGACCTACAACTACAAGCGCTTCGGTTATGAAGCCACCCTTTATTTAAAACAGGGTTTTTATAATTACGAATATGTTTTAAGCGATGATGCTAAAAAGAGTGGCGATGAAACCATTACCGAGGGCAACTACTGGGACACTGAAAACGACTATAATATTTTTGTGTACCATAGGAAATTCGGCACCTATTACGATCAACTGATTGGTTTTAAAAAACTGAATTCTTTGAAGAGGTAAAAAATGTCTGCCTGTATTTATCTAAACCTTCCTCTTAGGGTTATCCGTTAAAAATGCTTTCCAACCGGTATAAGATTTACCAGCCACACCTGCATTTTTTTTCTGGTAATAGTGGCAAAGCGCGGCTCCCAAAGCGTCGGTAGCGTCTAAAAAAGCGTGTTCGCTTTTAACACCAAGAATCTGTTGCAACATAGCGGCTACTTGTTCTTTACTGGCATTACCATTACCGGTGATGCTCATTTTTATTTTCTTGGGGGAATATTCGGTTATAGGAATATTCTTACTTAAGGCAGCAGCAATGGCTACACCCTGCGCCCGTCCCAGTTTAAGCATAGACTGAACATTTTTACCAAAAAAGGGCGCTTCAATTGCCAATTCATCCGGTTTAAACTCTTCAATAATACTTACCACCCGTTCAAATATTTTTTTTAGCCTGATGGCGTGATCATCATATTTGTCTAACTGTATTACCCCAACGCCAATAGGCTTTAAAACGTTGTTCTCAATGTGCAGCAAACCATAGCCCATCACTATCGTTCCGGGGTCGATTCCCAAAATTATTCTGTCGTTAACTGCCATTTAAAATGTAAATTTAGCCTAATTTGGAACAGCGGAAAAAAATACTTTCCATACTTATAAAACTTCTTGTTGGCATTGGTAGTTTTGTAATTATTTACCTGCGATTAAAAAGTGATTTTACTTCTGAAAAACTCGCCCTGCTCTACGACTCCGCATTTTCGAACAGGGGCGTTCTGTCATTTGTTTTTTGCCTATTGTTAATCCCGGTCAACTGGGGTATTGAAGCGTACAAATGGATGCTGATAACAGCGCCTGTTGAAAAGATCAGTTACAAAACAGCTACAAAATCAGTTTACAGTGGCGTTTGCCTTGGTAACCTCGCGCCCGGCCGCGCTACTGAATTCCTTGCCAAGATCATTTTTTTTAAACCCGAAAACCGGTCGAGGGTTACTGTGTTGCATTTTGTGGGCGGCATGTTTCAATTGTCCATCACTATCATTTCGGGGTTAATCGCCCTGCTTTACAATTTAAACAGGTTTGCCGGAGAAAATTCCTGGATGGCCTACCTGGCAAGCGGTTTAAGCCTGGTCGTGCTGGTGGGCCTGTTTCTGTGTGTATACAATCTCGATTACCTTTTAAACCTGATCTCTAAACTGATCAGTAAAAAAAACAAACTCGAAAATTTTAAGTATCCGTTCTCGGCTGCGTTGCTCACAAAACTATTTTCCTTTTCTGTTTTGCGTTATGCTGTATTCTTTTCACAAATGTTTTTATTGATCAGCATCTTTTACGATCACGCCAACCTGTCGCTTGGTCCCGATATACTTTTGTATTTTCTGATCACCACCATCATTCCAATGATCAGTGTGCTCGAAGCCCCTATCAGAGCTGCCATCGCCCTGGTGGTGTTTAAAGACTCCGGACTAAGCGACACCGCGCTGGCCCTTTCCTCTGTTTTGATCTGGCTCGTCAATATCATTGTACCGAGCGTTTACGGCTACATCATTTTATTGCAACAAAATTTTAATTTTAAACTTTCAGCTGCAAAAAAATGAGTCTTTTACTTTTTATACTCTTTGCCTTGCTTTTTTTATACGCCGCCGTGCTTTTATGGCTCTCCATTGGATTCATCCGGACGTCGTTTTTTATTCCGCAGGGTGGAAAAAAAGATACTCCGCTCACGATCATTATCTGTGCCCGCAACGAACAGGGGAATATCACTGCGTGTCTTACCTCCATCCTTAAACAGGACTATGACCCGCAAAAAATGGAACTTATTTTTATCAACGATGCCAGCTCTGATCTTACCGTGCAGATCGCAGAAACCATTTTAAAAAAATCTCCCTTTAGTTACAGGATCATCTCCAACAAACAACAAAAAGGAAAAAAACAGAGCATTAGCTACGCGATGTCGCTGGCCAACCACGAACTCATAGTATTGCGCGATGCCGACACGTTTACCACGTCTTACCAGTGGTTGCAGAGCATCTCTGATTTTTACAAAGCTGAGCGGGCCGACCTCATTATCGCGCCGGTAGCCATTGCCGACCATTCAGTTCTCCTTTGGGCCTTGCAGGCCATAGAAAACAACATTCTTGCAGTGATGGCATGCGGCAGCGCCTTTTATAAAAAAGCCTTTTTATGCAACGGCGCCAATCTCATCTTCACTAAAAAAATATTTGAAAAAGCAGGAGGTTATAATTCTCATTTGCAAATAGCCTCCGGAGACGACATTTTTTTTCTTGAGGATGTAAAAAAAATTCCTGGTGCCCGCATCAGCTACCTGAAATCGGTTTCAGCGGTTGTTTACACTTACCCCTGTTATTCTTTTTCTGCTCTTATCAGTCAAAAAATAAGATGGGCTTCTAAATTTAAAATCAACAAAAACGCCCTTAACTTTTGCCTGGCCGGGCTTATCTTTATGGTAAATGCCGCCTGGTTGTTTTGTTTTTTTTATAGTTTCTTTTCTCCGGCTTTCCAGGGACTTGCGTTCAGGTTTATAATTTTAAAATTGTTAATCGACATTTTGTTATTATTTTTAGCTTCAGGCTTTATAAAAAACAAAAACCTTTTATGGTTTAGTTTGCCAGCGGGCTGCATTTATCCTGTGTATTCATGCATTGTTGGCATAGCTTCGTTTTTTGCTAAGCCAGCGTGGAAAAAGTAAATAGTGTTTTTTAAAAAGAAAGAAATAGATTTTGAATCGGCCTCTTTAAGCAGGCAAACCTGGCTTCGCTTTAAACGCAACAAGCTTTCAATGTTCGGTCTTACGGTGATCGCGATAGCCTGCGTAATTTCCATCCTGGGCTACCTCATCACACCTGATCAAACACCGTATGCCAATGATCAGAAACTTGAATTATTTATTAAAGAGCCGGGGTTTAAAGTTAGGTTCCTCTTAATGGCCAGGAACCAGGAAGCTCAGCACACTAATTTATTCAGTAAAATGCTGTTTGGTGAAAGTGATCCTTTTGCAGCATACAGTATCGCCGACTATCAATTTAACGGGCCATATATAACCATTGAAGAATACACCGGGAATATCCCAAATAACGGCAGTAAAATAAATTTCAATGTAGCCGATGTTGTTTATGCGATTGATCCCCGCAGCCCCATCGTATACGATTCTGTCGCGCAAAAACTATCTTTTTTTGAGATCGGTCATTCTGAAAAAGTGACTAAAACCATAACTGAATTGCAAAACACGATCACCGAAAAAAACATAAAGGAAAAAACGTACCTGTTGGGAACAGATTTACTGGGACGTGACCTTTTAAGCCGTTTAATGATAGGAACCCGCATCAGCCTCGGTGTTGGGCTGGTATCAGTTTTCATTTCGCTTTTTATCGGCATTTTTTTAGGCGCTGTTGCCGGTTATTTCAGAGGCAGAACCGACGCGGCCATCATGTGGTTTTTGAATGTGGTTTGGACCATTCCTACCATCCTGTTGGTTATTTCTATTACTTTGGTCTTAGGCAAGGGAGTGGTGCAGGTATTTATCGCAGTGGGTTTAACTATGTGGGTGGAAGTTGCAAGAATTGTAAGGGGACAGGTTATGAGCATTCGCGAGAAAGAATACGTGGAAGCAGGCAGGGCACTTGGCTTTAAAAACCCGAGGATCATCTTCAGGCATATTTTACCTAATGTGATGGGACCAGTGATTGTGATGGCGGCAACTAATTTCGCCAGCGCTATTCTGACCGAAGCGGGTTTAAGTTTTTTGGGGATAGGTGCGCAACCGCCCATTCCTTCCTGGGGTGAGATGACCAACGCCCATCACGGTTATATTTTAATGGATAAGGCGTATCTTGCTTTTATCCCGGGCCTGGCTATTATGTCGCTGGTACTCGCTTTTGTTCTGGTTGGCAACGGCCTTCGCGACGCGCTCGACAGCCGATCGATGGATGCAAAACCGTTAACGAATATTTAGTGACTAATTTGCACTTTATTAAGTAAAAAACTAAATCTTCCCCTCAAAAACAGCTACCTTTGTGAATGCAGATCACGCTGATTCAGCGTGTAATGGCAGCCAGATAATGACCACCAGAGAAGATATCTACACTTTGCTCCACGAGATCCCCGATCCTGAAATTCCTGTTATCTCCGTTGTTGATCTTGGGGTTATAAGAAACATTTCTCTCAACGATAAAACGGTTAATGTCGAAATAACACCCACTTATAGCGGTTGTCCGGCAATGAAGCAGATAGAGGACGATGTCAAAAAAAAGCTCAAAGCCTATGGCTTTGAAACCGTAAATATCACAACAACTTTTACACCGCCCTGGACTACCGACTGGTTAAGCGATGAAGCAAAATTAAAACTCCAGAAATACGGCATAGCGCCGCCGGAAGAAAGCACAAGTGATAAATCTTTTTTGACAGGTAGTCCAAAACACATTACCTGCCCTCGGTGTAAAAGTAAAAATACTGTGATGGTCTCACAATTTGGAAGCACCGCCTGCAAAGCGCTCTACAAATGCAATGATTGTTTAGAAGCTTTTGATTATTTTAAATGCATTTAACCGTAAAATCAATCACTTAACACGAAGTTCACTCAGCGACACTCAGCGAAGGACGAATGATCAACGTCGGCTTATTAATCTTAGTGTTTCTTTAGGGTTCTAAGTGCCTTAGTGGTTTGTGTATTAGTGGTTTATAAAAGTCTGTAATTCCGGTTCTCTCCTATCCTCCACCCCGTTAGCTTTTCAACCCAGAATAAAAACCTGTACTTGAAATTTGTTTTCACTTTGCTTTTATCATATTTAAATCTCCACCTGGCATTTTCTATCCTTTGTTTCATTATTGCCGGATGAGTTCCTTTATAAATTTCAAGCAGATCAATATTGTTATAGTCAAACTCTTCTACGTTCGCGATGTTTTTTTCGAGCCAGGCGTCGTTATGCCACATCTTGTGAAAACTGTTTTGTTTTGCCTGCTGTGCCTGCGGTGGTTTCACCCAGCCATAATGGTAGATAAAGGCGCCTGTGGATTTTACTCTCAGTTTTTTGTTGTTCGTTTTCCTGAACCCCTGCGCGTCTTTATAAGAACGAATGTCTTTATTATTCCTGATCACGCGGATCTCATTTTTATACCAGCGCCGTCCTATCCCAATATAATTGTACTGCCCGTAAAAATGTTTGTACTCAAATAAAAGTCCGTCAACTTCCCGGTTGTCTTTAAACCTCATCATCGCGTCTTTTATTTTTGGAAGGTCGTCTTCATGCACGCACTCATCGCTTTGTATGTAAAAACACCAGTCGAATTCCGCTGGAATAGCGTCAAACACCTTGTTAGTCTCATTGGCCAGCACCTGACCGCCTTCGCGCAACTGATCGTCCCATACGGTATCAATAATAATAATTTTGTCGGAGGCGATAGATTCAATGAGTGCTCTCGTGCCATCATCGCTGTTGCCTACACCCACAAAAAACTTGTCACAAACCGGCAATATGGATGTAATGGCTTCCACCACGGGGTAGTCGTATTTGAGAGCGTTACGGATGATGGTGAAGCCTGCTGTTTTCATACTTTCTAAATTTAAAACGGGTAGCCAATGCCAAAGTTCGCCACCAATTGCGTCCAGGGCCGTTTATCAAAGGTCCACCTGTTCCCAATTTCATATTTAGGATCTTTCAGTGGAGCTGCGATGTCCAGTCTTAAAACAAAAAAACTCAGGTCCCAGCGAATTCCCATACCGCCGCCAATGGCTACCTGGTCTAGAAATCCACTGCCTGTAAATTGGCCGCCTGGTTTTTTAGGATCAGGATCTATCCGCCATATGTTTCCTGCGTCAACAAAAAAGGCGCCGTTAAATGCTTTGATAATGTGAAACCTGTATTCAAAATTTGCCTCCAGCAGAATATCGCCTATCTTATCGTACCGCGTGCCCGTGGTGTCAGTGCGCGGGTCATAACTTCCGGGCCCAAGGGTTCTGGCCCGCCAGGCCCTCACACTGTTTGGACCACCGCTAAAGTAACTTTGCTCATAGGGCAGTACTTTTAAATTGGCCAGGGGTTTTCCTATTCCACCCGCGATCCTGTAAACCACTCTGCTCTTTTTTCTCACGGGAATGTAGATCCTGAAATCGATATCACTTTTTAAAAATTGCGCGAAAGGGATATTAAAAAGCAAATACCGGCCTAGTGTATCTTTTGGCTGCCCGGTTACCTGGTACAGGTATCTTAATATGTTGCCCGAAGACTGAAGATTCAGTTTAACGTAAAATGAAGCTTTCTTTCCAGTGACCGAATTTTCTTTAGAAGTGTAGGTAACGCCGTACCTGCTCAAAGTTGTAATGTGATCCTGGAAGGAATTAATTAAAAACGCGTCATTAAATTTATTGAGATCATTTCTGAAAGAAGCCAGCAATTGTGCCCTTACCAGATAGGCTTCAAAAGGAATTAGGTCATGTTTTAATCGGTTGCTGTTTGTTCTGAAACTAAAACCATAATCGAGATTGGTAATCACCCTGCTGAACTCGGGCCTTGATTGATAATTAAGTGATGTTCGGATGTAGGTTCGCGGCAACATGTCTTTTTTAAAAGGCAGTAGTGAAAAGGGAAATAAGGCACGCGGTACCGAAAAACTTATTTCAGGTCCGAATTGTATAGTGTTGAATGTACGCTGAAGTCTTTTTAAATCAACCTCAGTAATCGACGCGTTGTTACCACTGGAAAATTGTTTCTGCGCCGAGATAGCGCCCAGCAACCTTAATTCAACGAGCTCTCCTCCTCTCGAAAAATTCCGGTTCTGGTAAATGATGCTCCCGTCGATACCAAGGTTCCCACTGGTGTTGGTGCCCTCTGTTTGGGTGGTGATGGATTGTTTAACAAGCGGTGAACAAACTATGTAGCAATCGAGCCGGTCGTTGTATTTATTACTTCTTAAAAACTGTACCGACACATTTTTAAAAATTCCCAGCCCTAACAATTGCTTGTAGGTTTTCTCGGCAGTGTCTTTCCTGAAATACTGGCCCTTGTATATATCCACGTTGCTGGTAATAATTTTGCGCCTATATGGCAGAGGCTTGTTCATTAAAAAAACCGTACCGGTTCTTCTGGTCTTTAGTGTATCCTTAAACCGGGTGTCCTGTACATTGCCATACACCGGTTCGGTGATAATATATACATTTTCTACTTTAAATCTTGGATGGTCGGTGTAAACGATAGAGTCGGCCGATGAACTGAATTGTGTTCCAAATTTCTTAAGATTGATGATCACCGACACGGTATGATTGCCAAAGGCAGAATCGGCATTAAAATTAAGGTAAGCATTTTCGAAAAAATAGTAACCGTTGTTCAAGGCAAAGTTGGTTATACGTTGCCCTTCCAGCCTGATCTTATCTTCATCGTATTGCATTCCTCTTTTTAGCAGGGTGTTTACTGTGTCTTCAAGGATCAACTGGCCAAGCTTTTCGTCTTCGAGATCATAAATGATCTTATTCACAAAATATGGCTGTTGGGGATAAAGAATGTACTTGATGGTGGCGCGCTGACTGTTCCTTGAAAAATTAATGGTGTCGGTGACCTTGTTATTAAAATAGCCCTTGGTAAAAAGATACCTGCTTAACTGCAACCTTGTTTGCTCGGTGAGCGTTGAATCGAATATCACGGCTGCCTCGCCGATGTCTCTTACACTTTCAAGAAAAATCGGGCTCTCCTTGTCTTTTAGTTTGGGTGCCCTGGCTTTTTTTCCCTTTTTTAAACGCCTGGCGTTTTTCTTTTCGATTTTTTTTACGCGTTCGGTATTGATCCGGTCGTATTTTAAATTTCGTTTTACCCTCCTTTTATTTAATTTATCCTGGTTAAAAAGATTATACCACCACACAAAAAAGTGTATTTTCCTGAAAAGCTTACGGTTCGGTTTTTGACGGAAGAAGGCTTCAAGCTCTTCTTTTTGCAGATCGGTTTGTTTGACATTGACCACTTCAACCTTATCAACCAGGTATTCATTTGGCAATAGCTTTTTTGTAGGGTTGCAGGCAACAAACAGTTGAAGTAGGAAAATAGACAAAAAAAGTCCGGATATTTTTTTAAAACAAGCCGCTTTCAATATTTTTACGTCTGGATCCAAATATGCTTAATTAAAATATGCTAATTTAGGGTAAAATATGCTTAGTAAAAATCAAATAAAAGAAATACAATCTCTTCAATTAAAAAAATTCAGGGACTCCCACAAACTCTTCATTGCTGAGGGCATTAAAACAGTCTGTGAAATAATTGATCAGCGCCCCTTAGCCTTGAAAGAAATTTTTGCGACTCGTGATTTTATAGAAGCTCACGCCGAAAAAATCAATACCCTGCGTGTTACCGAAGCCAGCGAAACAGAACTTAAAAAGATCAGTCTTCAAAACACACCTAACCATGTTCTTGCGGTCTGCCATTATTTTGAAGAACCGCAGTCGACTTTTGATTTTAAAAATAATTTTTCTCTTTATCTCGACGATGTGCGCGATCCCGGCAATCTCGGCACAATCATCAGGCTGGCTGGCTGGTTTGGCCTGTCAACAATTTTTTGTTCGCCTGCCAGCTGCGATTTTTACAATCCCAAGGTCATACAATCAACTATGGGTGCCTTTTTACGCGTGAACGTGGTTTATACAGACCTGACTGAATTACTGGCGCCGGTGCCCACGATGCCTGTATATGGCGCGGTATTGAACGGCAAAAGCCTTTACGTCGAAAAACCCACCAACGGTCTCATTATTATTGGTAACGAAGCCAATGGTATCAGTGAGCAAAATCTCAAATTAATTACCAATCCTATTACGATTCCGGCGGGCAGTCAAAACAACACCGAATCACTTAACGCCGCCATTGCCACCTCAATTATTGTTTCAGAATTTTTCAGGCAGTTGAAATTACACGCGGTGTGAATACAGCAAATCAGTTTTTAAGGACAACGCCTTTGTACCTGAGTTTAGCGGGGCCTTTTGGATCGTTGCTGTTAACATACACAACCCTGTCCTGGCGGTTATAAACTGTTTTGGTATCAAAGCTTACAATTATTTTTGCATGTTGGCCCGGAAGCACGGGTTGCCCCGGAAACTCAACGGTGGTGCAGGAGCATGAAACTTCGGTGTCGCTAATAATGAGGGGTTGATTGCCTTTATTGGTAATATCATAAACCACTTTTACGACTTCACCTTTTTTTACAAAGCCGAAGTTCTGTTTGGCATCAAGCACTTCGAGTTTAGGCTGAGAAACGGCATTAACCGTTAACAATACAATGAATAATGACAGCATGGCCTTTAAACAAAAAATCCCGCCAGGAGCGGGATCTTTTAAAAGTTTAGAACAATTAGTTGCCATTGGCTGTTGCCGGTTTTGGTTTAATTTCACCTTTAATACGTACTTTTTTGCTGCTAAATTTTGCATTGGAAGTTACCGTTACGTTTTTTTCAAAACGGCCCTCTCTCTTGGTATCGTACTTTACCCTGATCACGCCGCTTTTACCAGGCAGAATTGGTTCTGCAGGCCAACCCTGTTTACCATCGATAGTGGTGGCTGTGCAACCACACTCACCGGTAACCGAAGTAATTGTTAAAGGGCTTCTTCCGGTATTCGTAAATTTAAATTCACGGATTCCGTTCGCATCGTAATCAATAGTGCCATAATCCAACACTTCATTTTCAAATTTAATATCCGGCGCATTCGGATCCATGTTCGGAACAACGGACCCTCCATCCTGGGCAGATAAACTTAAGTTCAACCCCAGCATGACCACCAGCAATGATATCAATTTTTTCATTTCGGTCTTAATTTAGATATTAACCTTTCTTTTCAGCAGGAGCTCCGGCTGGTGCAGGATTCTGAGGAAAAGCCTCTTCAACAGGTTTTGGTTCAACAGTACCTTTTATGGTCAGGGTCTGAGCGCCGCTTTTTGCGTTAGAGTTTACGGTTACTGTTTTATAAATACCACCCGGACGGTTGGTATCATATTTTACTTTAATTACACCGCTTTTACCAGGCAGGATCGGTTCAGGAGGACACTGTGGAACAGTACATCCGCAACTTCCCTGGCAGTTGGTAATTACCAAAGGTTCTTTTCCGGTATTCGTAAATTTAAACTCACATTCACCATTGCCACCTTGTTTAATGGTTCCGTAATCATGGGTCATTTTATCCATTTTAATGTCTGCCAGACTTGTTGGTGCGGCGGCAGCATCTGCAGCGGCTGCAGGGTGATTGTGACCATCGTTTGCACTGTGGCCTTCTTGTGCGAATGTTAAAGCAGATAAACCTGCTACTAAGCCCAGCGTTAAAATTACTTTTTTCATGTGATTATTTTTTATGGATTGATTTACTATTATCGTGCCATAAAGATATTACAAACACACGATTGTTTGCGTATTTTTACGAAATTTAACAAAATAATCTTTGATCGCTTTTTAAGCATGGAAATAAGTAAAACGTATAATTCTCATGATGCAGAGGCCAGGTGGTACCCCTACTGGCTTGAGAAAAAATTCTTTAAATCGGTGCCCGACCACCGCACGCCTTATACTATCGTAATACCACCTCCTAACGTAACCGGGGTGTTGCACATGGGCCACATGCTCAACAACACCATACAGGATGTGCTTATTCGCAGAGCCCGCATGCTTGGGCTAAACGCCTGCTGGGTGCCGGGTACAGATCACGCAAGTATCGCCACTGAGGCAAGGGTTGTGAAACTCCTGGCGGAAAAAGGCATAAAAAAATCAGACCTCTCACGCGAGGCTTTCCTCGCCCATGCTTTTGAATGGAAAGAAAAATATGGAGGCATCATTTTAGAACAACTTAAGAAACTTGGTGCCAGCTGCGATTGGGACAGGACACGCTTCACCATGGAAACCGACCTGAGTGAAGCTGTGATTGATGTGTTTATTGATCTTTACAATAAGGGACATATTTACCGTGGCGTAAGAATGGTGAACTGGGATCCACAGGGTTTAACCGCTGTAAGCGATGAAGAGGTTATTCACAAGGAAACGAACAGCAAACTGATCTATGTAAAATATAAGGTGGAAAACACCAATGAGTTTATTACGGTTGCTACTACCCGGCCTGAAACAATCATGGGAGATACCGCTGTTTGTGTGAACCCGGCAGATGAGCGTTATCTTCATTTAAAAGGCAAAAACGTGATCGTGCCGGTAGTCAATCGTGTGGTGCCGGTAATTTTTGATGACTATGTTGACGCTTCATTTGGAACCGGTGCTTTGAAAGTAACACCCGCGCACGACATCAATGACTTTAATCTCGGGCAAAAGTACAAGTTGCCAACGATTGACGCACTGACGGACGACGGAAAAATAAGTGAGGCCGCAGGCGCTTATGTTGGCATGGACAGGTTTGCCTGCCGCAAACAGATCGTAAAAGACCTGCAGGAACTCGGTCTCGTTGAAAAAACAGAGGACATAAAAAATAAGATCGGCCACAGCGAACGTACCGATGCCGTTATCGAGCCAAGGCTTTCCCTGCAGTGGTTCCTGAAAATGGAAGAGATCAGCAAACCGGCTCTCGAAGCTGTTTTAAACGATGATGTTAAACTGATCCCTGATAAATTCATCAACACCTACAAACACTGGATGGAAAATGTACGCGATTGGTGCATCAGCCGGCAGCTGTGGTGGGGACAGCGTATTCCGGCCTGGTACGACGGCAAAGGAAATACGGTTGTTTGCAAAACAAAAGAAGAAGCCATTGAACGTTTAAAAATTCAGAATCCGCAGGTAAACGCGGGGGATGTGAAACAGGATGATGATGTGCTTGATACCTGGTTCTCATCGTGGTTGTGGCCAATGACAGTATTTGATCCTAAAGTGATCGCTAACGGTTGGGACCATGCCAACGCCGACCTTAAATATTATTATCCCACCAACGATCTCGTTACCGCTCCTGAAATTTTATTTTTCTGGGTGGCACGCATGATCATAGCCGGTAAAGAATACACGGGGCAAAGACCTTTTGAAAATGTTTACCTCACCGGCATTGTGCGTGATAAGCTGGGAAGAAAAATGAGCAAGAGCCTGGGTAACTCGCCCGATCCGCTCGACCTGATTGAAAAATACGGCGCCGACGGTGTTCGTGTTGGGATGCTATTCTGTTCACCCGCCGGCAACGATCTCATGTTTGACGAAAGTTACTGCGAACAGGGAAGAAATTTCGCTAACAAGGTATGGAATGCTTTCAGGCTGATCATAGGTTTTGAAGTTGGCGATGTTGAACAACCCGAATCCAGCAAAACAGCAATAGAATGGTTCGGTCACAAATTTTCTGAACAGCTCGAACTTGTTAATGATCACTACACAAAGTACAGGATGAGCGACGCGCTCATGACCACTTACAAACTGGTGTGGGACGATTTTTGCGCCTGGTATCTTGAAGTGATTAAACCAGAGTTTATTGATGGTAAAGCGCAACCTATCGACAGGGCTACCTATGATGCAACCATTGAGTATTTTGAATCGCTGCTTAAAATTATGCATCCCTGGATGCCTTTTATTACCGAAGAGATCTGGCACCTCATTGCAAAACGTACAGAGAAAGACTGCGTGATCGTTGCGCAATGGCCCGCTGTAAAACCACAAAACAAAGAAAGCCTTACAGCCTTTGAAGTAGTAAAAGAAATTGTGACGCAGGTAAGAAACATCCGTCAGCAAAAAAACATATCTCCAAAAGAAAAACTGGAGGTAAAGGAGAAATCAACGGTGGGTCAGCGATTCAGTCGCTTTGATCATGTGACGGTTAAACTGGCAAATTTGTCGTCATACAGCTATACCAGCGAAAAGGTGGATGGCGCTATTGGTTTCATGGTGCTAAGCGCCGAATTTTTTGTTCCGCTTGCAGGCAATATTAACGTGGAAGAAGAAAAAGAAAGATTAAAAAAAGAACTCGAATATAACATGGGCTTTTTAAAATCGGTTCAGGTAAAATTATCGAATGAACGTTTCGTGGCAAACGCCAAACCTGAGATCATTAGCATAGAAAGAAAAAAAGAAAGCGACGCGCTCAATAAAATTAAGTTGCTGGAGGAGCAACTAGCCACCCTGTAAAAAAAAGGCCTTCAAAAAATTTTGAAGGCCTTTTTTTTATCATTAATTGCGGCATTTTTCCTGCCATTGTAATGTCTATTCCCTGATAAGAGAACAAGAACCTATCACTTTCGAGTTCACGGTGATCCGTACAAAGAACAGGCCTTTGGGCTGATCAGCGATATTGATCAGGGCTTCATTTCCCTGAAAATCCTGTTTACCAACCAATATGCCTAGTGAATTGTATACTTCTACAGCGGCGTGTTCAGGGGTCTTTGAAACACGGATGTGAACTGTTTCGCGCGCGGGATTTGGATATACCGACCATGACGCCTGCTGGCTGATGTCTGCAATAGCTGTGGTGATAGTAGGATTCGCTGATGCGTTCAGTTTTAATACAAAACCGTCGTAATGACCGGCCGAAATTTCGGTCGCTATACCTGAATTGGGATCGAGGTCGCAACTGACACTAAAAGAACCGCTCACATAACAATTGCCACTCGCGTCAACACAAATCCCTTTAACGGCGTCATTTTGCGGACCACCTACCGCTCCCGCCCAAATATAATTGCCGCCGCTGTCAAATTTCGAAATATACACATCATTACTTCCTGCCGGCGCAGGTAGATTCGCGATTGCAGAAGCAGGATCAAAGTCGAAGCTGGTTGCATACAAACCCGTGATCCAGGTATTGCCTGTCGCGTCCACCGCTAAACCGCCTGCCTGTTCTGATCCTGTAGAGCCGATTCCTTTGGCCCAGGTATAATTGCCGGCAGAATCAAGTTTTGAAATAAAAAGGTCGAGTGGGCCGCCATTGGAGGTAAGGGTTGCCGTTCCGGCACCCGGGTCAAAATCGGTGGTGCCCCTGAAGCCGCCACAATAATAAACATTGGCCAACTGATCGAGCGCGATGTCGGTACCGAAAGCGAAAAGTGTGCTGCTGTTTACTTTTCTGGCCCATACCAGGTTACCGCTTGAGTTGATTTTTGTTACAAACGCTGCATCCAGCGATGTGGTCAGGGTTAACACCGACGGGCCGGGAGCGAAATCAACCGAGCCGCAAAAAACGCCTGTTGTAAAAATATTTCCGGCTGCGTCAGATACCATCCCAAGGGCTTCGTCCTCGATGATGGTACTTCCGAAAGCGTAGCCCCAGCCAAAATTACCGGCGCTGGTTAATTTAGCCACAAAACCATCGCTGGTGATACCCCCGGTTGACTGTTGGAGGGAATTATTTGGCGCGGGTGCCGGGTCGAAGTCTATGGTGCCCCTGAAGCGCCCGCAGTAGTATATATTTCCTGAAGGATCGGTGGTCATGTCCTGAACGCGCGCCAGTGCCGGGCCCTCGGCTTGCCTTGCCCACAGAAAATTACCCGATGGATCGAGTTTGAGTACATACGCAGCTTCGAAGCCTAAACTCGCAGTGCTTGATAATGTATATTGCGCGACACCCGGATCGAAATCTTTGACGCCGTTGTAATACCCGCCAACAAACACATTGCCGGTGGGGTCAATGGCGAGCGCCGTAATTTCTGCATCGATGCTTGTGGCCCACATAAAATTGCCAGCGGCATCGGTTTTAAGCAGGTATCCGTCTTTTGCAGAAACTGCAGCAAGCGTATATACCGGCGCGCCAGGGTCGAAATCAACGGTTCCGGTAAAAACACCTGCTACAAAAACTTCGCCTGAAGCATTTGTTTTTATGCTGCCTCCGTGGTTTTCAGCAGATCCGTTCAAAACCTTTTCCCATTGTAACAAGGTCTGAGAAGGGATTATTCCTGAAATAATACAGGAAGCGATAAATAACAGATGTTTTTTCATGGGTTTTGTTTTATTCTAAATCTCAACTATTCTTAATAAGAAAGTACTTGGTGGCTCGCCGGCTTGCAATTCCACTTCATCGTTTAAGAGGCTCTATTTAACGTTCTCTAAAAGGATTTTAAAGCTTAAGTGTTACTGCGCCTGATGAAGATACAACAAATTTTTTATGTTGTACAATGGGAAAATAATTTTACGGGCTTGCGGTCACGCCGGCTGACAAGTGATTATTTGTTATCATGGTCACGCCGGCAGTGTTGGCTAGCCGAGAAAAACCGAGCGGGATTACCTCGCTAACGCTGGCTGATCGTTAAAATGGGCCTAAAAGCAAACCCGCTTTTTGTAAAAACAAAAAACCCTTTCAGCGCTGCTGAAAGGGTTTGCTTGTTGCCCGAGCTGGATTCGAACCAACATAGTCAGAACCAAAAACTGAAGTCCTGCCCTTAGACGATCGGGCATTTTTATTTTGAGAATGCAAAAATACTAATTTTTTAATTTATTCAAATACTTTTTAGGAAAAAATCGAAGATAATCTGGTTTTATCGCAAAAAATAAACCAAGTAAAATACTATCTTCGCAACCATTACCAGCAAGTTTATGATGACAAAAGAATTTATAAAGTTCAATAATATTATCGGGTGGATTGTATGGGCAATCGCGACTTTTACCTATTGTTCTACCATTGAACCAACTGCAAGTTTTTGGGATTGCGGCGAATATATTGCCTGTTCTTATAAATTGGAGGTAGGTCACCCTCCCGGAGCTCCCTTTTTTCTTTTGATCGGACGGTTCTTTTCGCTCATGGGTGGTGGAGATCCGGCACTGGCAGCCATGATGGTAAACGTGATGAGCGCCTTATCCAGTTCTTTCACCATACTTTTTCTGTTCTGGACCATTACCCGTTTGGGCATAAAAGTTTACGGTAAAAAAGTTGCCGATCTTTCAAAACCCCACCAATGGGCCATTTTAGGTGCCGGGATCGTTGGCGCACTGGCCTATACGTTTTCGGACTCGTTTTGGTTCAGCGCCGTAGAAGGTGAAGTTTACGCTATGTCGGCGCTCTTTACCGCCATTGTTTTCTGGGCCATTTTAAAATGGGACGAAGAAGACAGCGTTAACCCCACCAGCGCCCTACGCTGGCTTATTCTCATCAGTTACCTCATAGGCCTTTCCATTGGCGTTCACTTGTTAAACCTGTTGGTGATTCCTGCCATTGGTTTTATTATTTATTTCAAAAAGTATAAATTTTCGTGGAAAGGCTTCTTCATCGCCGGTTTTTCATCGGTGCTCCTGTTGGGTTTTGTTCAAAATTTAGTAATCCCTAAAGTCGTAAAATTTGTGAGTGATTACGAGGTGTTTTTCACCAATAAAATGCACCTTGGCTTCAGCACGGGAACTGTGATCTTTTTTCTCCTACTCATCACTTCTCTTACCAGTTTTATTTTTTATACGGTCACAAAAAAAGAAAAACAATACAAGCTGGGATTTTACTCGGCGATCGCCCTATCGGCCCTTGCTGTTATTACGGCTCCGAGCACCAGCGGTATGTTCACCAGGCTTCTGGCGCTTGGAGGAATTATTTATGCGATCCAGAAATTCAAAACTAAAACCGTTACGCTTAACGCTGTATTTTTAAGTTTCGCAACCCTGCTCATCGGGTATTCGTCCTTTTTTGTTCTGGTGATCCGTTCCTCGGCCAATACACCCATGGATGAAAACGATCCTGAGAACGCGCCCAATATGCTGTCGTACCTGTTAAGGGAGCAGTATGGCGACTGGCCTATTTTGTACGGGCAATATTATAACGCCGAAACAGTGCCGCGCAGTGAGTACGGCAGCGGGGATCCCATCTACGCCAAAGACAAGGTGAATAAAAATTATAAGGTCATTGATTCCCGCAAAAATTCTATTCCAAAATATGAAAAAGAATTTTGCACTCTCTTTCCGCGGATGTGGAGCAGCCAGCAGCATCACGAGTCTGCCTACAAATACTGGGGCAACGTGGCCGAAAATCACAAAAACAAATTAATAGAAGGCAGGAATGGCGAACCGGAAACAATAGAGATTCCGACCATGAAAGCCAATCTTAACTACTTCTTTTTTTACCAGGTTAATTTCATGTACCTGCGGTACTTTTTCTGGAATTTTGTGGGCAAGCAAAATGATATACAGGGCGTAATGCGCAACACCATGGAAGGGAATTGGGTAACGGGCATTAAAGGCCTTGACGACCTGTTCCTGGACAGCGACACCTCTAAGGTGATTTACCGTGACAAGCATAACTTCGCCACCAATCATTTTTACGGGATCCCTCTTATACTGGGCTTACTCGGGCTTATTTTTCATTTTAAGCGCAATAAACCCGATGCCTGGGTGGTGTTGAGTTTTTTCCTGCTTACCGGTCTCGCCATAGTAATCTATTTAAATCAAACCCCCTACCAGCCGCGTGAACGTGACTACGCTTATGCCGGCAGTTTTTACGCTTTCGCCATCTGGATAGGCTTCGGGGTGCTGTTCCTTTATGACTTGCTGAGTAAAAAAATGGCTACCATGGGCATTGCACTAGGATCGACGGCTCTGGGACTGATCGCGCCTGCATTAATGGCTAAAGACGGCTGGAACGACCATGACCGTTCTTTAAGAACATTATCACGCGACTGCGCTGTTAACTACCTGCAAAGTTGCGCGCCAAACGCTATTTTATTTACCAACGGCGATAATGATACTTTCCCGCTTTGGTACGCGCAGGAAGTAGAAGGAATCAGAACCGACGTGCGGGTGGTGAATTTAAGTCTCTTGCAAACCGACTGGTACATCAAACAAATGCGCAGGGCTGCTTACGATAGCAAACCGGTGCCGTTCACCATTCCTGAAGAAAAACTCGAGGCCGAGAAACTGGCATACGTTGTTTTGAACGGGCAGAACCCTGCACCTACACCATTAAAAGAGGTGATGGCTTACATCATCAGTGATGATCCACAAAACAAATACGATAACGGTGGTGACCTCATCGATATGTCGCCAAGTAAAAACTTTTACGTGAATGTTGACAGTTTAAGGGTAATGAAGAATAAAGTAATAGGTGTTAAAGATACCGCAAGGTTGGTGAGAAGGATCAGCTGGGACATGGGTAGCAGGAATTATATCACAAAAAACGACCTGCTGGTGCTTGACCTTGTGGCCAACAATCAATGGGATCGACCTATTTACTTTGCCGTAACCACAGGTGATGAAGCCTATGTGGGCTTAAAGAAATATTTTCAGCTGGAAGGCCTGGCTTACCGTTTTGTCCCTATCAAACAAACAGACCTCGAAGAATCACAGGGCGGAAGGGTAAATACCGAAGCGATGTACGATAACATCATGAACAAATTTTTGTGGGGAGGTATGGATAAAAAAGGCGTGAATCTTGACGAAAATTGTGTGAGAATGGTAGGCAACCTGCGCATGCAGATGAGTATACTTGCCGGTGCGTTGATGAATGAAGGAAAAGATAAAAAAGCAAAAGCAGTGCTTGACAAATGTTTGGCGGTGATGCCGGATGAGAACATCCCTTATGATGCCACGATCTTTACCGTTTGTGCTACCTATTACCAACTGCGCGACTTTCAAAAGGGCAACGAACTGGCGAAAAAACTATTCGATATTTTTGAAGGCGACCTTAGAATTTACAACGCCCAGAAAGGCAATCACCGCATGGCTTACCGCAGGGATATTGACCAGGCCAAAGAGATCTTAAAAAGGCTTACGGGCTTAACACAGCAGTTTAAACAAGATGAACTGGGCAAAGAGTTTATGGCAAGGTTAAGCGCCATTGTACCTGCTGAAGAAATGACCTCTGACCCGCAACTGCCTTAATAATACAGGCAGGTGCCACGGGTGCCAGGTTTTGGGATTTTAAAATTATTTTTTTTTGAGAAATATACTGCTCATACAGCCAAAGTCGATTTTAAAAAAATTTTATCCCAAAGCGGTTTGGAACCTTGGCAGAACTGAGAAAACAATTTACCTCACCTTTGACGACGGGCCCATCCCCGGCCTCACCGAATGGGTACTCGAAGAGCTTCACAAATACCAGGCAAAAGCTACTTTCTTTTGTGTGGGCGCCAATATTCTGAGGCAACCCCAAATATTTGAAAAAATAAAACTTCAGGGTCATGTGGTTGCCAATCACACGATGAACCACATAAAAGGCTTCAAAAACAACGTAGCCGACTACATGAAAGAAGCCGAAGAATGTAAAAAATTAATCGGCAACAATTTGTTCCGCCCGCCTTATGGTCAATTAAAGCGCGGCCAATACAAAGCGCTAACCGACAGAGGCTACCGCGTGATTCTTTGGGATGTGATCAGTTACGATTATGAGAACATTACTCCTGAAAACTGCAGCCGAAACGTTATCAATAATGCCAGGAACGGCAGTATAGTGTTGTTTCACGACAATTTAAAGGCTGAAATCAATCTTAAACATACCCTTCCGCTGTTTTTAGCGCATTTCAGCGAGCGTGGTTTTCAATTTAAGACCCTTGACATATAACACCTATGGGCGTTCGCCTCACCGGGAACAGCGTAGGTGCGCCTATGTTTTTGCTTTATACAAAGGTACCGTACTACAGGGTTCGCCGTACATGATGCTTTTTGCCAGTGGTTTTAGCAAAACGGTTAGCTGCAAAAAAGCGTTCACCGGGATTTGTTTTTCTCCGCAGCCTTTAATGACTACCCTCGCATTCTTGTATGGCGCAGTGTCGAGTTGCGCAAGCTTCTCTGCGAATAAAAGATTTTCAATGTCGCTAACACTCCCAAAAAAAACTCTTTTGGCAAATGGTTCGAGCGCAATGGTGAGCAGCATATAAGCCCAGGTGGGCACGATGGCATCGGAGCTGCAGATAATTCCTACGATTTTATTTTTGTAAACACTCCAGTCATTTGTTTTAATGAAATCCCTGAAATCCTTTTCTTTGAGCATCAATTCCATGAACAAGTGAGGTTTGATATCAAAGATCACTTTCTCAGATGCGTCATAAAACGTTTCAAGATCAATGCTCACAACACCACTATTGGCGACTTTATTTACTATTTCGTCCATTTTATAATTTCAGCTTGCATGAGCAAACCAGCGTTAAAACGCCTGTTAAAAGTACAAATTATTTACAGGCCTGCGATTGCGGTCATCGTTGTTTAACATCTGTAGTAGTTTTAATTAACATTCGATTGAGTAAAAACTTTGTTAAAGACCGCTTTATACGTTTGTTTTTTTGATAATTTCAACAATAAGTTTGAAAAAATATAATCTCATAGCCGCCTTTATCTGCCTTACAGCTTTTTGTAATTCGCAGACCGATACTTTGTTTGTTAATTATTATTCCCAGGCACCTTTCGCGGTGAACGACAGTGGCACCATCAAGGGTGTTGAAATTGACATCATCAATGAATATTCACTTTGGCTCAAGATCAAAAAGAACATCACACTCCCTGTTAAATACAACATGTATACGGATTTTGACCAGTTTTACGCGAAAACAAAATCATCATCAAAAAACACCATTGGCCTTGGTTCTGTGTCCATCAATGCCGAACGGTCTAAAGAAATTGATTTCACTCCTGCCTATTTAAAAAATGTTTCGTTTTGCATCACTAATGGGCATGCTCCCGAAATAAAAACAAAAACCGCCGATGAGATCACAAGGGTTTTGGGAAATATGACCGCACTCACATTAACCAACACTACGCTCAACAAATATGTGAACGATATTAAAAAATCATATATCAAAGATCTTAAGATCACAAACCGGGCGAGTGAAATAAAGATCCTCGATGAGATTTCTAAAAATGTGTTGTATTTCGGATATGTTGACGCTGTGGGCTTCTGGTTTTACCTGAAGAACAATCCTCAGAAATTTCTGAAAACGCAAAAAATAATGAATCAGTCGAACGAAGAACTTGCCTTCATTGTTCCAAAGGGGAGCGTTCATAAAACCCTGTTCAATGAGTTCTTCAGCAGCGCCACGGGCGGCTTTAAGAAATCGAAGGCTTACCGCGATATACTCGAAAAATATTTGGGTCCTTACATGACCCAAACCATGGCGGTTAATTGATCCATTTACCGCGCGATGCAGAAGATCACAGAAATAAAGGAAAAATTTACAACGAAACAAAAATCCAGGGTAAACGGCGTAGTTACAGAAACTATACAAAACCGCACCAGATTCCGCCAGGTTGACTTTGTAGAAGGCGGCGCGAGGTTCGGGCACTATATACTCGACAGGTTATGCCTGATGTTCTTTTCGGTGATTTTCGGAGTGTTTCTTGGTGTTGTACTGGCCCTTACCGGACAGACTTCTTTTTTAGAAAGCAGTAACCTCAACCTATATGAAACAATTTTTAACTGGGTGATCCTGCAACCCTGTTTTTATTTCATCTTTGAGTTTTCGATGCAGGCAACACCCGGCAAAGCGATATTAAAACGTGTGGTGATAGATGAATACGGAAACAAACCCACAGCGAAACAACTTTTTATCCGTTCGGTGTCAAGGGCCGTGCCATTTGAACCCTTTTCGTGTTTTAATACTTTGGGCTGGCACGATACCTGGAGTAAAACCTATGTGATCAGGAAAAAAGATCTTGAAGAACTGAAACTCTTTCAAAAAATAGATCAGTTGGATTCAACAATTTCAGATATACCGGAAGTATGATAGCGATAGACAAGACACTGATCAGCGAAGATCTCCTCGAGAAAAAATTTGTATGCGACCTCAACGCCTGTAAAGGTGCCTGCTGCGTAGCCGGAGATAGCGGCGCGCCACTCGATGAAGAAGAACTGCCCATACTTGATTCGATCCTTGAAAAAGTAAAGCCCTTTATGGTAAAAAACGGCATTGCGGCAATTGAAAAAAACGGCGCCTATGTGATAGATGGAGACGGAGATTACACTACAACCCTGGTTCGTGAAGGCGCCGAATGCGCTTTTGTATTTTTTGACGAAACAAATACTGCTAAGTGTGCCATAGAGAAGGCATTCAACGAAGGGGTCATTTCCTGGAAAAAACCTATGAGTTGTCATCTCTACCCGGTGCGCATTACAAAACACAAAGGCTATGATGCCGTTAATTACAGCAAGTGGGATATTTGTAAGCCGGCCTGCGAATGTGGTAAAAAACTGGACGTACCTGTTTACAGGTTTTTAAAAGAACCCCTGATTCGCAAATACGGCAAAAACTGGTTCAAACAACTGGAGCAAAGTGCGGGCCTTTATTTAAAAACTGATTAACGGCGCATCAGCTCCATTCAAACAACATATAAATGAAAATTCTTATCACAGGATCAAATGGTTTGTTAGGTCAGAAACTCGTTTACCAACTGCGTGGTAAACCTGACAACATGTGCATCGCCACTGCACGCGGTGAAAACAGGCTGGTAAAACGCGATGGTTACGTTTACGAAACCCTTGATATCACCGACAAAAACAATGTCGAACAGGTATTCTCCAAACACCTGCCGGATGTTGTGATCAATACGGCCGCCATGACAAATGTAGACGCCTGTGAAACGGAAAAAGAAGCCTGCTGGCAGATGAATGTGACAGCGGTTGATAACCAGGTACGAACCCTTGAGGGTTTGAAAAATAAAAATTATAACCCGCATTTTATTCATTTGAGTACTGATTTTATTTTCGATGGTACCCACGGACCTCTGGACGAAAATGAAAAACCAAACCCCCTGAGTTATTACGCGGAAAGCAAACTGGCCGCCGAAAAAATTGTTCAGGGCTGTTCGCTTGACTGGGCCATTGCGCGCACAGTGCTTGTTTTTGGAATCGTTGACAATATGAGCCGCAGCAATATTGTGTTGTGGGTCAAATCCAATCTTGAACAGGGCAAAACCATCAATGTTGTGGATGACCAGTTTCGCACACCTACGCTTGCGGAAGATCTGGCAGCGGGGTGTTTGCTTATCGCTGAAAAAAAAGCCAAAGGAATCTACAACATTTCGGGAAAAGATTTTTTAAGCATTCTTGAACTTGCAAACCTCGTGGCTGATTATTATGGACTCGACAAAAGTTTGATCAAGCCAAGTAAAAGTGCCGACATCAAACAACCGGCAAAACGGCCACCTATTACCGGCTTTATTATTGACAAGGCGGTAAAGGAACTCAACTATGCGCCACACAGTTTTACGGAAGGTATAAAAATACTCCAGGACCAGATCAATGCCATGGGAAAATAATCAGGCGTCGTGTGTAATTAACGGTTAATATCTCCATGCGGCGGTTTCATCATCCTGAATTTATATTTCCTACATTAGTTGCAATTAGCTAGGCGTGTCAAATCCATTAAAAAAACTTGCAGGACAAACGGTTATTTATGGCCTGGGAAACGTATTGCCAAAGTTTATCAATTTTATTTTCTCCTTTGTCTTAACCTACATTTTTAAAGAACCTGCCGCCCTGGCGCCAAACGCGGTTTTCTTTGGTTACATCAGTTTCTTTAATATTATCTTTACCTATGGCATGGAAACTGCCTTTTTTAATTTCGTTAGCAAAACAGATAATAAAGACAGGGTCTACTCCACAGCCTTGATCTCGATTCTTGCCAGTTCGGCTGGACTTTCGCTCATGCTTATTCTCTTCGCCGATCCACTGGCTACGTTAATTAAAGAACCCGGACATAGTAATTTTGTTACCTGGTGTATACTCATTGTTGCCACCGACGCCGTTATGGCGATTCCCTTCGCCCGGCTGAGATTAAAAAATAACGCTAAAAAGTTCGCAACCATAAACATCATTAAAATTCTTGCCATTGTTGGTATCAATATCTTTTATTTTATTATTTGCAAGCGTGCATTTGAACGCGGTGAAACCTCATTTTTAGCTGGTTTGTATGATCCGGAGGTTGGCATTGGTTATTCTTTTCTGGCCACTTTACTAGCCAATATTTTTACAATCGCCCTGTTGGCCAGGGAGTTTACCGGCTTCGCGTATGTGTTTGACAGGGAGTTATGGAAAAAAATGTTCTCCTACTCCTGGCCCTTGATAATCCTCGGTCTGGCGGGCATGATCAACGAAACCTTTGATCGTATCGTTTTAAAATACCTGTTGCCGGAAGACATCGCCGATTACCAGGTGGGCGTGTACAGTAACTGTTATAAAATAGCAATGTTGATGGCTATATTTACCCAGGCTTTTCGCTACGCGGCGGAACCTTTCTTTTTCAGTAACGCCAACGACAAAAATTCACAGAAATTAAACGCCCTGATCATGAAATATTATATTCTATTCTGCCTTTTTTTGTTCCTCGGTACCATGATGAACCTGCCCTGGATACAATTTGCGATCAGCGAAAAATACCGTGTGGGCCTGGCCGTAGTACCTATTTTGTTACTTGCCAATTTATGCGTTGGGGTATATTTTAATTTGTCGGTCTGGTACAAGTTAACCGGTCAGACCAAATTTGGCGCTGCCATTACTATTATTGGCGCGATTGTGACCTTAGCCATTAATTTTCTGTTTATTCCCACCTATGGGTATATGGCCTGTGCCTGGGCCACGTTCTGCTCGTACGCTATTATGATGGTTGTTTCTTACCTCGCGGGACAGAAACACTACCCTATTAAATACAACCTAAGGAGCATATTTGTATTTACGGGCATCGCGCTTGGATTGTATTTGCTTTCAAACACCTGGTCAGAAATTAATAACAAAATTTTGAAACTGGTTTTAAATAATATTTTACTGCTTATTTTTACATTTTTGTTTTACAAACTCGAATTCGACAACCTTAAAAAAATAAAAAACACCCAGGCATGACCGTTAAAGTAATTAATAATTCAAAACACGCTTTGCCCGAATACGCCACGGTTCATGCCGCCGGCGTTGACCTCAAAGCAAACATAGAAAAGGCGGTAGTTTTAGGGCCACTGCAACGGCAGTTAATTCCAACAGGGTTGTTTATAGAACTTCCGGTTGGCTTTGAGGCGCAGATCAGGCCACGCAGCGGACTCGCTTTAAAAAACGGCATCACTGTGTTAAATTCTCCGGGAACTATTGACGCTGATTACAGGGGTGAAATAAAAGTATTGCTCGTAAATCTTTCTGACACTGATTTTACCATCAATGATGGTGAACGGATCGCGCAAATGGTGATCGCCAAACACGAACAGGCGGAGTGGGAAACAGTAACGGTTTTGCAGGATTCGAACCGTGGCGCCGGTGGCTTTGGCAGCACCGGTAAAATTTAATTATTTGCAAAAAACATCTTTTAATTCAAAGGCAATCTGTGAACCCTGGCCGATGGCCCGGCCAATAGCGTCGCAGGCTTTGGCATTCTCCTTCTGGTTCTTGCAAACATTGGCAAGCCCTAAATAGGCGTCTTAATTCTTTGGATCCAGCCTGATCACGTCTTCATAATCCTTTACTGCATCGGCGTAGTTGCCTGTAAACTCATGCCAGTAAGCCCTCGAATACCGGGCCAGTGCATAATCAGGATTCAAACGGATGCAGGTGTTGAGATCTTCAATGGCCGCCATATATTCGTCCATTAACCCAAGGGCCACCGATCTGTTATAATATACCTTTATGTTCGCAGGGTCGTCTTTTATTGCCAGGTTAAATGCCTCCACGCTTTTTCCATAATCCTCCTCGTAAAACAAAATCAGGCCATTGAGATAATGTAGTTCTTTAAAATCAGGATACAATTTTTCAAGCACTCTGGCGCTTCTTCTTGCCGACTGGCAGCGCCCTATTTTCAGGTTGATAAGCGATTTGTAGAACAGGGCGCTGTCTTTATAATGCGCCTTGTTGTAACAGGAATCCACGGTATACAACTCATTGACCGCCCGTTCGTCGCACATGTTTCTTCTTACTTTATTGTAAACATTTTGTGAAAAACCAGAGAGAGCAAGAACGCCAAAAATATATGTCAGGAACCAGCGCATTTTTTTAATAATCAAGAGTAGGACATCGGGATACGCTTATTTTGCCCTGTGGTTTATTGAGCATGCCATAAGGCGGAACGCCGATCATAAGTTCAAAACTGTTGGGGGCCGCGTAAAACATCGAATTCACCGACACAGAGTAAGCCAAACCCACGGTCACATTTTTAATCATCTTCATCTGGTAAATGGCTGTCACAAAATTTAAATTTCTCAGCGCGAGCCCAAAACCCACCCGTGTATCATAATATAACATGGTATTCAATTCGAGATTCGGAACATGCACAAATGGCATGGTTAAAGCCACCGACGGCAGCAGCAACCAAAACTCATTGAGTGAAATCAATCTGCCCGTAGAAAAAAACAGGGTGGGATTCAGCTTAGAGGGACTGCCAATGGCGTTACCGCGATAATCCTGCAGGCTCGGTGTTGTTAACTGGCGCCCTGCCACATCAAGGTAAAATTTTTTGGTAGTGAGCCTGAAACCGGGAATAATGTCGGGATAAACAAGGGTTCTGAAATCTGTTTTCTGGATCACGGGATCTGACTTATCAAGCAAACTTGCGTCAAGAAAATAAGTACGAACACCGGCGTTAAACCCGAATGAGGCCACTACATTTTTTCTAAGTAAAAGATGAAATGCATAGGTGAAATAAATACCGTTGTTGTTCGATAGTCCGCTTTCCTGGTTATCTACATACCCGCCCAGGTTCTGCCAGTAATGATAGCTTCTCGGTGGTCTTATTGTTATTGATACATTCACGAAGTTAGTTTTTGGAGCGTGTTTAAATCCTATCCAACGCCTGTCTATTCCAAAAACAAAATTAATTTTTTGCGTCATCTCTATCCCTGAGGCTGCGGGATTAACACCGGCTTTATTAAAACCGTTTTGCGAGTATATGATCGCCTGCTGACCACTGCATAAAAAAGCAGGAGCTAAAAAAAGATATGGCAGCATTTTTCTCAAATCATCGCATCGTTATGAGGCCCCACATTCTGCCCGTAACACCCTTGTCCCTCCTGTAGCTAAAAAAATCCTCTTCAAAAGTACAGCGGTTCAGAGCCTGGATATTTTGATCTAAAATATTATTTTGTTTTAAAACGTACAAATTGCATTTAATAAGGTCTATTCTGTTGTTATACATGCAATCTTGAGGGAAACCCATTTCAATGAATTGTTTGCTGACTTCTTTCCCCACTTCAAATTTTTCAGGTGAAATTCCCTGCCCGATCGCCACTTTAATGTCAGAGAGATTAGCCCCCAAAGCTTTCATCGCCTGAACCGTATTTCCGGCGATGCCGCCCAATGTTCCCCGCCAGCCTGCGTGCGCCGCGCCAATTACGCCGGCAACCTCGTCGTAAAACAAGATCGGGTAGCAGTCGGCAACGCTGATCGCAAGTACATGAGTTTTATCATTTGTAACAAGGGCGTCTCCCTCCTGGAAACCCGGTTGGGCGCTGCATACCGTGGCGCTGTGTACCTGCCTCAACAGGCAAAGGCCTTCATGGGGTAATTTTAAAAGATCAAGCGCGATACCCCTGTTCCGCGCTATATTGCCGGGTTTATCTTCAGAGCCGCCAAGGTTTAACGAACTGAAAGGGGAAGGAGAAATGCCTCCATGCCGCGTTGAAAATCCATGATTACAGTTTATGTTCCCCGCTTTTAACCACATTAACTAATGTAGCTTAATTTCATCATGTTGGTACGTCCCTTTTCCTTCATCGGCATGCTCGCGATATTGATAACGAGGTCGTCGTTCTTTAATAAACCTACTTTTTTTACGTAGTCTTTCAGATCATCGATTGTTTGATCGGTACTTTCATACTTATCATAGTAAAAGCCCCGCACACCCCATACAAGGCTGAGCATGGTTAACAGTGATAAATTATCGGTGAAAATAAATACAGGTGCCTTAGGCCGGTGACTTGAGAGTTTAAAGGCGGTGTAGCCGCTATTGGTGAGACTGATGATAGCTTGCGCCCCCGCGTGATGTGCCAGGGAGCATGCATTGTAGCAAATGCTGTCGGTTATGTAAGTGATGGTTTTAATTTGCGGCGTGTGTTCTTTAAAATAAATAGAATCGAGCTCCTCCACTTCAGTAATGATACGGCGCATCATTTCGATGACCTTTACAGGAAATTTTCCCACCGATGTTTCGGCGCTGAGCATCACGGCATCGGCTCCATCCATCACGGCGTTGGCCACGTCGTTTACTTCCGCACGCGTAGGGGTGTAACTTGTGATCATGCTTTCCATCATTTGTGTTGCAATAATCACCGGTTTCCCGATTTCTATGCATTTATTCACGATCATCTTTTGCAACAATGGTACACGCTCCATCGGTAATTCTACGCCAAGATCACCACGCGCGACCATGATGCCATCGGTTACATCGATAATATTGTCAATTTCACGAATAGCTTCTGGTTTTTCTATTTTGGCGATCACCCTGGTGCGCTTTCCCCGGTTCTTGATAATATCCTTTAGTTCAACAATGTCGGTCACACTTCTTACAAATGAAAGACCGATCCAGTCGAAATCGTGATTAAGCGCGAAATCAAGGTCACGAATATCTTTTACCGTGAGGCACGGCAGCGAGATCTTTGTATTTGGCAGATTGACGCCTTTTTTGGAAGACAAGTTACCTCCAACAGTAATTTTACAACGCACGCTGTCTTTGCCATTGGTTTCAAGTACTTTCAAATGCAGTTTTCCATCATCGATCAGAACCGTTTCGCCCACCTTCACGTCCTGCGGGAATTGTGGATAGGTAATGTAGATGCGGTCTTCATCACCTTCCATCTCCTTAGTAGTGATCGTGATCTCCTCCCCGGTAACCAGGGTCGCGCTGTTATTCTTCACCAGGCCTATCCTTAACTTGGGGCCCTGGAGATCACCCAAAATCCCAACGTGCCGGTTCAGCTTTTTGTTAAGTTCACGAATGTTTTTAACGGTATCAAGCACCGCGTCGTAATCCCCATGAGAAAAATTAATCCGGCAAATATCCAGTCCTTCATTAAACATGGCTTCCAGCACAGCGATATCAGCCGTTGCAGGACCCATGGTAGCAACAATTTTGGTACGGTTAAACTTCTTCATTATTTGGTTCTTTAGATATAGAGATTCGAAGGTAAAAAAAGGAATGGATGATAGAAAATTATCACCGTTATTAATTGATTAACAAGTGGGGGCTAACTCCCTGTAGGCTGTATAGTGCTGGGCTCCACCATGAGCATGACGGTCTTTTTCGGCGCTCTTGGGCGATGCATCACGCCTTTTGTGATGGTAACGCCCTGGTTGGGGTTTAATTCTATGGTGCGGTCCTCCAGGTCGATCAGGAGCTGCCCTTCAAGAACAAAGAAAAATTCATCTTCCACATCGTGTTTGTGCCAATGATACTCGCCTTCCACGATCCCGATGCGCACAACGCTTTCATTCACTTTTGTCAGGGTTTGGTTAAACCATGTGTCTTTACAGTCTTCCACCATCTGGTTCACGTCCATTTTTTCGAGGTGATCAAATTTAATGTCCAGTTTTGTGACGTAATTATATTCTTTTTCCATTTGTTGTTGATTATTATATTATTAAAATTGATTTGAAAAAAACTCTGTGATTAGTCGTATTGAATGGTATACACCAGGGTATCATTTTTAGCTACTATTGTATCTGCGGACAATTGCACATTCGAGGGGCTGTCGGGATAGGAGGTAAAAAGCGTCCAGTTCACCCTTTGAGCAACATTTGCCTTGATCCTCGTAACAGCGGGTAAAAGAGTATCAATGGGGCTGCCTTTGTGATAAAGACTAAAAACGGCGGAGGTGCCGGGAAGATTACCTGACATTGTACGGTTAGAATTACCCGTTTTTTTGACCCGTACTTTAAAATATGCCGGGGCGTGAAGCGAAATTGCAAAGTAATTTCTTTTTTCACTGATCCGGAATTTAGTGTCGCCCGTGTAATTACCCAGGTGGCTTTTCTCCCTCACATATAATTCATATTGGTGATTGACCCGCCTTTTAAAATAAAGAATGAAACTGCCATCACTGCCTGTGTGTACGCTGTCGTACAAATACGGGCACTCAGCACAATGGCTTTTCCAGTATTTAAGGGTAATGGTGGCGCCCTCAATCGGATTTTCGGTGCCTGTTTCTGAAACCACGCCTTCTACATAACCGCGCCCCAGTTTTTTACAGGAAATTAAAGATGTAACAAACAGGAATAGAATTACGCGGAAATAGGTTCTCATGTTCATAGAAATTTAGAGGTGCTATACAGGTAGTCTGAAATTTCCCGGTTCATTTATGTTTTTGACTTTAAATAATGCGTGGTTAGCGTCCTTGCCCAATAACGTGGCACTTCATACTCCGATTGCAAATACGCAACCACCTCATTTGATTTTTTTTCTACTGCGGCGAACCTGTCCAGGATTTTGATCCACTCCGATATTTCTCTTCCCGTTTTTTCCACGACCTGGTCGTCGCTGACATCCCAGTATTCCTTTTTCATGACTTTTATTCTCTGATGATCTTCCTATTCTCCATTAACACACCTTTTGTGTCGTAAACCTGCACAAAATAAACACCGCTTGTCAGCGTCGAAACGTCAATGTCCACGGAATTTACGTTGTCCGCTGAAAGTAACATTACAATTTTACCATTGGCATCAACAATATTTATTTTATTGATAGGGTGTCCATTTTGCACAGTTATTTTATTTTGTGAAGGATTTGGAAAGAGACTGGATTCCGATCGGGGATCTGCCAGGTTTCTCACGGTGACCGCGGATAAAGTTCCGGTTAAACTATACACCCTGGCATTGGCAGCCCCGCCGATCTGACTGAGAATCATTTTTGTACCTGCGGTGGTATTATAAATCGGAAGTTGTGACTGGGGCGCGGTAACAAAAACGATCGGTGCCTCGTTGTTCGCGGTAAAAATAATAGAACCATCCTCATTTACTATCTGTGTTGTAGCGGAGTTATAATTTCCGTCACAATACATGAACTCTATCTCGTTGTCGGTATCAAACAAATTCTGCGAAATGTATAATATAGTCTTAATATTGGTGAGGCTATTTGCCGGCACAGCCAACGCATATGAAATGGTCTTAAAGGGCGTGTGGTTCAGATTGTAAAACCTCAGCAACTTTCCGTTTCTGTCTATATGAACATATTTGTCGCCGTCTATTTCCAGGTGTGCAACATACATCTCATTAAAAATATCACCGTTTACCATCTGAGAATAACAACCCGCACCGGGGTATGAATTTTCGAGGGTGATCTGACCTGACATTAAATTCGTCAATATTATAAAAACTACAAGTAATTTTTTCATTTGCCTGATTTTATACCAAATATAATAAAAATGACTCAGGTAAGCTGCCGCGCGTCTTCAAAGTGCGGGTCAACCCTATCTTTGAATTACGAATTTTCCCTGGTCAACTATACCCTTGTCTGCATACAACCTGAAAAAATAAATGCCGGTTTTCCATCCCGCCACATTTAAATCAGTTTCATTGTGGGTAAAATTCTCCAGCTGATGAACCTGCCTGCCTTCAGCATTGTAAATAATAATTTTTCGCAAAGACCCCGACGCGTTTGAAAACTGCCATCTAACAGTATTTTCGGCAGGGTTCGGATAAACCATCGACTTGGTACCTTGCCATTCCGACCCTTCATTTATTGCCGTTACCGGCACGTAATCGCACATGGAAGACTGGCGCCTGATATCACGCTGGAACATGAGCCAGTTAGGGCCCTTCCCTTTACCGACTGAAACCATGTAAGCGCGGCCAAAGTTACCGGTCATATTAGTGGGCGAATAGATGCCATAACCACCCGCAATAAATACATCGAGGGTGTCGTCATTATTAAAATCAGCAATTACCGGTGCGTGCAACAATTGGTACTGCGGGTTGCCATAATGTGTGGCGAGGTTCAGGTTCCAAAGGGGGATGCCAGTAGTGCCATTTAAAGCGGTAAGGATGCCTTTGTCGTTACCAAACACCACATCGAGATTATAGTCATTATTGATATCAGCCAAAGCAGCGCCCCTGAAACACTGACCAAAATTCGGGATCGCATAATCCCACTTCAGCGTACCGTTGCTCTTCAGCGCGGTTACATGAGAACCGTTAGGAAATACCACGTCGCAAACCCCGTTAAAATCAAGGTCACCTAATGAAGCCGGACCACCAATGTAGCCCGCGCCTTTATACTTCCAGTTAACGCTGCCGTTCTCACCGTTGAGGCAATACAGGGTGTCGTTATAGGCGCCTATCACCAGTTCGGGTTTGCCATCCAGGTCAAGGTCGGCCACCGCAGTACCATGATACATGTGACTATGAACAGGATAAGCCCATAGTCTCTGCTGTGTGTTGCCTTTGTACGCAAATACACTGTCCTTATTGTTGAAGTTCCATGTAGCCACCACAAAATCAAGCTGCCCGTCGCCATCCAGGTCAACAATGGTGGGCGCTGTTTGTACCCATGAATTGGGATCCACCAGTATTTCCCAGGCCACTGAACCATTTTCGGCATTGATACAGATCACATAACCATTAAATTCTCCGTGAAGGATTTCCGGTTTATTGTCGTTGTCGATATCGGCAATGGTTGGTGGAGAATCGCTGCCCCTGGTTGCACATACCCATTTAACACTGCCGTTCGTACCATTAAGGCAAAAAGTTTTAGGATTACAGGAACTTGGAACGATAACCTCCTGTGTATTGTTATTGTCTACATCGTAAATGACCGGCGCCACATCGTTGCAACCATGACTGCCGGGAGGACTGGTGTTGTATTTCCACAACAGGCTGCCGTTTTCCGCATTGAGCGCGTAAATATTGCTGTCGTTGCGGTAACAACTGAATACTACTTCATATTTACCGTCCCCATCAAAATCTTTGGCGGCAGATTGCCCCGCCGAAAAATCGTTGGTGTTGTACCACCAAAGGATTTTAGGAGTTTGTGCCCTGAGCTGAACCAGGAAAATTAAATTTAAAACCGCAGCCAGAAGAATAGTTGTTCTTTTCATGGTGTTGTTTGTTTGATGGGATCGGCAGTGCTAATGTACGTTTGTTGTTGTGATAAAACAAACCGCCGGGTCGCGGGTCAAACCATTAAAACGCTTTGGGTAAGGACGCTTAGTCTTCTAAGGCAATGCCACGGGCAAAATTCTAATCGTCACAATCAGTCATATCAGGCACAATCGATTCTCTCGAAATCACACAGCCGTGTCTCATCCTGACTCGCGGCGAATTTTGAATGACAATTCCTATTAACTTTTTTATGTGTTCACCTGAAACCTTCTTTGTGCAGATTAAATACTTTGCTATTGCTGCCCGCATCAGCGGATCAGCGCTGCAAAGCAAATAAGTCAATTGTTCTTTATCCAGTTTAGCGGCCACTCTCTCAAATATAAATCCCTTATCCCTTTCATGAACACTCATCATCGAATCAAGTGTTTTATTCTGACCGGGTTTGATACTGCCACCGTACAAAGTTGTTGGAAAAACAGAACTGCCGTAATTAACTATCCGTTTTTGCATACGGGCCCAGGCATTCTTTTTAAATGACGCTTCCGTGACTTTTACTTTTTTGTTTATTTCCTTTTCTTCCCGCGGCGTTAGCCTTTTCGCCCCCCAGCCGCTGTTGTATATGATAAAAGGTTCAATTGCCCAACTGATCACGCTGTCTTTAAACATAAATATTTCAAGAATGAAAGAGAAGTTGCTGAAAGTGCGTTCTTCCCTGAATAAATAATAATCAAAACCAAGACTGTCCCTTAAATTTTGAATGGAGATCAGCGGGTAACCAAACTCCTCCATCGCCAGATCTATTCTTTTGCTGTCGATGATGCGGGACACCCGTTTGATTTTTACAAAATCGGAATCGCTGGAATCCTGACCATTGCAGCCAAAACTAACCAGGGTGATAACTATCAATAAGTGCAGCGTTCGCATTTGGCAGAGTTTGTGGGTTTCATTCCTGAATCCCCTTTGGCGTCACCAATGTGTATATTATGTTGGCCAGGAAAATCAACTGTGCAACAATAAATAACAGGCAAATTAACGCAAGCATTTCATTAACGCCGAAGGCAGGCGCGAAATTTTCGCTTTGAAGTGTATAAGGTGTGGGTTTAAAAAGAAATGAAGGCGGAAAAATTAAAATGGCGAGGCATACCGTTGTCAGGCTATAGTGGATGAAACCCGCCCTTTGATTCAACTTCCTTGAAAATTTCGTAAATGAATAATAGATCACTGAAATTAAAAAATATAGGGTCATCAGCATGGTTGCAACATGCCATTGAGCAACCACCAGGTAGGTGTCGTGAAAATTGATCTCAAAGTTGCTGTTTAAAAAACCAAGGCCGATAGCAAAAATAACGAGGCCGCTAAGGCTAAATAAAAAATCTATTCTTTTTAAATTTTTCATCGTGTAATTCGAGACGAATTTATAAAATGTTCTGGAATAAAAGCAAACCGTTAAAACGGTTGCGGTCGTAACGCCACTCATTACAACAAGGGGTTTAAACCACTTGTTATAATCGGCCCGTGGTTTTAAAATGGTTTTAACCATTTAATCTCAGTGTAATTCAAAGCTACTATTGCATGTTTATGGCTTTTCAAGAGTGCTTTTTATAACTTCTAACGCTATCCCCCAATAAAAATTCGAATGTTCAAACGCCGCCTCCGCGATCAGATTGCTGTGTGTCAACTCCAGTCTCGTGCCCGTTTCAACCGGGCTTAATCTGAATTCAACAACCGAATAGTTCTCCGGTTGATCAGGCAAACGCGAAATTCTGGTCCATGAATTATATCTTAGCAGCACGCCAGGCTTTGCTTCCAAAATTGTTCCCCTGTATTCATGTTTACCATTTACATTTCCCTTAATCACAATGTCGCTGCCGGTCTTCCAGTCTGAGCTGACCGCTATCTCCCCGTCAGCCATCCATAATTTAAGCAAGGCAGGATCAGTAAGCGCCTCCCAGACTTTAGACGCTGAGGTGGCAATATCGATGCTTTTGTGGACTATTGTTTTCAATGCCATAACAGTGAGTGGAAAATACCGTGATACTTTTATATGGAGCGGGTTTGCAAGAGGTCATTCATTTCCTTCCATTCGTAAATTTTTATTTTTTTAGTTTGATTGCTGGCAGAGTTGATCATGGCCCTGGCGATGTTTTTGCCGGCAATGCCTTTGTATTTATTCAAAAGTTTGCCTACTAAAAGCACGTTTACAATGGACCAGATCGTTATCAGTGCTTTTTCCAATAAACGCTTTTCTTCTCTTGTCCCCATGATCATAGACGGGCGGAAAATATGTGTATGCTGAAAGCCTAGCGCGATAATGTCCCTTTCAACCTCCCCTTTCGTTTTGATGTAAGCAACTCCCGAATCAGTATTGGCGCCTACCGCGGTGACGACAAAAACTGATGTTGCGCCATTGCCTTTCGCTATCCTGGCCGCCAGCACCGGGTAGTCGTGATCTACCTGGTAGTATTCCTTCACATCGGGTGTGTTTTTCTTCGTAGTTCCAAGCGCGATGAAAATTTCGTCCGCTACTATTTTTTCTTTTAGTTGTGGTAAAGATTGAAAATCTCCAATTAAAATTTCAAGTTTGGGGTGCGTGGTCTTCAGGTTTTTCCTCACAACGACAATTACTTCTCCGTAGTCAGCATGGTTCAATAGTTCATCTAAAAGGTTTGAGCCCACAAAACCGGTTGCTCCAAAAAGAATTGCTTTTTTCATGGTTAGTTTCTATTGGTGAATTATCCTTCACATAAAATGCCCGATCAAGTGCATTCTTTTACGCTCAGCAATATCCAGCGCTTAGTTTTCTATTTTATAAGGTTTCCAACCTTTTGGGCCTTTCCTAAACCAATATTTTTCTGACTCTGGCCTGATTAAACTATGCATCTCAACATAGAATGTCCCGGGTATACCATTGTATTTTTTTGTAAAATCAATATCTTCATAAATATATTCTGTTGTGTCTGATTTTTTGCTTCTATAAGATTTGAAATAGAGTGGATTTCCGCTTCTGTAAACTTCTTCACAAATAAGTCTCCCTTTATGGTCATACCATTTGAAGGTACCAGAAATGAGAGTAGGAATGCCCTTATAAGGTATGGTCTTATCAATCGTCAATTTATTTTTTTTCCACTTATGTCTAGCTCTGGGAGTTATTCTTTTACCATTATCCCATAACTCAAAACAATAAAAATACGAGTCGCTAATGTTTTTTGTTGGATTAACTTTTTCGTCAAGAAGTATTTTCCAATAGCCAGTCTTTTTACCATTAGTGTTAAATTTGTTTAAGGTATCGGTTTGTGAAATGATACGTTGGCCATAGAAGAATGATAAAATGATAAAAAATATTGCATTATATTTTATTATGATTGTCAACATTGCCTTTAACTACCAGCTAAAAAACGAGCCCCGTCTTTAAACGTTTTGTATGCATTTGTAATCGTTTACAAACTAAACCTACTTCCGCTTCATCACCTTCTCCACTGCCTCAACAATGTTCACTGCATCCAGGCCGTATTTGGTCATCAGCTGATCTGGTGTTCCGCTTTCGCCAAAACTGTCTTTTACAGCTACATATTCCTGCGGGGTTGGTATATTTCGTGACAATAACTGCGCAACGCTGTCGCCCAGTCCACCGTTCATCTGGTGCTCCTCGGCTGTTACCACGCATTTTGTTTTGCGGATGGATTTTAAAATGGCTTCATCGTCCAGCGGTTTAATGGTGTGAATATTGATGATCTCGGCACTGATGCCTTTCTCCGCCAGCTTTTCACCCGCTTCAATGGCTTTCCATACCAGATGGCCGGTTGCAATGATCGTTACATCTGTTCCCTCATTCAACATCACAGCCTTGCCAATTTCAAACCCCTGGTCAGCCGCCGTAAAGTTAGGAACCGTTGGACGACCGAATCTTAAATACACCGGCCCTTTGTATTTAGCAATGGCGATGGTCGCCGCTTTGGTCTGGTTAAAATCGCAAGGATTGATCACCACCATGTGTGGTAGCATTTTCATCAGGCCTATGTCTTCGAGGATTTGGTGCGTAGCTCCATCTTCTCCCAAAGTTAAACCGGCATGTGAAGCACAGATCTTTACATTTTTATTGGAATAGGCAATGCTCTGACGGATCTGGTCATACACCCTGCCGGTACTAAAATTAGCGAAGGTGCCGGTGAAAGGGATTTTCCCGCCAATGGTCAGCCCCGCCGCGATGCCCATCATGTTGGCCTCCGCAATGCCTATCTGGAAAAACCGTTCAGGGAATTCTTTTTCAAAAGCATCCATCTTCAGGGAGCCCGTGAGGTCGGCACAAAGCGCCACTACATTATCATTGGAGCGTCCCAGCTCCAGGAGTCCCGCGCCGAATCCCGATCGCGTGTCTTTCTTTTCTGTAAAAGTATATTTTTTCATCTGTCTCTTTAAAATAATCTAACGGTTAGCGGCGTGGCGGCCTTCACCTCAAAATTCCTGTCGATGGTTTGTGTTGTTTGCTTGGAATTGCCATACCTGAAAACAACCTTGTACCGGCCGGGCTGTAAATATATAATTTCGTTTTGTACAGTGGTATTTAAATTACAAACCCACACCACCGTTTTTCCATCGTCGGTATAAATGCTTCCAAAGCCCGCCCCACCCTGTTTCATAAAACTCACATTGCCGCTGGCCGGAATTTTAATGGTATTGGTGCTGCTCTGTTTTATTTCAACGTCTTTGAGCAGGATCCTCGGCAAGGTTAGCACTTCCAGATCGTATTTGCCCACGATGTATTTTTCCACCTTACCGAAATTCTGCACGTTGAGGGTTTTCATGTCCTCATTTTTTCTTACCAGCGTTGTAGGGTTATATTGTATGCTTGTGCCGTCAATTTCAAGCCTTAAATAACCCTGCGGCGCATCAAGGGTAATGATGTTGTGTTTGCCTTTTACAATGCTGATGTTTTTCTTTTCCTGGGGCGGAATGGTATGCACGGTGAGATCGTATTTCAGCTCAGGGTCCAGTACCAGTGTATCAGGACTTCCGCGGTGGTTGAGGGTATGCAGGTAATTGTATTTTACTGTGCCGGTGCCTGCCTTATAAAAGGTCATGTCTACATCGGTCTCAGTAGGTCTTTTTGAAAGGTCGAGCAAGTCTACCTCAACAGTAGTTTGAGAAATAGCTTCGGTGATCACCAGCTTCAACACATCCTTAAAATTAGCCTCATTGCTCACGTCATAAAATTTACCCATACACGCGAACACATCAGCGAACTTGGCGTCGAGACCCACACCTATGACAAAAGGTTTTAAAAAAATCCCTTTTTTCTGAAGGGCCGCGCTCACTTCGCAGGGATTGCCACCACACTCTTCTATGCCATCTGTAATCAAAATTATGATATTGCGGCAATTGCTTTTAGGTGTGAAATCGGCTGCGCTTTCGCCAAGCGAATAAGCGATGGGCGTGGTGCCGAGCGGCTCCAGGCGCTGGATGCGGCTTTTTATCTTTGCCGAGTTCGATAAGGCGTCGGCGAAGGGCACTTCCAGTTTAGTGTCCTTGCAGTTTCTCTCCGGTTTAAAAAAAGTAGTATGCCCGTAACATCTCAGGGCCAATTCAAGATCGGGAAGGTTTTTAAGACTGTCGAGAAATTCGCCCATTACTTTTTTAGCGACTTCAATTTTGATGTTGCTGTTCCAGGGCCCGTACATGCTGTAGGAATCATCAAAAATAAAAAGGATGCGGTTGGTGACCTGGCCATTCAGGTTAACGAGCGTTGAAAGGAAAAATAAAAAAAATAAATATCGCTTAAACACTCTCGTCATAAAACCTTAATTCTGAATTCAGGGAAGCTTTTAGTAATCAGCGCTGGTGATCAGCAACTGGTCGAGGGCCTTTTGCAACTGCTCGTCGTTAGGCGCCGATCCATGCCATTTATGGGTTCCCATCATAAAGTCAACGCCCATGCCCATTTCGGTTTTCATTAAGATGATCACCGGTTTACCTTTGCCCAAATGAGCTTTGGCGTCATTTAAAGAGGCGATCACCGATGCCAGGTCGTTACCATTGGTGTTTTCAAGCACAGTCCATCCGAAAGCTTCAAATTTTGCGCGTAAATTTCCCAATGGAAGTACTTTGTCAACATCTCCGTCAATCTGCCGGCCGTTATAATCCACTGTGGCAATGTAATTATCAATTTTATTGGCTGCCGCGTACATAGCTGCTTCCCAGATCTGTCCTTCCTGGAGTTCGCCATCGCCGTGAAGCGAGAAAACAATAGTATTGTCTTTATTTAGTTTTTTGCTGATCGCTGCCCCGATGGCAACACTCATGCCCTGGCCGAGTGAGCCACTCGCGACGCGCACACCAGGCAAGCCTTCGTGCGTAGTTGGGTGACCCTGCAGGCGGGAATTGATCTTCCTGAAAGTCTTGAGTTCTTCAACCGGGAAATAACCTGAACGGGCCAGTACACTGTAAAATACCGGACTGATATGCCCGTTGCTTAAAAAGAACAGGTCTTCATTGCGGCCATCCATCGTAAAACCCGAAGGCAGGTGTTTCATCACAGCGCCGTATAGGGCCACAAAATACTCCACGCAACCCAGCGATCCGCCCGGGTGTCCCGAATTAACCGCGTGAACCATCCTCACGATATCCCTGCGCACTTGTCCGCATAAATTTTGTAATTGCTCTGTATTGGCCATTGCTTTGCTTTTTGTATGAAGAACTGCCTCCAAAGCGGCAAAAATAGCATTTGCCGATGGCTTATTCCATGAATGTTAATAATAAATAATGGATGTTAAAAAAAAGCGGGCTTACCGGCAAAAGATGGCCTAAAAGCTTTCTTTGATTAGTATATTTGCGCTTTGAAATTAAAATGAAAAGTGTACCCATCCTGCTCGTTTGTCTTGCGATAATTTTTTCCTGTAAAAAGGAAAAACAGGTGGCACCGGAACCCCAACCCGAACCCGTAAAAACAGGGAATCTGACCATCAACGTTACCACTTACGACTCATTAGGCATTAAGGAATGGAACTTTAGTGGCGTAAAAGTGAGTCTCTATGGAACTGCGTTTTCAGCTACCACGGGGGCCAATGGCAGCGTAACTTTCAGCAATGTGCCCTACGGCCGGCAATTGCCTGTACTGGTAAAAACCGGCTATGACGGTCCTCCAACCAGCATTGATCTCAGCAGCAGTACTTTATCGGTAGCCCTGCCCTGTGCCAACTATTCGGCATACAGGATCACGAATATCATCGGGCAGGCGGTGAACAAAGACTCTATCACTGTTGGCTTTTCACTCAGCAGGTTTATTCCCTTCGCAAAATCATGCAAAGTGGCGATACTCTATTCAGATACTATAAGTGCCACCCCATCTAACTTTCAGCAGGTCGACACCATTTCGGTTGCCGAAGAAAATATTCAGAAATTAAATGTAGCCCGACTCCCCAATATTTGTGCTGCGCTTGCATTGCGCCCCAAGGACCGGTCCTTTTGCCTGAATGTTGTTCCGGTTTCTTACGGGATCATTCATAGTAACGTGTTGGGAAAGCATGTACTCATGGGAGATAATATCTATCCTCCCCTAAATTTAAATTTTAAAAAAACCTGGCAATAAAATATAATTAATTTATGGCATTAAAATGCGGAATCGTTGGTTTACCCAATGTTGGTAAATCAACCTTATTTAACTGTTTAAGCAACGCGAAGGCGCAGGCCGCCAATTTCCCGTTCTGTACCATTGAACCCAACATGGGTATCATTACTGTTCCTGATGAACGGATGACTAAATTATCGGAACTCGTGAAGCCACAGAACATTGTGCCCACAACCGTAGAGATCGTTGACATCGCCGGGCTTGTAAAAGGCGCCAGTAAGGGCGAAGGTTTGGGTAATAAATTCCTGGGGAATATCAGGGAATGCAACGCTTTGCTTCATGTATTGCGTTGCTTCGACGACGATAACGTAGTGCACGTTGACGGAAGCGTAAACCCGGTGAGAGATAAAGAGATCATCGATACCGAACTACAGTTGAAGGACCTTGAAAGCGTTGAAGGCAAAATGAAAAAATTTGAAAAGATCGCCAAGGTCGGCGCTGATAAGGAAGCCGTGAGGACATACAACACCCTGCTTAAAATCAAAGAAACGCTTGAAAGCGGGCAGTCAGCACGGACCTGCAAACTCGACGAAAACGAACTTCCCTATATCGCCGATCTTCACCTGTTAACCATCAAACCTGTGATGTATGTTTGCAACGTGGAAGAAGCTTCTGCCAAAACCGGCAACAAACATGTGGATGCGGTAAAAGAAGCCGTTAAAAACGAAGACTCGGAAATACTCATTATCACAGCGCAGATGGAAAGTGAGATCGCCGCACTTGAAACCTATGAGGAAAAACAAATGTTCCTTGCCGAAATGGGTCTGGATGAACCGGGTGTGAACAAACTGATCAAATCAGCATACAAATTACTTCATCTCGAAACCTATTTTACCGCCGGCGTGAAAGAAGTACGGGCCTGGACGATCACCAAGGGCATGAAAGCGCCACAGGCAGCCGGTGTGATCCACACTGATTTTGAAAAAGGATTTATTAAAGCGGAGGTGATCGCTTACAACGATTACATCACTCTTGGTTCTGAAGCAGCCTGCCGCGACGCGGGAAAATTAAAAATAGAGGGTAAAGAATATGTGGTGAACGATGGTGACGTGATGCATTTTAGGTTTAATGTTTAATGTTTCGGGTTGTATCCGCCGTAGCATGCTTGCGAAGGTGGGTTGTATCCGCCGTAGCATGCTTGCGAAGGAGGGTTGTATCCGCCGTACGCTTGCCGCCGAAGCTACAGCGTAGGAGCAAGCATTTACGCGAAGGAGGAGGGTTTCGGGTGGCATACACCGAAGCGCTCGCTAAGGTGGATTTCCTGCTCAATAGTATCTCTGAAAAAAATTTAATATTTTAGAAGTTTGAAAATTTATAGAAATTAAGCAGCATCAATAATTTAAACGCGCAGACTATGAACAATCACGAAATAGATTACAAAATTTTTGGGGAAGAACTCCAGTGTGTGGAAATTGAATTGGATCCACAGGAAGCGGTTATTGCCGAACCAGGCAGTTTTATGATGATGACCGACGGCATCGAAATGCAAACCATGTTTGGCGACGGCTCTAACCCGGGCGGCGGCCTCATGGGCAAACTCTTTACAGCCGGAAAAAGACTGTTAACCGGTGAAAGCCTGTTTATGACAGTTTATACGAACATGAGCGCCCAGAAAAGGCAGGTGACTTTTGCGGGCCCCTACACTGGTAAGATCATTCCTATGAACCTGCAACAACTGGGCGGCAGGATCATCTGCCAGAAGGATAGTTTTTTATGTGCGGCGAAAGGTGTGTCGATTGGGATTGAATTCCAGAGAAAACTCGGTACAGGCTTATTTGGTGGTGAAGGATTCATCATGCAGAAACTCGAGGGCGATGGAATGGCCTTTGTACACTCCGGTGGCTTTGTTGTAGAAAAAAATTTAACACCGGGCGAAACATTGAAGATCGATACTGGCTGTCTTGTAGCTTTCACCAGTGGTGTGGACTATGACATTCAGTTTGTGAAAGGCGTTAAGAACGCGATCTTTGGCGGAGAAGGATTATTTTACGCTACGCTGCGCGGACCGGGAAAAGTCTGGATACAGTCGTTACCGATCAGCCGTTTGGCCGGCAGAATCTTATCTTATGGCGGTGGCCGCAGGAAAGAAGAAGGCAGCATCCTTGGCGGACTCGGGAATTTGCTCGACGGCGACGGGATCTAGGGTTCTGGGTTTCGGGTTTGATTCGCTTACGCCGGGGATTCAACTTACGTAAAGCTCCTTTCCCGCACAGTTCAAAATTTGTAAATTGTAAATCAGAAATTCATTAATGGCTAAATCAAATTATACAGAAGACAACATCAGGTCACTCGACTGGAAGGAACACATCCGCACGCGTCCCGGCATGTACATTGGCAAACTGGGCGACGGCAGCGCTTTCGACGACGGCATTTATGTGCTTCTGAAAGAGGTGATGGACAACTCCATTGACGAGTTTATGATGGGAGAAGGAAGCAAAATTGAGATTAATGTCAAAGAAGGCGTTGTTTCCATCCGTGACTATGGCCGTGGCATCCCGCTTGGCAAAGTGGTGGAGGTAGTGTCTAAAATGAATACCGGCGGCAAGTACGATAGCGAAGCATTCAAAAAATCAATTGGTTTAAATGGCGTGGGTACAAAGGCGGTAAATGCCTTATCCATTAATTTTAAAGTTACCGCTTACCGCGACGGTCAGGCTAAAACAGCCGAATTCAGCAAAGGTGAACTGGTAAAAGAACACAAGTTGGTTTCATCAAACGAAAAGAATGGCACCCTGGTTGAATTTCGCCCTGATGACAGCATCTTTAAAAAGTACCATTTTGTGCACGAGTACATCGATCGCATGACATGGAACTACGCTTTTCTGAATACAGGCTTAACAATGTACCTGAATGGCCAGGCTTACAAATCTGAGAATGGTTTAAGGGACCTGCTTGAAAAAAACATTACCGGCGAAATACTTTATCCTATTATTCATTTAAAAGGAGAAGACATTGAGCTGGCCATGACACACAGTAACGAACATTACAGCGAGGAATATTACAGCTATGTGAATGGGCAGTATACAACCCAGGGAGGTACCCACCAGGCAGCGTTTCGTGAAGCACTTGTAAAGACCATCCGTGAATTTTATAAAAAGGAGTTCGACCCCTCCGACATCCGGAAATCTATTGTAGCCGCTATTTCGATCAAGGTGCAGGAACCCATCTTTGAATCACAGACCAAAACAAAACTTGGTTCATCGGAGGTAGCGCCCGGCGGACAAAGCATGCGGGGTTTTGTGAATGATTTTATCAAACAGCAACTTGATAATTACCTGCATAAAAACCCTGAAACTGCAAGGGCAATAGAGGCCAAGATCGTTGCAAACGAACGTGAACGAAAAGAACTTTCCGGCATCCAGAAACTCGCAAGGGAACGCGCGAAAAAATCTTCACTGCACAATAAAAAACTGCGTGATTGCCGCGTGCACCTCGATGATACCAAAGACGCCCGTCGCCTTGAAACAACTTTATTCATTTGTGAGGGAGATTCCGCCAGCGGTTCCATCACCAAAACACGTGATGTAAATACACAGGCCGTATTCAGTTTAAAAGGAAAACCTCTTAACTGTTTTGGTCTTGGCAAAAAAGTAGTTTACGAAAATGAAGAATTCAACCTCTTGCAGTCGGCTCTGAACATTGAAGACGGTCTCGATGAACTTAGGTACAACAATGTGGTGATCTCCACAGATGCCGATGTGGATGGCATGCATATCCGCCTGCTGCTGCTCACATTCTTTTTACAATTTTTCCCCGACCTGGTGAAGAACAACCATATCAAAATTCTACAAACCCCCTTGTTCAGGGTACGCAATAAAAAAGAGACCATTTATTGTTACAGCGATGAAGAAAGAAAAGCCGCTATCGCCAAGCTGGGGCCTAAACCTGAAATTACACGCTTTAAAGGCCTTGGTGAAATATCACCTGATGAATTTAAACACTTTATAGGCAAAGACATTCGCCTTGAACCCGTGCTCATCGATCAAAAAGCCAGCATCAACGAATTGCTGAATTATTACATGGGTAAAAACACCCAGGGCCGCCAGGATTTTATCATCGACAACCTGCGCATTGAAAAAGATGTTGAGAAGGAATTGGTGACTTGATGGGTTTTTAAAAAGCCAAAAACATTCTTCCACGTAAAAAGAGACACGCCACCTCGTTACTGACCGTATTTTGCCGGACTAAACAACCGAACATAGACGTTCATTGAGTTAATTTTGCTAAATCTAAAACGTTATTGGTTAATTAATTAGCCCTAAAAACCTTAATTAGTTAAAGCAAGTTAATTTAAGAAAAAACAATATCTTTGGCACAATACATGAAATTCAACCTTCATAAAATAAAAACCCATAATAATGAAAACAAAACAATTATTAATTATCCCGGCTATTGCCGCGCTGACAATTGTTGGCTGTAAGTCTAAAAAAGCTGTTACCGTTGAAAAACAAACGGGCCTGATTGAAGTCTCAACTCCATTTGATAGCAAAGAATACCGGAGCGATGACAACAGTTTCCGCTCAAAACAATCCGGTAAATCTCCCGACCAGGCGACCGCTAAAAAAATTGCTTACCAAAACGCACGGGCCGAGATGGCATCAAATATCAATGCAACGGTGAAAAGAGTAACCGATCAGTATACTAACCAGCGTACCGTTGGCAATACACAAGAATTCGAAAACAAATTCGAAGAGTTATCACGCGAGGTTGTAAACCTTGAAATGTCGAACGTGAAAGAAATCGGTCAGAAAACTTTTACCGACCCATCAGACAAAAGCTGGACAGTTTGGATAGCATTAGAAGCTGATAAAAAAAGCGTATTTGACAAAATCGACGCCAGGATTTCGAGCGACGCTAAATTGAAACTGGATTACGACAAACAAAAATTCCAGCAGATCTTCGACGCCGAGATGAAAAAACTCGCCGACGAAGGTAAATAATCTCAAAAATCAAGAGGCTGTTTCAGAGTTTGATGACGGGTAAATACGCGTCATCGCTGAACAACACGTCACAGATACTGTGACCTGTTTCACCCTGCGAAGCTGAAACAGTCTCTTTTTTTAATCCCACACAACTATTCCGTTGAAAAGAATTTCGCACATATTCCTTTTCATTATCATTATTGCCCTGCAAGGATGCAACGGCTCTAAAAAATATTTTAAGGCTGCCGAGCGCCTCGAAAAACAGGGCCTGATAAAAGACGCGGCCGAGTACTACCTCGAATCACTGCAACGTAAACCTACCGGCGTACCTGCGAGAATAAAACTGAAAGAAGTTGGTCAAAAACACGTTTTGAACCTCTCCTCAGAATTTTTTCGCAATTACAACACGCAGCAGCTGGAAGCCTCGCTCGAAACATTTGAGCAACTGAAGGACTTTACGGCGAGAGCCGGCGCGCTTGATGTTACCTACGACTATCCAAAAACCTACGAAGAAGATTATCAGAAAGCCGTGGAAAAATTTTGTCTGAAAAATTATAACCAGGCCTCTGTGTTAGTGAACCAAAAAAAATATGGTCAGGCTATCAGCTATATCAACCTCATTAAAAAGTACAATTCTTCTTATAAAAATACTGCGCAACTGGAAATCATCTCCATCTGCGAACCGCTATACCAAAGCGCGGTTAACAGCCTTGAAAATAAAAACTATTCGAGTGCGATGGGTTTTCTGTCATCGATCAAAGAAAAAACTGAAAACTATAAAGACAGTAAAGATCTGTTAGAACTATCGAGCGCCCAGCAAACCAAAAGTTTTATTCTGTTTCAGCCTGTGCCTTCCAAAGACAGGTCAGAACAGGAGATCCAGGAATATCTTTTCAATAATTTCGGGCAGGTGGCTGTGCAAAAATTAAGCTCGGTGAAGATCATCAACAATACACCGTTTCAAAACACCTCGGGTGGCAGCGACCTCAACAACAGTAATAATGTGGACCTCGTTCAGGCGATAAGAAAAGCTACCGGTGCCGACTATTTTTATGTTTACGATGTTGCCAACAGGCGGGAATTTAATTCGGGCCTTTCGAAAACCGCTTCCAAAGGCTTCCAGGAATTCACCACCAAAACGGGTACAGTGGTAACTACTGAATACAAAGCCTTCGATTATAATGTTGTAAAAGCGCAACGTTCTTATTCATACGATTTCAGTTTTAAGGTGATCAACGCCTATTCCAACCAGATCGTAGCTTCGCAGACCCAGAACATCTCCTCGCAGGACGCCATGGAATACCAGGAATTCGCCAGAAGCTTTAATGGCAATATCAACAGCCTGTTTCCCTACAACCCAAAGCAAACTTCGCCCCTCGGTCAGTACAATGCCCGAAGCTGGCGAAACCTTTTCAGCGCGCGTAACAGCCTTAGAACCTTCGAAGAACTTAAAAATGACGCTTTCTCTAAAACCATCAATGTATTTACCAGTTCGGCGGCCAATATGAGATGACCAGTCACGGCAGATGAAACACATAATTTACATAATAGTACTTATCGTTCTTTTACCCGCCTGTAAAAGCAAACAACCTGTGGCGCAGCAGGCGGTAGAAGTTAAGGTTCCCAACTGGGTAAGCAGCCGGCCAAACAATGGCTTTAAATATGTTGGCGTGGGTGTATCCGACAAGATAAAAAGCAGTAACTACCAGATTGAAGCTAAAAAGAACGCCCTATATGATCTCGCTTCAGAAATTAAAGTCGATATCTCTTCCAATTCTGTTCTTTATACGGTTCAAAACAATAATAACTTCAACGAAAATTTTAATTCTCTGATCAAGCTGTCAAACAGCGACAATATTGAAGGATACACCCTGGTTGATTCTTATGAAAACGACAAACAGTACTGGGTGTATTACCAGTTAGACAAGCAGGAGTACCAGAATAAAAAAACGCAGAAAAAACAGCAGATCGTCACCAAGGCCTCTAACCTCATCACCGCCAGCTTTTACGACGAAAAAAATAAAGACTTTTCATCCTCATTAAAAAAACGCATCCAGGCTTTCGGCGTTTTAACGCCCTACCTGAGTGAAGAAATTAATTTTGATCCCGCACAAACCAATGGTGTAAAAAACATCTTTGACCTCACCAACCTTATCCAGCAACAATTACAGTCGATCACCGTTGTGCCTCAAAAAACAATGCAGGTACTTAAGCCCTACCAGCAATCTTATATTCCTTTGCTTTACAGCATTGAATTGATCAACAAAACCCCTTTGCAAAATTTTCCGTTATTGGTAAAAAGCGATGAAGACAGGATCAACGTGAATGAAAATACGACAACCAACTACAACGGTGAGGTGCAGATCAGGATCAATTCGGTGGAGCCGCTGAATCAAACTGTTGGCTTTTCGCTGAGTCCGGATATTTCAACACTGATGGGCACCGATTCGGTTGGCCGCGCGGGCATTACACTACTTAAACAATTTATACAAACCTCGTCACTGAAAGTACAGGCCAACGTTTCAAATATTGCCATCTATGTGAATTCAACAGAAAAAAACTTTGGAAAACCAACAGGTTTAAATGCCATTGAGACCTTTATCAAACAACGTTTTAACGGGCAGGAAGTGCGGTTAACCGACAAGCCCGCGGAAGCGGATTACATCATCGAATCGGTTGCCGAAACGCAGGAGGACCTGAGCAGCGACATTCTTGAAAAAAACTACAATATTAAACTTGCCGCACTCATCATTAACATTCAACTCAAAAATAAAAGCACCAACGAGGTCATTTTTAAAACCCAGGTCAACGATGTGTATGGCTATGCCAAGATCAGCGGCAAACTGGCCGAATCACTTTTCTTCCTGAAAAGGAAAATCCTGGTTTATTAGGGCGCATTTGTGGATATTTAGTGCTGTTTTTTGGGTTTTTTCTAAAAATCCGTCCAAAATTTTAGGTTTCGAATCTTATATTTGCAAATAAAAATTCAGGAACCGGCATGAGCGATAATATTTTTGAAGGGGCGGATAGCGAAAATCATAAAGAGGTAGATAATATTACCCACGTAAGTGGCATGTTTAAGAATTGGTTCATTGACTATGCCTCATACGTAATTCTTGAACGCGCGGTACCTGCCATTGAAGACGGTTTAAAGCCTGTACAGCGCCGGATCCTGCACAGCATGTGGGAACTGGAAGATGGCCGGTACAATAAGGTTGCCAACCTCATTGGCAACACCATGAAATACCACCCGCACGGCGACGCCAGTATTGGTGACGCGCTGGTGGCCATTGGACAGAAAGACCTTTTAATAGACTGCCAGGGAAACTGGGGAAATGTTTTAACCGGCGACAGCGCTGCTGCTCCCCGTTATATTGAAGCCCGTCTCTCAAAATTCGGTCAGGAAGTGATCTTTAATCCAAAAACCACCGACTGGGGTCTTAGTTACGATGGAAGAAATAAAGAACCCATCACCCTTCCCGTAAAATTTCCCCTGGTTTTGGCGCAGGGCGTTGAAGGCATCGCCGTTGGTCTTGCTACCAAGATCCTGCCTCATAATTTTAACGAACTCATCGACGCCTCCATACAGATCCTGCGTGGAAAAAAGGCGCAGATCTATCCTGACTTTATTACCGCCGGCATTGCCGATTTTAGTGATTACAAAGACGGGTTGCGTGGCGGAAAAATAAAGATCCGCGCCCGCATCAAGGAACTCAATCCAAAAACGCTGATCATCAGCGAGATTCCTTTTGGAACAACAACAGGATCTTTAATAGATTCTATTCTTGCCGCAAACGACAAAGGCAAGATAAAGGTCAAAAAGGTAGAGGACAATACCTCTGAAAACGTCGAGATCCTGGTTCATTTACAACCGGGCATTTCAAGCGACAAAACCATTGACGCGATGTACGCGTTTACCAATTGCGAGATGAGCATTTCTCCAAACGCCTGCATCATTGAAAATGACCGGCCGCGTTTTGTTGGCGTGAGCGAGATCCTTAAAATTTCGACCCATAAAACCCTTGAGTTGTTAAAAAGGGAGCTGGAGATAGAGCAAAAGGAACTTGAAGAAAAATGGCACTTCGCATCGCTTGAAAAAATATTTATTAAAGAAGAAATGTACATCGACTTTAAAAAATATTCAAACAAGGAAACACTCTACGTTTATTTATACGAACAGTTCAAGCCGTTTAAAAAGAAACTGATCCGCGACATCACCGATGAAGACCTTCACCGCCTGACGCAGATCCCTATGATCCGTATCACGCGCTTCGACAGCATTAAAGCTGAGGAACACATGAAGGAGCTTGACGAAAAAATAGCGGCGGTGAAACACAGCCTGGCCAATCTTATTGATCATGCCGTAGAGTACTTTAAAAATCTTAAAAAGAAATACGGTGCCGGGCGGGAACGCAAAACCGAAACCAAACAACTTGAAACCATTGTGGCCACACAGGTTGTAATGGCGAACGAAAAACTATATGTGAACCGCGCAGAGGGTTTTGTGGGCACAGGACTTAAGAAAGATGAGTTCGTATGTGATTGTTCAGACATCGACGACATTATTGCGTTCACCAAGGAAGGAAAACTGAAAGTGTTCAAGGCCTCCGAAAAAATGTTTGTTGGAAAGGACATTATTTATGTGGCTGTGTTCAAAAAGAATGACGAACGCACCACTTATAACATGATTTACAGCGATGGGCCAAAGGGCATCACCTTTGTTAAGAGGTTTAATGTGACCGGCGTCACCCGCGAAAAAGAATACGATCTCACCAAAGGCACGCCTGGCTCATGCGTTCACTGGTTTACCATCAATCCTAACGGCGAAGCCGAAAAAGTACAGGTGATCTTAAAACCGGTGAGCGGACTCAGGAAGACGGAGCTGGATTTGGATTTCACCGAGATTCCGGTTAAAGGCCGCGCTTCCACCGGCAACATCGTAACAAAGTACGCTGTTAAAAAAGTAGTATTAAAACAAAAAGGCACATCCACACTTGGTGCCGAAGATTTTTGGTTTGATGAAAGCGTTCACCGTCTGAATAAGGAAGAACGCGGCACTTACCTTGGCAAATTCAGTGGCGAAGACAAGATCCTGAGTATTACAAGCAAGGGATTCTACAGGCTTCACACCTTCGATGTACTGAATCATTTTGATGATGACATTGTGATGATCGAAAAATATTATCCCAATCAAACACTCACCTGCGTATACTACGACGGCCAAAGCAAATCATATTTTACCAAACGTTTCAATCCTGAGGTTACGAGCGCAAAAACGCTTATCATTACCGAGCATGAACTGTCGCGTATTGAATTGATCACGACGCAGGTAAATCCGATTATTGAAGTAAAATTCGCGAAAGAAAAGGGAGTTGAAATTCCTGAGGAGGTATTAAAAATGGTAGATTTCAGCCCAATGGTGAACATGAAAGCCAAAGGAAAGAAATTAAGTTCCTATAAAATAAAGGAGATCAACCTGCGCGAGCCTGAGGAAATAAAAGCGGCAAGAAAGTTCCTGTCTTCGGCTGAGGATGAAAAAACCGGACTTTCACCAATGGAGCTGCATCGCAGGGCGATGGAAAAACTGAACAAAGACAATGCAAAAAATTTTTTAGAAGGCGATGGGCAGATCACCTTTGAATTTTAACTGACAATTTTTTAACCCAAATCCCATACCATGAAAAATTTAATTGTTTTAATTCTATGCGCCGGTCTTGTTTTTATTTCCTGCAAAAAAGACAGGGTTTGCAAATGTACCACCAACACAATTGGCACCACGAGCACCCAAACAAAAGTAGACCTGGGCACGCCGATTGATACAACGATTGTTGTTCCATTAAACGTTACAAGTTCCAATGATATTACCTTTTACAAGGTGAGTAAAAGAAGGGCTAAAAATAACTGTTTTGATAAATCTGAAGACGTGAATGAAACCACCACTAACGGGATCCCGGGTGTACTTTCAATCAACGTAACCAACACCGGTAAAAAGCGGTATTCCTGCGAGCTTAAATAAATTCTATTTGCCTACGATGAGGGTGAGGTCAACCAGGCGGTTGCAATAACCCCATTCATTATCGTACCAGCCGATTATTTTCACCAGGTTGCCCACGATGCTGGTAAATTCCGCATCATACAAAACACTATGAGGGTTGCCAATCACATCGATACTTACAATAGGATCTTCGGTGTATTCGATGATGCCCTTTAATTCAGACTGCGCAGCGGTTTTAAATGCCTTGTTGATCTCTGCTACCGTTGGAATTTTTGTGAGTACACAGGTAATGTCAGTTAACGAACCGTCGGGCACCGGCACGCGCATGCCACAGCCGCCGATCTTTCCTTCGAGATGCGGAAATATTTTTGTAATGGCTTTCGCAGCACCCGTTGAAGTAGGAATAATACTCATGGCAGCCGCCCTTGCCCTTCTCAGATCTTTATGTGGCGCATCCTGCAAGCGCTGATCACTGGTATAGGAATGCACAGTAGTAATGTACGCCTCTTCTATCCCAAACTGGTCGAGCACTTTTAACATGGGCGCGGCGCAGTTTGTTGTACAACTTGCATTCGAAATGATCACATCGTCTTTTGAAAGGATGGCATCGTTTACGCCCAGAACCACCGTTTTAATGGTATCATCTTTTGCGGGTGCAGAGATAATTACTTTTTTCGCCCCGGCTTTTAAATGCAGATTAGCGCTGGCCATATCGAGGAAGTGCCCGGTACTTTCGATCACCACGTCAATTTTATGTTCGCCCCAGGGCAATTGCGCCGGATCTTTAAAAGAAACAACCCTTATAGCGTGTCCGTTCACGATCATGTTATTTCCTTCCACCTTTATTTCGGCAGGAAATGCACGGTGAATGGAATCATACTTCAACAGGTGCGCCAGCGTAGCGGCGTCGGTGAGATCATTAATTACAACAATCTCTATTGCCGGGTTGCCGATACAATTACGGAGGAAAACCCGGCCAATCCGGCCAAATCCATTAATAGCGACTCTGATCTTTTTCATATTTCTATTGTTTCAAATTTTTAAGATTGTTTACCGGGTTTCTTTACGCCCGTAACCATATTATAAATGTACCAGTCGTTTTTTAACCTGATAAGGATCTCATCGTGATTGTAAAAACGCACTTCTTCCCACTGTTGTATTTTTTCTTCCTTTGTGGTTATGTTGTAAACAATGTAATACTCCTTTGGTTCATAAATTTTATGGATAATGAAATTTTTGGTAGCCATGTCTATATGTCTTCGGTATGACCCGGCTTTTTTTCCTGCGTAGGTAAACACGTCATCCTCTGAATTGGGTCTTAAACCGGCGCTACAGCCGATGATTAAAGAATCATTACTGTTGATTTTTAAGTCTGAGTACTGGAAAGGAATGACCAGCTCTTCGTTAAAGTTGATCAGGCCCGATGAAACAGTGCTGGCTTCGTCGATGGTTTGAGCAATGATAAAATCGGGTTCAGGTGTTAACATGATCTCGTGGTATCCCTTAAAAGTGATCTGTCTGAAATCTTTATCAATGAGGTGTTTTTTTGATTTTACACTCACTATAAAATATGCCGGATGGTCGGAAAATTGTTTTACGGTATGCTTACCCAATGTAAATACACCGCAGGTATCAATAGCGCTGGTATTGACCAACAAGCGTTTGCCCGTGCGGTCGAGGTAATTACATAAATATACTTTTGTGAGTGACTTGATAAACTTATTCGACGAAGGCACCATAGTTTTATGGCAGGCAAGACAAACCCTGCCGGATACATTAAAATTAAAAACCGTATCATATACAGGTTTGATAATGGTGGTGGTATTTTCCCTGATGCCCCATTTATTGTTTTCCCTGAAAACGGTGGTTTGCGCATGAATTTCGCCTGATAAAACCCGGAAAAAAAGAAAGTATATGAAAAGAGTATTCCTCAATGATAAAATATACATAAAAGTAAAAAAAAATGACAGATTACAGAAAAATATGCGGTTTATAGCGGTTTTAACCGCTTCGGGGCTTATCGCCACCAGGGTCCGGCCATTGAGGCTTTTTACTGTTTACCGCCAGCCATTTACCGTTCACCGCCTGCCCGGTAAAGTTAACCTAATTGCTGTTGCCGGTGGTTTATTCACTGCCTACCTTTATAAAAAATTTAATACAAATGGATACTGAGGAAATACAAGACGATAAGGTGTGGAGAAACATAGAGAAAAGTCACCGGCGGGGGAAAATAATGGGCGGGCTTTTATTAGTAGCAATAGGGTCTCTGTTTTTGGCAAAGGAAATGGGAGTGGAAATTCCAGAGTGGATCTTTACCTGGAAAATGTTATTGATAGGAATAGGATTAGTCACCGCCATCAAGCATAAATTCTTACACCCCGCCTGGATTATACTGGTTGGTATTGGCGGCGCTTTCCTGCTCAACGACCTTTACCCCGAAATGCACATCAGGCCGTTTCTCTGGCCGGTGTTGATCATTGCCATAGGACTGGCAATAGTCTTTAAGCCAAGGCGAAAAAACATGCAGCATGCGCGCCATTATTGGAAAAAATGGCAACAAGAACACCCGGCGCACCGTGGTTGGAATGATCGCCACCAATGGTGCGGACAGGCGGAGATCGGCGGCGAAGCACGTACGAACTCTCCCGAAGAAGAATACCTTGACTCGGTATCTTTCCTCGGAGGAACAAAGAAAAATGTAATTTCCAAAACCTTTAAAGGCGGCGACATTGTAAACGTTTTTGGTGGGTCGCATCTTAACCTGAGCAGGGCCGACATACAAGGCACTGTAACACTCAGCGTTACCCAGGTTTTTGGCGGTACAAAACTGATCGTTCCGGCCAACTGGGAAATAAAATTATCTGAAACAGTGACCATTTGTGGCGCCATTGAAGATAAGCGCCCGCCTCAACAACCGGTTGCCGGCGACCAACAAAAAGTACTCATCCTCATCGGAACTACGGTTTTTGGAGGAATTGAAATAAAAAGCTTTGAATAAATTAACCGTGAAGCAGATCGATCGCTTCAAAAATATTTTCAACCAGGTGAAGATCGATCGCTTCACCATTAAATAAAAAAAGAAATATGAAAAGATATCTGGCAAAACTGATGTTCAACATTGACATTGATAATGGCAATAATAACTCGCAGTTCGATGAGCAGGTGCGCGTGATCGAATCACACAGTCTGGAGGACGCTTTCTTTAAAGCGCGGGCCATTGGAAAAAAAGAAGAAGAGGTTTTCATCAATAATGATAACATGCCTGTAAACTGGCAGTTTATCGATGTTGCGGAAGTATACCCGCTCGAAGATCTTAAAGACGGTGACCAGGTGTATTCTAACACGCGTAAAATAAAGGATACCCGTTCTTTTATCAATTACATACGCCAAAAATCCATGGAAATACAAACGAAAAACCTAACGTTCGCTTAGGGCCCGTTTAATTTGAAAATTTAATTTATTTTTAAACCTGCTGCGAATCCTTGAGAAACATTTTTTCATATAGCCTAAAAAAATTCGTTCCGCTCTATGTAGCTGGGTGGTTGATTTGGGCGTTGATACAAAGCCTGATCCTCCACCGATTAAATCTCTCATGGGAGCTCTCGGTCAAGGATTCCCTGGTCACCGGTTTTCTCCTCGGCATGTGCTGTTACATCGCCATTACGCTTTATCAATACTATCAACCTGGAAGGAGCAACCGCCTTTATCGCCTGTTCTTTGCCCTGGTGATCAGTCTCATTTTTTCTTCAGCATCCAACTGGTCGCTGAAATTTTTGTTGGGTAACGATCCTGCTTACCTTGATTTTTTATCAGCATCCATGCCCTTAAGATTTGTGATCGCGTTTCTTATACTTGCGTTTCTTACCATCTTAAACTGGTTGTGGAACAGTCTTGCTGAACAGAAAGAGAGCGAAAAAAGAAGTAATGAAGCCGAACAACTTGTAAAAGATGCCGAACTGGCCACCTTGCGCCAGCAACTGCAACCCCATTTTTTGTTTAACAGCCTTAACTCCATCAGCGCGCTTGCCGGCTCCCGGCCCAATGAAGCGAGGAAAATGATCCAGCAACTGTCAGATTTTTTACGGGGAACTTTAAAAAAAGACGAACAAAAAACTGTTTCCATGAACGAAGAACTCGAGCATCTGAAACTCTACCTTGAAATTGAAAAAGTACGTTTTGGTCACCGTTTAAAAATAGACATTGATTCGGCTCCCGAAAGTCTCGCGTGTAATTTACCACCGCTCCTCCTGCAACCCATTGTTGAAAATGCGATAAAATTCGGACTATACGACACCATTGGCGAAATTACTATCAGCATTGAAACGCGACTGGAAAATTCGTACCTCCACATTGAAATAAAAAATCCATTTGATGAAAAAACGCAAAACACCAACCAGGGCACCGGATTTGGCCTGAATTCGGTGCAAAGAAGATTGTTTCTTTTGTATTCACGCAACGACCTGCTTATCACTGAAAAAAAAGAAAATCAATTTATCACTCAATTAAAAATTCCACAGACTGCATGAATAAAGTAGTAATAATAGACGATGAACCTTTGGCCAGGAGCATAGTGATTGAATACCTGAGGGAACATAAGAACTTTGAGGTTGTTGCCGAATGTAATGATGGTTTTGAAGGTGTTAAAGCCATCATGCAACATAAACCCGATCTGGTTTTTCTCGACATCCAAATGCCGAAGATTAACGGTTTTGAAATGCTTGAACTCATAGATACAACTCCCGCTGTTATCTTTGCCACTGCTTTCGACGAATATGCGATCAAAGCATTTGAAGCCAACGCGGTAGATTACCTGTTGAAACCTTTCAGCAATGAACGCTTCGACACAGCTATTAAAAAATGGGAACAAAAAAATCTGGATAAACCGGCCTACAAAAAAAATATAGAACAACTTTTAGAAAATACCGAAAAACAGCCTGAAGAAAAGCACAGGATCGTTGTGAGAACAAACAACGAGATACAGATCATCCCGGTAAATGACCTTTTTTACATCGAAGCCTATGATGATTATATAAAACTTTTTACAAAAGACAATTATTACCTTAAAAAGAAAACCATGGCGTACTATGAACAAATGCTCGACAATTCGGTTTTCTTCAGAACGCACCGCTCGTTTATCGTTAACCTGCAACACCTTACAAAAATTGAACCGCTGGAAAAAAACAACTACGTCGCGCTTCTAAAAAATGGAAAAAAAATCCCTCTTAGCCGCAGCGGTTATGTAAAACTGAAAGAGAAATTAGGGATTTAACCATCGGCCCTACTCTAAAAAAGTGAATCTTTTTAAAAGTTCTTCCCGGCCGTATAATAAAATCACCTGAGTGCATGGCCTTCTCCGCAAATTATTTGACCTGCGCAACATTAATACAAATGGGGGATAAAATATTTTAAATGCTTTTATGGAAAACACCGGTCTGTGACATCTGTACTAAAAAGATGATTCATTAACCAGTTAAAAACATGAAACCATGCTAAAAATTTCGTTTTATACCCTGATCATTGCGGGCATTCTTAGTTTTGCCTTTACCGCTCACCAACCACCCATTCCTGATTGCTCAATCTATGGGCAAATCACCGACGGCGGTAGTGGAGAAAAAATACCTTACGCCAGTCTAAGCCTTTATCACCAGAAAGAAGTGGTTACCAACGCCACCTCTGACGCCGAAGGCAACTATTGTTTTAAGAATATCAAACCCGGAACTTACCGGCTGGTGACCAGCTGTGTTGGTTATTCGGCAAAAACGCTCAGTTCAATTATTTTTAAAGGACAGAAATTAAAAGTGGATATTAAACTGGGCAATGAACAGGCGAAACTCGACGAAGTGGAAATCATCGGCACACCTGCCAATCAAAAAAAGGAATTGGGAAAAGGCAAAAGTTTAAAATACCACGAGGAGGAAAAATCTTACAGACGGTCGCAGTGTGAACCATTGGCCGTTCAAAGTACTCACGACAGCTACTACATAAGTGAGGAAGCGCACAACACCGAAAATTACAACAAAATAGACGACAATGAATTTAAAGAGGCAAGAAAAAATCCGCTTTCTACTTTCAGTATTGACGTTGATAAAGCATCTTACAGTAATGTGCGCAGGTTCATCACCGGCGGACAATTGCCGCCTGCCGACGCGGTGCGTGTTGAAGAAATGATCAATTATTTCAGCTACAATTACCCGCAGCCAAAAAACGAAAAACCGTTTTCCATCACCACCGCCTATATGGCTTGTCCCTGGAACAGTAAACACAATCTCATTCATATCGGGATACAAGGCGTAGAGGTAAAAACAGAGAATATGCCAGCCAACAATATTGTTTTCCTGGTTGACGTTTCGGGTTCGATGATGGTCACCAATAAACTACCCCTGCTCAAATCGGGCCTGCGGTTGCTGGTGGAGCAAATGAGACCCCAGGATAAAATTGCGCTGGTGGTTTATGCAGGTGCGGCCGGTGTTGTATTACCATCTACGTCGGGCAGGGAAAAAGAGAAAATCATTGAGGCCCTCGACAATTTGCAGGCAGGTGGCTCCACCGCCGGTGGAGCGGGAATTTTGCTGGCCTACAAAACGGCAAAAGAAAATTTTTTGAAAGAAGGCAATAACAGGATAGTTTTGGCCACCGATGGAGATTTTAACGTAGGCGTAAGCAGCGACGGGGACCTGATCCGTTTGGTTGAAAAAGAAAGGGAAGACGGTGTATTTTTAACAGTGCTTGGATTTGGTACCGGTAACTACAAAGACTCTAAGATGGAGCAACTGGCTGATAAGGGAAATGGTAATTACGCATACATAGATAACATACTCGAAGCGAAAAAAACACTTGTAAAAGAAATGGGAGGAACATTACTCACCATAGCCAAGGATGTTAAAATTCAGATCGAGTTCAATCCTTTAAAAGTAAAAGCGTACCGCCTTGTTGGCTACGAAAACAGGTTGCTGGCCAATGAAGATTTTAACGACGATAAAAAAGACGCTGGTGAATTGGGCTCAGGACATACCGTGACTGCCATGTATGAAATTATCCCCGCCGACTCCGACGAATTGGTGGCCTCGGTAGATTCACTAAAATACCAGAAGATACTGCCCGTGGCAAAACACGCGGGCAACGAAGTGATGACCATAAAATTCAGGTATAAGGAACCCAAAGAAACCACTTCGAAACTAATCACCGAGATCGTGATGGATAAAAAATCAACAGGATCGGCAGTGACAGAAGACGCGAGGTTTTCGGCCTGCGTGGCCGGGTTTGGCATGTTGTTGAGGGATTCTAAGTTCAGGGGCGAGGCCAGCTACAAAAATATTATCGCCAGCGCGAGGGCTTCGAAAGGAAAAGACGAGGACGGTTACAGGGCCGAGTTTATCAGGCTGGTGGAAATGGCTGAATTGCTCAAAAATAAATAATGCGAATCCTATTTAAATCTAAAAGCCGGGGCATTTTGACCCGGCTTTTGAATTTATCCTGAGGAAACCATATCCCACCTCAGCTCAAGCTTTTAGTGTTGGTTCGTGGTAGTAGCATTTCGACAATAAAATTAAACCCTTGTTGTTACGCTTATGTAAACAATACGCAAACACAACATTAGATGGTTGGTCGTTTATCAAAAAGGTTTGAACCGGCTATTAACTTTTATGAAATTTTGTTTATTAGCTGTTAATTCATGGTTGAATTACAGGACATCGACCAATTCAATATCGAAGATCAATACAGAATTGGCGGGAATACTGCCAGTGGCATTAGCGCCATAACCCAGGGCCGAGGGAATTAAAAGTTTACCTTTACCGCCTTTTTTAAAATAGGGCAATCCCTCCTGCCAGCCTTTGACAACAGAACTTAAATTGGTAGCAAAGCCTGTACTGTTCTGGTCAAATTGTGTTCCGTCGGGGAGATACCCCCTGTATTTAACGATGATATCTGATTTGGAAGTCGGGTGCGCGCCTGTGCCCTGTGTCTCAATCACATAATAAAGTCCCGAGCCGGTAGCGGTGGCAGTCAGGTTATTGTCGGTAATATATTTATTGATGATGTTTTCATCGGCCTGCGCCTGGGTGAGAATGTTCTTTTTTTTGCACGAAAAAAGACTCAGTGCGATGAGGCAGCATAAAAAAGTTTTTGAAACAAACAGATTCATATGGGGTAGTATGAGATTCGGGTTTTAAAGATAGTTAATATATATACAGGAAGAATCTATTGCTAAAATGTTTGGCAAAAATTGTATTTTTAGTTCAAATTCCATCTTATGAAAAATACCGACTGGTCAGCCGCGCTTAAACCGCTTATTGCGAAATACAAAGGAAAACCGCATCCCCTTGAGTTCAAGAATCTTTACCAACTCGTAGTGATGGTTGTTTTGTCGGCCCAGGATTCAGACAAACACATTAACCAGTTGGCCCCGCCTTTTTTTAAGGTTTATCCCGATATGAAAGCGCTTGCAAAAGCCAGCGAAGAAGATATGATAAAGCTGATAGGCAAGGTGCGCAATTTTGGAAATAAAATAAAATGGCTCCAGAAATTATCACAAACCATCAAAGAAGATAAAAATATTCCCCTTACCATGGAAGCGCTGACCGAACTTCCGGGCATTGGAAGGAAATCCGCGAACGTGATTATGCGCAGCGCCGGTGTAAAAGCCGAAGGTGTGATCGTTGACTTACACGTGGTGCGTGTAGCCCCAAGGATAGGCATTGCCACGGGAACCGACCCAAAAAAAATCGAGAAACAAATTATGGAAGTCATTCCTGAAAAAGACTGGGGAGAAATAGGAATGGCAATTTCATTTTTAGGGCGCGAAACCTGCAGACCAACCCATCCCCAACATCACGAATGCGTAGTAAGTAAATACTGCGCCTATTTTAAAGCCAATCATTGATTGTTGACCCTTTAAAAAATTTAAAGCCACTACATTTTGGTAGTGGCTTTAAATTATTTGGAAATAAGTCAATATTGTCCAAAATTTTCCCCGTATCCCGTCTTTATTCTCGTTCAGACGTCGGTTTATGGTAAACAGTTTTATTGGGGGTCACAATTTCTTTGTATTTTTCAACTTCAGTCGTAGCAACCAGTAACGTCTTACTATATGCAAATCGCGTGCCAGCGATGAGAACTTTACAATCCGAAATTGATATTGTAGAATCCTAAATAAATCTATAATTTGCGGTTGATGTCCTACCAGTGTTATAAAAACAAAGCTGTTCTTTTTTGTAAATTCAATAGAAATAACAACAATATCAAACCCCTATTGCCTATTTTTAGCTTATGATATTGATTGTAGACGACAAGCCTGAGAACATCTTTTCGTTAAAGAGTTTGCTCACTCTGCATAAATTTGAAGTCGACACCGCGGAGTCTGGCGAAGAAGCATTGAAAAAGGTGCTTGACAGAGTTTACTCTTTAATTATCCTGGATGTACAGATGCCCGGCATGGATGGATTTGAAGTGGCCGACGCGATATCAAATTTTAACAAAGCAAAGAACACTCCCATTATTTTTTTATCGGCTGTTAACACCGATAAAAAATTCATTACAAAGGGTTACACCTCCGGAGGAACCGATTACGTAACCAAGCCGGTTGATGCCGATATTTTATTGCTAAAGGTGAAGACCTTCCATAAGTTATCTGAACAAACCCGCGAATTACAGAAAACACAAGCCACTTTACGCAGAGAAATCGAACTGAGAAAGCAGGCGCAACAGGAGCAGGCTGAAGGCATGCAGGAACTGCGGGCTGTGATGGAATCAATGCCACAGATCACCTTTACCCTGGGCAAATCGGGAGAAGTACAATACGTTAATGAAAAATGGTATGAGTATTCCCCGGACAAAAAAACATTTCCAACGCCTTACCACGATGACCGGCACATTTTAGACGAATGGAAAGAGTCGCTTGAAAATGGCGACGAATTTATGAGCGAAATAAGAATTAAAAGACTAAAGGGCAACAAATATCAGTACAACCTTTTGCGCATCACGCCTATTCTTCAGGATGGCAATATTATCAAATGGGTGGGGACCTTTACCGACATCCACCGCCAGAAAACGCTCAACGAGATCCTGGAGCACAGGGTTATACAACGCACGAAAGACCTTGTTTCAAAAAATAAAGAACTGGCCAATAGCAACCATGAGCTTCAGCAGTTTGCCTGGGTGGCTTCACATGATCTGAAGGAACCCCTGAGGAAGATCCAAACCTTCAACTACCTGATCAAGGATAAATTTCTGACCGGCAACGACGAGGCCGCCATGTACCTCGACAGGGCCATTAAATCATCAAAAAGAATGTCAGACCTGATCGACAACCTGCTTCAATATTCACGTCTTTCAGCTTCAGCGGTATATGAAAGCACCGATCTCAATCTGCTGCTTCATGAAATTATTACTGATCTTGAAGTCTCCATACTTGAAAAAAAATAGGACAGATGCCGGTAATAGACACCGTACCGAGCCAGATGCGCCAGGTCTTTCAAAACCTGATCAGCAACGCGTTGAAATTTTCGAAGGAAGATGTTCCGCCGGTAGTACAGATCACCAGTGAATACCTTAGCGATGCGTCAGACGAAGTTCAGGGTGATCCTGAACAGGGTCAGCGCTGCCGCATCACGATCTCGGATAACGGGATCGGCTTTGACGAAAAATTCACCGACCGGATCTTTGTTATTTTTCAAAGACTTCATACCCGCGACGCATACGAAGGAACAGGGATAGGCCTTGCAATTACAAAAAAAATAATTGAAAGACATAATGGCACCATCTCCGCGAGCAGCCGTGAAAATGAGGGCACAAGTTTCTTCATTCAGTTGCCCTTAAAAAATAACCAGTAACAAATGAAACAACCCATGGAAACAGATTCTTCTGCCGTCATTAAGAACTTAAAACTGGTTTTTGTACTCTCCACAGTGCTTCTCGCGATAAGTCTTATCAGTTCGTTATACAGCATCAGCCAGCTGGCCCGTAGTTCTAAGCTGGTGAACCACACCAACGAGGTACTCATTGAAACCGAAAACATGATTTCACACGTGAAAGACGCTGAAACCAACCAGCGCGGTTATGTTATTACGCTGGACCCCGTTTTTTTGGAACCGTTTGAAAACTCTAAGAAAAAAGCCTTTATCAGCCAGGCGAATGTAAAAGATCTCACAGTAGACAATCCGGTGCAACAAAATAACCTGAAAGAAGCGAGAGGATTAATACAACAAAGATTCGACCAGATGCAAAGGGTGATTGATGTTACCGAGCAGCTATCGCGGGTGGCCAATGAAGATACGCTCACCCGTTACAATGAAATGATCAAGGGCAAAGCCATCATGGATGAACTGAGAGACCTCGTGACAAGGATAAAAAATCAGGAGAATAAGCTGCTGGACATCCGTACCGGGCAACAAAGCCTTTTTATAACATACACCCCCGTTATTGTGATAATAGCGGCACTCATCTCAATCCTTATTACCGTATTCTCTTTCATTAGAATTAAAAAAGACATAGAAGAAAGAGCCAAAAAACAGTTTGAAGACAACGAGCAATTCAAGGCCACATCGATACGCATCAGCATGATAGAAAATGTGACCAAAAAGATCGCTGCCGGCAATTACAATGAACGAAGTCCCGATGACAAGGACGACGAACTGGGCCGCATCTCGAAAGCGCTTAATGGCATGACCGCTTCGTTGGAAGCGAATTTTAAAATCCTGAGCGCCAAAAACTGGTTGCAGGAAGGCATGGTAAGAGTGAGCGATGCTATCAGAGGCGAAAGAGATCTCAGTAAACTGTCTTCTAATTTAATAAAGGCGGTTACTGAATTCCTGAAAGCCCCCATCGCGACCATATACATTAACAACACCGGCAATTTTACTCTTGCCTCAAGTTATGCCATCAGCAATGCACCCAGGCAGTTCAGCATCGGTGAAGGTTTGATAGGCCAGGCGGCAAAAAATAAAAAAATAAGTGTGGTCGACGATCTGCCTCCTGACTTCGTGATCAGCACGTCAATCGGCCTGTCAATGCCCTCGTCGGTAATTATCATTCCGCTGGTGCACGAAAATGAAACCATTGCCGTTATCGAGATAGGCTTGCTGAAAAAAGCCGAAGCAATTGAACTGGAATTCCTGGAGAATAATTTGGAACCAATGGCAATTGGCATAAACTCGGCCTTGAGTTATGTGCGACTGCAGGACCTGCTTGAGGAAACCCAGGCGCAAACCGAGGAACTGCAGAACCAGCACAATGAACTTGAAAACCTGAACTCCGAACTCGAAACGCAGGCTCACAAGCTGCAGGCTTCAGAAGAGGAACTGCGTGTGCAGCAGGAAGAACTTCAGCAAACGAATGAAGAACTGGAAGAAAGGTCGGGCCTTCTCGAAGAAAAAAATCTCGAGGTAATTAAAAAAGCGAAGGAGCTTGAAATTACCACGCGTTACAAATCTGAATTCCTGGCCAACATGTCGCACGAACTGCGAACCCCTTTGAATTCTATTTTGCTCCTCAGCAGATTACTTTCCGAAAACAACGAAAAAAATCTCAGTGCCGACCAGGTTGAATATTCAAAAGTGATTCAAAGCTCGGGGCAGGGACTGCTGGGACTTATCGACGAAATTCTTGATCTCTCGAAAATAGAGGCTGGTAAAATGGAACTCGAATACCTTGAGGTGCCCCTTAAGGAAATAGCGGATGACATGAACACTTTGTTCAAGCAGGTTGCCAAAGAAAAGAACCTGCAGTTGAGTTTCTCCGTGGAAAAAGGTCTGCCAGCCGCTATCGAAACCGACAAAGGCAGGCTTGAACAAATTCTGAAAAATCTCTTATCGAATGCCCTTAAATTCACCGCCAAAGGATCGGTGAGCCTCGAAATAAAAAAATGTATGGTGGATAACGCATTTATCTGCTTTGTTGTAAAAGATACGGGCATTGGCATCGCTGAAGACAAACAGCAATTTATTTTCGAGGCCTTTCAGCAGGCCGACGGATCAACGCGCAGAAAATATGGTGGAACAGGCCTGGGCCTTTCAATCAGCAGAGAACTCACAAGGCTGCTGGGCGCCGAAATACACCTCACCAGCCAGGTTGGTGCCGGCAGCGAATTTACATTAAAAGTGCCTATTGTAAGACCAGTTATCGTTGAAACGCCGGAAGAGAATTACATTCAAAGCACTGAACATACCAAAGGTGAAGATGAAAGATACATTTCACATGCGATCCCTGAAAACATCCCTGACGACAGGGACAAGATCACTACCGCAGACAAAGTGATTCTTATTATTGAAGATGATACGAATTTCGCGAAATCGCTGCTCGAAATTACAAGGGAAAAAAATTATAAAGGCGTTGTATGTGTAAGAGGGGATCAGGGCCTCGCCTACGCCAGGAAATACAACCCGGTTGGCATTCTACTGGATATTCAGCTGCCCGTAAAAAGTGGCTGGCAGGTAATGGACGAGCTCAAAAACGAGCTGCAGACCCGGCACATCCCGGTTCACATTATGTCGTCGTACAAGGTTAAAAACGAAAGTCTTTTAAAAGGCGCAGTAGACTTCATTAATAAACCCATGGCCTTTGAACAGGTACCTGAGATCTTTAAAAAGATAGAATACGTTTTAAACCGTAATTCTAAAAAAGTGCTGATCATTGAAGATAACGCCAAGCACGCCAGCGCCCTGGCTTATTACCTCGGAAGTTTCAATATTAACTCCGAAGTGCAGAGCAATATCTCGGGGGGCATTAATTCACTTAAAAAGGAGGAAATTGACTGCGTAATACTGGACATGGGAATTCCTGACACCCAGGCATACCACCTGCTCGAAGAAGCGAAAAAGGATCCGGCACTCGAAAACCTGCCCATTATTATTTTCACGGGTAAGAGCCTTTCCATGGCCGAAGAACAGCGCATTAAACAGTATGCCGATTCCATCGTTGTAAAAACAGCGCATTCCTACCAGAGAATGCTGGATGAAGTTTCACTTTTTCTTCATTTGGTTGAGGGGAAAAAGAAAAACAGTTCAAAAACCGAAAAGAAGAATCTTGGCGCACTTCACGAAATTCTCTATGACAAAACAGTGCTGATCGTAGATGACGACGTGCGGAATATCTTTTCGCTTTCAAAGTCCCTCGAAAAGTTAAAGATGCACACTGTTACAGCTATCAATGGTAAAGAGGCTTTGAAAAAAATGAAAGAACACGAGGAGATAGATATTGTGCTGCTCGATATGATGATGCCCGAAATGGATGGTTACGAAACCGCCAAACAAATCAGGAAAAACCAAAAATGGAAAAACCTGCCCGTGATAGCGGTCACCGCTAAAGCAATGACCGGCGACCGTGAGAAATGCATCAGCGCGGGAGCATCAGACTATATCACCAAACCGGTTGATATCGATCAGTTGTTGTCGTTGCTTCGTGTATGGCTTTATGAAAATTCTAAATAACACGCGTGCATGTCTAAAAAAACGATTTTAATTGTAGACGACGATTCGAGAAATATTTTTGCCTTAAGCGCTAATTTACGCGCAAAGGGCTTTCACTGTTTATCAAGCGTTAACGGCATCGATGCGCTTAACCTGGTAGGAAGCGACGAGACCGTACACGCGGTTCTGATGGACATGATGATGCCCGACATGGACGGCTATGAAGCGATCCCCGCGGTAAAAAAATTAGGAAAAGGAATTCCTGTTTTAGCCGTTACTGCGCAGGCCATGCCCGGAGACAGGGAAAAGTGCCTTGCCGCCGGCGCCGACGGTTATATTTCAAAACCTATTGATCTCGATAAACTGCTGGAGCTCCTCGCGCAATTCAAAGTAACATGACCGTAGGCGACGATCAAATTAATATTCTGTTAAACGACCTGCTTGAAATATACGGTTATGACTTTACCTATTATTCAAAGGCATCTCTCAGAAGACGCATTAACAGGTTATACGCGCTTGACCAGTTTCTCTCGTTTGACGCCTTTCGTCTTAAAATCATTTCCGATTCAAATTATATAAAAAGGTTTGTGGAGGAAATAACGGTGAATGTCACCGAAATGTTTCGCGACAGTTTGTTTTACAAAGAACTTCGTAAAGACGTGCTGCCGAACCTCGGAACCCATCCGTTTATCAGGATCTGGCACGCGGGCTGTTCAACGGGTGAAGAGGCATATTCGATGGCGATTCTGCTGCAGGAAGCAGGCATTTTACACAAAGCCCTGATCTACGCTACCGACATTAATCCCGGTGTACTTGACAAGGCCAGGCAGGGCATTTTTCCATTGAAACACATGAAAATGTATTCCGAAAATTATATTTCTGCGGGTGGCCTATATGATTTCTCGTCGTATTACACGGTTAATTATGAAGGCGTAAAATTTGATGATGCCCTGAGTAAACGCATGATTTTTTCTACACACAACCTGGTTTCAGACAGCTCATTCAATGAGTTTCACCTCATCGTATGCAGAAATGTACTTATCTATTTTGAAAAAGAACTGCAGGAAAAGGTTTTTTCGTTGTTCGACGCCAGCCTGGGGACATTATCGTACCTGGCACTTGGGTCAAAGGAAACTTTAAAGTTTTCTAATATTCATTCAAAATTCAAACAAATAGGCCGCGAAAAAATATGGAGAAAAATGAAATAGCGCGTTCCTGTCAAGTACTTGTTATTGGCGGATCTGCGGGAAGCCTGGAGGTGTTAATGAAAGTGTTTCCGAAATTGCGGAACGACCTTCTGTTTCCAATAGTTGTGGTGCTGCACAGGAAAAGCGGTTCCGACTCTTCTCTTTCCGACTTGTTTTCGACGCGCACCAGCCTTGGGGTAAAAGAAATTGAAGATAAACAAACCCTTGTTCCGGGTCACATTTATATTGCACCGGCCGATTATCATGTGTTGTTTGAAAATATGGTCATGCTTTCGATCGACTTTTCTGAAAAAGTAAATTACAGTCGGCCAAGCATTGATGTTACCTTTGAGTCAGCAGCCGAAATAATTGGAAGGAACCTGGTTGGTTTGATTTTGTCGGGTGCTAATGACGATGGCGCGGGGGGGATAAAAAAAATAAAACAACACGGTGGGGTGGCAGCTGTTCAGGATCCGGCGACAGCCGAATCGCCATATATGCCATTGCAGGTATTGTTATCAGTGACACCAGACGCGATCTTAAAAACTGACGAGATCGCCGAATTTATAAATTCATTGTAAATATTAATCCACTGCGTCAAAAAAACATTTCGTGTTTTTCCTTATTGGTGCTCGCATGCCAAATTTAAACGCAGTGAACATCAGATGACTACTCAACTCGTTGATGCAAGCTCAATCCGTTACCATCTAAGTCTTTAAAAGAAGCGAACTTTCCCCCCTCCGTTTTCTCAACCCTGGTGATCTCTATTCCTTTATCACGCAATTCTTTAAGGTCTTCATCAAAATTATCTGTTCTTATTACCAGGCCCTGCATACTGCCCGGTGGCATTTGTTTAAACCAGGTTACCAGCGTAATAGTTGTTTGGGCGCCCTTAAACCCCATCTGCACCCACCGGCGACTATTGCCCATTTCGTTTTCAGCCAGCAATTCAAAACCCAGCAGAGAATAAAATGCCATGGCCCTCTTCTGGTCAGAAACGGGTATCGCAACTACATCTATGCTTTTCATAACAGTTATCTATAAATTTTGATACCTCTTTTGCCTGCTAAACCAAAAGATCAAATTCTTTTTTTGCAAATACTCTGCCGTTAATCTGTATTTCGAGTTTGTGCGTTCCTTTAAAGTGTTTGCGGGTTGTAAAGTCTTTAAAAACCTGCTTTTTGTTTATATTGACCGACTGTTTCGGCCCAAGATGAAGCTCGGTCAGTTTAAAAACCTTGGGAGAGGTTTCGCCTGACTTCTTTTGGTAATGAACGATATAATCGATCACCAGCTTTTGAGGCGCTGTTTTTAACGATCCGATGCCAAAGGAAAATTGAAGCGTGTCTCCCAGTTTGATCTTGTCTGCTGACATATTAAAATCTATGATCCTTACCTTCACATCCTTTTCAAAATTAAAGATAGAAAGGCTGTCGGCGTTACCTTTTTTTATAAGACTGCGACTCGCGTGTTTTATGATCCAGGAAGTATTCGTCTTTGACTGGTCCCATTTACCAACCACCTGCAGCATATAGCCGGGGTTATCCTTTGAAATGTCGTTCAGGTGATTCGCTACCGACTTCCTTACATACAATTCATCGTCGTTCTTAAGTTGCTCAAGAATTTTTTTCGTCGCCCCCGGGTCTTTGATCACCTGATCGAGTTTAAATGACCATGGCAGCCTCGGACGGCTACCTTCCGACGACAGGCGCCTTACATGAGCATCTTTGTGCTTCGACCATTCAGTCATAACCGCTATGGTCTTTTTAAAATCCCGCTTTAAAAATTCCCTTACTGCAAATTCCGACGAACCGAAGCCTGTAAAATATTTTAAAGCCTCCATCGACAAGTCGAAATGTTGATGCCCGTACAAACCAACAAAGTCAGGAAACAACAGGTTGGTATATCCCCGCTTTAGATTTGGAATGACTTTATACATAATATCAAGGCTCTTCTTAAAATCGGCCGGCAGGTGGTTCTTTAAAACCACCGATGTTTTGCGCATGCGTTCATTAAGTGATAAAGGCTCAAGGTTTTCTGTGATCTCATTTAAAAATAACCCTGAATTAAATTTAGCGTGTGCTTTTTCAAACTCACGCGACAGTTCAACATAAAATTTTTTGTTGAACATTTCTTTTAATGGTTCCATATGATTTTTATTGTGGAAATTAGTTCACAACCGTTTGTTTTTTTTAACACAGAATTGCTCTAAAAGCAGGTATGAATTTAGTACAAAATATAGCCGGTATTAAACCTGTTCACAATTAATTCTATGATAGTAAAAAAAATCACCGCCTTCATCATCTGCCTGCTCATTCCGCTTGCTGTTGGCGCCTTATCGGGATACCTGACCTATGGTGAAACGCAGACCTGGTTTGCTACACTCAACAAACCTTCATTCAATCCTCCCAACAAGGTTTTCGGTCCGGTGTGGACCAGTTTGTACATGCTGATGGGTATTTCTTTATTCCTGGTTTGGAACAGCCCACGCAACTGGCCGAGACAAAAAGCTCTAATCATTTTTTTTGTCCAGCTTTTTCTTAATTTCTGGTGGAGCCTGATCTTTTTTTCGTTTCACCTTCTTTTTATCGCGGTAGCCGAAATCCTTGTCCTTTGGCTGATGATTATTTATATGATCATTTGTTTCAGGCGGGTGAAACCAGTGGCAGCATGGCTCAATGTCCCCTACCTGCTTTGGGTAAGTTTTGCCAGTGTACTTTCGATCTCTATCTGGTACCTCAACAGGTAATTACTTTCGAACAAATATGAGTTCAGTAGAGGCTATGATGTTTTGAAGTGCGACGTAAAGATTATCCAGATCCTCCTGCGAATTAAACGCGTTAACTGAATACCTGATAAAAACATGCTCCTCATGCCGCGTCACCGGGATCTCTATGCTGTAAGATTCAAAAAGCAGGCGTTGAAGTTTTTCGGGTTCCGCTGTTTTAATTGGAATACTCACCAACTGAGCGAGGAATTCATCATTAACCGGACATAAGGGTTGTGATCCGAGCAAATCGCAAAAACGATTCACATTTTTTTGAACCAGTGCGCGGCACTGTGCCGCTACCAGAGGCCAGTTGTGCTCTTTTAAAAATTGAACCGCTTTCTGAATAGTTAGAAACGCCGAAAAATCCCTGGTACCCTGGCCCTGGTGATAATCTATAAACTGAGAATTGGAGGGAGTCGCGCTATCATAACCCCAGCTCACGACCAAAGGATCAAAGAGGTGCTGCAACCCTTTTCTCACGTACAGAAACGAGCAGCCTTTTGGCGTCAACATCCATTTATGACAGGCCCCTGTGTAAATATCAGGGTTCAGCTCAGAAATGTTCAACGGCACTTGACCCGGCGCGTGGGCTCCATCCACAAAACTAATGATCCCCAATTCCCTCGCTTTGTCGCAGATTTCTTTTACCGGTAAAATAAGGGCCGTGGCGCTGGTGATATGGCTGATAAAAATAACTTTTGTTTTATCACTCAAGCCTTTAAAAAATTCTTCCACGAATTGCTCTTTAGAGGTGAGCGGCAAAGTTATTCTTTGGCGAATGTAACTGGCCCCTGCCTTTTTACAATAATAGGCCCAGGTTTTATCGCAGGCGCCGTACTCGAGGTTGGTGGCCAGGATTTCATCACCGGTATTTAACTTTAAACTTTTTGCAATGATGTTAGTGCCATACGAGGGATTGGAGACAAAAACAAGATCGTCGCCGTTGCAACCAATATAATCGCCCAGAGCGTTGCGGGAATTTTTTAAATATCCCGGCCCGTTCACAGCAATGAACTGAACCGGCTCATATTCCAGCTCTCTTTGCCATTTCTGGTAGTCTTCAAAAACTGGTTTAGGACAGGCGCCGAAAGAACCAAAATTTAAAAAAGTAATTTCAGGATTTAAAAGAAACTGTGATTTTAAGTGGGAGGTTTGCATAGGTAAAAATATAATTTTTGTGCGACAATCCAATGTGCGCTTCGTTATTGCATTCGAGTTCTCAAAAATTTATCCTGTGCTGCTTAAAAAACTGAAATCTGCATCTCGTTTTTTTGACTATTTTGATTAATGGATGATCTCACAATCAAAGTTGAATGATTTTACTATGGTAATGATTTGTTCAGGAAATATATTCTCTCCCTCCACCCTTAAGATCCGCTCACGGTCTTCGAGGTCAAAATTTATCCTGAGCCAGGGAAAGCGGCACAGCAATTCCGTAATCAGGGCCTGGGCCTGCAGGCGGTTGCGAACATCGGTTCTGAAGATCTCAATGGGCTGCAATTCAGTTAAATAAGGTGTTTCGGGGGTGTTAATCATATCTTAGGTATTTTCTGAAGTAAAATTAAATGGCGAAACTGACAACCCTATGGCAGTCTGAAAACAAACACATCAAAAAATTATCTAATTTCGGGCATGTCAAAAATCAACGCTGCTACGATTCCGGTTTCGGCCCTCGAATTTTTAAAAACCGTAAAGAAAAATAATAACCGCGACTGGTTCAATGCGCACAAGGATCTTTACATAAGTGAATTGAGTCATCTTGAAAAATTTGCCGATGGTCTTTTGCTTGAGCTGAATAAATACGATGTGATTGAAACACCCAGTGGAAAGAAAAGTCTGCACAGGATTTACAGAGATACCCGGTTTTCGAAGGAAAAAACGCCATATAAAACCAACTGGAGCGGCAGTTTCAGCCGCGCAACAAAAGCCCGTCGTGGAGGTTATTATTTTCATATTGAACCGGGCAATAGTTTTGTCGCCGGAGGTTTCTGGGCACCCAATCCTGAGGACCTTAAACGCATCCGCGATGAATTTGCCTATGATGCGGCGCCATTTAGGAAAATATTAAAAAGCAAAACATTTATAGACACTTTCGGCAGCCTGCATGGGGAACAAATAAAAACAACACCTAAAGGATTTGATGCAAATAGCCCCGCTATCGATCTTCTGCGCTACAAACAATTCACAGTGATCAAAAGATTTACTGATAAAGATGTGTTACACAAAGACTTTTTAAAAAACGCCGTACAGGCCTTCCGCAACATGAGGCCATTTTTTGACTATATGAGTGAGGTGCTTACAACGGATGTGAACGGGATCTCAGTTATTTAAGCGCAACAAGGAATACAAACTATTTCTTTTCCTCTTTCGCTTTTTTCTTAAAATATCTTTTCAACGGAAAACTATGTTGCAGTCCTTCCAGGTCTTCATCCAGCTTTTTTGAGCCTGTTTCAAGGTTCTTTAAACTGGCCTTTAAACTCGCGCCGGCTTCTTCGTCACGCAATAAAACTCCCGCCGGGGTTTTTGGGTTTTTAGAAGCGGTTTTTAATTCGGATATAAACGCTGCGGCGGTATCGGCCACCTTGTTCAGTTCCATCACGGTAGATCTTATAGAATTAAAAATCGTGGTATCTGAAACCAGGTCGTTGGCCAGGGTTCCTTTTTTATTTAATTTAGCCGTAAAGGCGTTCAGGGAGGCGATCAGGTTCTGTGCCTTGTCTGACGCGTTTTTGAGGGAAGCGCTGGTCGCGGCAATGTTCGTGTAGATCGCATCGTCGTTTAATAATTTGCCTATCGTTCCCTGTCCATTAGCCATTTTTTTACTGATGCTTTTAAAATCGTTGGTGATGGCCAGGATGTTCACGTTGTTCTCCTGCAAAGTATTGATCATGTCTTCTGAAGTAAATGTTTTCTCAACCCTGAGTGTATCGTCATCATCCACCTCTTCGGCTTTTGAGGATCCTCCGTAGATCACCAGGATCTTGTTGCCAATCAGTCCATCGGCGCTTACCTTTACCTTGGCGTCCTTGCGAATATACTGTTGCGACTTCTCATCAATGTTCATCACCACCTTTACCTTTGAATCGCCGTAGAACTGCACCCTTTTAACGGTGCCTATCTTCACGCCTGAGAACCAGATATTATTGCCTTGTTGCAAACCATTCACATCGTCGAAAATAGCGGTAAGGTTCATCTTTTTCGAAAAGGTCTTGTGTAGGTTACCAATGGTCAATATTCCTCCAATAAGAAATACTATGCCGAGTAAAACAAAAACGCCGACTATAATTGCGCGTTTATTTGGAGATTCGTTCATGATTTATTGTATAAAATTGTAATTAAAAAATTGCTGCACCCTTTCGTCTTCGTTTTCAAACACCTCTTCAAAACTGCCTACCTTCAAAAATTTCCCGTCAAGGAGCATTGCTATGCGGTTGCCCGTAACTTTGGCGCAGGTAAGATCGTGCGTGATAATGATGGAACTGGTTTTATATCTTTGTTGCACGTCGTTGATCAGGTCGTTGATCTCTATCGACGTTATAGGATCGAGACCCGAGGTAGGCTCATCGTACAGCATAATTTCGGGTTTAAGGATCAGAGTGCGGGCGATGCCGATCCTTTTGCGTTGCCCGCCCGAGAGGTCAGAGGGCAGCTGGTTGATCTTTTCAGAAAGGCCAACCGCTTCGAGCACTTCTTCCACCGCTGCGTCTATTTCTTTTTTGCCAAGGTGTTTAAAATTCATCCTTAATGGAAAAGCCAGATTCTGTCGCACGTTCATACTGTCGTAAAGTGCGCTGTTCTGAAATGAAAATCCGATCTTCAGCCGCAAGGCGTCGAGTTCTTTTCCTTTGAGTTGCGCCACAGGTTGCCCGAGCACGCTTACTGCGCCGCTGTCGGGTTTCAAAAGACCCACCAGGATCTTGATCAATACAGATTTACCCGTACCCGATCGACCCAATACGGCCACGTTTTCACCGCGGTAAACATCCAGGTCTACACCACGCAAAACATGAAGGGCCCCAAATGACTTATAAAGGTTGCGCACAGAGATCACCGCCTCATTTCTGTCAATTATATCTAAATCGTTGTGCGCTTCCATTTTAATATAACCTGATCCAGTTGCTTACCTGTACGATCACTACTTCTTCTACAAATACCAGGAACATAGACAACACAACAGCCTGGTTGGCAGCGCGTCCCACGCCCTGTGTGCCCTGCGTGGCGTTGTATCCTTTGTAACAACCCACCATGCCGATAGTAAATCCAAATACCAGGGATTTAACAACTGAAGTGAACAGGTCCAGAAAAGTAATGGTTTCGAAACCGTGCTCAAAAAAACTAATAAAACTTGTTGAGTCGTTCGCATTCACGTTAACAAAAGCGCCGAGCAATCCCATAAACGCGCAATAAAGCGCCAATACCGGAACAGTTATCATGGTGGCGAACACCCTTGTAACCACAAGGTATTTAAAGGGATTGATAGCCGACACCTCCATCGCGTCTATTTGTTCGGTTACCCGCATTGAACCTAATTCAGCGCCAATACTTGATCCTATTTTACCGGCGCAGATCAGGGCTGTTACCAGTGAGGCCAGAGCCCGAACAATGGCGATAGAGATCAGGGAAGGCAACCAGGAAGTAGCGCCGAAGGTTTCTAATGAAGGTCTTGATTGTTTGGTAAACACAATACCGGTGATAAAACCCGTTAAGGTAATGAGCGGCAAGGATTTTAATCCTACTTCAAAAGCCTGGTGGATCACCTCCCTGAAATAAACAGGTGATTTAAAGGCTTCCTTCCAGAAAAATCCGATAAACTTGTAAGCGTCGTGTATTCCTTTAAAATAATCGTCGACGCCTTTTGAAAATACATACTGCCGGGGCTTTGAATTGATCATATTTCCTGACTTCAATGTTCTTTTAAAGACTCACTCACTGGTAGAAATGTGATGCCAGTGTTAAGCGGGCCCGGTGGGGATATAAATCCACAGTTAATAAACCGGAGGGAGATTTTGTAATGAAATGATCAATCGCGCGGATAATTGATTTAAGAATGCCGAATTAATTCCATGAATTTTTAAATGCCGCCTTCATATTTCAGAAAGCACTTATTCAGCCTCCACAACTTTCTTCAGGTTTTCAAGTGTCATGTTCCAGTTTTTTATGGCGTGTTCTTTTTCTTCTTCGCTGGCGATGTTATCCTGTGTTAAGGTCACAGTGGTTTTTCCATCGTTGTCACTTAATTCGTATGTAACCAGGTTATAGTTTTCCGGCATATCCACTTTGCCACCCATTGAACTCCAGTAGGTGCTTTGAAATATTTTACCGGGCTCAAATTTGATGATTTTTCCTTTGTCTTTGTAAGATTTACCCTCGTACTCACCTTCGTAGGTGATGGTACTCCCTTCTTTCCAGTCGGTTTTAACGTCGGTGCCGAACAGATACTTTTTAATAAGTTGTGGGCTTGTAATCGCTGTCCATACTTTTGCGGGGCTCGCATTTATTTCAATGGAAATCTGCGCTTCGATATTTTTCATTTACCGTTTTAACTAGTTTAAACAATTCATGAAAATATTATGCCATTTCAGAACAGTATTTCTATCTGGCTATGACGAGCCTTCGGGCAACTATTGACTTGTTGCCTATTCCTGTAACAACATACAAACCTTCACTGAGATCGGCAATGCACAGAGAATAGCCGTTCTCGCCGTTTAAAACCAGTTGGCGGACTACAGCCCCCTGTTCATTTACAATTCTTACTTCCATGGCTTCGGTGCTAGTCACATAAAAAAAGCCATTGCCCGGGTTGGGGAAAATCTTTAATGCATCCCAGCTTTGTTCAAGGATACCGGTGCATTCTGAAATCACCTGCGTGATATTTGCCGAAGCAGTGCAACTATTCAACGCCACGCCGGTTACCGTAAAAACTGTAGTAATGCTGGGTGTTACGAGGATGACGTTGCTCTGGGCACCATTACTCCAAAGGTATGAATTTGCCCCGTTTGCTGCGAGCGCCACTGCTTCGCCAACACATGCCACCGGCGAGGTGCTCGTGACATTCACTGTTGGATTTTGCAGAACAGTGATGGTAATGCTGGCGTTCCTTGCAGGACAGCCGGGGTTTTGACCGCGTACCGTGAACGTTGTGGTACTGCCCGGCGAAACAGTCACAGAGGATGCAACTGTAAGTCCAGGATTCCAGGTATAACTAGTAGCGCCGGTCGCGCTGATTGAAACTGAATTTCCTGAACAAACCGCATTTGTGCTGCTGATTAATGTAATAGTAGGGATCATACTTACGGTCAGTAAAACAGAAGTTGTTCCGGTACAGGCACCAAATGAGCCGGTGACTGAATAGTTTGTTGTTACCATGGGATTCACCATAACGTTCGCTGTTGTAGCGCCATTGCTCCATGTATAGGTGCCCGCCCCGCTTACATGCAAAACACCATTGTTGCCTGAACATATCGCGGTGGGTGTGGTGCTGGCGGTTAACGACAAGGTTGCGGATGTGCCCAGCACATACGTTTGTGTTGAGGAACATGATTGACCGTTTGTGATGGTAACGCTATAGGTGCCTGCTGTAGCGGTGGTAATACTGTTGCTTGTTTGTCCGCTTGACCAGAGAAATGAGTAAGGACCCTGTCCGGAGATCTGGCCTGTAAGCGTTGCGTTACTGCCAGGACAGATATTCACAGGAAAACTGTTGATGATCACGGTCGGTTGCCCAATGTTAACTGTAGATGCTCTCAAAGTTGTGCAGCCATTTGTGGCGGTAATAATACAACTATACGTGGTGGTGACCGCAGGCGAAACTGAAATTGAAGTGGAGGTGGCGCCTGTTGACCAGCTGTATGTAAATAAAGCGTTGCCTGGTCCGGAGGGGTTAAGATTGATGCTGACCGCCGAACCTCCCAGGCAACTGTTGACGTTTGCGGGATTGATGTTCACGTCGGGAGAGCGCAAAACCAAAACAGTCTGACTAAAAGCCGCGCTTGTTCCGTTAGCATTTGTTGCCACCAGGGTAATCGTATAAGTACCCGGAAAAATAAAGACCGCCGTGGGATTTTGACTGGTTAAAACCGTGACACCTCCTGGCCCGAATCCCGCAATGGCCACAGTGTACGACCATGCGCTGGGTGAGTTGGAAGACAGATCGGTAATTTGCACCGCGTTGTTATTATTGGTACATGCAGGATTGGCACTCACTGAAAAATTCGCGACAGGCACCTGGCTCTGCATGGCAAGGGGAACAAAACAACAGGTAAATAACATTGTGGCAAGGAGAAAATATTTTTTTTTCATGTGGTGAAATATTATTTATTGGTATGACGCTGGCGAAGGTCGTAGGTTTAAATAAGAAAAAAAGGTCACACGAATATATTGATTTAATTGTCTGGCATTTAAAATTAAAACCGGATCAACATTTTTTTGTTTCGTAACTTTTAAGTTACTAATTTTGCGTAACTCTAAAGTTACATATTATGAAGCGCGATCTTAAACTGGAATGGTTATACCCCAACACCTCTGATGAAGTCTGGCATTGCCTGACCGACCCTGAACTAATAGCCCAATGGCTGATGCCCAATGATTTTAAGCTGCTTGTTGGCCATCGTTTTCAATTCCGCTCCAAACCGGTTCCGGGCTGGAGTGGCATCGTTGATTGCGAGGTGATTGAAATAGTGCCCAATCAGAAACTGAGTTATACCTGGGTATCAGGAGCCAGGGCCGGCTCTAAGAACATTGATACATTGGTGACCTGGAAATTAACGCCAGAGAAAAACGGAACGAGACTGGTTCTGGAACATACCGGCTTTAAAGGGTTCAGGGCATGGCTGATCAGCTACATGATGGGCAGTGGCTGGAAGAGCGGTATTGCCAAAGCATTTAAAAGTTTACTCCCGAAAAATACAAGTTATGAAAAAACCTAAAACCGATGTGTTCACCGCTATTGGTGATCCCACGCGGAGGAAGATACTCTTATTGCTGACCGCGGGCTCCCTGAGTATTAACATGCTCGCCGATAATTTCACGGTGAGCCGGCCCGCGGTTTCCAAACACATTAAAGCCCTGCAGGAAGCCGGGTTGATCGCGATTGAAGAGAACGGCAGGGAGCGGTATTGTTCACTTGATGCCGCCGGTTTCAGCGAGATCAGGAACTGGCTTGACTTCTACGAGAATTTCTGGGCACAGCGCATGGACCGCTTTGGCAGCCTTCTTAAAAAACAATTTGGCGAAGCTGAGAAAAAAATGAAAAAGAAACATAAAAAAAAGAAACACTGAATCCCCACATGAAAAATAATTAAGCAATAATTAAAACCAACAACATGAAAAAAAACATCATCGCAACAATTATCGGTACTATCATCCTTTTTGGATGGCAGGCACTTTCGTGGATGGCTTTGCCGGTTCACAACGACACTATGAAATATTCGGCCGGGCAACAGGAAGTCATGACAGCGCTTCAAAAGAACTTGCCTGCCAGCGGCACCTACTATTTGCCGGGCGCTGATCCTGCTGTGAAACTTTCTTCCGAAGAAATGGAAAGTTTTTACAAGGCACAAATTGGAAAACCCTGGGCACTTGTTTTTTACAACACTTCCTTTGAAGGGATGAGCCCTTCGAACATGATCAACGGCATTTTGCTCAACCTCTTATCGGTAGTACTGGTAATAGCTTTGTTGCACATGAGTAAAGCGAAGGAAAAACAATTCGCGGCCATTTTTGGCCTGGTCATGATCCTGCCGGTTTTTGTGATTTTACAATCGGTGTTGCAAAACGCCAATTGGTGGTCTTTCCCCTGGCATTTCATAAAAGGCACTATTGTCGATCTCATCTTCGGATGGTTATTGTGCGGGCTTTACCTTTCGTGGCATTTTAGGAAACTGAATATGAAAACCTGAAACCACAGAGCGATTGTACCTTATGTGGTTCAAAAAACGTTCCTAAGCTGGTAAAAAAACTACTGTTGAATATTTTTATATTTTGATTTATGCAAGTGCTGTGCTTCATCAATAGAATGAGATACAGAAAGATCTTTTTCGTTCTTCGCCATTTCGCTGAGTTTCCTATAAAATTCAGCAAGGGTCTCCAACTCAGTTTCCGTCAATTCTTCAACATCCACCAGCCGGTTGCTTGGTCCTTTCAGTGAAGCGATCAACTCGTTGAGTTTTAAGTGTACGGCTTTTGAATCTTTGTTCTGCGCCCTTTGAATGAGGAACACCATTAAAAATGTTACAATGGTGGTGCCGGTGTTGATCACCAGCTGCCAGGTATCTGAAAAACCAAAAAGAGGTCCGGTGATCAGCCAGCAGAGAATGGTGGTTACCGCGATGATAAACGCCGTTGTTGTACCGGTAAATACAGTGCAATAGTGGGAGATCCTTTCAAAAATATTGGGGTATTTTTTATTTGTATCCATCGCTCATTTTTGATTTTAACTTTAGGGTTGTATAGACTGCCGGCATAATCAATTTCAATGCCGGCTCCATAAATTATCCTACGAATGTAAAAACAAAAATCTGCATTTCGCCGGTCACTTTTTTGTATACACCTGCTAACAGAAATTAATACCTTTGTGGCACAGTCAATTTAGTTATGCCGGTAGTTTTAAGCGTCAAGAATATGGTTTGTCACCGCTGCGTTTTGGCTGTGGAAGGCATTCTTAAAGAAGAGAAGATTCAGTACCTGCAGGTGCTGTTCGGTGAGATTCACCTTGGACAAGCGCTGAGTGCCCCACAAAAACAACAATTGTCGGCAAGGCTTAATAAAATTGGCTTTGAATTGATAGACAATCATCTTTCGGCCCTGATTGAAAAAATAAAACAGCTGGTGATTAAAAAAGCCAGGAGCGAGGTGGACAAAAAAGACAAACCTCTGAATGTTTCGGCCTATCTCTCCGACAAACTGCATTATGAATACACTTATTTAAGCAGCCTGTTTTCGTCGGTGGAGAGCCGCACTATTGAAAATTATTTTATAGAACAAAGAATAGAAAAAGCTAAAGAGTTGTTAATTTATGGCGACAAATCTCTCTCAGAGATCGCCTACGAACTTGAGTACAGCAGTACCGCGCATCTTTCGGCCCAGTTTAAAAAAGTAACAGGTCTCACCCCTTCCCACTTTAAAACAGTAGGACTTCAAAAACGCAGGGCCCTTGACCAGGTCTGATCACAAAATTTTATAACAGCTACCCAAAGTTGTATAACAGCGGCGTGCCCCTGTGCTTGTAATTTTGTATCGTCAAAAAATCAAAAAAATAAAAGACATGAAAACAAGATCGAATGTGGCTGAGGCCTCCAAATCAAATCCAAACTGCAATTGCGTGGTTTGTACCTGTGTTAACTGTAACTGTGGTTACGAAAGCAAAGCATCAGACTGCGGTTGCGGTACCTGCAACTGTGAGAACGGTTGCTCCTGCTAATTATCGGGCCGCTCCTTTCGGGGAGCGGCTTATTACCTGAAACAGAATATCCCGATAACAATCGAATAGGCATCAAGGTAAGGCTTAGCTTTCCTTTTGGAACATAGCATAGTCGCATAATCGGAATGTTTTGACTTATCGTCGGCCTTTTGATTTTCTTCCGTTCTTTTCTCTTGAAATAAAAGAACCAATCCCGATGGTTATCGGGACAAGGCTAAATAATATTTTGCTAAAACTCATCAGGTCTTCAAGCCGGAGTCTATGATCATGGCCCCACCTGCACACCAAGTCCTCACCCACGGCGGCCAGCATAGCCTCCACGCACATGCCTTTCCGAAAAAGCCGACAGACCAGCCCGACGCTTAAGACTTCGAAAGCTTTTTCGGAACGCTTTTGATGTCCTGAGAGTTTTTACGCAAAATCTTATAAGGCCCACTCACCGTGTGGGCTTACGCGTAAAAATTTACGTGTTAACTTGACGCATATTCAATAGCAATCAGAACACTTCACAACATAACAACGATAAGAAAAAATGGAAACTCCTACATCACCAAACCGCCCCACCAAAAGCTGCACCTGCAGTACCGACAGTGAGGGAAAAAACTGCCTCTGCGGTTGTGTATGCTGTCATTAAAAAGCCGTTAAAAAAGATCATACCTGGATTTAAATAAAATTGCTAATTTTATTTGAATGATGAACGCGCAACAGTATAACCTGCTGGAAATTGGTCCCAAAGCGGATTTGCTGTGGCCCGACGGCACATTCCCCGATCACCGGGTCGACAATGATCATGCTATGGTGGTGATCTACAAACTTTATGATCTCTTTGTTGAAGTGCATTTTGATGTTAGCAGCAAGGACATTACTAAAATAAACGCACTGGATACGGAGGAGGACATGGAGGGTTATTTGAACAGTGTAAGTTTGATTAAGCTGCTTCAATAATGGATAAGCTAAAATCCTCCTATTACTTAAATAATGATGTTGTTTTTCTTGCCAGGGACCTGATCGGAAAAACATTGTGCACGCGCATCAACAATAAACTCACCTGTGGTGTCATTACTGAAACAGAGGCCTATGCCGGCGTTACTGATAAGGCTTCGCATGCTTATGGTGGCAGAAGAACCAACAGAACAGAAACTATGTACAGCAAAGGCGGTGTGAGTTATGTGTATTTGTGTTATGGCATTCACCGTTTGTTTAACATCGTTACAAATAAAAAAGATATTCCGCACGCCATATTGATACGCGCCATTTATCCAACCAAAGGCATCCCCGAAATTATAAAACGCCGAGGCCTCCCTCTTTCAGATAATTTATGTGTAGGGCCTGGCAAAGTGTCGCAGGCACTGGGAATTGACCTTATTCATAACGGTTTGTCCCTAACAGGCAACCAAATCTGGGTACAGGATGATCATATAAAAATAAAACAAGAAGAGATCCTGGTGGGTACCCGCATAGGTGTTGATTATGCAGGCGAGGATGCAAAACTGCCTTATCGTTTCCTGACGACCAATTATCATTTTATAAAATCTTAACCTCATCAGGCTAAGCGTATTGCCAAATTGCTATATAATATAGCAAACATCTGCTACTTTAAATAGCTAACTTTAAGGGATGGCAAGCGCGGCAATCATAGAACAACTGCAGAAGCAGATCCTTTCCCTGCAGGGAGGCAGGCCTTGTTGTGATCAACCTGCTTTGCCGCTTGGGCTTGGTGTGATGGAATCAGCTTTTCCCGGTGGCGCGTTTCCAAAAGGCGCCGTGCACGAATTCATCAGTGTTTCATCTGAAGAGGCAGCCTGCACTACATCCTTTATCTCAGTTGTGCTCGGCAAATTGATGAAGCAGGGTGGTCATTGTATGTGGATAAGCACTGTACCAAGGCGCAGCGTTTTTCCGCACGCGCTGGGAATATTTGGCCTGGCCGCAGATCGCATTTTATTTGTTGACGCTGCCACAACTAAAGAAACTTTATGGGCGCTGGAGGAAGCGTTGAAGTGCGGGGCACTAGTGGCCGTGGTAGGTGAATTGAACGAACTGAGTTTTAATGATTCACGGCGTTTGCAATTGGCGGTGGAACAAAGCCGTGTTACCGGTTTCATTCATCGTTTCAGACCAAAGGTCCAAAGTCCTGTAGCCTGCATTACCCGCTGGAAGATCAGCCCCCTTGCCAGCGAAGCACCCGATGGCCTGCCGGGACTTGGTTTCCCGCGCTGGCAGCTTGCCTTATTAAAAGTACGCAGTGGTCAACCGGCCCAATGGCAGGTAGAATGGTCGCCCAAAAGCATGTCACTCGCATACATTCAACTGCCTGCTATTTCCGGTCACGAACGTCAAACTGGTTAAGATGTCGCTGAGGATCGTACATATCTGGTTTGAGCGCCTGGTCACCGATTGGGTGATTCGCCGTCAGCCTGAATTAAAGCAAATACCTTTCGCTTTGGCCATGCAGGAGCGTAATCGCAGGGTGATCAAAGCAGTGAATGAAACTGCGCAGGCCGGTGGCATCTATACCAACATGGTGCTTGCCGACGCACTGGCACTGATGCCTGAACTGGAAGTGATGGATTATGATACCGGACAGGCTGCAAAATTATTGAACGCGCTGGCCGAATGGTGCATCCGCTACACGCCTGTGGTAGCAATTGACCTGCCCGACGGACTTTTTATGGATGTGAGCGGCTGTACACATTTATGGGGCGGCGAAAAAGAATACATCCTTGACATTCAAAAACGTTTAAATGTTTTTGGTTATACCGTGCAGGTAGCCATAGCCGATACGCCAGGAGCTGCATGGGCCTTAAGCCATTTCGGCGAGGCCATGCACGTGGTTGCAGATGAACAGTTGCAAGCGTTATCACCTTTACCTGTAGCGGCGCTCCGCCTTGAAACATCCATTGTTGACCGGCTTGAAAAATTAGGACTGCGCACTATCGGTAGTTTTATGCGCATGCCACGTACCGCGCTGTTCAGGCGCTTTGGCCCTTCTCTCCTAATGCGGCTCGACCAGGCCACGGGCACTGAAATGGAATTACTGGAACCTGTAAAACCACCTGTACCTTACCACGAGCGCCTGCCCTGCCTTGAACCTATTAACACAGCAGTTGGTATAGAAATAGCCCTGAAAAATCTGCTGGAAATATTGTGCCTTCGTCTGCAGCGTGAAAGCAAAGGCATGCGCCAATGTAACTTTATTGGTCTCAGGCTCGACGGACAGGTAGAGAAAATCAGCATAGGCACCAGTCGCCCTTCGCGCAACGTGCAGCATTTATTTAAACTCTTTGAAAATAAAATTCAGAGCATTGAACCTGACCTGGGAATTGATCTCTTTATCCTGGAAGCGCCGGTGGTGGAAGAACTGCATGGTTCGCAGGATGCTTTGTGGCAGGCAACAAACGCCGGTGAAATAGCTATTGCAGAGTTATTGGATCGTTTTTCCGGCAAAGCTAAAACACTGAGCATTCACCGTTACCTGCCTGCTGAGCATTACTGGCCTGAACGATCGGTAAAAGAAGCCGGCTCATTATCAGAGCAGCCCGCAACATTATGGCGCAATGACCTGTTGCGTCCACCGCATTTACTGCTGCATCCCGAATTAATAGAAGTGAGCGTGCTGCTGCCTGATTATCCACCTCTGCTCTTCATTCACAAAGGTATATTGCATACTGTAAAAAAAGCGGATGGACCCGAGCGCATTGAGCAGGAATGGTGGTTGCAGGAAGGGCTTTACAGGGATTATTATTGTGTGGAAGATCAGCACGGCGCGCGTTACTGGTTGTTTAGACTTGGAGATTACGACAGCGGTGATGTGAAATGGTTTTTGCATGGGTTTTTCTCTTAATAAGGTGTTAAGTCTTTGATTTACTTTCGCACTTTTTCCTTGATGAAAAAGTGCTACAAAAAATCAAAGGCGATTTGCCGACCTGGATTTTTCGCAATGCTGCCTAAATGCGCTACTCATTTAACGAAAAATCCGGGTCCGCACCAAATCGCCGTTTACCACCGCACTATCCGAGACGTACCTGGATGTACCCAGACGTAGGGATACGCAAAATGTCTGAAACAAATGAAATGAACTACACAGAATTACAAATAACAAGCAATTTCTCTTTTCTTCGTGGTGGTTCTCATCCCGAAGAACTCGTAGAACAAGCCCTTGCTCTCGGTTACACCGACATCGCCATTATCGATCATAATACCCTTGCAGGCATTGTGCGCGCATACACTGCGTCCAAAGGCAAAGACATCCGCGTGATTCCGGCCTGCCGCCTAAATTTAGCTGACGGGCCCAGCCTGCTCGTATATCCCACCGATAAGGACGCTTATGCCCGTATGTCGGGATTATTATCGGAAGGGAATTTGCGTGTTGAAAAAGGAGAATGCCTTTTATATAAAGCTGACGTGTACCGTTACGCCAAAGGTCTCCTGTTTATCATGGTGCCGCCTGTAGCATTAAATGAGAAGTTTGAGTTTGAAGCTGAGTACATCAGCGCGCTGCAGGAATACAGCGCAATGCTAGGCGACGCGCTGTACCTGGGCGCCACACCCGCTTACCTGGCCAGTGACGGAAAAAAACTGGCACGCCTTGCGCAGCTTTCAAAACAATACCAGGTGCCTCTGGTGGCTTTGAACGATGTGCACTACCATGCGCCGGAGCGAAGGGAACTACAGGACGTGCTGACTTGTATCCGCGAAAAATGCACAATTACCAATGCTGGTTTCCGCCTATATCAAAACGCGGAGCGTTATTTAAAAACAGCCGCTGAGATGAGCAGGCTTTTTGCTGCTTATCCCGAAGCCATTGAAAATACAGGCGTGATCAGCAAGGCCTGCCAATTCAGTTTAAAAGAACTCAAATACGAATATCCTGAAGAGATCACCAGTGATGGCCGGGCGCCTCAGGAAGAACTGGAATTCCTGACCTGGAAAGGAGCGAATGAAAAATTCAGGAAGGGGATCCCGGACAGGATCAGATCCACGATTGAATTTGAATTAGATTTTATAGAACGAAAAAACTACGCCGCTTATTTTTTAACGGTACATGATTTTGTGCGTTACGCGCGTGAACAGGATATTTTGTGCCAGGGCCGTGGCTCGGCCGCCAATTCAACTGTGTGTTTTTGTTTGGGGATTACCTCGGTTGATCCCTCCCAATTTAATTTGCTTTTCAGCAGGTTTATGAGCGACGCGCGCGACGAGCCTCCCGATATTGATGTTGATTTTGAGCATGAACGCCGTGAAGAGGTGATGCAATACATTTACAACAAATACGGACGTGACCGCGCGGCAATTGTAGCCACTGTAACGCAGCAACACTATAAAGGTTCGGTGCGCGATGTGGCCAAGGTCATGGGTCTGAGTACGGACGCTGTAAATAGCCTTGCGGGTTCGGGATGGGAGTTTACAGAAGATTGGTACCAGGGCAAAACCGTGACCTCTTCGGGCTTCAGCGCTAAAGACAAACACCTGCTCAAAGTGCTTGAACTCACCCGCCAATACATTGGTTTTCCGAGACAGCTGGGTCAGCATACGGGTGGGTTCATTATCACACGCGGAAAATTATCGGACCTGTGCCCGATCATCAATGCCCGTATGGAAGATCGCACCAATATTGAATGGAACAAAGACGATATTGAATCACTGGGATTTTTGAAAGTGGACGTGCTGGCTCTTGGCATGCTTACCTGTATCCACAAGGGTTTCGATCTCGCCAAAACACATTACGGCCTTGATCTTACACTCGATAACATTCCACAGGAACTGCCTGAAGTGTATGACATGATCTGTCGTGCCGATACCCTTGGTATATTTCAAATTGAAAGCAGGGCACAGATGAGTATGCTGCCGCGCCTGCGCCCAAAGAAATTTTATGATCTCGTGATAGAGGTTGCCATTGTGAGGCCAGGTCCCATACAGGGCGACATGGTACATCCTTACCTGCGGCGGCGCAACGGTCTCGAAAAAGTTGAATATCCCTCCGACGAGATCCGCTCTATTTTAGAACGCACTTTGGGTGTACCACTTTTCCAGGAACAGGCCATGGAGATAGCCATTGTAGCCGCGGGCTTTACGCCGTCGGAAGCAGATGCCCTTCGCCGCAGCATGGCTACATTTAAAGCACAGGGCAAGGTGAGCGCCTTCCACGAAAAAATGATCAGTGGCATGACAGCCAAAGGTTATACCAAAGAATTTGCCGAGCGGGTTTTTAAACAATTAGAAGGTTTTGGCAGCTATGGTTTTCCTGAAAGTCACGCTGTGAGTTTTGCATTGCTGGTATATATTTCTTCGTGGATGAAATATTATTATCCCGATATATTTGCCGCTTCATTACTCAACAGCCAGCCCATGGGTTTTTACCAGCCCGCGCAGATCATTGGCGACGCGCTCAAACACGGTGTAGTTGTAAAACCGGTTGACGTTAATTATTCTTACTGGGATTATATGCTCGAAGAAAAAGCACCACGGCTTGATCACCAGGCCGGGCAAGCAATCTACCACACTTTACGTTTAGGTTTCAGGCAGGTAAAAAGTTTAAAAGAGGAAGATGTGCAGTTACTGGTTGCAGCCAGGGGTAGTGGCATTCAGGATATCGCAGAACTGGTGGATGCCGGGGTATCGCTGACCGCCCTTGAGCACCTGGCAGATGCCGATGCCTTTCGCTCTATTGGTCTTGACCGGCGTCAGGCACTTTGGAAGGTGGCGGCCCTCAGCGATCACCACGTGGGCCTTTTTGCCGGGCAACAGCAGGATACAAGTCTTGAACAAAACATTGAACTGCCGGGCATGAGTCTCTCCGAACATGTGATCCACGATTACCGTTCAACGGCCCTCTCTCTGAAAGCGCACCCGCTCAGTTTTATCCGCCAGCAGATGGACCTGCTCAAAGTAACGCCCAATGCCGACCTGGTGAATGGCGCCGACGGCATGCAGGTAAAGGTAGCCGGACTGGTGCTGGCGAGGCAGCGTCCGGGTACAGCCAGTGGCATTTGTTTTATAACCATTGAAGATGAAACAGGCAATGCCAACCTGGTGGTGTTTGAAAAACTGTTTACCCGTTACCGCAAAGAGATCGTGAACTGCCGTCTGCTGATGGTAGATGGCAAACTGCAAAAAGAAGGAGAAGTGATACATGTTGTGGTGCAGCGCTGTTATGACCTCACGGGTTTGCTGGGCCCGCTGGGCTGCCCTCCTGAACTTACCGAAGGACACCAGGAAGCGAGAGCTTCGGAAGACCAGAGCATTGATCACACAACAAGTTCGGCACCGGGTGTGGCAAAAACAAAAAAAACGCAAAAAGCCACGGGTAAGCAACCCGCAAAGGCGCTGGCGAAATCAAACGATGGGCCTTCGTTCCAATACGGGATGTTTTATGAGGGAAGAAATTTTAAGTAGTCAATCATTCTCTTCCGTGATGATGCGAATAATACTACAATATCCATCGTCACCACGCGAACAGTTACACCCACTCAGGTTACCCGTTTTGTGGCAATAGCTAATACCCATTCCGTATTCTCACACACAGGGCATTGTGTTGCGTTGCTGAGGTGCTTGATTTCACCGCATTTGGCGCAGGCATACAAATTTGGTTCACGAATGACTTTGGTTTTATTGTAAAACAATTCAGGGGTTATTGGAAGACCATGCCGAACGTCTTTGTCTTCGAAGAAATAGACGCTCACATCTCCCGTAGTCTCAAGGTAGGCTTTTTTTACCTGGCCAAGGTGCTCAATGTTTTTTAACCGAAGTTCTGTGAAAAACTCATCGTGGGAAATACTTTCACGTTCAAACTTGGTAGCCGAAAATTTACCTTCTGTAACCAGGCACTCCGTTTTACCTTCCATAAATCGCTCAAAACGCTGATTTTTGCCCGTTAACCAGGTCACAAACCTGTAAAGCAGAATGACCACAAAAAACACGCCAATTGCCGGCACTAAACCTACATCTTCGTAAAACATAGGATCTCCGGCAGCCGAACCGAGGCTTATAATAATAACAGTCTCAAAGACCGACAATTGTTTAACACCCCGTTTGCCTGCGAGTTTAAGCACCAACAAAAGGAGGACAAACATCACGGTTGAACGTAGCACCACTTCAAAAAGAAAGTGCCCTGGAAGTTCATTGAACAAGACCCTTGACCAGTCAAATCTATATTCCATACTACTCTATTTGTAAATTTATGGGTTGCATTTGAGATCAGCCACCAATCATATTATGCCCTTGTTGTTACCAACTTACATGCCACTCGGCAAAGCCGGCTGCCAACAGTATGATGTGCTGGCATAATATTTTAATACTATAGATCAATAATCTTATTTATGGAACTTCATTTTAAAACACATCTTCAGGAAACTCACGTTACCGGCGCATTTAAAACATTTCCACGCGTGGATACAGGAAAATTTGATGTGTGCCAGGCCTGTGAACTGAAACAGGCGGTACTATCCTTAAAAAGAAAATCAGAGCATGCCGCATTTAATAAATCCTAAGTCGCTAATCATCACGAATAACTGATTTCTTTTTCTGTAAGGACATTTAGAACGGTCAAAATAATTTCCAGGATTGTTCCGGAAAACCCGAAACACAAAAGTCCGGATCAACCCCTTATAATGTCTATTTAACACCCCCCTGAATTGATATTTATCCACTACACTTGTAATGCAAAACAGCTAATAATAAAAATTATGACAACAAGTGACTTAATATTGAAAATGGTATTTGACAGGTGGAACGCCTCTTTAAAAAACTACGACGCGCTGCTTAACACACTAAGCGACGAACAATTACAAAAAGAAATAGCGCCGGGTAAGAACAGGGGGGTTTATGTATTGGGACATCTTATTGCAGTTCACGACGACATGCTGGTGCTTCTGGACATGGGCGATAAGTTGTATCCCGAAATGAATGAGCCTTTCCTTAAATCTGCCGATAAAACCGTGCAACAAATTCCCTCAGTGGCTCAACTAAGATCCAGCTGGGTGAAACAATGCGAAGTGCTGAAACAAAAATTTGAGAGCGTCTCAGCTGAGTCATGGTTTGAAAAACACAGCGCCGTTAGTTCCGAAGATTTCGCGAAAGAGCCGCACCGCAATAAACTCAATATTATAATCACCAGAACTACCCATTTGGCTTACCACACCGGGCAAATGGTGTTGCTTAATTAACCCACCATAAAAATACGATTTATGAAAACCAAAGATTATACTGTAAGCATTCTTGTAAAACAATCACCCAAAGAGGTATTTGACGCCATTAACAATGTGCGTGGCTGGTGGCATGGAGAATTTGAAGGGAGCAGCAACAAGATCAACGATGAATTCAGCTACCGCATGGAAGACATACATTTTTCGAAACAAAAAGTTATTGAATTGATCCCCAACGAAAAAATTGTTTGGTTGGTCACCGAAAGCAAGCTCAATTTTATTGATCATAAAGACGAATGGACCGGCACGAAAATCATTTTTGACATCAGTCAAATCGATAATAAAACACAGGTTCAATTCACACACCAGGGTTTAATGCCTCAGGTTGAATGTTACGATGCCTGTTCTAATGCCTGGGGAATGCTTGTAAAGGAGAGTTTAATGAGTTTAATTACAACGGGTAAGGGCAAGAAGATTTTTTAAATGCAGGGCGCACGGATTACAAATCCGCACGAACGGGTTTTACACTGTTATTTCTATCGTTTTTGTTTTCTAATATAAAGTTTACAAAAATTATTCCTGCGAATGATTTTGTAGGAAGTTTCTAAGCGGGTCTTTGTTTTAAAAAAGCAGGCAGACTGTTTATCCTGGTTTTCTCCGATCTGGACCACATACTCTACCGGGATCACCAGGCCATTTTTCTGGCGGACGGAAAAAAACAGGCTATCCGGCTCATTCACAAAGAAGCTACAGATAAGGTCTTTGTTTGGTGCACCGAACGCTAAGGTATCTGTAAAAAACCGCCTGGAGTTCCAGTTAACCGGAAACCATTGCAAACCAGCTTCGTAATTTTCTAAAAGGGCCAGACGCCGGTTCGCGCCCACATAACCGCTCGCATGATCGTACAACCAATTGCCCGAATAATTAAGTACCAAAACTAAGTTGCCTTCAGGGATGGAAGTTGCAACTTCTTCTAATTTTGGCCCATCGTCGCGGGTTTCTATGGCATAATTATAATAAACGGAAACAATGTTTGCCTGAAGGGATATCAAGGCCACAAGCGATAGAGCGCCGATCCATTTTGGAAATTTTATCAAGGCCAACCAGCAGAAAAAGAAGACGTAGGAAAGTACCAGCAGCCGGTCTGTAACTAAAATGAAATTTGGCAGGAGAAAGTACAGGATCAGCAAAACTATCCAAAAGATCAGAAAGATGATCGAAGTAACAGTATTCTTATAGTCAAAAGAAACCTTATTGGCCGTGAATAATTTTTTGTGTTTAATCGCCAGGAAGATAAACACTGCGATTAAAAGCGCGAAAAGCGCGGACAAAACCCTGCCGTAATCGAGGAGTGGTGGGCCGCAGCCAAAGGCCATGACAGGTCTGAAATCAACGATCCATTGCAGGCGTTCTGCCAGGCTGATCAGCGGTCTGGGTCCTGTAGCATGGATTCTAACAAAATAGTTAATACTGAGAATGACTGAGGGGATTGCGCAAATGAAAATCCAGATGAGTCGTTTTTTAAAAGCGGAAAAATCTGCGATGCGATCATGGTTTTTGTCTTTGTGTACATCGAGAAACACCGTTGAAAAAGCGATTAGCAGGGCAATGGTGAGGAGAAAGGTGATGATGTGGGAGAAAAAAGTAATGCCCAGAAGTAATGTCAGAAAAATGTACTGTTTAACTGTGATTTTCCTGTCTGAATTCAAAAAATAGCTGAGGGACGCAAACATTGCAGTAATTCCAAGGCACATATTAAAAAACCCGAAATAAAAAAGGTGGTTGTGCAAAAGAGGAAAAATCAAATAAAGGCCGAAGCTGTTCGCAGGTTTAAAAAACAAAAGACTTTTGCGAAAAAATAAGGGCGTGAAGATGAAATAGATCAGCATCATGAGCTTTTGGGAGAGAAAGGCCGGAAAAAATAAACAAAAAAAAGCCATGATAAAATGGCCGGTCCAGTTTGGCACAAGCACCGGGTTTAAGCAGTACAGGTCTGAAATGTTATCCTTTTGCCCGAAAATCAGTTCCTTTACAAGACTGGCATTGTAAAGGTGAGAGGGGCCATCCAGTGTTGTATAGTATTTGGTAACTAAAACCGGCCAGGCGGTAAGTAAAATACAAAGCGCAAATAAACAGGGTTCAATTTTGTTAAATGAAAAACTCCGGATAATTCGTTTGAACATATTTTAAATATAGTTTATTGAATTGTATAAATTGTACATCTTAATGAATTTTATTGATAGTTGATCAAAAACCCCGGTTCACGAGGATTTCCGCTTAGCCCTCAAATATCAAAATTAAAGAGGAGCCATGCAGTGCCCAGTGAGTGTACACAAACCTATGTTTAATCTTCAGTCTAGTCAATAATAAAACGCAGTTTCAATTCACGCACCAGGGCCCATTACCTCAGGTTGAATGTTATGATGCTTGTAAAAGGAAGCTTAATGTTTTGATCACAAGGGGTAAAGGTAAGAGGTGTTTTAAATGCAGGTCGCAGGGATTAAATCCGCGTGAACGGGTCTCATAATATGAAAATTTAATGAGTTCATTTTAAGGTTGCGGATATTTCTTTTATATCCTGTTGTAGTTTATGGTTCCCGACTGCGCTCGAAGTAACACGGAATTGAACAAGGCCAAAAATTCAACCGCAAACTACCACATACGGTTCTTTTATTCTATCACTACTTTTTTTACGGCTCCGGTCTTTTCGTTATTAGCAGACAGCAATTGGCAGAAATACAGCCCTTTTTCAAGGTCGGGCCTCACAACAGTGTGTGGCGCTGAGAGCTTGTCCTGATGCACCGTCTGACCAAGAGCATTCATAAGAATAAACTGCAGGTTTTCCGCGGCAGATTTTACATTCAGAGTAAACACACCTTTGTTTGGGTTAGGGTACACAGCAAAAACAGTAAGCTCAGCCAGCTCTTTAATGCCAATACAGGGATCTACAAATTGTGTTATGTTCGCGATAGCAGTACAACCATTGGCGCCTGTGCCTGTGATGGAATAAGTGGTTGTATTGAATGGAAAAACGGTAATACTTGAAGTAGTCTCTGAGGTACTCCAGGTATAAGAGTTGGCGCCTGTAGCGGTAATCAACACGGGATTTCCCGGGCAAAGGGTGGCTGAAGCGTTACTTAAGCTCAGCGTAGGGGCGCAGTTGTTATACCTCCATACATCGGCCGGGCCGCCTACTACCGTGAGTGTAAGCGGTCCGCCTGAACCGATGACAACGGTCGTGTGAGTGGCGTTACCTCCGAATAACCAAAAATTATTATTGTTGTCTATCCAGCCCGATACACCTGATCTAGTGGCTGGCATGTTGGTAGGGCTTGTTACGCCCTGCGTGCCAAAAACAGAAGGTTTATTAATGGTGTTGGTGCCATTTACCCAGGTCCACTGATTATTCACCGGAGAGTATTTCCAAAGGTCGTTCAGCAGCCCTACACTCGCTGAATTTACCGCATAGCCTTTACCCGCAAAAACGTAAGCGTTGCCGCTGGGAATATCGTACCAGCCAAAGCCGGCGGATCTCGCTCCCGGTACATTACCCGGCGACTGGACATTCAGCGTTCCATAATTTCCAACTTGGTTGCCGGTATTGCTGCCGCTCATCCAGGTCCACGCGTTGGCGGCCGGATCATACTTCCAAAGGTCATTCAGATAATTGGCAGAGCTGGAAGTCGTAATGACCCCACCCATCAGCCAAAAATTTTGAGAAGGATCAGTCCAGCAAGTCGGGGACGTTCTGCAACCGGGAGTATTGGCCGGGGACGATGCGCCCTGCGTTCCGTATTGTGCGGTTTGGCCGCCGGTATTACTCCCCTTTATCCAGGTCCACATATTCGTGCTTACGCTATACTTCCACAGATCATCTTTATATACACCGTTGCCATTTTCGAAAGTGAGGCCGCCGAATAACCAGAAATCGCCGTTGGCATCCTTCCAGCTTGCGCTTAGATATCTTGCTCCCGGAGAATTTCCAGCCGATGGAACACCCAGCGTACCATAGATTCCGGGCTCATTGGGAATGGTGGTTCCTGCCATCCAGGTCCATTGATTGATGATCTTGTCATATTTCCATAGGTCATTGTAAACAGGTGTACCAGGAAAATTTTTTGCGCCGCCATACATCCATAAGTTGCCCGCGTTATCGCTCCAGGAAGCTGAGCCGGACCGTGAGCCGGGGCTGTTTGAAGGAGAAGGTGTGCCAAGGGTTCCATAAGCCTGGTCTAAAGGAAAGGTGCCGGGGTGATTCCATACCCAGGCCCAGGTATTGTTGCTCACAGAATATTTCCAAAGATCGCTGATCGACCAGTAATAGCCATATCCGCCATACACCCAGAGATCTCCGGCGGAATCGCGCCAGGTGGCGGGATTAGTTCTGTAACCAATTTCGTTAGTTGGGCTGGCCGCACCAACAGTTCCTGTTGTTAAACCCCATTGTACAGTGGTGCCTTTCATCCAGGTAAAATCCTGCGAGTAAAGCTGATTTCTGAAGACAAGATTAAAAATATAGATCAGAGCCAATGCTTTTAGGAAATTTGCTTTCATCTGACAGGTTTTATATAAAGATAGTAAAATTATCTTAAGTCGGTGGGGGCAAAGGTGATCATAGGAAGTCCTGTTTTTAATTTGCAAAATTTACGTGGCTAAAATGGCCTTTGATCTATGTGGGAAGCAGATTTCTGCCGAATAAAAAAAACAGCCCTAAGGCTGCTTCAAAGTGTTGCCCATAGGGAAAATGTCGAACTTTGATCCCGAAGATTTAATTAGCATCCTTGAATTTTTAGAAATAGCCGAACCTGATTAAATAGTTGCTTTTATGCAATGAAGCAGAAGCCACTACTTGTCCTCGCCTGACACTACGGCAAAAGTCTGGGAGACTTTTGAGCGGGATGGTGTGTAGAAAGCAAAAAATCCCTCCGAGTTCAATCGAAAGGATTTTTCTGTTTTATGGTGGTGCCAATGGGGGAAATGTCGAACTTTGATTACGAAGATATAATTAAAATATTTGAATTTTTAGAATTGGTCGAACCGAATGCCGAACCTTATTAAATGAGTTTCTTTTTATAAAATGAAGCAGAAGTCACTCCGTGCCTTCGCTTCACACCACCATAAAGCGAAAAACCCCTCCAAAAATTAATTGAAAGGGGTTTTCTGCTTTATGGTGGCTCCGGCAGGAATCGAACCTGCATCTAAAGTTTAGGAAACTTCTATTCTATCCATTGAACTACGGTGCCTGGATTTTAGGGACACAAAAATAGTCAAAACATCTTAAACATGAAAATCTATTATGTTACAGCTTTAGACCTTTTTTGCCTCAATCTTCTTAGTTTTTAAAACCTCCTGCCTGCCGCCGATTTAAAATATTTTTCTCTTTTAATCGCTTCTGTCCTGGTTTCAAAAGTTTCATTCCATAAAGTTCTGCAATGTACATATTAGAAATTTAAACGTATGTTCTAACGGTCAGCGCAGGATTAACCAACTCACCGACCAATACACAAATTCGCGCGATTGGTTTATTGGCTAAATTTAGACCAAAGATTGTCCGTGTGGCGGATGATGGGAGCCTTAAGGACCAAAAAACCCTATCACTCTTCTATGCTCACTTTGCGAATGTACAAATTCCAGTTTTTCTGTAACACGGGATATTGCATGGATGTTTGCCCGTTTGAATGTTCTCCCGAAAAATGACAGAAGCTTTCCGAATAGTCTTGATTCCCGAATTGAGACCATATTTGGTATGCTTCTTCAGAAAACGGACGTTCATGATTCAATGGAATTTTTTTGCCTGTGCGGATACAATAGCCTTCTGGAAATTTTTCTTTTGATGGTTTCCTGGTTTGAGCGCCACGTGAAGCTTCTTTAAATATTTCGATGCAATGCTCAAGTGCGTCATTAAAAGCTTCTTTATCTTCCTGTGCTGTCAGCAAAACACAACGTTCAATAGAGCTGGATTCGATGTTTCAAATCGATTTAATTCCGCACATAAGGTCTCAAATATCTCTGTTAAAGAACTAAAGTCAATCGGAATCACGGATTCAAATGAATCAATGATAACTCAAATCCAAATGTTGCAAAAGCATTATTGTCTCTATAAAAGTGCTGACATACATGGAAAGATAATAAGAGGAACTCCCTTATATGAACGCTTAAGTACAGATTAAATAATAGATTTGGAAAAAACCTGCTTATAGGCTGAGCAATTTTCTTTTAGAGGACATATAGGGCACAAAGGCTTAGGCTTACAAACTAATGCAGCAAAATCTAAAATAGCCCAATTTATATCTTTTGGATTTTTATGCGATACTATTTCATGCGACAAAATTTGGAGATAAGGATCATATCGAATATCTGCCAACTTCCTCTTTCTAAAAAATCTTTCCAGTACTCTGGACATATTTACATCCAGAAGTGGTGCGGGTTCTCCATGAATGAACATTAGAACCGCGTTGACAATATACTGTCCAAAAAAAGATATTTTTTCAAGTTCTTCTTTCTCTTTGGGCAATTTTTCTTTCAATCTATAACAAAAATGTTGATAAACTGGCTAGCCGGAGCTCTCTCCGGCCTTATTGCATTTTACGTCTAAATTTCAAATTTTCGGCAATTACATAATATAGTGCCGTTTATTTGAATTAGAGTGTTGCTCCACGCCTCGGCTCTCTAACTATTTCAACTTCTCCCAAAGGCCTGCCCACAGGACAGGTTGATAATTTATATATAATTGATTATCTTATAATTAAGATCAAATTTTTGGCAATTTATTATAATTATTGCCATTTATTTGTGTATTACCGTTTGTAAATTAGTAGAGCAAATAATCAAATATTCGGCAATAAGTCAATATTTTTGCCAAATATTTGAAATAATTTACTAAATTGCATTTACATTGAAAGACAAGGACTTCATAGATAAACTGCAAATTCAATTCAAGGATCGCCCAAACATCTCAACTGAAGAGTTACATTCTTTTTTCAAAAAAGAAGATCCGGGCATTCCTGATAGTACAATTGCCTGGAGGATATATAACCTAAAAAATAAGGGGATACTAACTCACATAGGAAGGGCGACCTATTCGATCGGTAAATCGGATAAGGAAAATTTCATTCCCACAATTTCTGCTCAAGAAAAGAAAATTTATTCGCAGATAAAAAGCGAATTGCCCTATCTCAAGATTAATATTTGGGACACACGCACATTAAACAGCTTTATGGTGCATCAGATGGGCAGATATTTTCTTATTGTGGAAACAGAAAAAGATGGAATGGAGCCTATTTTCAATCTATTGTCGGAAAATAACAAGAATGTTTTTTTAAATCCCGATAAAAAAACTCTTGAATTGTATTCAGCTAATTTTAAAGAGTGCATTATCATTCATCAGTTAATTTCCGAAGCCCCAACCATAGAGGTGCAAGGAGTTGTGACTTCCTCAATAGAAAAACTACTCGTTGACTGCATTGCCGAAAAAGAAATTCTTAGTGGGCACAGAGAGGAACTGGATAATATATTTAACACTGCTGGCGAAAAATACAACGTAAGCATAAAATCCGCTCAACGTTATGCACGCAGACGTGGACAACTTCCTGAGTTGCAAAAATTATTTTATGCGCACCTTAAAAATTCATTAAAAAGAAACAACACTAAAAAATAAATGAAAAATGATTTTAGAAAAAACATATAGTAAAGAGTGGTTTGAATCGAAATCACACGAGCTTGCAAAAGGTGATGCGAAATTATTGGAAAAGGCTGTAATGGCGCTCACACTCCTTGAGCACTTGGTGTTGAATAAAGTAGACTTTATCTTTAAAGGAGGAACAGCCCTTATATTATTGCTTCCAGAGCCACGACGTTTTTCAATTGACATTGATATAATCGAAAAAGGAAAACCAAAAGATTTTGCAACCACATTTGATAATATCGTAAAAAATTCTCCATTCATAAGATGGAAGTCGGATAATGAAAGGAAAACAGTACCAAAAGCCCCTGTTGAGCATTACAAATTCTTTTACAAGAGTGTAGTTGATGCAAGTTTTGGTGAAGAGCCTATCTTGCTCGACATTCTTTATGAAAAGCATTCTTATCATGAGCTGAAACACATGCCAATACAAAATAAATGGCTTGTTACAGGATCACCCGTTATTTCGGCAGAAGTGCCATCGATTGAAAGTATTTTAGGTGATAAGCTTACTGCTTTTGCTCCAAATACAACAGGTATATTGTATACTAAAGATAAGCCCGCTGAGATCATTAAGCAGCTTTATGATATTGGACATTTATTTGACGAAGCGAAAAACATTGAAGCGGTAACAAAAACATTTCATGCGATTGCAAAAAATGAAATAGGCTATCGGGAATTAAAAGTAAATTCTGACGATGTTCTTCAAGACCTCTTTGACACCTGTGTGATTATCTCGGAACGCGATGAAAAAAGTAAAGAGTTCTTACATTTGCAAACAGGCATAAAAAATCTCTTCAATTTCATTTTTATTGAAAAATTCAGAATCGAATCAGCAATCGTATGTGCTTCCAAAGCCGCATACATAAGTGTGATGGTTAGAAATAATGTGAAAAACGCTCCTGAACGATTTAATGGTCCGGAAGAAATTAAAGATTGGTCAATTACAGATAAACGCTATCAAAAATTTGATGCTTTTAAAAGAATAAATCCCGAAGCATTTTTTTATTGGTTTAAGGCGATTGAATTAAGTACGAAAGCGGTTACTCCAATTGTAATCAGCGCCAGTGAGAATGACAAGGGACACGACAATCTTACCACTTTGACATTCATTATTAATGGTAAGGAAGTAGTTATTGATAATGTAAATATACACGAACCGCTTCGCGCTGCTGTTGAACGGGCGTTGGCAAAATCAGGGAGTTCAGGCAGACCAATCGGCGACTGGATTGTGAGATGGAACAATAACAATTTGGACATTTCAAAAAAAGTCGCGGAATTTCGCTTTACAAAAGATGCCAAGATTTTTCTTGACCTAAAATCAGGCGAAGGTGGATAAAAATAATTTACAATATGTACAACCGGAGATCTCCCGCTCAAAATTTGTGAGCGAGTTGGAAGAATTCTATAAAATCCAGGACATTTGGCGGAGCAAAGGCGTTATCTGCTTGAAGGCTGAATTCCCTACCGCTCAATTTGTTTTTTTGGCCCCATCAATAAAACCCCCCGCGGTTGCTTTCGCGGTTTCCATTGACTTTACAAATTATGATGTTGAGCCACCTTCAATCGTTTTCATTAACGCATTTAGTGGTGCGCCAATAACAAGGAAGGAGTTGGGCAACCTCCAGTTTATACAACATAAAATTACCACCATTAATGTTAATGGCCAATCACTACAAGCACAGCAGCCTCAGGATTTATTGGTCGGACAACCTGAAGAATATCCTTTTTTGTGTCTACCAGGTGTGCGGGAATATCACAATCATCCGCAACATTCAGGAGATCCTTGGCTACTTCACAGAAATGCCGGTGGGGAGGGCACATTAGGGTTTTTACTTACAAAGCTTCATGAGCATTGCATTCCTTTCATCCGATCTTATAATATTCAATTTAATGTAAACCTCCAGCAACAATTTTAATGGAAGGATTTTTAAATATTAGAAAAGTAACTATGCCACTCTCGTGTCTGACGGCCGCATACCAACACATGCGTGCAGCGGGCAAGCACCATCTTGAAGGAGTTGCGTTGTTTTCAGGGAAAGAGAACGGAGATATTTTTCATATTGAAAACACGATAATTCCCAAACAACAAGCTTTGAGTTTGGAGGATGGATTACTTTACTCAGTAAGCGGTGACGAACTACATCGGATAAATGTGTGGTTATATGAAAACAAAATGAGTTTAATTGCTCAAATCCATAGTCATCCTACTCGGGCTTATCATTCTGAAACCGATGACGCTTATCCAATTGTCGCCACCCTTGGCGGCCTTTCAATAGTGGTTCCAGATTTTGCTACGGGAGCAGTGGACATTAATTTATGTGCGGTATATCGACTTATTCCTGAAAAGGGTTGGGTTGAGTTGGATAAAAATGAAAAAAATGCTTTAATTGAAATTACATTATAATGGCATTAGCTGAATACTTTTCTAAAGATCTTCTTGCAATTTCTCAAGCTCTAAAAAAGGGTTCGGTTCAGGAATTTGAGAGCACATTAAATAAAACAGTTATTGGAATTGCTTTTGACAATGAAATAGAAAAGCGAGAAGGAAAAGCGGCAATTGAATTAACGGTGCGTTTGTTAAGCAGGTTATATCCCAAAATAAACTTCATTTATTCTGGAGATTTGAAAGGAAGCGGGGATGAATTAATAAAGTTATCTAAAGCAATCAACTCTAAAATAGAGATAACAGACGAAAAGCCCTCTTTAATTTTATCTATTGGTGGGACGCAGCTTCCTGAAACGTTTACTGATATTTCTACTTTTTACATTGGCTCTGACAGATGGGTCTCAAAATTTTCCACTAAAAAACCCGTCGGTAGCGGCAATAGTGATGTTCCATTAGCGGCTGGAGCTGCGGCCTGTATTGGTGCATCAAATATTTTTAGGCATGTGTTCAAAGATTTTCTGAGTGATGTTGAATTTGACAACGATTTTTCCTTATCGTTAATTTCGCTCTCGCTTGGAGAAGAAAATTCAGATGAGCTATCGGAAATGGATCTTGGTGACTTTATTTTAGTAGGATTTGGTGCAATAGGTAACGGAGCTATATGGGCCCTGGCCAACGCGCCTTCTTTAAAAGGGCAACTTACAATTGTTGAGCCTGAAATCCTTGAACTCTCAAATTTACAGCGTTATGTATTGGCAGAAGAACGCCATAAAGAACAGTTGAAAATAGAAATTCCCAAGGAGTATATTAAAAATCCAAACATTAAATTAAACGTGATTCAAAATACTTGGGCGGAATTTGCGAACGGAAATAGCGATTGGAAAAACTCCTTTGTTCTAATTTCTATTGATAATGCCAAAGATCGAGTTGGTGTCCAAAGTTCTTTACCCAGGAAAATAATTAACTCATACACAGGCGATAATTTAATTGGTATTTCGCGTCACTTAAATTTTGGAGAAGAGGCTTGCGTTGTTTGCACATATATGCCAACAGGACAAGCGAAGAGTTTTGCGTTACAAGTCGCAGAAAATTTAGGAATACACAATGTAAAACTTCCGCCAAATGTTCTTCCTAATATAACAATGGAATTTATTATTGGGGGGTATTTGCATTCCAATAAAGGTGCAGATGACCAATTACTCCAGTGGATTGCTGATGAGAACTCCATTGATCGAGCCGAGTTAGAGCAATTCAAAGACATTCCCGTAAGAGATTTCTATTCAAGATTTGTTTGCGGTGGGGTACTGATGGAAATGAAGAAAAATGGAAATAAAGTTGGTACAGTTGAAGCGCCTTTAGCGTTTCAGTCTGCTTTAGCGGGAATACTCCTGATCTCTGAATTTATGCTTGAAAAAGCTGATGCCCGGAAAAACAATGTATCGAACGTAACCCAAGTTTTTCCTCTTGCTCCTATAAAGAACGAGATGAATCCCAGAAATACTTTTTTTGAAAAGGACGGAACAGGAAGATGTATTTGCAGCGACAGCGCATTTATAAAAGCCTACAAAAAGAAATATTCGATAGGAAGTAAAATAAAAGTAGCCTCATAATTTATACTACTTTTCATTCTCTTCCTCCAACACCCAGATTCGCTTAAGCGGTAATCTTGCTTTAAATTCAGGCGAGAATTTATCATAGTGCTCAAATATTTCCTGAATTACGTGATCTGAGTTCCATAATCTGATCTTAAAGTACTTCTCGCGGGATTCACGAATAAGTTCATCTGAAAATCCACCCCATGAAACTAACAACCCGAAATCAGCCTTAAAGGTCGCCATAACACCCACCAACTCTCTTAGCACTTTAGGAGGCAACTTTCCTTCGCCAGACTTCACTTGGACACAAATATTTGGTTCCTCAAAACCCAATGCCCCTTTTGATGCTAACAAATCAACACCTCCATCTGCTCCCTTTGTTTTCGCATTATTAAAGTATCCAATCTCTTTGGTACGGGTAGTATTATAACCATGCGCTTTTAATATTTCCCGGATTAGATCTTCAAACTCATATTCCTTAAAATTACGTTGCACATACTTCTCAATTTTTGTATAAGCAATCTCGTCGGTATTAACGAACTCAACAGAATCGCTACTTCCATCAAAATTTAGCCAGACTTCTTCTTCCTTTTTAACGGACGGCTTATCCTTCCCATGCAAGATCGCTTGTACACGTTCTGCTGCATTGTTCCTTGTAATACAGCTTACCGTGAGCAATGAGCCGAATGAATATAGAATGTCTTCATCGAAAGCGGATCTCGATAGAGTTTTTTCCCATGAAACAGGAATAATGTGATAAACATCTTCGTTAATTTCCTTGTACTGATAATCACCTTTTATTATACCAATATGAATTTCGGGAGCAAATTTTGATGGTAACGCAACTATATCACCTTTTTTTATTTGAGTTGCAAACCTCCATATTTGACCAACCTTTAAACCAAGCGAAACAGCACTTTTTTCTGTATACATCTTTATATACTCTTCCTTTAGTTCTTCCTTAGATTTAAACTTTCTTAAATCCGGCAAATCATTCCAGCCAATTGTAACAATTTTATTTTCCAAACAGGTTTCTTCCTGCTCTCCGTGGCTACCAGCCCTAACTACCCATAGATTCATATAACTGATCTTAATATTAATTAATTTTCTTTAGCACTTAGCTTTAATAAATTCAAACATCGGTCTGAAAACCTCAAAATGCTTCACATCTATCTCTTTTACCACTTCCTTAGCGAATTTCGTTTTTTTCTTTGAATCATCTTTAAAAACGATTAACGATCCTCCTCCGGGTGTTCCTTCATTTTGAAAAAATGTGTGCGTGGCCGCATCACCATAAAATAAATGCTCAATCGTCATCTTTGACTCATGACAATACGTTTCGCCCGTGGCTTTGTCTCTAATAACCTGTTTTTCAATTTCAGCTATTTTAGGGACGGGCAGCATAAAAGCAAAACTTGGTTTTTCCGCTACGTCAATTAATAATCCTTTATAAGGATCTTTCTCAATCCGAGTACCCTTTAAATAATTCCATTCGTTATATGCCTCATCAAAGTCAAATAGACCAAACAATGGTTTATTCCCAAGCTCGTTAAATATTCTTTCATCTTGTAGCAAGACCCTTAGTAAAACACAATTTAAAGCCATGATCGGAATAAAAGGGATAGGTTCTTTATAAAGTTTATCCCATGCCAATTTCAGAATGATTGGATCAGTGCTTCCCTCCGTGAAAAGAACGGGTTTATTCTCTATGTTTATGCTATTGAGAATACTCAATATCTGTTCCTCTTCCGAGTATTTTACCAGACTTGCGGACATTTGGTTAATTGCATAGGTCTTATTAACCTCATGACAGCGCACATTATTGTCAACGAAATGGAATAGCTTGATATGCTTTTGCGTATGGGGAACAAGTGTGACCGCGCTGTGGCTGCTCATTAAAATATGATTACTTTTACTTGCCTTGTCGGCAATATCAAATACCTGTTTTAAAAAATCAAATTGCCATTCTGGATGTAAAAAGGAATCTGGCTCATCAAGAAAAGTTAAACAGTTTCGATCCTTGAATATTTCTATAATTGAATAGATGTAAACAGACTGAAATTGCCCATCACTAAATTGGTTGATCGAAGCATTCATTCCGCTTTCCAGCTTAATATCTATTGAAATCTCTTGCAGCATTTCAATAGTTTTTAAATTATCTAGTTGGCGAAAAAGCTCCTCGATCTTTAATCCCTTGAATTTTTCTTGAAAATCCTTTATATCCAAATAAAGTAAATATTCATCTGCATATTTTTCTTCCCCACGTGGAAAATAGCCTTCATCTCGGACACGGCCTCTTTTCAGTTCTGTGGGTCGTACCCCAGCCAAGTTATTAAGAAAATCTTTTGTAATTCCTTCTGGTCTCCAAAATTTGGTCGCCTCATCTTGTGTATCAATATCAAAGCCATTCTTCCGCGCATAAAAGGGTCTTTTAAAAGTAATTTTTAATTCATCGCTGATAGAACTGATCCCGAGTTTCTTTCTAATAAACTCTTTAGCTTTATTTCCGTCTGGCTGAAGTAACAAAACCGCCAATAACAATGACTTATATTCACGTCCAATTCCGATAAAAGTTCTTGTATCTTTTATGGCCGCATCTTTTATTTCATTCTTAAACGAGTCTTCATACTCTTTAATAAGTTCAGAAATTTTAGTGTTGTGCCCGGAATAATATATCAAAATGTTTTCCGGAAGGGTCTTGCGATCTACAGTTTTCGTTACCTTCCCGTTAACCAGCAATTTGCCCTTTTCAAATCTAATTTCAATTGTGTTTTTATCGATTTCATACTGAAGAACATAATCAAAAGGTATATAATGTTCCTTTTCATACAAGTGACGGAATATTTCTATTAAAGCCTCAAATAAATTTGATTTACCTGTTCCGTTTTTGCCAACGAAAACGTCGATAAAGCTTTTGCCATCAAAATCCAATTTGAAGTTTTTCAAATTCTTATATTCCCCAATAATATGTATTTGATAAAGCCTCATGATTAGTCGTTGATAAATACTTCCCTCAATACACTTTGCATTAACTTTCCTGTTTCTTTTTTTGAATTCGTGATTTCTACTTCAAGTTCATCGCAAATTTTAAGAAGCCTTTCAACTTTGGAGACGATAATTTTTTGTTCCGAGAGGCTAGGCAATGCAATTACAATAGATTCTAACAAGGGCTTTCTAACTCCACTTTGGCCGGCAGTTCTTTCCGAATCATCAATAATTATTTTTTGAATTCTTTTTTCCTGCAATAAGTAATAGCAAAAGTCTTTTATCATAGCCATTGGATTAGGAATAGCTTTCATAAGAGCAACATTGTATGTTCCACTAAGTCCTCTTAGAATTTGGAAGACGGGAGGTCCATATCTTCCAATCATTATGTCATCTTTTTCAAAAGGACGAGTAGCAGATTCCTTTGGAATATATGTTTTAAATTTATCGCTTTTAAAATCTCTTATTTGTACAAGGCGAACGTAACCCTGTTTTTCTTCATATATGAATTTTCCTTTAGGAGGTTGACTTCCTCCTATAATTTCAATTATCTCACCTAATCTACACCAAACCCATCCTCTTGGAATTTCAAATGGGGTTTCATCTGCTTCTACTGGGAGGTTTTTTTTGTCTTTCTTAGTTTTTTTTTCCTTACCAGTATTTTCCTTCCTAATTTTTTCAAGTGCGGTCCTTGCTGAATCGCCCTTAGAATTCTGTTTAATAAGTTTTCCTTGCATTGCTTCCTGCAAAACACTCTGACGGAGCTTTAATATAAAATTCGTTTGGGCACTCAATTCCTCCGTAATTAAATTATGCTTCCCTTCAAATAAAAAATAAGACGCTACTATTTTCTTCTGTTCCTTAATTTTTACATAAGGAATTTCAAAATTTAAAACGTCTCCCGCTCGAATAGCTGCATAATTGGTACTACCTTTAGAGTTGATCTGATTCTGGACGATATCGGTTCTAATAAGGACTTTCAAATAATCTCGCAGCAAAAGGCTTTCGTTTACTTCAAATAAATAATAGTGACTGCTAACGATTGCACCTACTAAATCTTCCGGAACAAATCCATAGCCTCCCACCTTGGCATCAATTTCAGCAACAAGAAAATCCCCTTTTTTACAAATCTGCTGCCTCTTTGTATTTATCTCAAGACCCTTTACAACATCTCGCAAGACAACTCCTCGGCGATTTACTTGAACGCGGCAGCGTTTATACTCAATACCATCATTGATTGTGATAAACTCTTTTCGATGGGCAATGAATTCGCCAAGCCTTCTTATTTCCATATCACTTTAGTTCGGCTTTTAATTGTTTTAACAAATCATTCCCTCTAGAAAATGAAGCAGAAAGTTGCTGAAGTATTTCCGAGCTGCTCAATAGTTCTTCTTCTTCCATTGACTTTGGATTTTTAAAGTCTAAATTGTAATTACGTTTTTTTATTTCGTTTAAACTTACTTTCCATGCGTATTCATTTTCAGTCCGCTTTTTCCACCATTTTTTTTCCAATGCAAACTCCTTAATGTTAATTGGCTTGGTTTTATTATACATCTTTACTCCTTCAGGATAAGGATGTTCAAAATACCAAATATCTTTTGTCGGTTTTCCTTTTTCAAAGAACAAAAGATTGGTTTTAATCCCTGTATATGGAGCGAATACACCATTAGGCAAGCGAATGATCGTATGTAGGTTACAATCAAGGAGAAGCTTCTCCTTGATTCGAGTAGCTACTCCTTCTCCAAATAAAAAACCGTCCGGCAAAACAACACCTGCTCGCCCCCCATCTTTTAATATATGCATGATCAGATACAGAAAAAGATTGGCGGTCTCCCTTGTTCTAAATGCCTGAGGAAAATTACTTTCCACTCCATCTTCTTCCATGCCCCCAAACGGTGGATTAGTAATTACTATATCCACTCGTTCCCTAGAAGACCATGATGTCGTGGCGCGCATGAGCAAATTATCATGATCAATACTTGGCACTTCAATTCCATGAAGAATCATATTCGTCGTTGCCAACATATGCGGCAACGGTTTTTTCTCGACTCCATGAATTGAATTTTGAAGCTGATTAAATTCATCTTCCGTTTTTACATTTGAATTTCTTCTAATGTGCTCAATTGCATTTACTAAAAATCCTCCCGTACCACAAGCGGGATCAAGAATAGCTTCACCCAATTTAGGATTAACCATTTCAACGATAAATTGTGAAACAGATCTCGGTGTATAAAATTCACCGGCATTTCCCGCGCTCTGTAAGTCTTTTAGAATTTGTTCGTAAATATCATTGAATGAGTGACGGTCGTCCTTTGTATCAAAATGAAGCTCATTGATTTTGTTAATCACCTGTCTCATGAGGGTGCCGCTCTTCATATAATTATATGAATCTTCAAATACATCGCGCACCATCCTTGAAACATCTTTGTTATGGCGAAGCTTTAAATCCTTTAATCGTGGGAACAGGGAATTGTTTACGAAGTCCAAAAGCTCTTCACCTGTTACCCCTTCGTCATCAGCAGCCCAATTTCTCCAACGTAAATCTTTTGGGATGGGAGATTTGTAATCTTCATTCGTAATTTCCCAATCGCTTTCTTTTTCATCAAATATTTTCAGGAATAACATCCATCCCAATTGAGAAATTCGTTGAGCATCGCCATCCACGCCAGCGTCTTTACGCATAATATCTTGGATGGCTTTAATAACTGAAAAGAGATTCGACATAGTTATTTAATATTATAAATTTGAGTTTCAAGTTCTTTTAATGCATTTCTGAAATGAGCCGGACCGCCAAACAGTTTTACGATCTCTTTTGGAGTTCCAAACTGATTTATAGGTTCCAACTCTAAAATTTTGGGGCTCTCAATGTTTTCAATTCCCTTATCTTCATATTTATCCAGTAATGCTTCCAGCACCTTTTTCGCCTGTTCACCGTACTTGGCAAAATAATTTCGTTTTTTTACATTGTTTGCGCGCTCTTTTCTTGTCAAAGGTGGTTTATCAAACGCTACGTGACAGATCAAATCAAAAGCATCGAGATCCTTATTTACCACTTCCTGTAATTCGTGAAGTAAAATCCCTTGCTCATATAATTCAGCAATTATTTCATGCTTCTTTTTCGCATTATTCCACTTCGCAATAAAATCATCAATAGAACGATATTCTTTTTGGATATTTTTCTTTGTATAATCTTTTAGAGACTCACTAATGAGTTTTCCATCCATGCCGTAGTATTGGACGCGCTCATTCAGTACTTTCACTTCAACTCCACGCACCACAATTTTATTTTTGTAAGCTTTGGGATCACCATCTTCGATTATCTGTTGCAGACCAACAACTTTCACTTTGACCTTTTGCCCATCGACTTCAATATAATCTCCATCATCTTCTGCATCTACAACTTGAAGAATATCTTCAGCTTTAGGTTCGTAAATTTTAACGGGATCACCGTCAAATTCCTTATCCGCAAATAAATTAGTTGCATTGCGGAAATCCATAATAGTAAAATAATATTTATTGAATTCCTCATTGATCCGGGTGCCCCGACCAATGATTTGTTTAAACTCGGTCATGCTTTGAATATTGCTATCTAATACGATGAGCTTACAGGTTTGAGCATCAACACCTGTTGTCATTAACTTGGATGTGGTAGCGATAACCGGGTATTTTTGTTCAGGATCAATGAAATTATCCAGCTCTCGCTTCCCTTCTTCATCATCACCAGTTATTTTCATGACGTACTTGTAATTCACCGCTACCAAGTCAGCATTTTCATTTGCGAGTGCTTGCCTCATTCTCTCGGCATGGTCTATGTCAACACAAAACACGATTGTTTTATCAAAACGATTCGTAATTTTCAAATACTCTGTAATTTTTTTTGCTACTAATTTTGTTCGTTCTTCAATAACCAAGTTACGATCAAAATCTTTTGTATTATAAATCCTGTCTTCAACGAGATTTCCTTCAACGTCCTTTTTTCCTTTTTCTGGGCGATAACCTTCAAGATCTTTATCAAATCCAATACGAATTACTTTGTATGGTGCAAGGAAGCCATCGTCAATTCCTTGCTTTAATGAGTAGGTGTAAATTGGTTCTCCGAAATAATCAATGTTTGAAACATTTTTGGTTTCTTTAGGTGTAGCGGTCAAACCAACTTGAGTAGCATTACTAAAATATTCCAGAATTTCTCTCCACGCCGCATCGGCTGCGGCACTTCCTCTGTGGCACTCATCTACAATTATCAAATCAAAAAAGTCGCGCGAGAATTGTTTATAAATATTACTCTCTTCTTCATTACCTGACAAACCTTGGTATAGCGCCAAATAAACTTCGTACGATTTGTCTACTTTATGATTGCGCACGATGGTCATCTTGTCGCCAAAATATTTAAAGTCGCCGTTTTTAGTCTGACGTATAAGTGCATTTCTATCGGCAAGAAATAGAATTCTTTTCTTTTTGCCTGCTTTCCACAATCGCCAGGCTATTTGGAAAGCGGTATAAGTTTTTCCTGTTCCTGTTGCCATCACCAACAAGAGACGATTAACCTCCTTGGCCACTGATTCAATGGCTCGGTTGATGGCGATCGTTTGATAGTAACGTGGTTCGCGGGCACCTGAATCATAATAATCCTGTGCGATTATTCTTTCTACATCTTCATGGGCAATACCTTTAAGTATTTTATACCTGCGCCATAGTTCCTCCGGTGAAGGAAATTCCGCCAATCCTATCTCTCTTTCAATAACTCCGTTGACGAGTGATTTATCATGTTCATAAAACGAATCTCCATTGGAACTATAAACAAATGGAATATCTAAGATCTCCGCATAATCGAGTGCTTGTTGTATTCCTGATTTGGAAGAGTGATTATTGTCTTTCGCTTCAATAATTGCGATAGGAATATTAGGCTTGTAATACAAAATATAATCTGCACGCTTTGCTTTACCACGTGCATATAATTTTCCTTTAACATAAATTCTTCCCGCAGTAAAAGACTTCTCCTCGCGAATTTGCAATTCAACATCCCAACCTGACTCTTTGAGAGCAGGGGTGATATATTTTGTACAAATATCTCTTTCAGAGAGTTCTTTTTTTACCGACATTTCCTTTTTATTCTTTAATCTTTTTTGAATCCTTAGTTGAATTTAATAATTCCCTCACATCGACCTTTAGCACATCAGCAATGGCGAACAAATTTTCCGTGCTGGGTTGGATATCATTTGTACACCATCTGGAAACTGTCGTCTTGTTAACATTTAGGGCCTCCGCAAGCCAAAGGTTTGTTTTGCCTTTTTCTGCGAGTACAACCTTTATACGATTATAGTTTTTTTTGCTCATGATTAGCGTTTAACGCAATTCAATTAGCAAATAAAGCGATTTATGCTGTATATACAATATAAATTGCTCACGAAATATTCATAATTTTTAGCTGAATGTATAAAATGACGAAGACTTATCTCGAGGTAATGTGTCTTACTTCAAAAAGATCTCCCTTCTATACCTAATTAATTGCTCCTCAATCAAACCCTAATCCCTCCGCAATTACTCCCTAATCCAAACGCATGACTCCCTAATCGCTCCACAAACCCATTCAATCACTCCGCAATATCTCCCGAAATACTCCCTAATCCAATTAAATCAGATTCAATGGCTCCGTGATGCCGTCAACCAGACTTCTATCCTTTCACAAAACAGATCAAATATTAAAAAAATGAATAAAAATAAATATTGATTAACACAAATCAATAAGATCAAGTATCTGGCCACCGCTAAAACTCCATGCTTTTACTTTGATCCCATAAACTTTTGAAACAAAAAAATGGGAACAAAAAACAAACAGAAACAAGGTACATGGTGGGAATAAACTCTACTCATTCCAAAGGGTCATCCATCCGAATCCATTCGATTTTTTATTCGTATTATTTCGTCTAAATTCACATTCATCCGCATTTATTTGTTTCCATTTGGTATGTCACCTCCAACAATCATCAACGTTTGAAGACCCTGATTATTTTTAAAAATAATCGGCAAGGCCCTCTCAAAAATGTTTCACTTTTGTTTCACCTCCCCCTTTTAAGCCGATTGAAACGACCGTCAATAAACGCCCTCCAAAGAGGTTCGATTCTACAGGAAATTTGATCTCCCCTTCTTGCCAATCATAAATCTAGCCGCGATTATTTTAAAACCAAATCGTAAATCCCCTATACGCGTAGTGAGAATTACCTAAGTGATCACTCGGGGAAAAATTTCTAAAAAACGTGATACGAACATGAATATCAATATTTTGATTTGTCCCAATTGAGAAATCCGAATTTCATCATGGCGCGTCGTAACCTTAACAAACTACATTTGAAAAGTCGCGGCTAGTTGAAAAGCAAGTGTTTCATTAATAAGGAATTTGTTTTGGTAGTCAATGATGATACAGATTAAAATAGAGATGAACCCACATTCGAAAATGATATTCTGTTCAAGTAACCGGCTGCGCCCCAATGCCAGTCAAAGTAAGCACTACAACGGCACAGTAAGATCCGGTACCTGCAAAACAGTACTTATTTTTTTCACGATTAACCTGGTAGTGATAACAAAAGCGCAAGAACTTCCTATTCAGAAAAATCAGAACGATAGCCTTGCGATAAGGACATCAACGCTGCTTTCAAAAAAAGGTACTTTTTCGGTGGATAAGCAGCAGCGGCACGCAGAAATAGAGCCCAAACTGCCGGGAGTAAAAATGAATGAGCCACCTGTAAATCAAAAGCCATCATTACCCGTACAAACTTCCGATTCGGCATTGAAAGCGATGAAACGTCCCTGGAAATCAGACAGCTCATCAATGAAAAAAAGAGTTTCCGATAAAATGAAGCAGTTTATTCCAAAAGGCACCATCAGTGTTGCGCACGACTATGGTTTCCTGCCTTACACTGTTGGCGACGCTTCACCCGCATCAGCATTCAGAACAGAAGGGCTCGCTGAAACAAATATCCTGGGTATTCCCTTCGATGTCAGCTATTTTTATTCAAGTCAAAAAAACCTCATCGGTTTAAACAACTATTTCCGGATCAGCTACAACGCAGACCGTTATAAAGAGAACTTAAAGAAAAAGTGGAGCGGCGATATCGATAAACACAAGATCAACCTCAACGACATCAACTTTGAAAAACAGCAGCTTCTTCAAAAAATCGCCTACTCCAATTACCTCTCTACCATAGACCCGAAGAAATGGCCGAAGGGTTCACTGCCGGGAATGGGTGCCGTACCTGCACCTCCCTCATTCCCCGACACCAATGTAATTCCTAATTCTAGGCTGACATTAGACACAAACGGAATTGCGGCAAGACTGAGCGATTCGCTCAAAAGTGATAAGAATTACGCTAAAGCTGAATCTGCAATGAGGGAAGCTCAAATGTATAAACACAAAAAGGATTCGGTCGAACGTGTTGCTGCTTCATACAAAAGCAAATATGACCTGCTTAACGACTCTGTAAAAAAGGTCGAAGAAAAGATCAGGGAGCTTGAACGCCTGCGCGATAACAAGTCCATCGCCGACAAAACAGGCCATGTGAACAGGACGCAGGAGTTTTTAAGTGGCGTAAGGAAAATGGATATTGGACTTTGTTATCCCGCCTATTCCACCTTCCTGGTAAACAACCTGCCCGTGCGTGGCGTCAACTTTGAATATCAGAAGAACGGAATTTTCGTAGGGTTTACCTATGGCACAACGGTCAGTTCCCTTTTATACAGCAATAAGAGTCCTGAGGGTCTACTTCAAAGTGCAAGGAATGCTTACAATTATTTTGACGCAAACAACCTGACCAGCGGAAGGAAGATCCTCTGCTTCAAATTCGGCATCGGGGAAAAGGAAAGCGACCATGTTTACCTAGGTTTCTTGGCAGGCAAAGGCGCCAATAACTATTCCACGCAGACGGAAGTTGTTCCCAGACTCGTAGAAACCAATCTTGTTGTGGAAGCCGACATCCGGCAAAAATTATTGAAAAATACAACCTTGGACATCATTGCCGGCAAGTCATCCATTCAACTGGAAGACTTGAATATGACAGTGCTCAATACAGCGGCAAGAGAGGTTTTTTCAAATTTCCGGTCCTATGCAGTGTTATTGAAACTAAAAACGACCATTCCCCTCACCAAATCGGATATCAGCATGACGGCAAGACAGGTCGATCCTTTTTTTAACTCGTTCGGGATCGGATTCATGCGTTCGGATAATCGCCGTTATGAACTAAAGCTGGATCAGCCGATCGGAAAGTCAATCCGCTACACATGCGCTGCAAGGTATGAAGAGGACAATCTACTGAAGTTGCTGAATTACAAAAACACTTTTTACAGCATTAACAACACCATTTCCTTCAAACTAAAACGCAGCCTCATGCTCCGCCTCGGATACACGCCGATAATAAGAGACCTGAATGCGGAAAATTACAAACTGCACAATAAAAACGAGATCATAACAGGTATCCTTACGTTTTCACCAAGGAGTAGAAAAATAGAGCACAGATACAGTCTCCTGTACAACAACTACTTTGTCAATACAGACAGTTCCCTGATCAGTTTCCAAAATTGCGCTTACAGTCAGCAGGTGTCGTTCAAAAGCGGACTAACAACCAACCTGAACGTTTCCTGGTTCAGGAACAATTTAAAGGATACCACAGGTAACGATGTCTTTTTAGGTGTATTGGATATCGGTTACCGGTTCAAAGGAGGGTCGTCTGTTTCAGTAGCGGGAAAGACTGCATACAAGTTTCGCGAAGACTTTCATCACGGCTTTGTTGTAAAGACGAGTATCAAGCTTTCCAGTATGCTCTTTTGGGAAACCCAGGCGGAAAAGTTCATTGTGGGCGAGCTGTTCAATGGATATGATCTCGAGAAGCTGAAAAAATTCCCTTATTGTTTCACCACCAAACTAATTTTAAATTTTTAGGATATGAGACGTTTTATTTTTTTATCAATGCTGATGATCTGCACTATCCCTGGAATAAGGATGGCAGCGCAGATAAACATTTTAAGTATTCCATTGCAGCCATTCAACATTACAGCCGAATCGCTGCTGAACGTCAATATTATGAACAACGAAGGTGAAAAGCAGGTATTGTTATTGACGCAGCTCTTTAATTCGGGCAGCAAGGTGCTGGTAACGGTGCGTTCACAGGTTTTTCAGCTTAAAAGCGGCTTGAATTCTGGCCTTCGTTCTGTTGCTTCCGCCGAATTTGCTGAAACTGCCCAGGCGAATTATCTTAAATCAACGCATAACCTTGCAAGCGGTCGGTACAAAGTATGCTGTACTATCCTGATCGCAGGCGGTGCGGATAAGATCGACGACTTCTGCGATGAGCTCGAAGCCGATTTTAACCAGTACCTGTACCTCGTCAATCCTTTCGACGGCGACACCATCGAATCGAAAAACCCAATTCTTTCATGGACTCATAGCGAACCGTTCTCAATACTTGAGCAAGGTGAGTCTTACAGAATGGTGGTAGCAGAAATGAAGAAGGACCAATCGCCTGATGAGGCAATCACTGCTAATAGCCCTGATATGGTGAAGAATTACCTGTTAGATCACCAGCTTCAATACCCGTACGATGCAAAAGAACTAAAACCGAATTCAAAATACGCGTGGCAGGTGCAAAAGCTGAGTGACGGTGTTGTGATCAATAAGACAGAAGCGTGGGTGTTCCATACCAGGAAACCAACGGAAACAAAAGAAGTAAAGTATGTGAGCATGAAACGGCACTCCGACGGATCATATTATCAGGCAGTAAATGGTTTAGTCTACTTTAAATTCTCTGAAGAGTACAAAACCGGTGGGGCGCTAAAATTTAACCTTACCAATGACAAACAGGAACTGGTGGAGATCAATATTTTTAAAGACACACCTCGCAAACAAACAAATGGGACCGTACTAAAAATACAGGGTGATAACCTTTGCGAGTTGGACATGACGAACGATAATCTCACCCCCGGGTTTTACCTCCTACAGATCGAAAACGAAAAAAAGGAATTCTTCTTTCTCAAAATACTCTTAAACTAAAAAACGCAGCTTATGAAAATGAAAACTGTAATATTCACGATCGTGTTTTCGGCAATCGGGTGCTTCGCAGCGCTGATGACTTATAACCGGTTCTATACAACTAAAACGGCTTACGTCGAGATCAAAAAAGTCTTCAACGGTTTTCTGATGAAAGGGGAGCTGGAGGCAAAGTACAACCAGGTCCAGAATGAAAGGGCCAAAATTCTCGACAGCCTGTCATTTGGCCTGAAGGTATTAGCCAAACACCTTAACGACGAAAAAAATGCGGGCAATACGATCGCAAAGGAAGTGGTTGAGCGCTTTGAATACAAACGCGAAAATTATCTGAAGCTAAAGGGTCAGTATGCAGAAGACAATGCCGCCCTGAGCAAAAAATACGACGAACAGATTCTCGGGCAACTAACGCAGCTAGTTATGGAATACGGCAAAGAAAAAGACTATGATATCATTCTCGGCGCCGACGGCAATGGCAACCTCATGTATTCCAAGGAATCTTACAATGTGTCGGATGAGGTCATCAATTTTATCAATAATAAATACAAAGGCCTTGAATAATCTTCTGCACATAACCGCAAGTGTCGCTTTTGCGATTGCACTTATTTCATGTGCTCCCGAAGCCTCCATGGAAAAAGTGGATTTGGATAACAGTTCGCTGGCACCAGTCATAGACCATTCGGAAGAGACGGTTACGCTTGGAGAATTCGTAGCCTGGTGTGCCAACAGGAAGAACCGTTTGGCAAAAGAAAAAACGATCTCCGATATCCGGTACAACCTCACGTATCTGCCCACTGAAACAATGGCGTTCATCGAATTAAGAAATGAAAAATACGACTTTGAGAAATTCCGGAAAGTATGCGAGGGTTATACAGAGATGGTGTATTTCAAGTTCCGGATAGAAGCACTGGAGGGTTCTGGTGAGTTGCTAAAATATGACCTGCGCTCTTCGTCCGAGTACGAAAGCCGCGTGCGGTACCTGTCATTCGATATGCAGATGGACTTGTTTCTGGTACAGGGCAGCGATACCATTTCACCGGGCTTGTATCATTTTGAGAGGGCCTATGGTGTAGCGCCTTATGCTACGGTGATGCTGGGCTTCAGCAGAAATCAATTGAACAGCCGCAAAGAATTCACAGTAGTGTTTAACGACAGACTTTTCGATAAAGGATTTATAAAGTTCAACTATGCGGACGGGCAGATTATTAACCTACCAAATATCAGCGGACTATGAGAAAACCAGAAAAACATAAGATCAAAAAGATAAAACAGTGGTTGCATCGCCGGATGTCGCTGGTAATGGCAATACTTATCTTTTTACAGGTTGGGTATCCAACTGGTGCGATGGCCCTTACCGGTGGCCCCAGCCAGCCCGAAGTTCAGTCTTTCGAGCCTTTGGGAACCACAGATATGGTCGACCTGTTTTCAGGAGATTTTAATTACAATCTGCCCTTGCTCGACGTTGAAGGTTATCCCATCAACATCGGCTATCACTCTGGCATCAGTACCGACCAGGAAGCCAGCTGGGTAGGATTGGGCTGGAATATCAATCCCGGCGTCATTAACCGCAATATGCGTGGTCTGCCAGATGATTTTGCGGGAGAAACGGTAAAAAAAGAACTCAACATGAAGCCAAATAAGACCTGGGGAGTCGCGACAAATCTTAGCGCGGAGGTATTCGGCAACGACCAGATCAAAGTAGGATTAGGCGGCTCTTTCGGATTTAATTTTAATAATTACAGCGGACCCTCGGTTGTAAAAAGTTTCAACGTAAACATTAGCGCAGGCCTGGGTGCCGCAAGCAAACTCAACGGTGGTCTGGGAATCACCTCCAGCAGCGACGAAGGACTCACCATCCAGCCAACGATCGGTTTCAGCAAAAAGATAGACAACCAGGACAACCTTGAAACGAACGTTGGAGTAAAGGTAGGTACGGCGATCAACTCCAGGGGGGGGATGAAGCAGCTCACGATCAGTGTTTCAGCAGCCCCGGTAATCAGGGGTGATTACGTGGAAGAAGAGGGTGACTATGCGTCGGCTTCGATGGGAAGCCAGGGTACGAGCGCGTCTTTTGATTTCGGACAACCAACTTATACGCCGAAAATTGATATGCCGATGAAAAATTTTTCTATGTCCGGGGCATTTACACTTGGCGGCGTGGCCTGGGGTATACATGGCAAAGTGGGCCTTTCAGGCTTTTATTCGGCCCAGGAACTCGACCAAAAAACTATCGAGAGTCCAGCCTACGGTTACCTTTATGCGGAAAGAGGGCAGTACAAAGACGACGCCCTGATGGATTTTAACCGCGAAAAAGACGGGACCTTTACTGAAAACACACCGAGTCTGCCACTTACCAACCTTACTTTTGACACCTACGCTGTATCGGGCCAGGGAATTGGCGGAAGCTACAGACCATTCCGTGGTGAGGTGGGTCACGTTTTTGATGCATCGAGCTACACCACCAATGATAATGATGCACTTACAGCTGAAGTTGGGATCGGTGGCATATTGCACACTGGCACTAACATCACTATTATCGACGTTCTTAGCAAGTCGGGAAAATGGAAAAGTGATAATGATGCATTAACGAAATTGAGGTTCACGAAAAAGGGGGATGGTACTGATTTTGAAAATGTTTACTTCAAAGAAGCGAACGAGAAAACGGTGGACGCAGACCCTTCATTCTACCAGGCTGTCGGCATGGACAAAGCCGTTAGGTTTGATGTGGACCTCGGAAAGTTTGATCACCGCCTAAAAACCGGGTTTGTCGACGCGAGCGGTACAAAGACCTCGTTTTCCTCATCTGTCAAAAGACAACAGCGCGATAAAAAAACCCAGAATATCTCCTTTCTAAAATCCAGCGAGTACGCAGATTTTGCTATTGACGACAGTTACCTTCCACAGATGTCGGGGTCGGCACAGCCTCATCATATGGCCGAGGTAACAACGCTGGGTACTGATGGCTCGCGGTATGTTTATGGCCTGGCCGCATATAACACCCAACAAAAAGAAATAACTTTTTCTGTGGGAAGCACTGATCTCCTGAGCCATAACAACAACGGAAGTCTCAACGATTGCGCCACAGATGGAATAGTTAGCTATAGTGGTAATGACAACACTTTACAAAACGCAAAAGGTATTGACAACTATTACAGTTCGGTTGAAACGCCGGCCTATGCGCACTCGTTTCTTCTTACATCTGTGCTCACGCCCGATTATATAGACGCGGATGCTGTGAGGGGACCCAGCGACGGAGATTTCGGCGGATACACCAAGTTCAAGTACCAGAAACTATCGGATTACAAATGGAGAACCCCGATTCAGAGCCAGAAAGCCACGTACACTGAAGGCCTGAAATCTGATTATACAGATGACAAAGGGAATATTATTTACGGAAAAAAAGACCTTTATTATCTCGACTCTGTCATTACCAAGAACTACGTTGCCGCTTTCCATAAATCATACCGGCAGGACGGGCTCGGTGTGAACGGTGAGAACGGTGGCGCGAACACTAGTGACAAGGTGATGCGTCTCGACAGCATCAGTCTTTATTCGAAAAGGGATCGTTCGGTGCCTGTAAAACGTGTACATTTTGAATATACTTATGATCTCTGCAAGGGCATTCCAAATACTTCGGTGAGCAATACCGGGAAACTCACACTCACTAAGATCTATTTCACCTACCGGAATTCCAACAAAGCCAAGCTTAGTCCATACACCTTCGATTACCATGAAAGCACTCCTGCCGGAGAAAACCCAAATTACAACCTGAAGTCATATGACCGTTGGGGCTGCTACAAGCCGAATTATGCAACTACAATCGGGGTTGCCGATGACGCCACAACGCCGGGCAACGCGGCTTCTTTTATGAATACATCACAAATGCCGCCTTCCGACTATCCGTATGTTGAGCAGAACAGAGATTCCGCCGACAGGTACACCGCCGTATGGACACTGAAACAGATCAATCTGCCTTCGGGCGGCACGATAAAAATGACCTACGAATCAGACGACTATGCTTATGTGCAAAACCGTGAAGCCACACAGATGTTCAAGATCATCAACTATGTAACCGACACGAGCGCAAGCGCTCTTACTTCAGCTAATGTGTTCCAAAGTGACACGGTTGATTTTTCGGTCGGTTCCGGATTTTTCATTTTCCGCGCTGCGGACGGTGTGCCGAGGGTTGAGGATTATGTGAATGGAATCGATTACGTGTATTTCCGGTTTCTTGAGAACATCAGGGCAACAGCGCGACTCAACCTCGAATATGTATCGGGATACGGTGAATACCAAAGCCTCGGATTTGTCAAGCGCGCTGGTGTTTACTATGGTTGCCTTTCACTGAAAAATGTCAACCTTAAGGACAACGGCGGAGGAACGGACGTTAATCCTGTCGTAAAAGCAGGAATTAATTTCGGGAGAATTCATCTGCCAAAGATCGTGTGGGATGCTACCACCGGCAATTTCAACGGTACGCTCAGCGGACCGATCCTTTCCGCACTTGTTAACTCCTCGTTCATTAAGAATATTCGTGACGCGGTCAGCGGACCATCGGAAAGTCTCTACCAATATTATTCTGTCGCCCAATCCTTTGTCGGTAACAAATCCTGGGTACGCCTGAAGAGTCCTGCTGGACATAAACTTGGCGGCGGCCTGCGCGTCAAAAAAATAGAGATGCTCGATAATTGGGAAGACATGGTCGGTTCGGGTAATGGGGAAACAAGCAATTACGGTCAGGAATACAGTTATGACCTTGAAGACGGCCGCTCTTCAGGCGTTGCCTCCTACGAGCCGCAACTCGGCGGCGATGAGAACACCTTCAGGCAACCCCAGTTTGTTAACACAAAAAAACTCCTTGTACCAGATGACGAGTCGTATGTGGAGGAACCCTTCGGCGAAAGCTTTTTTCCAAGTCCCTCGGTTGGCTACAGCCGTGTGACCGTTAGAAACCTCCAAAGAGCCAACGTCAACAGGCATGCAACCGGGCAGTCTGTAAGTGAATTTTACACAGCAAAGGATTTTCCAACCAGAACTGTCAGAACCTCGGTGGAGTCACGACGGGGAAAAGACGGACCCGGCAGCCTGCGCTCCCTGTTGAAGATCAACGTGCGCGACTATTTTGCCGCCACACAGGGTTTTGTGATCGAGCTTAACGATATGCATGGCAAACCAAAATCACAATCCGTTTACCAGGAAGGTCAAACCAAACCGATCAGCAGCGTGGAGTATAAATACAAATGTCAGCCCTATCTGAACGGCAGCTTCCGGCTAACCAGCGAATGCAGTACGATAGCGAAAGATGGCAATACCGGCGCGAATAACATTGGCATGTTCTTCGACATGGTGGGCGACTTCAGGGAATCAAAAACAGAGACTGACTCGAAAACAGCTGAGATAAATGTTGATGTGATCCCTGTATTGCTTGCTCCTTTTGTTGTGCCGAGTGCATGGCCGGGTTTTGCAAAAGACAAATCACGATTCCGCTCGGCCACACTCACCAAAGTGATTCAGCGCTTCGGCATTCTTGAGGAAACCATTGCGCAGGATTTGGGCTCAGTGGTTTCAACTAAAAACCTGGCTTACGATGCGGAAACGGGAGATCTGCTTCTGACGCAAACCACCACGAACTACAATGACAAGATGTACACCTTTAAATATCCCGCGTGGTGGTATTACGACCTGATGGGACCTTCCTACCAGAATTTAGGTTTTGAGCAAAGCAACGTAGCTACGGTCGCCGGCGCTGCATACCTGTCTTCCGCTAACCTGTTCAGGGAGGGCGACGAGGTGGCTTTAGACGGCCAGGTGGCAGGAAACAATCCCCTGGCGTGGGTGTCTGGAGTCAGTGGAAATACCGTCAACTTCATTCTGAAAAACGGAGCCAGTATACCAGATGATACATACAAACTAAAAATCATCAGGTCCGGCAGAAAGAATACCCTTACCACTTACATGGCAACCATGACCAGCCTCAGCGATCCTTTGGTATCACTTAAGAGCAACGCGTACCAGGATGTGCTCCAGTCCAGTGCTACGGAATTCAGCAACCGGAGGCGGACCCATTGCGATTGCATCAATTCTAATACCTCCATCCCTTATACTTTTAATCCATTCGTGAATGGCACCAGGGGCTTCTGGCGCACGCTCAAAGCATACACCTACCTGACCACACGCAGCCAGACCAATAATAACAACAACACCAATGTAAGAAAGGACGGCGTGTTTGAAGCATATACACCTTTTTATAAATGGAATGGTGGAAGCTGGCAGACCGATCCCGATAACTGGACCTATACCAGCGAAGTAACTGAATTCAACGCTTTTGGCCAGGAAGTGGAGAACAAGGATGCATTGAACCGTCATTCTTCTGCATCGTTCGGGTATAACCAAACGATGCCGGTATCTGTTGCCGCGAATGCGAAATTTTCGGAGCAGGGCTTTGACGGTTTTGAAGATTACCGGTTCAATCCTTGTGTTGATGATCATTTTAAATTAGCGGCGGGCGATACTACCAGGGCGGAAGCCCATACCGGTCGGTTCAGTATCAAGGTAAGTTCGGGCACTCCGGTACAGTACACGAAACAACTTGCCGCATGCGAGGTAACACCTGAATGCAATCTTGAGCTGTCGCCTGTATATACGGCGCTGACACACGAATACGGGATCACTGCAAGCGGAACGGCGCCTTACGCCTTTAGCTACACGATCCTGTCGGGCGCGACCAACAACCCGGAGTGCGAAGTGACTGGGGCTGTTTTTCAATCGGCTGCTTCCGGACCTTACCGCATCAAGGTGACTGTCGTTGATGCGAAAGGCTGCAGTAAGAGTATCACATTAAACGCACTTTAGACTTAAAAACAAGTTAGAAATAAAACGTTAAGGGATGAAAAACATTGAGAAAACATTCGGCAATATCAAATCATTGATGAAACTGAAAACAGTAGCACACAGGTGCATTCTGATCATGTTACTTGCGTGTAGCGGCACTGAGGCGCATGCGCAATACCTGGAGCTTACACCATGTGCATACCAGATGATAGCCGGCTTTGACAGCCTAGTGAAAGGTTTGGGTTACACTTCGTGTTTTTTCAATGCCCGCGATAGACGGGTACTGATTGACGCGTCATGTTCAATGCCGGGTTGTAATCCGGATGCGGCGATATACGCGGCTTACATCGCCAAGTACGAGATATCACCAAATTTTCGGCTTTACTGGCATACGGCAGGAGATTCTCTTGCGTTTCCCACTCAATCAATGTGTATTCCGAATATGGCAGGCTTGACGTTTCCAGACTCCTGCGGTGCAAACCACAGTGATGCCGTCTGGATCATGAAGATAGTGAATGGTGTACTGGTTAAAGACAGCGTTCCCAACCTCATAGCAATTGAGAACCCTCGCTTAATGACGCCAGCCAGCCCTTTTTGGCCCCTGGTTCATCCTTCCTGGATAGTACAAGTGAGGAGCCCCTGGGGAATATTGGTGGATGTCACTGATGTGAACGGACAAACTTATACAGCTTCGTTCGTTCATTATTACATAAGCACAATGGTGTGGAAACAAGTGAAGCCATGCCCTACGATCACTTCGTTTGCAGAGTCCAGTGTGCCAGTATCGCCGTATGGTTGTTCTAAATTCAATCTCGCTGCATCCATCAGTGGCTACAATGTATCCTGCCCGAACTCGATCATAGAGGCCGCGTGGAATTTCCGTGACGGTACACCGGTCGTCACCAATTGCGCCGACAATGGCGGTGCTTCAATGGTTCACCAATACTCAGCCCCCGGAAGCTACAATGTGCTGCTCACACTCACTATGGCGGGAACAGGCACCTGCTCTGTAGTCGACTCAGAGGCCGTAGTTGTTACCTGCGCGCCGCCGCCCTGTGACGATTGCATCAGCTCGTTCTCACCAATAGCAGGTAAAAAGTACGTCGTCAGCGCCTGGGCCAAGGAAGATAGTCCGGCACAATCCAGGACAAATTATACTTATCCCGCTATCACACTGCTGTTCCCTTCCGTCTCCGGCAGCGCGGGTCCCTTCGCGCCCAGCGGTAATATCATTGATGGCTGGCAGCGTATCGAAGCGGAATTCACTGTGCCATCACTCGCCACCGATATTACCGTAGAACTTGACTGTTCCACCGGTGACTGTTATTACGATGACATCAGAATATTTCCCGTCGACGGCTCGATGAAGTCCTATGTATACGACCCGGTCACCATGCGGCTCGTTGCCGAGCTCGACGAAAGGAACTATGCAACCCTTTATGAATACGACGAGGAAGGCAAACTTATCCGCGTGAAGAAGGAAACAGAAAAAGGAAAAATGACTATCAAAGAAACCCGTGAGTACACAAAACAATAAGCCATGAAACGGATCTACTTAATATACTTTGTCCTGTTGTCCGCACCAGCCTGGTCGCAGACCGCAGGGTGGGAGAACATTTCCCAACCAGAAATGGCAGAAGCCTATCGCAGTCTTTGCCGGTGGTTCACTAATACTGCGAGCTACAGTGTAAAGTTGAAGTATACTTCATACTCAAGCGCTGTTGCTGTAAAGCCGATCGAAAGCGCCGAAGGATACTACAAGCGCGAATCCGGCAACTATGTTACCGAGATCATGGGCATCAAAACTCTGCAGAACTCAGCAGTCAGGGTGATACTGGATACGGCCGATAAAATGATCACGGTGATGAGTCCCGCTGTTGCTGATCCCATGGCGGCAGTCAGTGGGGAACTGGAATCATGGCTCAAAAATGTAAGCGGCCTCAGGAAAATAAAAACGGCAACCGGAATCAGGTATCGCATCGATTTCATGGAGAATAAGCTCTATGAAGCCTGCGAATTCGCGGTCAGCTCAAACGGGCGGGCAGAGCAGCTCACCTACTATTATAGCGAGCAGGTGGAAAAACACGCCGGGGACCTTCCTGAACAGCGAAACAAGGAAATAAGAATGAAACCGCGGCTGGAGGTCAGATTTACAGACTATCGTATTCCGGCGGACCACACTGCATCAGTTTTTAGCGAACGGAGTATACTCACGCGTGATGAAGGAAAACTGAAACCCGCGACCGCATTTCGTGATTACAGGATACTCGATTACAGGAAACAAGAAAAAAAATAAATCATTTAATAGCTGATAAAATGGCATCGATTTTAAGACCCACCAGGAAAACGACAACACGGAGACTGCTTATGGTAACGCTCCTGCTCTTTTCCTGTTTTGCTTACGGTAAACAAATCCCAACCGTGACAGGTATTATGAAGACAGACCCTCTTTATTTGACGCCGGTTGACGTGACCCTGCCTACTGCCTTCAACACCATTATGGTGACAACATTGCCGGGCACAGCCGACTATAATGTGCGAAACACCATTTCATTAAAATATGACCTCAATACCGACACATTCTTCCTCGCGCCAACAGGTGTACAGGTTGAAGTGATGATCGATCGCTGGGATGCCAGCGGCACACCGATGGGCACTATTACCAGGAGCCTCATTGTCAATGTCAACAATTTTCTGACAAGGCGTATGGTTGAGGAATCGACCGTTAACCTTATCGACGGTTACCAGGTGGATGTTACGATCATCAATATCTGGGTGAACGGAGTTGCCGTAAACACCCTGCCCCGTTACGTATCAGTGGAATCGGAAATCAATCTCGATCGTTACTATGACTTCTCCTCCGGCGGCAGTACGGTGCCAGCTAACACAGCGCTTAACGTAACGGACGACTGTGACGACAACTATGAGGAGATCGAACTCACTTGGTCGGTTCCCACAGCTGTTCCCGAAGAGTACCAGGTCGAATGGACCTTTGTGAACAGCTACGATCGCTCCACCGGTAACTATCCTGCAAGCGATTTCGAAACCGATTTCAGGAACAACTCAACCCGCATCAGCACCACAGAGAATTCTTACCGCATCTCTACGGCGTATCCCGAAGGATACCTCGTATTCAGGGTAAGAGCCGTGGGCCGCGATTACCTCAACCCCTCCGTGTTCATGTACGGTGACTGGAACCTGGCCGACCAGGTCAACATTGGATCCGTCTCCTCCCTCCACAAGTTTGCGATAGGTGCCCACGAACAAATGAAGAACTGGCAATACTCCGGCACCTTCGCCGAAGAAGGAAAGAAAAAAGAGATCGTCAGCTACTCCGATGGCAGCCTGCGCAACAGGCAAACGGTTACGAAGATCAGCACCACCAATGACATCATCGTTGGTGAAAGTCTTTATGATTACCAGGGCCGGCCGGCTGTTAACATACTGCCTGTACCGATCAATTTCGACAACGTCTGTTGTGTAGTCCCCGCGTTGAAGTATTATAAGAAGTTCAATATTGACGACACCAGCTATGCCTACTCCAAAAATGATTTCGATGTCGATGGCTCAGGGCCTTGCAGTGCTGCGGCCGCGCCAATGGACACGATCTCGGGCGCTTCGCAATATTATTCCAACAACAATCCAACAAAAAACGCACAGCAAGCATACCTGCCGCATGCCAAAGAATACCCTTTCACACAGGTTGAATATACACCGGACAATACAGGTCGGGTAAGAGCGCAATCAGGACTGGGGAAAGATTTCCAGCTGGGAGAGAAACAAAATACCTATATGGTCAGCCGAACCAGATCCAGATCGACCGACTGTTCGGATCGGAAGCCGGAGACGCGTCGCATTACAAAAAAAATGTTGTGATCGACGCCAATGGCCAAACCAGTGTTACTTATCTCAACCAGGAAGGCAAAACAGTAGCGACGGCCCTCGCAGGGATTCCGCCCATTATCGGGGCTGGTCCCCAAACACGATTGGATTCATTATCCTACGCGGCGCAAAACCAGAATTTACTGACCATCGACTTGTTTAATAAAGACGCGAATGGCAATAGCCAGGTTAATAAAATTCCCCCTTCCAACGACCGCATCAGCTTTTCATCTCAACTGCTCGTGCCTTTTGCAAGCCAATATGATTTCAAATATAATTTGCGCATCGATACACTTGACGATGCTTGTCTGAGATCCTCCATCTGCGTGAATTGCATTTACGACATGGAGATCCATGTTACCGACGAGTGTGGCGCCGACCTCGTACCAACGGTTTCGCCATTTCAAACTGTGAAATACACTGTGGGTAATGTAGACACTACCGGCAATACGCTTACCTTCAACACCAACTGTTCTGTACCTGATTTCAGAGATTCTGTGATGGTAAGCCTTATCCTGGCGCCGGGTGTTTACAATGTTAGCAAGGTATTGACGGTGAACCAGGAAGCGAAGGATTACTATGTAGGTAAGTACACTGATTCGGTTTACAACTCTTGCGTTGAAACATTGAGTGACTTTAAAGGCGCAGCGATGGCAGCCATCGACACATCCGATTGCGAGAATAGCTGCGCCAGCTGCCTGGCCGCGCTGGGTTCAAGGGATGATTTCGTGGCGGCAGGTTCAGGTACCTCAGAGGACTGGGATTACCTGGCCGAGAAGTGCAACGAACCCTGCAGGTACAAAAGTCTCTGCGCAATCAATTACGAAATGCTCTTGTCAGATGTAAGTCCCGGCGGGCAATACGGGAAATTCAACACACAAACATTCGACGCGTCGGGCGAGCTTGTTTCGGTCTACAACACCAGTAATGTTTTGGCGGCGAGCCAGTCTCCCGGGCAAACTGCACACTGGCAAAGCCCCAGGATGCGGGTCAACGGAAACTTCGTGAACGAATACCGCGAGCTCAACGGCGTGCGTAAGCGCGTTAATGTTGCCGAAACATCGCCGGGTGTTTTCCAGCCGCCGGTGACTAACGCATTTCTTGTTTACACCGACAATGTCACCAGCATACAATATACTTACCCCGAGAACCTGCAAAACCTTTCAGACTTTATGAGTGTGTGGGACCCGGGATTCGCCAGGTCGTTGGTGATGTTTCACCCGGAGTATGCCTATTATGTTTCCTGCGCAGAACAGGCGATCGTGTTCACGGGTGATCCCCGCTCCAGCGAAGATCTGGATAGCCTGCTGTACGCTACCGAAACAGCCGCGGATGCACTCACGGCCGGTTTCCTGGATAGCACTACATACGCGACCACTACCGCCGCCATCAACAAGGTGACCCCCATCTGGCTGACAGCAAGCGGGACTTATGATCCTTTCTTTACCAATTCCAACTTCCAATATCTCACAACAGCAAACGCAGTAACCGGATCTAAGACCAGCCTCACGATGGGAGGGGCGGCTTCCTATCATGTCAACCTTCAGAACGAGATGGATGACATCATCAACAACTACGTGATTCTCGGGGGCACGCCTTATACCATGATGGATATAGCAGCCGTGATCACCCGCTGCGGTAATAATTTTGGAAATACCGCGCCATCTTCTGCCTGCCTGGCCTTTGGCGACGATTTTTATGTCTCTTCTCCTCCTTATCCGACTGCTAACGACTCCATCCGCAACCGCGAATGGCGCCTCTTCAGACAGCTTTATTATTCCGCGAAACAAACACTGCAATACAAGCGGATGAACTTTTACGCCAAATACAGGTCGGGAACAAATACCAGCTACTTTGGCGGCTGCAGCGCATGCATTGGCAATGGCAGTTACAGCCCCTTTGCTGCCAAAATGATATTATTGAACGGCCTGGGTTTTCCCAATATGTCCTCACCGTATTTTAGCATTTCCCAACCTTGCTGCGCGTTGACACAGTCATACTACCAGGGTCTTGTCCGTAGATTTTACGATCCGGCCAATAACGGTCTGAACCCAGACGACGCCGCTCTACAAACTTATTATGCTACAGGCCAGTGCCCGCTTGCGTTCCAATTGCAATCATTTTTTAATGCCATGGCTGTAGAGGGAAATATTTCCGCTGCGGGCCCTCTCAGCCTGAACACCGTTAATGAATTCAGCCAGGATCTTTACACCGCTGTTAGCGGCGGGGTTACACCCTCAGCCTTCATCGCTTATTCATGGAATAGCTCAGTTTCCGGCAATGTGCTGACCGTTAACATAGAGGATCCCGGTAACGTGGTACAGTGTGTTCTGAAGCTGGACAAAACCGGCAGCAGCATCTCTGCTTTCTCCGACATCATCGGCATCACGCAGCTTGTTTTTGATCCACTGGGCACAGGCTCCGGTTCTTTTAAAGCAGTGGCTGCTTATGTATCCGCGGGCGACACGCTTTCAGCCAACATCAAAGGCAGTACGTCGTGCATGGACATAGAGGCCTGTGACTTCGCCGAGAAATGCCCGCCTAGCCGCTTTGCGATAGATATGGCCAACCTCTTCAGCTATCTGCAGGCCAGCGGTTCACTCGACGACCTTACAGCGGTTCCTCTCTCCAACAATACAATAATTAATCAGATGTTAACGCCCGCCATCAAGAATACGCTCGGAACGCCGAACAACAACCTTAAGTACATTTTTGTGGCGCCGGATCAGTTGACTGTGTACGACTCTGCCAACGTCAGCACTAAACTTATTTTCACTTATGCTGTCACGCCGCCATTGGCGGCAGCCAACATTAAGAGCTTCAACAATATTCATGGCAACCAGGTGAATGGTTATACAATGGACGGGCTCGATTCATTGGGCAATGTCATCGCAGCGGTCGATGGCCTGGCTTTTAAAGCCACCAGCAGCGCCACCATTGACCTGAATATCGGCTCCTGCGATATCCCCGAACCGCAGGAATGCAGGACCAAAGAACACCAGGTGCGTAAGGATCTGGAAGATCTGGTAAGCGAGATCTTAACCACTAATCCTTTCAACGCTAACGTGAATCTCTACAGGTTGACAAGCTTTACGCCGCTGCTAAAATCTTTTAAGCCGGCCTACATCGACTCAACCAGCGGCGTGAACATTACCAGCGGGGGCACGCCGAGTTATGATACGTTGACGATCAGTTTTGTGACGGATCCGCCTGGGAATGACGATTGCAACCTTACACTCTACCATTATCAGGGCAGCCCCCCGGTGCTGAACTTCTCTGACATCATTCAGGTAAACACGTTATACGGAACCGGTGCACCGGATATTAACGGTAATTATTATGACTTTAAGGCACTTGTCCTTTACAATAATGGCGGTTCACCCGTTGAGGACACCGTATACGGTCACTCTTGCTGGCCCATTAAAAACTGCTACGAGTGCACTGATTATACGGTTCGGCGTACATTCATATACAGCACAGGCTATAGCCGTACGATGAACCAATATTATAATGGCAGCAACAATGGGAACTATGACACGTCATGGACGATCGTACAGACACAGCCACTCAACGGGACATTTCCTTATGCGCTTACTGGCAGCCCCACGACCTATCCACCAAATACCTATGCTTATGATGTTGCGATGCCTACAGGCTTTATTGCAATAGGGAATACTGGCTATATCAACAATACCGCTTCACCAAGTTATACATACCCATTTATGACTACATATAAAACGACCTTTTCTCTACCAAATCCCCTACTCTCGAACCGCGAGTATTACCTCACAATTGTTGCCCGCGCAGGGCAGCAGATCTGTAGGATCAGTCTAAACGGTACGTCATTGTATACTGGCACTGGAGGTGCTGGTCATACTGGTAGTCCAGTGAGTGTGAGCGAGGACACGCAAACCGGCAGTCTTCTCGTTGCGGGTAGTAATACGATTGAAATTGACGCACACGCTGTAACAACGAATACTGTTGGCGCTACCACCCGCTATACTTCAATGGCTGCCGAGGTCATCCTAAAAGAATACTCCAGACTTTGTCCCACCGGCACACCCGATTCAGTTTTCATCTTCCCGCTTTATGAGAAACACGACAATCCCTGTGTGCAGCAGAAGATCAACCTCGCCCTGCAGAATGCCGGGAACCGTTTTAAACAATATACCGACAGCATCACCACGCTTTTCGCCGACCGTTATACAAGACATTGTTTAGGCGCGCTTGAAAAGTTCAGCAGCAAATACACCGACAAAGAATACCACCACACCCTTTATTATTATGACCAGGCCGGTAACCTCGTCCGTACCATTCCGCCAGCCGGTGTTGGCTATCTGCCCATTACGTCAACCGCCGATAACCTTGAGCAACAGATCATCTACGACCGCACCAACGGCCAGCAAAGTGTTTTCACCGATCACCGCATGGCCAGCAAATATGTCTACAACTCATTGAACCAACTGATCTTCCAGTCAGTTCCCGACCATGACAATATGGATGTGTGCGACGGGATCAACCCGAACGGTCTTGACACCGGGCTTGTGGTCAACGCTGTGCAATTCGTCAGTCCCAGCAGGGGCTACCTTTGCGGCGAGATCAAAAACGGATCTTCCGACCGTGGCTATGTGTACATGACCAACGACGGCGGTAGTTCATGGACACGTGTTAACGGTGTTACTTCAGGCAATATGCAAAAGGTACAGTTCGTGAATTCCACCCTTGGTTTTGCAGTTTCGGATTTTGGGATGTTGTTCAGAACCGCCGACGGCGGCAACACCTGGGATCTATTGACAGGCCTGTATAACCCATTAAGCGGTACACGTTATGTGAACCTCCTGAACGATGTTTTTTTCTCATCGACCACCGATGGTATCGTCGGCGGTATTTCGATCGGAGGCAACAGCCCAATCTTCTATACAACCGACGGCGGAGACAACTTCAGCCCGGCCACGGTCGCAGGCATAGCAGCCGGTGATACGATCACAGGTTTTACCTATGACGGAACCACCCATGTAGCAACCGCGAAAAACGGGAGAACAGGAAAGATCTTCACCTCGACTACTAATGGCACATCATGGACACAGGCTCAATTCGCGGCTAACAACCTGAAACGCGTTCAATTTATCAATAGCAGTTTGGCTTACGCAGTTGGTGAGGATGGCACGCTCATGAGGCTCGACCAGACCATCTCCGGCACCCCTATTTTTCGGGTGGTACCAGCTACAATGACTGGTCAGTTTACGGACGTATATTTTAAAAACGACACCACAGGTGTAGCGATTATCGACAGCCTGCCGGGTCTTGGTAAGATATTCAAGACCTTTGACGCCGGCATTACCTGGGAGCTCCTGAGCGCGAACGGCGACTACTACAACTCCCTTAAGGTTTATGACGGCACTAACCATAAGCTGATCGCTGCTGGCAGACAAGGCCTTGTAGCCAGGGTGCTGCTCGCCAGCGCGCCATTTGCCGTTGTGAGGCAGAAATTGCCTGTTCCGTACAGGCTAAGTTTTGCCGATGCCATCGACAACTCCAACAAAGTGATTGCCATGGGCGTCAGCGACCTGAATGCCGATGTTTACTTCACTTATAATGCACAGGCAGCTAACCCGGTGTGGGTAACGATCGATTCCGATGCGCAAAGCCTGCCTGTTGCCAGTGCCGATGCAAAGTTTAAAAAAGTGATAATCCTCGACTCTGCTGCCTCGGGCCCTTATGTCAAAGGCCTGCTATTGACCACCAACGGCAAGCTTTACAGCTTTTACAGACCGTACAATTCCGCAACGATGATTTGCAGAGCAGCCGACCTCACTGCCGGGACCGGCGTAGAATTCTTTACCGACATCAGCGCTAACGCCCATGCTTTTACTGCTCCGATCTACGCTTTCGATACGGTCTCAAAAAAGATTTACCGCTTTCTTTTTTCCGGAACCAAGGCCGTGGCCACCGTTTTCCTTAACACCACCCCCATCGCGGGCAACATCAATGCGATCGACATCATCGACAGTGGTGTCGAAATGATCATGGTCGGTAACAGCGGTCATATAGAATATACCAGTAACCTCGCCAGCACTACAACCTGGAATAACGTTTCCCTGAATGCGATCCCTGTGGCTATCAACAGGGTGAAAGCCTTGTCCACCAATAACTTCATCGCGGTAGGCCAGGACGGTTCGGTGTGGAAGAACCTAAGCACGGCATCGACCTGGTATCTGAAAAACTCCGGTACGGCCGAAAAGTTGAACTCGGTGTCAGTTGACGCGTCGGGTGACGGGCTCATCGTGGGCAACAATGGCAAGCTGTTTAAGCTGAGTGGCGCCGGTTCACAGCCCATATTGACTTCCATTTCAAGCGGAGTGACTGCGCATCTAACAGACGCAGCAATCCAACCTTCCGGCAGCTCCGCTTATGCCACAGCAGTTAACGGCAGCGTGCTATATATGTCCAGTTATACCAGCCCCTCACCGCAGCTGGCTGCCAGCGCTTCTCCTTACGCAGTGAACGGAGTTACATACAGGAGCGGTGCCAATGCGTTTGTTGTTGGTGACAAGGCAAGGATAACGCGTTATAACGGCGTCAGCGCAATGGCAATGAAGGAACTTTTTACCAAATCCCTCATCAGCATACACTTTTTCGACGCCAATCACGGCTTTGCCATCGATGCCAACGATGTGATCAGGCAAACCTCCGACGGCGGGCTCACCTGGTCTGTAGTAGTGCCTTGGATCGGATCACCACAACTCACAAAAATCCATACCACACAACCGGACGGTGCCGTGCTCATCGGTATGGATACACTGGTCGCCAGGATAACGGGAGGCAACATCAGCCTTCTCACAGTACCCGGCACCATCCCCGGAACCACGGATTTTTACGATCTTGATTTTAACGCTGCGAAGACCTACGGTTATATCGTCGGCTCCAACACTTACGTTGCCAGGATCGCAGGCAATACCATCACTGATCTTGGTCAGATCCCGAGCTCACCAACCGGAAAAGACTTCAGAACCGTACACACATTCAATAACAATACCTTCATAGCCGCAGGCACTAAGGGCACTATCTGGTACTGGAAAAACAACACCTTCACGCGGCAAATGTCGTACACGCCTCCTGCCGGCCTCTCAACGAACGACATCACGATGAGGGACATCTACTTTCCTGACGATTACGCGGGTTACGTGGTCGGCGGTCACGGCGCCGCTTTTAAGGTAGTTATGAATGACAGCATCGGCACAGACGGAACCGTTACCGATGCACTACAATGGAATACCTTCTGTCACACTGCTATTTATATGGCCTACAGCAGCTACACCGACCTGAAGAACCTCGATTTCCGCGCGATTGCCAGCCCGGTGCGCACCAGTTTAATGATCGCAGGCGCGGATACGAATATCACTGTGGGCGGCTTTACGCCTAATCGCTACGCGCGGATGATGAAGGAGCTGCAAGGCTGTTATTCGACGCGCTTCTGGTACGACAAGCTGGGTCGCCTTGTATTGTCGCAGAATACAAAACAGATCAATAAACAGGCCTACAGCTATACACTCTACGATGCACTCGGCCGCATCATGGAGGTGGGCGAAAAATACGAGAACGCGTCACCGCCATTGCAAAGCAGTATATTCGGCAGCATGGTGAACGGCTTCTTCAACAGCAATGCCCTCGACGAAGACAACTTCCTCGACTGGATAGGTGCCTCCGGGGACCGGCGCGAGGTAACCCATACCTACTACGATGCCCAGAATATCCTGTCGGGTCCAACGCAGGACAACCTGCGCAAGCGCGTGGCCAGCATGACCTTTGAGGATCTATACGATGCCAGCGATGCGACCTTCAACCACGCCACGCATTATTCATATGACATCCACGGTAACATGAAAACCCTCTGGCAGGAAAATCCCTCATTGACAACTGTCGGTCAGAACCTGAAGCAGGTGGACTATCAATACGACCTGGTGAGCGGCAAGGTGAATAAAGTCATCTATGCTCCCGGTGAGCGCGACCAGTTCATCCACCGCTACGACTATGACGCCGACAACCGCATCACGCGCGTTGAAACAAGCGTTGACGATATTCATTACGACCTTGATGCCAAATACTTTTACTACGCGCACGGCCCTCTGGCTCGTGTTGAATACGGCAAGGCCCAGGTACAGGGCATGGACTACGCTTATACGCTACAGGGCTGGATCAAGGGTGTGAACAGCTCTATCGTTAAAAAGGCCAGGGACATGGGCAGCGATGGCGACCTGAGCTTCAGCAATCCGAACGGCAACTTTGCACGTGACATCATGGGCTACACCCTGAACTATTATGCCGGCGATTATGAGGCCATCGACTTTACCAAATGGAATACCGCTGCTACGCGCTTCGAAGCGTACATGCCCGGATCTGACTATGAGTCGGTGACCAATAGCCTTTATAACGGCAATATCTCGGGGATGGTAACTTCCATCAGCAGGATCGATACTCTCGGATCCCTTGTGAGCACCATAACCAATGCGGAGCCCTTGACCCTTGCGCAGAGCTACCGTTACGATCAGTTGAACCGGTTGACCCGTGCCCACGCTTATAACAACATCGACACAACGAACAACGAATGGCAGAACACCGGCGCCACAACGGGACTTTACCGCAACGCTTTCAGCTATGATGCCAATGGCAATATCCTCACCCAGGCCAAACATGATTCCATTGGTGGTGATGTAGATTCACTCATCTATAATTATGATGTGCAGGGTGGCAGACTGGTTAGAAACCGCTTGTACCATGTGAACGATGAAGTGGCTTCACCTCCCAATATCGGTGACATCAACGACCAGGGCACCTTTACACCCGGCACTGGCATCAATGGGGGCAACAACTACAGCTATGACGAAATTGGCAACATGGTGAAGGACAACATCGAGGAGATCGACTCCATCCGTTGGACAGTGAGCGGCAAGATCAAAGCCATAAAACGGCTACCTGGCAGCGCGCACGACAACCTGTACTTTGACTATGACGCAGCAGGCAACCGCGTAGCCAAACACGTCACCACCTGGGATGCGATCTGGAAATGGTCTGACTACTACCAACGCGATGCACAGGGCAATGTGATGAGCGTTTACCACGCCGAAACCGACCCTGTGACCAGCATGCTAAGCTACAAGCTGACCGAGCAGGATCTATACGGCAGTAGCCGGCTGGGCATCGCGCGCAACGACCTGGAGATGATAGGTGCATTTACATCGGGTGACACTACCAAGAGCTACCTGGGCTTAAAGCGTTACGAATTGGGCAACCACCTGGGTAATGTATTATCAGTGATCAGCGACAAGAAGATCGCGCTTGATAATAATACTGACAATGTGATCGATTATTATGTGCCGGATCAGGCAAGGGCCACCGATTATTACGCTTTTGGGCAGGAGATGTACGGGCGGCGGTTAACGTTTGGAGGATACAGGTACGGGTTTAATGGGAAGGAGAATGATAATGAGGTGAAGGGAAGTGGAAACCAGCAGGATTATGGAATGAGAATTTATGATCCGAGATTGGGTAGGTTTTTGTCTACTGATCCTTTAATGAAAACCTTCCCAATGTTAACACCTTATCAGTTCGCATCAAATACACCAATATCAGCCATTGATTTAGATGGTATGGAAGAATACAATGTTACTAAAACTTATGCTTATAATCAAAGTACAGGTAAAGCAAAATTAAGTGTAACCATTACATATAACGCGCCTTATTATGAAGGAGGAACTAATAATCAAAGAAGAGAATCTTCCCTAGGGGCAGGAGATCCGAATAGAAAAGCAGATATCAATGTTAACGGTTATACAACAGTGCATAACAATTGGCCAACTACATATGGTTTTATTCCTTCCGTAGAAACACAGAATGTTCCAGTAGTAGACGATAACGGAAGCTATCAGAATTTACCACTGAAAGATGGAAAAGGGATGCGATTCAGTGACCCTACCATGATGGGGGCTCGATTTAAAAACATGCGCGCGAATGTTGAATTTGATAAAACTACAAATCTTTTGTATGGCACTAATTTAGCGTTTGGTGCCGTTGCTCAAGATGCACTAGATTTATATGTTGATGTTCTTTTAAGTAATCCAGAATTAAGTGCTACAATCACTGGAAATACATCTCGCAAGGGTTCGACTGAAAGCAATAATATCTTATCTTTGAATAGAGCTAATGATGTGATGCAAAAAGTTTTAAATATTGCTACGGGTAAAGGTGCGACATCGGATCAAGTTATTAACTTGCAAGGCAGAATTAATGTAATTGGTGCCGGAGAAAGTAATAGTACCAATGCTGATGGCACTGATGTTCCAGCGGATAGAAACGTCGAATTTGATATTAATTTACCTGCGGGTACACAAAACAACTAAAATGAAAACGATACCTTTTTTGTTACTATCAATGATTTGCGTATTACTGTGCGCGTTTAGCTTTATCCAAGAAAAAAGACCTAAGGATTTAATTAGTCAATTTGAACGGAAAATAAAAATTGATACAAATAATACGTCGTATTTTAAAAAATTAAATAGATGCTATATTGAAAATGGAGATTCTAAAGGAAGGCAAAATTCAAAATGTTATTTTATTTTCAGCAAAGAGGGAAATAAAAATGTTGGTACGGATATAAGATATTCCTTAAATAATAAGATAACAGAACTCGGTACGTGGCAAACAAAAACAGATAGTTTTATGTTAAGCAATACCGATACTTTGATAGTGTTTTCTAACCCTTTTAAAAAACAATATTGCCATATAGAATATAATGAAACAGTAAAGGCCGGAGCTTTCTCTGCTGGTTATGTCACAGGTTATGCCTTTGAATGGACGCCTACCAATAAGCTGAAAACCGAAACTATGCTTGATGAAAAAGGAAATACGTTAGTTGTTAAACTTGATACAACAACAGGCAAAATTCTTTCTAAAAGACAACTTTAAACAAATTATTACTTCCGCCCGCGCTCCGCAGGATTTGCAATTTTGCGGGAATAACCCGTTCGCGCGGATTTGTGTGATAGCGTCTGTGCGCGAGATAATCCGTGCGCAGAATTTGTAACACTACTTTATTAAAGATTGTTGAACTGACCCGTTCGCGCGGATTTGTGCCAGGACTTTGTGCACAGGCTAATCCCTGCGCCGTTTATCGGAGCCCTCAACCGCCAAGCTCAAAAGAGTTTATTCGCAGAGTACTCAAATTACATACACATGTTTTACACCGTAAGCTAATCCTCACATGTAACATAATTATCTTTGGTTTAATGTCAACTAAATATAAAGTCTGGGATAATGACAAAGCTTATTTTATAACCATCACAACGGTTTGCTGGATAGACGTTTTTACCAGGTTAAATCACAAAAAAACAATCATTAATTCTTTAAAATATTGTCAGGATCAAAAAGGTTTGGAAATCTATGCGTATGTTCTTATGCCAAGTCATTTGCACCTGATGTGCAGAGCAAGAGAAGGCTTTGAACTGGCAAACATTATGAGGGATCTTAAGAAATTCACTTCAAAAAAAATAATTCAGAAGATCAGAGAAGAAACCGAGAGTCGCCGGGAATGGCTTTTAGAACTTTTTTCGCGTTCATGCGAACATTTAAAAAGAAATCAGGATTTTAAAGTCTGGCAAGATGGGTATCATGCAGAAGCACTTATCAGTAATAAATTTATTTATCAAAAATTAAATTACATACATGACAATCCTGTCAAGGACGGAATAGTTGAAAAGCCTGAGGATTACCTTTATAGCAGTGCAAGAAATTATGCGGATTTGGATTCGGTGTTACGCGTTGATTTAATTCCGCATCAGTTGAAAACAATTTAGTACTTTAAAGCGCACGGATTAGCTTGCACACTTGCGCCATGCAAAAATCCGCGCGAACAGGTTATTATGGTTTAGAAAGTATAATGGAAGTTGAGTGCCTGCAACAAAGATAAATTACAATATAAGCAGGGTCATTCAAATAAAATAAACTCTACGAAACTATTGTACAATGATCCTAACGCTACGACTTTCCTTGCCGTTAAACACAGTCACAAAATAAACGCCGGCTGCAAGATCTTTGATGTCAACCCTGGTCAGGCCACTTTTGGCCTGACAGCGAACAAGCGTTTGACCCAGGCCGTTGACAATAGTTACGATTTGATCACCTGATGTCTCAATAAAAAATTCTCCGTTGGCTGGATTAGGATATACTTTTAATTCGGAGCTGAACTGTACCTTTTCGATAATTCCTACACATTGATCCACCTGCTGCATCACTGTCATCGTCGCCACGCAGCCGTTCAGGCCTGTGCCCATCACGGTATAAATAGTTGCGGCAGCCGGAAGGGTTATATAGCCTGCACCAGAAAAAGTCCCGTTCCACAGATAAGAATTCGCACCTACCGCCGTGAGGGTAACTGTCTCGCCCGGGCAGATCACCGTTGCCGTTGAGTTCACTGTTAGTTGCGGCAATGCATCAACAGTTATGGAGCTTACGGCCAGGTTGGCTGAAAGGCAGCCATCAGAACTTATTCCTTGAAGTAAGTATGAGCTGCTCACAGCCGGACTCACCGTGTAGCTTCCCCCGCTGATCGTATAATTAAACGCGCCCGAAGGAACAAGCGTGATGGTCTGACCGGCACAGATGCTTCCACTGTTGATGCTCACCGTAGGAGTAATGGCAACCGTTAAGATCGAAACAGCAGTGTTCGTCGCGGCGCAATTATTGGTGCCGGTTCCCGTGACCAGATAGGTGCTGGTCATAATGGGCGAAACGTTCAGGCTATTGCCTGTTACTGTATAAGTGCCCGCACCGGAGGGATTCAGGGTAAATACCTGTCCCGAGCAGATGCTGCCGCTGTTAACGCTTAGGGTCGGCGATACAGCTACCAACACAATGGCCGAAGCCGTATTGCCGGATACACAATTGTTAGTGCCGGTTCCTGTAACGAGGTAAGTGTTGTTTTGCACCGGTGATACTGTGAAGCTGTTGCCAGACACCGTATAAGTATTGGCCCCGCTTGGTATGATCGTGAAGCTTTGTCCCGAGCAAATGCTGCCGCTGTTAACGCTCACAGTGGGTGTGATGTTTACGGATACGATGGATACGGCGGTATTGCTACTGACGCAGTTATTTGTCGCGGTACCGGTAACGAGATAGGTGCTGGTCAGGGCCGGTGATACAGTAAAGTTGTTTCCGGTGATTGTATAGGTATCCGCGCCGGAGGGCGTGACCGTAAAAAATGTTCCTGAACAGATACTGCCATTGTTTGCGCTCACGGTCGGTGTAATGTTAACGGAAACGATAGATACCGCAGTATTGCTGCCGACGCAGTTATTTGTCGCGGTGCCGGTAACAAGATAGGTACTGGTCAGCGCCGGTGATACAGTAAAGAGATTGCCGTTTACAGTGTAGGTGTTCGCACCCGAAGGCAGAATGGTAAATGATTTTCCGGTACAGATCGTACCACTATTCACTGTTATTGTTGGCGTGATGTTAACGGATACTATCGATACGGCAGTGTTGGTGGAGATGCAATTATTGGTACCGGTGCCCGTGACCAGGTAGGTGCTCGTGAGTACAGGCGATACGGTAAATGTATTTCCTGTGATGCTATAGGTGTTAGCGCCGCCCGGCAGAATAGTAAATGATTTGCCGGAGCAGATCGTGCCGCTGCTGGCGTTCACGGTTGGACTTGCAATGACTGTGACACTCGCCACCGCTGTATTTGATGAAACGCAACCGTTAATATCTGTTCCCGTTATGGAATAAGAAGTATTGCCCAAGGGAGAAACTGTAAAGTTGTTTCCCGTAATAGTATAGATGTTAGCGCCGCCAGGCAAAATTGTGAACGATCTTCCGGAGCACATTGCGCCACTGTTGGCGGAGACGCTAGGTTGGGGATTCACCGTGACACTAAAAGTCTGCTGCGGACTGTTGCCACAACCGTTAACCGCGGTCACGCTGAAAATGCCGCTGGTGCCGGGTACTGTGATAAGGGTGCCTGTTGTTGTTGTACCCGACCAGCCAGACGGTAAAATCCAGTTAAAGTTAACCGCATTGGGGTCGGGGATCAGAGAATAGGATCTGCTTGCGCCAGCACACGCAGAGGTGTTCCCGGATAATACTGGTATGGCAGGAGAAGCGCTGCTCGTAATTACACTGAGAGTCTGGGAGGTGACTCCGCAAACATTGATTGTCGACACAATTACACTTCCGGCTCCTGTCGCAGTTATCGCGTTAATGCTGTTGGTCGCAGAACTACCGCTCCACCCGCCGGGCAGCGTCCATGTATAGGAAGTGGCTCCAGGCAACGCAGCTACAGAATAGTTTATACTTGTTGCGTTACAAGTCAAGCTCGGGCCCATGATCGCGGAAGGCCATAACGCGCCATCGCAGATCCTCGCCAGGAATGCATTGTTGCCATTGGTGACACTGCTTGACTGATAGCCATTGATAGCCAGTCCGGATGAACGCATGGTACCGCTTACATACAGGCTGCTTGAGGGAGCGTGAAATGCAATAGGCCCGATAAAACCGTCCTGATTACTGCCTCCAAGATAGCTTCCCCAGAGCCTCGATCCGGCGGCATCGAATTTAACAATATAACCGTCCCCAGCCCCTGCGTGGCCGGATTGAAATCCATTGGAAGCTATAACAAGAGGGGAACCGGTGGCTCCTGCAAGAAAAACATTGCCGCTGGCATCGGTCACGCATGTAGCATCTTCCTCAGCGCCAATACCCCCATAATAGGTGGCCCACAGTCTGCCACCGGTTGTATTGAACTTCACCAGAAAAGCATCGTAAATACCTCCATTGAAGCTGTTCTGAAAACCACCCGAAGCAATGCCCGATGATGAATTGGTTCGGCCAGCCATAAACACGTTCCCCGATGGGTCAGTAGACACGGAAGTCGCCCTGTCGTTGCTCATACTACCACCATAATAAGTCCCCCATTGCCTGACCCCGCTACTATTAAATTTAACAAGAAAAGCAATTCCCAATAGTGAATTAGGAAAACCAGGGTGAGTATTTAAAAATCCCCCGGAGGCAATACCTGTAGCAGAGCCTGTCTCGCCTGTCAGATAAACGTTACCGGAATTATCGGTAGCACATGAAAAACCGATCTCATCATACAAACCTCCGTAATAAGTACCCCACTGCCGGGCGCCTGCCGAGTTGAATTTAACAAGATAGGCATCCATAGCGTTTCCTCCTGGTGTGTTCTGGTGGCCACCCGAAGCAATATTTGTGCTACTAAAGAAGGTAAACCCGGCAAGATAAACGTTACCAATCGCGTCAGTCGCGCAGGAATAACCAACCTCACTGCCCGTTCCACCATAATAGGTTCCCCAGATCAAAGCGCCGGCGCTGCTGAACTTCACCAGGAAAGCATCAGCAACGCCCCCAAATGTATTTTGGAAACCGCCGGAACCAATACCAGCGGTAGAGGTAGTCACGCCAGCCATGTATACGTTTCCCAGCTGGTCAGTCGCACAGGAGAAGCCGTCATCATAGTCGGCACCACCATAATAAGTTGCCCACAGAAGCGCGCCTGCACTGCTGAATTTGGCAAGGAATGCATCGGACAATCCCGCGAGCGAGTTCTGGTACCCTCCCGAGGCAATGGAAACTGTAGAATTAGTCGTACCTGTGAGGTAAACATTGCCTGAAGCATCAGTCGCACAGCCATTACCCCAGCTTCCGGCAGGGCCGCTATAATAAGTTGACCACACGACCGAGGGATCGATGATCAATGTTTCATTTTTACGCGCCGATTTAACTGCAAAAGAAATGATATTTCCCTCGAGTAAGAATTGTGTACCCAGGATTTTTTCTCCCTGGAAACTCACAGGTTTTTTATCTGTGATTTGTCCAAGCCTGCTGCCGAGGATGAGTTCTCCCTGTGCATTGATTGATAAGCTTTCCGCGTGATCACATCTCATTTTTATTAAGGAAGGGTCGGCTCCAGGCCTCACAATGAAATCATATTTCATTTGGCCGCCGTGGATGTATATTACCCAATCAATTCCAGGGTAAACGTCATGGTAAACAATTTTGTTGAAGCTATTCACTCGAATTCCACGATTGGCATAGATCAGAACAGCTTCGTTTGCCTCTTCGGTGGTAATAAGCGGGTGCGTCTTGGCACCCTCCAGCATAAGATCTATACGAAAAGTTTCCTTATTGGTCGGCACGGATGATTTAGACATGCCGCGCCGGAACGCTTGTGCAGATCTTCGGTCGGCAGTCTCATCGTTTTCAACGAGCTGGGTTTTTGTAAATTGGTAGGCTAACCCGTTCTCAAAAAGAAATACCTGCATTCCACCACCTTCAGAATAGAATTTTACTTCATCATGCCTCTGGCCATCATACCCAAAGAGTTGCCCTTTATTTTCAATGAAGCCGGGAACGCCTGAAAACTTATCCGCAGTTAATGATCCCTGGCTATAAGCCGATATTGATATGGAAAGCAATACAACAAATAATGCCAGAACACGTTTATATTTCTTTTTCTCAGGCATAATTCCAGTTTTAATGTGGTAACCGTTTTCAAGGACAGATAACAAAATGCCATCAATCTGGGTCTTAATCAAAAATAACGATTTGCTCTTTCTGTGTCAAATTAATACTGGGCAAATTTCGAAAAAGGGCGGTAAACCGCCCTTTTTTTAGTTTATTTTTACGTGGTATAATATAGTTTTTGACCTCCCCCGCTCCGCAGGATTTGCAATCCTGCGGGAATAACCCAAATTTTGGTGATTTATAATCCAGCCACTAGATTAAAAGAACATTCTTACCACGTAATTTTTGCGAACCCTAAAATTGCATAATTTTAATTGTGAGAAATCAGTCCTCTTCTGCCGCGAATTATTATGGTTTAGAAAGTATAATGGAAGTTGAGTGCCTGCAACAAAGATAAATT
>JAZKFC010000022.1:0-17649 GCA_040386615.1 Bacteroidota bacterium
GCAGAATGAAAAAGCGGGAATGTATTTTGTGAGGATCAGCGAAAATGAAAACGTTTTGAAAGTAATTAAACTCATAAAAGAGTAAACAGTAAAGTATTTACCCGATAAACAAGTGAACTTTGTGAACGCTTGTTTGTCGGGTTTTTTAACCGGGTACCTGAACTTATTTAATTATAATTAACCTATAGACAAAAAATACACTGAGTTGTATCCTTGGGGAAGTAAAATCAATTGAACGTGATAAGGTTACTCCTGTACCTAAGCAGTAAAATCACGCATAAGAGATTAGATAAATAAACAATACAGCACAATAAAATTATTAACTCAATTCATTACTAAACCAGGGCTTTTAACACAACAACATGAAAACAAAAATTAATAATATACTGTCAGGTACGAAACAAGCTTTGTTCGCACTTGCATTTACCGTGTTTTTTGGAACAGCATATTCGCAAACAACTTACACTTTCTCTTATACAGGAAGTGTACAAACTCAAATCCTGCAGGGAGGTAGTTATTCGGTACAGTGTTGGGGAGGAAATGGGGGAGATAATATGGCCGCCGGTACGGGTGGTAAAGGTGGTTTTTCTACAGGAACTATTAATGTAGTTTCATCTGCTCCTCATTATTTTTATGTGGCGGGCAAGGGGATAACAGGAATTGGAGGTCAGGCTTCGGCTCCGGGAGGTTATAACGGCGGCGGTGACGCCGGGGCTTATACGTCATCGACCTATGGAATGGGTTCCGGCGGTGGCGCGACACATATTGCATCAGCACTTGGACTTTTGAATACTTTATCCAGTAATCAATCAGCTGTTGTTATCGTAGCAGGTGGCGGCGGTGGAGCAGGTTCTAACAATGGGCCAACCACGCTGCTGAACCTTGGAGGAAATGGTGGCGGAGTAAACGGTGGGAATGGACTAAGCGGTAATCCTAGTTATGGTGGAACCGGCGGAACGCAAACTACCGGTGGTTTCGGAAATATACAAAATGGTAATTTCGGACAAGGAGGAAATAATTCAGGTAGTAATACCGGTGGCGGCGGTGGCGGCGGTTGGTATGGTGGCGGTGCTGCACAATGGGAAGGCAGCGGCGGCGGTTCAGGATACATTGGCGGTGTAATTAACGGTACAACAGCCGCAACAGGTCAACCTGGTTTTATTCCCAATCCCGATGTTACCGGAAATGGTTATATAATTCTTACGCATCTTTGTGCGGTTAGCGCCACAGTTGCTAAAAACCCAATATGTTTTGGTGAGTCTACCAACTTAACCACGAACGCTGCAAGCAATATTGTGTGGGGTCATACCTCATCTACATCCAACATGGTAAATGTGGCGCCTACTGTTAATACGAATTATACGGTAACAGGTCAGGCTGCATCTGGCTGCACAACTTCTATAGTTTTATCAGTAACAGTACACCCATTACCATCGTTATCAGCCCTTGTAACTCCAAGTGTGCTTTGTGTAGGCAAATCGGCTACGCTAACGGGCCAGGGCGCAAATTCCTATACATGGAGCGCGACAAATACTCCTGGTAATACCACAACAGTTAACCCGGTTGTTACCTCGAGCTTTAACTATTCAGGAACCAATCAGTATAATTGTGTCAATTCAAACAACGTGAATGTGATAGTGAATTCCAACTCGTTGGGAATAACTCCAAATACAAGTGTTTGTAAAGGAAACGCCATTAACCTCTCAGCTAGCGGCGCGCAATCTTACACCTGGAGTACAGGAAGTTTGTTTGGAACTACGCCGGTGTCGCCGTTGGTCAATACCAGCTATACAGCCAGTGGTACTGATATTCACAATTGTATTCTGAGTAATGTTGTTTCAGTAACAGTTAACAATGCGCCCTCGGTGTTGGCAACCACAAATAAAACTTTGGTTTGTCAGGGTGAAGGTGTTACCATCACCGGAAGCGGGGCTACCACTTATACCTGGAGTTCAGGTTTTGTTGGCGCTTCACTCATAACTACTTTACCGGTTAATATCCATTATTATTATTCAGTAACGGGTACCGATGCCAATGGTTGCAGCAGTATAGCCAACATCGTCATCACCGCGGTGAAATGTGTGGGCATCAACGAGTCAGAGAATTCCGCGCTGTCATTCAACGTGGTTCCGAATCCAGGCGCAGGCCTGTTCAGTGTGCGCACAGATAAGGTTTCAGCTCAGCTAAAAATGGCAGTTTACAATGAGCTTGGCCAATTGGTGAAAACCCAGGATTTGATTTCAGGTGAAGGCAAACTTGACCTGCAGAATGAAAAAGCGGGAATGTATTTTGTGAGGATCAGCGAAAATGAAAACGTTCTGAAAGTAATTAAGTTGATTAAAGAATAACACATCTTTTTAGTAAATGTAAGCAGGCTGCTCCCAAAAGGGCAGCCTGCTTTTTTTTTACCCGCATTGATCCTTTTCATGTAAAATCCGATCAACAGATTTATTATCCGCGAAAATTTTTAGCTTCTACAACAATTTAGATATTTAAAAACAGACAGTTTATCTATGCTTCGTTGCAAAAAAACAAAATTTCACTATATTCGTTATTACTACTAAACTAAAAAAAAATGAAACGGAATTACTTCACTCTTATCCTGGTTTGCCTCTTTTTCTCAGCAAAATTTCTGGCACAACTCAACGGTGTTTACACCATTAACAACACGATTGCGGCCAGCGCAACAAATTTCACGTCTTTTGCCACCTTTGCCGCGTCGTTAAACGTGGGAGGTGTATCGGGTCCTGTTACCGTGAACGTGCTCTCAAATGCAGTTTTTACCGAACAGGTCAATTTTAACCAGGCACCGGGTATCTCATCTACTAATACGGTAACCATCAATGGTAATGGCGCAACGCTCACTTTTAATGCTACTTCAGCTACATTAAGACATACCTTACTATTAACCGGAGCCGATTACATGACTATCAACAGTCTTACCGTTACCGGTACCAACGCAACCAACGCATTATCATGCCACCTGTGGGCCGGAGCGAACAACAATAAATTTAATTTCTGCGTGTTTAATGCCGCGCTTGTAGGCACAGGAACAACGCTGGTGCCTTTTTCCATCAGCGGTACAAGTGTTTCAGCAACCGGTACAGGGTTGAGCGGCTCCACCAATGTTGTGAACACCTGTACAACAAACGGTGGTTATTATGGCGTTGCGTTTTACAGCAGCACTTCGGCTCCATTTGACACCGACAATTCTTTGCTTAACTCGCGGATCATGGATTTTTACTCCACAGGTGTTTACAATGTTTATTGTAAAAGTACCATCATAAAAGGGAACATCGTTGAACGCCCGACTAGAAATAATATAACTTCTTCAGAAGGGATTTATTTGGGGACAAGTAGTGCCAGCAGCCTGGTTGACGGTAATCACGTGCGCAGAATGTTTGATGGCATTTTAGGCAGCACTAGTACCTGTTATGGGATCTATCTGACAGCCGACGGTGCTTTAGGTACAGAAAACGTAGTGAAGAACAATATCGTTTCCGACTTCAGATCAAGTGGCACCCAGGGTGGTATTTATGCGACAGCCGCAGCCTACGCATTGATGTACCATAACACAATTAATCTCGATGACAATACCTCAACAGCAGGTCTAACTTACGGCATCTACTGCACGGGCGCCAACAACGCCATCAGAAATAACATCATTACTATATCGCGTACCGGCAGCGGTGCAAAACACTGTTTGTACCTTACTACGGCTTCTGCGCCAACCCTGGTCAGCGACCATAACGTGTTGGTCATGACTTCCAGCGGGGGCAATGTTGGGTTTCTTACCAGCGGGTATACCACTTTAGCAGCCTGGAAGGCCGCGAACCCAGGGCTTGATCAGTTCAGTTCTGACGCCGACCCGATGTACACCAACGTGTCTCTCATGAATTTTGTTCCTACTTCTACGGTCATCAACAACATGTGTCCTTACATTGGTGTAGCCTTTGATTTTATAAACTTCACAAGAAGTACTGTTTCTCCTGATCCGGGCGCTTACGAATTTTATACACTACCCTGCATAGGCACTGCGCCACAAAACGCAATTGTCACACCTACAGCGGTGCTTTGTCCGAACACTCCCGTTAACCTTCAACTTGCCAACACTTTTACCAATACCGGCTATAGTGTTCAATGGCAGTCTGCTCCGGGTATTCTAGGCCCATATACCGCTATAACCGGAGCAACCCTTCCAAGTTATAACACATCCAACTTAACAACATCAACTTATTATAACGCGCTCATCACCTGCGCAAATGGTGGGGGCACGGTTACTGCAACCCCGGGACAGGTTCAGATCGCTTTGCCTACAACAAACACTGTACCTTACTACGAAGGGTTTGAAGGAATTACAGTTAACAACGGGCTGCCAAATTGTTCGTGGCTGGTCAGTAATCCAAATGGCAGTACACTTACTTATACAAGCCTCAATACCAATAATCGTGTGCCAAGAACAGGTACCAAATTCGCTTCATTTTTCAATTCACCCAGCGGCACCAGTTATTTTTACACCAACGGCATTTATATGGTGCCCGGCATTACCTATTCGGCTGCCTTGTGGTATATCAATGAGTCGGTGGGTTACAACAGTTGGGCCGACCTGTCTATCCTGGTCGGACTAAACCAGGCGCCGGGAGGACTTGTGAGCGTTGCTTCAACAACAGCGGCGGCGGTGTTGTACACTGCCTTGTCAAATACTTTCACAGTTAATACAGCCGGTTTTTATTACGTTGCTATCAGGGCCACTTCATCCTCTTTATCGTCGCCGTATCTTTCATGGGATGATCTTTCGGTAACCATACCATGTTCACTTAACGCGCCGCCGCTTGCGCTAACAACTATCCCAACCTCTATCTGCAGTGGACAGAGCGTAAGTTTTATCGCCAGCGGCGCAAACACCTATTCGTGGAGTTCGGGTCAAAATACGCCTACGATCAATCCGTCGCCGGGGTTTAATACAACCTACGCAGTTGTTGGTACAAGTACTTTGAGTGGTTGTTCAACAACGCTTTCGCAACTCATCTCTGTTAATCCATCGCCACAGATAGCTGTTTTAGCGTCGAGTCTTAGCATCTGTGAAGGGCAATCCACCAATATATTCGCGTTTGGCGCCAGCACTTACAACTGGTCTCACGGGCCGTTTACGTCTTCGGTTACAGTTGCGCCTACCACCAGCACTACCTATTCTGTAATTGGCGTGAATTCTTTCAGTTGTTCATCAATGCAAAGTATTTTTATCAATGTAAATCCCGTTCCTGTTGTTTCAGCGATCAGCTCTTCCTACTTGCTTTGTAAAGGCGAACCTGTGACGTTTACCGGAATAGGCGCGGTGAATTTTCAATGGTCCTCAATCCCATCTGTGATTTACACGGGTAATCCGCTTACTATCAATGCTCAGAACTCTGGCAGTTATACCGCCATAGGTACCGATGTAAACGGTTGCAAGGGCTCTACGTCGTTTATTCTATCGGTGGACGAATGTACAGGGATTAATGAATTTGCCAGTGATGCTAATCAGATACAGGCTTATCCAAATCCTAACAATGGTGTATTCACCGTTATGGCTAATGGTTCATCTATCAGCGCCTTTGAAGTAACGGATGTTGCCGGCAGAATTGTTCTTTCCGGAACGCCGTATGCCATACAGACAAAAATAAACATCGCTGAACTGCCGAACGGTGTTTATTCAGTAAAGGTTAAAACCGCAGATGCGTTGCGGTATGTGAAGATCATCAAAGCCAATAATTAATTACAGAAACTATAATATTTATTTTATAAAATAATCATGATATATCATATTAAACACATACCAGGACTTCCCTTTAAAAAACTATTGAGGTGCAGTCAGGTGTTTTTGTTTTTTCTCGCCACGCTTAACTTAAGCGCCCAAACATACACCTTCACGCCCAGCGGCGCCACAGGCAGTGTGGGTCCTACCCAGGGCCAGGTAACCAGCGCTTACGCCTTAACAAGCTTAAGCAACGCGGTGGTTGCCACCGCCGGCATCCAGACTTTTACCATCCCTGTTTCTGGTTTGTATAATATTGAAGCAGTTGCCGGATCAGGAGGAAACAGATCTGCCAGTACGCAGGTTGGCGGTTTCGGCGTTTCAATGATCGGAAATTTTAATCTTGTGCAGGGCGACGTGCTCAAAATTCTGGTTGGGCAGAAGGGAGTGGATGGTACCAATACCGCGTCTGGCGGTGGCGGCACATTTGTTGAGAGAAATGGTATATTGCTTATCGCCGCAGGAGCGGGTGGAGGAGCAACGGGAGATAACAGCGCAGCAAACGGCACTACGCTTACGGCGGGTACCGTTGATTTTCCGGGTGGTTCAATTCCCGGTGGTAGCGGTGGAAGTGGCGGACAGGTATGTAACGCAAGCGGTACCAATCATGGTGGAGGTGGCGGTGGTTACCTCGGCAACGGCGCAACTTCGAGCCTGGGTAATGCGGGCGGCGGCGGATTGTCTTTCGTAAATGGAGGGATTGGTGGTGCCTGTCCTGTACCAGGTGCTTTTGGCGGTGGTGGTGGCGCAACAGCTGCGGGCGCTGCCCTGTATGGCGGCGGAGGCGGCGGTGGCGGTTATTCGGGTGGAGCAGGCGGACAACAGGTAAACCACTGCACGCCCGGTATTAACAGAAGCGGTGGCGGTGGTGGAGGTTCGTACAATTCAGGAACCAACCAGGTAAATACCGTTTTGAATGTACAGGGAGACGGTCGTGTTGTCCTTACTTCCCTTTGTAATATCAGCATCAACACGCCGGCAAACCCAATCTGTTTTGGCACTTCAATTATTTTGACCACCGACGCTGCGAGCGGCATCACCTGGAGCTCAGGCTCTACGGCAAACACGATCGCGGTAACACCTACCGCAACCACAGTATACTCCGTAACCGGAACCAGTACGGCCAATTGCGTTGCCAATAGCGTAGTCACCATTACAGTGAATCCTCTGCCAGTGATAAGCACCGTTATCAGCCCGTCCGTTTTATGTGTGGGCAACGCAGCAACTATTACCGCCAATGGCGCGAATACTTACACCTGGAGCATTAATACAACAGGCGCTTCTGCTACGGTAAGTCCGTTGAGCAACACAACCTACAGCGTGGTCGGGAAAGATCTCAACGGTTGTATGAAAGTAACAACGGCCGCTGTTGTTGTTAATACCAATTCACTCACCGTTACCCCGGCATCCAATTTGTGCAAGGGCAGCGCCATGAATTTAACGGCGAGTGGCGCAGTGACCTATACCTGGAGCACCGGGCACCTCTACGCGAGCGCGCCTGTTTCGCCGACAGCCACAACGGTTTATACTGTGACTGCTATCGATGTTTACAATTGTAAATTAATGAATACCGTGCAGGTAACTGTTATTAACCTGCCGCCAGTTGTGGCTTCGGCAAATAACACCATAATCTGTAAAGGTGAAAGCGTAACACTCACCGCTGGTGGCGCTTCTACATATACCTGGAACACAGGCTTTGTGGGGGCAGTCGTTTCATACACCTTGCCGGTAGATATCGATTACCAGTATTCTGTTGCAGGCGCTGACGCATTTGGTTGTGTTAAAACTGCAACCTTAACGGTATCGGTTGCCAAATGCACGGGTATACATGAAGATATTGTCGCCGGGCATAACATTGCAGTGATGCCAAACCCCGGCACTGGTCTCTTTAATATTTATGTAGAAAAAACAACAGAACGCCTGAGCATGAGTGTTTACAATGAACTTGGGCAGTTGGTGAAGACCCAGGAAATTTTGTCGTCTGCAAACAAACTCGATCTCACTGAGGCAAAACCAGGAATTTATTTTGTGAAAATTATTGAGAAAGACCAGGTATTAAAAGTGGTGAAACTCATTAAAGAATAAATTGTTTATCCTTAAAAATTAAAGGCCACCATAGAAGGTGGCCTTTTTTATTCAGCCCAGTCGGCTATAAAGAGGTTGGTGTCGCGTGTGCCGCCATTATTCCTGTTCGATGAAAAGATTATTTTTTTGCCGTTGGGTGAAAACATCGGGAAAGCGTTGAACATGCTTTGGTTGGTGATCTGTTCAAGACCGCTACCGTCTTCATTAATCATGAACAACTGGAAGTCATAACCTTTTTTGCTGTGATGATTGCTTGAAAAAATAATTTTTTTTCCATCCGGGTGAAAAAATGGTGCCCAGTTTGCTTTGCCCAGGCGGGTCACCTGCTTCAGATCACTGCCGTCAACATTGCAGGTATATATTTCCATCGTCGTCGGGGCAACCAGGCCCTGCGCCAACAATTCCTTGTACTCCCTCACTTCATCATCGGTACCTGGCCTTGATGCCCTGAAAACCAGACGCTTTCCATCCGGCGAAAAAAACGCGCCGCCATCGTATCCTAAGCCTGAGGTGATTTGTTTTTGATTTTTGCCATCTGTATCCATGGTCCACAATTCAAGGTCGCCACTTCTGTCGCTTGTAAACACGATCTTGTCTCCCTTTGGCGACACCGTGGCTTCTGCGTCGTATCCTTCGCTGTTGGTTAACTGAGCGGTGATATTGCCTTTAAGATCGGCAATATAAATGTCGAACGTTTTATAAACCGCCCATAGATATTTGCCTTTTGTTTCAGGAGCAGGAGGACAATCATCACCTCCCTTGAAAGTGGAGGCATAAAGAATATGTTTCCCGTCTTTCAAAAAATAACTGCAGGTGGTTCTTCCTTTTGCATTACTTATCATAGCGGGTTTATAGGTGGAGTCTTTTTCAGCTTTGTTTATATCAAGGTTAAAGATCTGGTCGCACTTTAAACCCCACTTTGAATTATTGCTTTGGAAGGAAGCGAATTTTCCGTCAAAACTAAAATAAGCCTCGGCATTATCGCCGCCATGGGTTAGCATTTTCAGATTTCTGAGATGAACTTCACTTTGAGAAAAAATTGAAATGCAATTGAGAAAGAATATAGATAAAATGCCCGATTTCATAGATGGTATATTTTGCGGCAAATGTATAAATATTAAGATAAGTTAAAAAGCATTCAGTAAAAAATCAACAGTCTCAAAAATAGTTACGTTTGTAAACTATTATTCATTTCAGCCATCCTTGACAACTGCTTCAGAAATAAATATTCCGGTTGGAACCAGGGCCCTCATCATGTCGAAACTGTACTATGGTGTGTTGAGCAAAAGCCTCGAAAGTCTTGACATTGACCGCTATTTTTCGATCCTTTACTTTTTGAATGAAAACAACGGCTGCACCCAACAATGTATTTGTAACCACCTGGCCATTGATAAAACCGCCATGGTAAAGGTTATCGACAGCCTGATCGCGGCGGGGTACATAGAAAAAAAAATAAACCCGGCAGACAGGAGAGAACATTTTGTTTTTTTGACCAAAAAAGGGTCTAAACATACTTTTAAGATTGTTGACTCATTCAGAATGATAGACGCTGAGATTTTTAATGATGTGTCGAAACAGGATCAGGATACCTTTGGCAGGGTGCTCTGTAAATTGTGCTCCAATTTAAAACAATTACCCGGTGACGATTTATTTTTTAATTATAAGAAAACCGGGAAATCAATGAAAAAGCCTGAAAATTTGAAAAAATGAAAAAGATACCAAACTGGATCATCATACTTGTTGTTATTGGCCTGCTGGTCGGTTCCAAATTTATTTTTTTTAATAAGAGTAAAGATAAAGGCCAGGCCGTGAACAAAAATAAAGGAGGTATGCCGGTTGCCGTTAATTATTTTGTAGTCAGGCAAACGCAGTTTAGCAACGACGTTTTTGCGACCGGCAAGGTGGGTGCCTTTAACCAAATTGAGATTTTGCCTGAAGTGAGCGGCAAGGTAACTGCCATTTACTTTAAAGAAGGTGAAACTGTAAACAAAGGAAGTCTTCTAATAAAACTCAACGATGCCGACCTTCAGGCTCAGCTCCTGAAGTCGACTACACAATTAAAATTATCTGAACAAAAATTTGGAAGACTTAAAAAGCTCATTGAGATCAAAGGCATTAGCCAGGAGGAATATGATATGCAGGAAAATGAGATCATGGGTCTAAAGGCTGACCAGGCCTTTATCAACGCATCTATTGCCAAAACAAATATAGTGGCGCCGTTTAGCGGCGTTATTGGGTTACGAAACGTTAGCGAGGGCTCATTTGTAGGGCCAACAATTCCGGTGGCTTCTTTGGTGCAGCTAAAACCCCTGTATGTTGAGTTCTCTATTCCCGAAAAATACAGTGGGCTTTTTAGACAGGGAATTAACGTTAGTTTTTCTTCTGATAACGCGAGTGGTTCAAAAACTTATTCCGCAAACATTTATGCCATTGAACCGCGGGTGGACGAGGTTACTAAGACCATCAGAGCCAGGGCACTGTATTCGGGTAATCAGACGTTTTACCCGGGAACCTTTGTAAAAGTATACGTTAGCCTGGGGGATACTAAAAACGCGCTGATGGTACCAACACAGGCGGTAATTCCAACATTAAAGGGACAAAAGGTTATTGTTTGCCGCAATGGTTCAGCCACCGACGCGATGGTTACTATAGGTGTTCGCACCGATACCAGGATCCAGGTGCTCGACGGAATTCAGGAAGGCGACACCATCATTACAACAGGCCTCCTTTCGGTGAAGAGTGGCAGCAAATTAAAATTATTAAAACCGGTTAAATAAAATGGATATAGCCTCTCTCAGCGTCAGACGTCCGGTACTTGCAATAGTAATGTCTGTTATTATTGTGTTGTTTGGCGCCATTGGCTTTAACTATCTGGGCGTGCGGGAGTTTCCATCTATTGATCCGCCTGTAATTACGGTAAGAACCAACTATACCGGCGCCAACGCGGATGTTATTCAGTCGCAGATCACCGAACCACTTGAGAAAGCGATCAATGGTATTGATGGGATTAGGAGCATTTCCGCCTCCTCCAACCTTGGGTCGAGCATTATTACGGTTGAATTTAACTTGAGCGCCAATCTTGAAGCCGCGGCCAACGACGTTCGTGATAAAGTGTCGCAGGCGGTAAGGCAATTGCCCCAGGATATCGACGCCCCACCGGTAGTTTCAAAGGCCGATGCCAACTCTGACGCGATCATCTCAATGACGCTGTTAAGTGACACCCGCTCTTTGCTTGATGTAAGCGACTATGCCGAGAATGTGATTGCGCAAAACCTTCAAACTATCTCGGGCGTAAGCGCCGTGCAGATCTGGGGGCAGAGGCGTTATTCAATGCGGATCAGGCTGATGCCTGAAAAACTGGCCGCGTATAACCTAACACCCCTCGACGTAAAGTTAGCTTTAGACCGCGAGAACGTGGATCTTCCTTCGGGTAAAATAGAAGGTAACGCTACAGAGTTAACAGTGAATACTATCGGCAGACTCTCTACCGTACCTGAGTTTGAGGTAATGATCATTAAAGAAAATGAAAATAATATTGTGCGGTTGAGGGATGTGGCAAAGGTTGAGTTGGGTGCCGAAAACGAAGAAACAATTTTAAAAGAATCGGGCACCCCAATGGTGGGCCTTGCGCTGGTGCCGCAGCCCGGCGCTAATTACATCGACATTTCAAAAGAATTTTACAAGCGGTACGAGATCCTTAAACGCGATCTGCCAAAAGATTATTCTATCAACATCGCTCTCGATAATACCCGTTTTATAAAAAAATCCATCGTTGAAGTAGGTGAGACTCTTGCCATTGCCCTGGTGCTGGTTATCCTCATTATATTTTTGTTTTTCAGAGACTGGCTCATTGCCTTCAGACCCTTGATTGATATCCCGGTTTCACTCATTGGCGCTTTTTTTATCATGTACCTGATGGATTATTCTATTAACGTTCTTACGCTTTTAGCTATTGTGCTGGCAACAGGACTGGTGGTTGATGACGGTATTGTTGTAACTGAAAATATTTTTAAGAAGATAGAGCAGGGATTATCACCAAAAGAAGCAGCCATTGAAGGAACCCGTGAAATATATACGGCTGTGATCATCACCTCCTTAACACTTTCGGCTGTATTTATGCCCGTAATATTTTTAGAAGGGTTTGTGGGCCGTCTCTTCCGCGAGTTCGGCATTGTTCTGGCCGGTGCGGTTTTGATTTCGGCCTTTGTGTCGCTCACATTAACGCCCATGCTAAATGCCAATTTGGTGAGAAAAGATCATTCTAAAAAAAGTAAATTCTATACGCTCACGGAGCCCTATTTTGAGGCTCTTGATAAATGGTTCCGCGAATCGGTGATCAGGTTTTTGAAAAAAAGATGGTGGGCCCTGGTGGTGTTTTCTGTGTCTGTTGTGTCAATAGTTTTTCTTTGGTTTCAGTTGCAGGAAGAATTATCACCGCTGGAAGATAGAAACTGGCTTAGGCTTCAGGTGTCGTTGCCGGAAGGAACTTCTTTTGAAGCAACCGACGCGTTTATTGACAGGATTTCTGACTTTGTAGGTGATTCAATACCCGAGAAGCAAGTGTGCCTGACCGTGACTGCTCCCGGCTTTGCAGGGTCCGGCGCGGTAAATACAGGATTTGGAAGGATAGCTTTGTCTGAATCGGGCGATAGAAAACGGTCGCAGCAGCAGATCGCCGATTATATTAACAAAAATCTTTCCCTGTTTCCTGAAGGAAAGATCTTTGTGATCCAGGAACAATCGATTTCTTCAGGTGGTGGCCCTCGTGGTGGTCAGCCCATACAATTTGTTCTTCAAAATAATGATTTTAACAAGCTGCGTGAAAATCTTCCAAAATTTCTTGAACTGGCCAATAAAAATCCAACATTGCAGGGCGTAGATGTGAATCTTAAATTTAATAAACCTGAACTGGCTATTGAAATTGACCGCGACAGGGCAAGAACCATGGGCGTGTCGATTGCCGACGTAGCACAAACCATTCAGCTGGCGTTAAGCGGCCAGCGTTTCGGTTATTATATCAAGGGCGATAAACAGTACCAGGTGGTAGGGCAGGTGAACCGTGAAAACAGGGATAATCCAAGCGACATTAAGGACCTCTACGTGAGAAATTCTTCGGGCCAAATGATTCAATTGGACAACATCGTTAAGATCGTGGAGCGAAGCAGCCCTCCGCAATATTATCATTATAACCGTTACCAGTCTGCCACTATCCAATCCGGATTGGCACCAGGCAAAACGATCGGCGATGGCATTGAGGCAATGAACCAGATAGCGAAACAGGTTTTGGATGATAGCTTTACAACTTCTCTTACCGGCGCTTCTCGTGATTTTTCGGAAAGTTCATCCAATATTGTTTTCGCGTTTATACTGGCCATCGTATTAATTTATTTGTTGCTTGCCGCTCAATTTGAGAGTTTCCTGGAACCACTGATCATTATCTTTTTCACAGTACCCATGGCGTTGGCAGGCGCTCTCTTCGCGCTTTGGTATTTTGATCAGACTCTGAATATTTTCAGCAAGATAGGGTTGATCATGTTAATAGGTCTGGTGACCAAAAACGGTATTTTAATAATAGAGTTTGCTAACCAGATGCGAAAAAAGGGCATGTCTGTTCACGAGTCGGCTATTGAAGCAGCCACAGCCCGTTTGCGACCGATTTTAATGACGAGTATGGCTACGATCCTCGGCGCTTTGCCTATTGCCATGGCCCTTGGCGCGGGATCGAGGAGCAGGATGGGAATGGGTATTGTGATCATAGGTGGTTTATTTCTTTCGATGATGCTTACTTTATTTGTTGTACCTGCCATGTATTCCTACTTAGTAAAAGATAAAAAAAATGATCGCAAACCTGAATAAATATGTGCTGATTGTTGCAGGTATCTTAGGCAACGTGTTTGCTCAGGACCTATTGACTGTTGAGGACGCTATAAAAACGGGACTGGAAAAAAATTACTCGGTGCTTATTGTGAAGAATATACAGGAAATTGCAAAAGCGCAGAATAACCTGGGCAATGCCGGCATGTCGCCAACCGTTAGCCTGAACGGGGGCCTCAACGCCTCAAGTTTAAATTCACACCAGGAATTTAATACGGGCGCGATACAGGATAGAACCGGCGCCAGGGCCAACAACCTGTCGGCTTCCCTCAATGCCAACTGGACGGTTTTTGACGGATTGAGGATGTTCGCGATCAAAAAACGCCTTGGCCTTAATGAAGAGCTGTCGGCGATACAACTCAAGCAACAAATGGAGAATACGGTTTACAACATTATTTTATCTTATTACAATGTTATCAGGATAAATGAACTGATAAAGGCGGCAAAACAAAATCTGTCAATTTATGCTGAGAGAAAAAAGATCGCGCAGTTAAAACTGGAGATCGGATCTGACTCAAGAGTTGATTTTTTATTGACACAGTCTGACGAGAATAAAGCAAAAAGTGACATCGTAAAACTTGAAATAGAACTGCTGAACGCCAAAGCCAACCTGAACAGTTTGCTGGCAAGGCCCATTGATACGGATTTTATGACGGCTGACACCATTGTTGTGAATTATAATCCTGGTATCGATGAATTAAAAAAAACCGCACCTTCTGCCAATACCTCTCTTTTGATAGCAAAACAAAACGAGTTGATATTTGCGCAAAGTGTAAAAGAGGCGCAGGCCGGCAGCCTGCCTTTTGTTCAGTTACTCGGCGCCTACAATTTTACGAGGAACCAGAGCCAGGCGGGAATTGTTTTTTTGAACCGGCAGACCGGTTTTACAGGCGGCATTACTGCCAGCTGGCTGTTATTTAATGGTGGAAGAAACAACCGTTTGGTGAAGGAAAGAAATATACTGGCGCTTAACCAGAAATATTTAACAGCGCAAACTCAGTTGCAGGTTGACGCGATTGTGTACACCAATTACAAATCTTTTGTGATGAATAAAACTGTTGTCGACCTTGAACTTCAGAATCTGGGCGATTCAAGGGAAGTGCAGACTGTTTCGCTGGAACGTTATAAAATAGGAAAGTCTACATTGCTTGAAACGATTGAAACACAAAGGAACCTGGAAGAAGCGCAGGTACGTTATATTAACGCTATTTATTCGATGAAGGTCGCTGAAGCCGAACTGCTAAGGGCAAACGGCAGTCTTGTAAAATAATACCAAACCCAGATATAATTTCGACCAAAGGCAAATAACTTATTTACTGAACCGCATCTGTAAAACACCCAGGAATGCTTCCTTAAAGATCTTTGTACTCATTTTGCTTACGCCTAAAACCCGGTCGGTGAACATAATCGGCACTTCAACAATTTTAAAACCTTTTTTGTAGGCGCGGTATTTCATTTCTATCTGGAAGGCATAGCCCATAAACCTTATGCGATCCAGTTCTATGGTCTGCAACACTTTGCTGCGGTAACATTTAAAGCCGGCCGTTGTATCTTTTACAGGAATCCATAACACGATTCTTACATACACCGACGCGAAATAACTCATCAGGATTCTACCCAAAGGCCAGTTTGTAATTTTGCCTCCCTTGCAGTAACGCGAGCCCACGGCAACGTCAGCACCGTTTTCACAGGCTGAAAGTAATCTCACGAGGTCTTTTGGATCATGGCTGAAATCACAATCCATTTCAAAAATAAAATCATAATGACGGGCCAGAGCCCAATTAAAACCATGAATGTAGGCCGTGCCCAGGCCCAGCTTGCCTTTGCGCTCTTCCAAATGTAATTTTCCCGGAAATTCTTTCTGTAATTTTTTAACGTGATCACCCGTTCCGTCCGGTGAACCGTCATCTACAACCAATAAGTCAAATTCACGCGTCAGCGAAAAAACCGTACGCACCATTTTATCAATGTTTTCAATCTCATTGTAGGTAGGAATTATTACGAGGCTTTTACTCATTAGCGAACCACGAATATAACAGTTTTAAAAAGTAACAAAAAATATATTTATACTTTAAGCGATTCACCGAATTGATAATCAAAAAGTCGTAATTTGCCCTTTATTTCAGCGGTTGAAACACTTTTATTTATACAACAAAATCTTAGTTTTAGTTGGTTTTTTATGCTTTTGTCAACATGTTTATGCGACTAATGCGCCGGTTGATTCTTTAAAGCCTAAAAAAAGAATTTTAGTGACAGGTTTTCCGGTTTTGTTCTACACGCCGGAAACCCGTTTTGGTTTTGGCGCGGCCGGTGTTTGTATTTTTAATTTTAAAAACGACTCTCTTTTTGCGCCAAGGTCGAGTGTTAACCTCGGGTTTACCTATACGCAGAATAAACAGGTGTTGTTTTACCTTCCCTACACACTTTTTATTAAGAACCGGTCTTACCAGGTATACGGCGAACTGGCCTATAACCGTTATACCTACAATTTTTACGGTGTTGGCAATGACAATCCGAAAGATTTTGTTGAAAAATATGGCGTTGAATTTCCAAGACTGAGATTTACAGGCTTAAAAAAAGTCGGCAAAAACCTGTTCATGGGTTTAAGGTACGCATACGACCAGTTTAGTTTGTTTGGGCTCGATACAACCGGACAACTTTTCAAAAAAACAATCCCTGGCTCTACGGGTGGCACTGTGTCTGGTTTTGGAATTGTTACACTGTATGATTCACGCGATTTTATTTTTTATCCCTCTAAAGGTTTTTGGGGCGAACTGGTGGTGTACAGGGACGATCGCCGCACAGGAAGTTCATTTAATTATACACGAATTGCCCTGGATGTAAGCAGGTATTTTCATTATGGGAAAAATATCCTTGCACTTAATCTTTATAGTCTTTATTCCGACAGTGACCTGCCTTTTTTTCAAATGGGTGTTTTAGGCGGGCAAAAAAAAATGAGAGGGTTTTATGAAGGCAGGTACCGCGACAACAATGTGCTGGTTTTTCAGGCAGAGTACAGGAGACATTTATTCTGGCTGCTTGGCTTTACTATTTTTGGCGATGTGGGACAGGTTGCGAACCGTTACGATCGTTTTAACGCCGCTAACTGGCGTTACACTTATGGCGGCGGTCTGAGGCTCACCATCGACAAGGCGCAGAGGATTAACCTGAGAATCGACGTGGGTGTGGGAAATAACAAAGTGCTGCCTTATTTCACTATCGGCGAAGCATTTTAAATAAAACACAAATCTAAAATCAAAAATCCCGGATTTTATTTTCTAAATTTACCTTGTGGCTAAGAGATTTAACATTCGTGTTTACGGCATCCTGGTGCAAAACAATTCTGTTTTGGTTTCAGATGAATTCATCAAAGGAAACAGGATCACCAAACTGCCGGGCGGTGGCCTTGAATTTGGAGAAGGCACCAGAGAGTGTTTGACCAGGGAATTTAAAGAAGAGTTGGGCCTGGATGTTGAAGTCATGGATCATTTTTACACCACAGATTTTTACGTTAGTTCATCATTTGACGTTAATAGCCAGGTGATCAGCATTTATTATCTGGTTGAAGCCATTGGCAAGCTCAGTTTTAATGTGAGCATCAGCGCACACAATTACGAAAATAAGGAAGGCGCACAGTCGATCCGATGGATTAGTTTACCAGACTTAAAAGACACCGATTTTACTTTGATCATAGACAGGCGGGTAGGGGAGTTGCTGATGAAAAAATTTGCAAGCGCAAAATAATTCCAAAATCTGCCTACGCAGACATGCTGCGGCGGATACGACCCGAAACACGTAAGCCGAAACCCTGAACCCGAAACGTTACCGATATAACAACACCGTTCCCTGCATTTTTTTATCCATCTTGCCGCTGGTTGAAATATCTTCATTTTGTG
>JAZKFC010000023.1:0-3991 GCA_040386615.1 Bacteroidota bacterium
CCGCCGTTAAATTGGTGGGATTAGCAACCGTGTAGGAGTTGGTACCATTGGTCCATAGGTAGGATTGATTGCCCGAGCCGCCGGTGAGACCTGTAACTGCTGCCGTTCCATTGGAGGCACCATTGCAGGTGAGACTCGAACTGTGACTGAACATTCCTGACAGGGGGATCAGGGACGTGAAAGTAGCGTTGGCGGTATAGGTAAAATTATTTCCAAAATCAAATACAGTTAAAGTATAAACGCCCGGGCTCAGTCCGGTTGCAACCGATGTAGTCTGCGCAGTAGGCATCCAGGTATATGAATAGGGACCAATGCCGCCTGTTGCCTGTACTGTTGCTGAACCAAGATTTGCGCAGGTGATGGAGGTACTGCTTACTGAAATGCAGGGTTGATTGATCACCACCACCTGTTTGATAGTATCTGTGCCACCGCCGCAACTGTAATATAAAATGAGTTGCGGGGTGTATGTGCCAAGTGACGTATAAGCGTGAACAGGATTTGCTAAAGTGGACGTGTTTGCAGAGCCCGACGCGGGATCGCCGAAGTTCCATACCTGCCCTGTTGTTGAATATCCTGAAGCCACGCACATCACAAGGGAAGTATTATTAACGGCAGCGGGGGCGGTGAAGCCGGCAGCCTGGCAACCGAAAGAATTACTTACGGTAAAAGTAAAAGGCGGGGGAGGTGGATTAAATCCTGTAGTGATAAAGTTAGGGAGATTAAACTGACAGGTCTTCGGCGCGGTGGATTGCCCACCGTGAACGTAGTTACAGCCGGTACCGCCAACGTTTGGATTATTGATAACACCAAGCACCTGCTGTCCTAATCTGGCGACATAAATCTTACCATTACCGGCCAGCTGCATACCCATGATCTGGCTGGTGGTGGTGATTGTGGAGAGCGAAGCGACTACTGCCGTGCCTGTTCCGGCACAAAGGTCCCATTGATACAGGTTCATGTAGTTGGTGCCCGACTCCCTGGTGCCATAGAATTTGGTACCATCGGGACTAAACTCACAGCCATAACAGCTGGCATAACTACCAAGTGTAAGTGGGTTAGTCACTGATCCTGTAGATGCGTCAAAATCAAACACCTCGAAAGCGCCTGAAGCACCATGTATAGCAACGCCCAGTTTTTTGCCATTGGGTGAGAATTTCATATTGCCCAGCCAGCCGGATGTGCCATGACTGGTGCCAACATTGCTTACCACAGATACCGGGCTTACCCCGGAACCTGTCACCAGGAAAGCCCTGTAGGTGGTTGAATTGTTATCATGCGCCATCACCCAGATATCGGTGCCGTTGCAATGTTTCACCGAAGTGAGTTTCTCGGTCATCGCTGTGGACAAAACAGTGTTTTTTATAGTGACTGAGCCATTGCCGCTTGACAGAGAGAGATCGACGGTAGAATAGGCCAGTGTGCCGGTACCGGATGCTCCAAGAGAAAATACAAAAAAGATATTGCTGTTGCCCGGCTGTTTAACAATAATGCTCGATTGCGTTGTCGACGAATTCCCTGTAAGACCCGAACCATTAGACATTACACTATGTGTTTGATCGTAAATGTTAATGCCATTGGTGTAAAACAAAAGGTTTCCTGCCGCGTTAGAAATGGTGGCGCAACCTTCACTTGTGGTCATTGCCCCGTTGGTAAGAATAGTCGGTGGATTGGTCATGAAATCCAATCCCGCCTGGGTTCCAAAGTACCATTTGCTCATTTGATTTTGCGCGGCAAACATTCCTGCAAAGAATACAAGGCACAATGCAAGTTGATATTTTAAAGACTTTTTCAGGGTAAATAAATATAGTTAAAAAAAAGTACTTTAAAGACAAGCTTACTCATTTAATGAGCTCATTTAAAAGATTTATCGTTAAAATTTTGCGCTTCACAGAAAAAACAGACGTTTTTGATGTACTAAGATCCAATTGGCTGCGCGCTATTTAAAAATTTTTAACTACCAGTGTTTTTATTTTCATTTTAATTTCGAGGAAGAAATTGAGTAGAAAAAATTCCACGGTTTAAAAGGAATATTTTTTTTTAACATTAAATAATTGATTTTCAAAGGATGTGTAGATAAGAAGTGATTGAATAAATGATGGTATAAATTTTACTAATAGAATATTAAACCAGGATTATTTATGAAAGTTACAAATATCAATATCGTTAACCAGATCAGTAAAAAGGACTTTAACGAAAATTATCTGTACCCACAAAAACCTTTAGTTATCAAAGGCCTCGCCGACAAACATCCCGCCGGGAAAAAGTGGACCATCGACTACATTAAATCTGTTTGCGGAGATGTGATGGTTGATGTTTTTGATAACAACAATAAAAACAGCGCCACTGCCTTTACCGATCCGGATCTGAAAATGAAATTCTCAGAATATGTGGATACTATTGTTGAAAATAAGCCGACCTCATTACGCATGTTTCTCTTCAATATGTTCAAATGCAAACCCGAACTCAGGAAAGATTTTCCATGTCCCGATCTTTTTAAAGGCATTTTGGGAAGGGTTGGTTTTATGTTCTTCGGGGCCAGGGGCATTAAGGTGCGGATCCACCAGGACATGGATTTTTCAAATGTTATACTTACTCAATTCTATGGACGTAAAAGAGTGGTGCTGGTAGCACCAAAATACTCTGACCTGCTTTATAAATTACCATTCAACACCCATTCGCTGGTTGACCTTGACAATCCTGATTATGAAAAATACCCGGGCCTGCGTTACATAGAAGCTTATGAATGTATTTTGGAACATGGCGACTCGGTATATATGCCCAGCGGCTACTGGCATTTTATCACTTACCTGGATGGTGGATTCTCAGTGAGCTATAGGAAAATGGCCAGGAGTCTTAAAGCAAAGATCCAGGGTTTATTGAGTCTTTGCATTTACATGCCTTATGATAAATTAATGAACAGCCTCCTCGGAGAACTATGGCTGGTGAGGAAAGAGCACTTGGCTGAGATAAAAGCCAACAAGGCCATCCGCAAGATCAGGCAGGGTTACGATAAACAAATGGATGTGCGTTTGCAGCACCAGTAGCCGTGAAATAACAACGGCATTTGATTTTGGCAAGCGCTGAACTATGATACATTTATTTTATTCATCATGTCATCTCTACATGCTCAAATAATCTGGCTTTTTCTGCTGGCTATTCCCATCGCCTGTATTGCGTGGACAGTGACTAATGAAGAGGTGTTTCGCGAACCGCATGAATATTGTGTGAAGCGCAGCAAATCAGCAAGTACTGTTTTTATTAAGAAATTTTTTTACCTCTTTACCTGCGAATATTGTTTCAGTCATTACGTCACCATTTTATTTCTTTTTCTTACCGATTACAAATTGCTTATCGATGACTGGCGTGGTTATCTCATAGCCGGTTTTTCACTGGTATGGGTTGCCAACGTGTACATGAGTTTATTCGCTTTTTTACGCCAGGATATAAAGAAGGAAAAGACTGAGATCAGCGTGCTGGAGAAAAAATACGATTCATCCAAATAAGTAAAAATTTCATGGGTGCTTTATGATTCCTGACTATCCGATAGCATAGTGTCAAAGCCATTAAACGGTTCAGTTCGTTTCGCGTTTCGGTTTTTCCAGCGCCCTGGTCTCAGCCTGTTTAATCGCTTCCTGGGTTTGCATGCTGGCTCTTATGGCGCTGTCTTCGGTAATTGCAGCAACGTCAGGTTGACTCATAATGGAATCAGAATACCTCGTCGAATCTGAACGTCTCTTACTTTCTCTTTCCTTGTCTTCTGCAGAGGGCGCGCAAGCTATTATTAAAAACGGTAGAATATAAATGAGCTTTTTCATGGTTCTTAATTTTACGGCTAATGTAGATGTTTCCTGCGTGATTGGCAACAGGTAAATACCAATGGAAAGGGCTACCCCACACCAGGTAGCCCTCTCGTTTTTATTGGTACAGCGGTTCAGATCATCTGGCGATCAGTAATTTTTTTCCGGTTTGAAGCGCTTCTGTTTCTAACCTA
>JAZKFC010000023.1:4001-30197 GCA_040386615.1 Bacteroidota bacterium
AACCTAACGATATAAATACCGTTTTGCAGCTGGCTGGTGTTTTCATTGATGTAGTTGTCGCCGGTCTGTAATTCAATATTCTTAACCGATACCTCTCTGCCGCTGATATCAAAAATGCGCAGCAGCCCGCTTTCTGTTTTATTACTTTTTACCGAAAGGGTAAAATAGTTACTGGCGGGGTTCGGGAATAAAAACACATTGTCGGGGTGTACACTGAGTTCATCAATGGCAGTGGCAGTGGCCGCCAGGGTATTTAAGGTCTGGTTGGTGATCACCGGCTCATTGTAGTCAAAATAAATAGCAGCCTTATTTTTTATTTGTGTGCCTAAAGGCAGGTTGCTTTTTAATTTAATGGAATACGAGAACATGCCCGAACTCAGCACATCGCCATAACCCGATTTCCACGGCAGGTGAATATTTTTGAAGGTAAATTTAGCTACGCCATTTTCATTCATGGTCACGGTGTAATCATGATCTCCGTATCCAGGACGTAACGATTGAATGTTAAGGTTCGCATCCAGCGTGTCGGTCACTACTACATTCTCGGCGAAATACGTGCCTTCGTTCTGGAAATGTACCACATAGGTGAGAACAGAATCTTTGTGTTGGATGTTGCCCTGTGTGCCTGTTCCTTTTGGTGATACTTCCTTGTAGTTTGGATCCCAGGAACCGATGACAAATGCCTGGTGGTTCTTCACGTTGTTCCATGGCGTATTGTCGGTAAGCCACGAGGTTGTCATTGGGGTGTTCCATGAAACTGTGTCGTGAAAATTAACGATAGTGTTTAAAGGAATATTGGTTGGTACGTTATAGTTGATCAGCGCGAAAGAGTTGCCTGCGGGGTTGATGGTAGGGAAACCCGTAGTTATGCGGTACCAGTTTGGAAAATTAATAGCGTTGGGTTGTGCGAGGGTCCATGGCGCGCAGGTACTGTAGTTCAGCTGTCCATCGTGGGTGTATCCGAACTGAATGCCATTTTCTATGGCTGTACCGTCGTTTTGAACGATCACTTTCTGCGTGTAAACATTGCCCGGGATAGCAGGTGTGATGTTGGTGTTGATGATGTGCAGGTCGTGCAGGATGATCACGTTGTTGGCAAAATTTACCAGGGAAACGCAGTTGGATGCAGATGTCACGGAAACCACCTGGTTATTGGCCTGGCAAGGTGAAAGGGGGTAGATCTGTTGAACTGTTTCGCTGATGGTATAACTGCCTGTAGGAACCATAAAACTATAAACCCCGTTCGCATTCGTGTATGCATAACCCATACCGCTGCAGTGTACCTGTATGTTTGGGATCCCGTTCTCACCTGAATTCCTCACGCAATTATTATTGGCGTCGGCATAAACGGTACCGGTAATGGTACAATAACATGAATTGTTACCCGCGTTATAACCTACAAACGCCATGCTGTTGTTGTAGTTGTTGGTGCAACCGTTCGCTGAAGTAACAGTTACATAGTAGTTGCCGGTGAGCAGGCCGGTTGCTGTATTGCCGGTTTGGCCATTTGACCAGGCGTAGGTATAGGGTGAGGTTCCGCCTGAAGCGCTGGCAGTGATGGAACCGTTAGCAGTGAAAATGCAGCCAGCGGGTGTGGTGTTAAAACTCACGTTCACATTGCTCACCTGGTTGAGCGATCCGTATTTGGTTACTGAACAACCTAACGCGTCGGTGATCACACAACTTTTAGAACCCAGTGAAGTGCCGGTAATGTTTGCTGTTGTGGCACCCGTGTTCCACAAGTAGGTAAAAGGAGGATTGGACCCTGAAACAGTAACACCGATATTACCGGTGGTGGCCGGACAAATTACCGAAACATTGTTCATGAACGCGTTAATGGTGCTTGCAGGTGGTATGAAAGCGGATCCGGTTTTGATACAACCATTGGCATCGGTTACCTTAAAAGCGTAAGTGCCGCTTGGTCTGTTGGAAATGGAACTGCCCGTAACGTTAGAAGGGAAAATGGTCCATAACACGGTGTAAGGACCTGTACCGCCGGTAGGTGTAACTGTTGCGCCACCGGTTGCCGCTGTGCACGAACTGGCAGTGGCTGAATAGGTCACCGAAATGGGTGTTGTTACATTCACATATGCGTATCCTGTTTTGGTGCAACCTGCCGCGTCGGTAATCTGAACAATGTACTGCACACCGCCCGCCAAATTAGTAAGATTCAAAGTATTGCCACCGTTAGACCATGCGTAGGTATAGGGTGCCGTACCTCCGCTCACAAAACCTGTGATGGCGCCATTGTTCTGAAGGCAGGTGGCATTTGTAATGGTGCTGTTAAAATTGATGGTGACTGCTTGCTGTACATAATAATATGCGATAGTCTGACAACCGAGCGCGTCGGTGACCGTGCATTGTACAGGGCCCTGCGACAGGCCCGAAATATTCTGAGTGGTAGCGCTGTTACTCCATAAATAGGTGTATGGCGGCACGCCGCCGGTAGCCATAACTGTGGCTGTACCATTGGTACAATTGGCAGGGTTGCCGGTAATGCCTGCCTGGATATTAGAAGTTGTATATACATAAATATCTGAACTGTCGGCAGCGGTGGTTACTATGCAGTTATTAGCGTCGGTTACCGCGAGACTGTAAATACCATTTGGCACTGCGGCTGGGTTGGTATTGTACGTGAGCGAGTTGCTGACGTTGGTCCACAAGCATGAATAAGGCGCCGTTCCACCTGAAAACGTTGCCTGCACCGTACTGAGAGCCGGGCAACTGGCTACTGATAACGAAGTTGAGAAAGTAAACGGCGGTGTGAGCACCATCGTTAAATTAGCGGTATTGGTACCGTCTGAAGCTGTTATCACCCATACGTTGGCATTGCCCCATGGTGCTTGGTAAGCCCCTAGCCCTGTAGCACTGTTACTTGTTGAATTCACGTTGGCATTCACAATGGTGACGTTGGCCATCCAGTTGGTGTAGGTGTAATTGATAGGAGGCGTAAGACCCGTGACGGTAACGCCGATACTTCCATTGTTGTTACAAGGTTGCGCGAGCACAGTGCCCGTCATGTTCATCGACTGAGCCATGGCAGCGCCGGACGCTAACAATGCCGCGAAGAAAAAAATCGTTTTTGGAATCAGTTTCATGGTGCAAATTTTAATTGGTTACTATTTGCTAACTATTACAAGATTCTAAATAGAATAGTTGGTTAAATTTATAACTTGACTGTTAAATTCCGGTTTAAATTTGGGTGAAAGGCGAAGAATGAATTATTAAATGCAGCTTTTGGCTGAGGGATTGTTATTTAACCCCTCCTCCTTGGCATAAATGCTGCTCCTACGCTAACCGCGTACGCTAAGCTTACGCCGGAGCCACAGCGTAGGAGCAAAAGCTAAAGCTGTGGCGCAAGCTTCGGTGGGCTGATAACACCCGAAACCCTGTCCCCACAACAGTTCCTCAAAACATTTTTCACACCGGCATTTTCGCTGCGGAGAAAATTTATACCTTGTGGCTCCGATGCAGGAATTTGATGTTATAATTTGCGGTGCCGGCCCGGCTGGCAGTACTTGCGCTCTGGGGCTTTTCGACTCGGGCCTGCGTGTGGCCTTACTTGATAAACAAACTTTTCCCCGCGAAAAGATCTGTGGTGATGCTTACGGCGGCTACGCGTTTAAGATCCTGAACACTATTTCTCCAAAATTTGGTCAGCAATTACTCGATCTTAAGCAAGGCGCAGTCACCAACCGGGTTAAACTGGTTTCCCCGAAGGGGCATGTGCTGGAACTCCGCTTGAAGGGATTTTTTGCCAACCTGCCCCGGGAGGTCTTTGACCAGTTTTTGTTGAACATGGTAAGAAGGGAAACGGGTACCGAGGTATTTGAAAACACCGCTGTTCAGAAGATCAGTGTTGAAAACGATCACGTGTTGGTGACAACGGGTGAGGGTAAGGTATTTAAAACCAAAGTACTGGTGGGTTGTGATGGAGCACATTCCGTTGTGCAATCTGCGCTAACGGGCACCCGTGAATCGCTCACCGACACCTGTCCGGGTTTACGCGCTTATTACAGGAATGTAAAAGGACTGGAGCAGGATTGCCTGGAGATACATTTTTTAAAAACAGTGCCTAAAGGTTATTTCTGGATCTTTCCGAGCATCAATGGCCTGGCGAATGTGGGCATAGGTGCCGATAAGGAAGTGATCACCAGGCGTAAGATCAACTTAAGAAAAGAACTGGCAGCCATCATGCAGGAATATCCACAGTTCAAAGAACGTTTTGCGCAGGCTGAGCTGGTAGGAGAAATAAAAGGCTGGACCATTCCTTTGGGATATTTTGAAAGTAAACTTCCTGTTTCGGGCAACCGCATTTTGTTGTGCGGTGATGCGGCGGCTATTGTGGATCCGGCAACAGGCGAAGGCATCGCGCCAGCCATGTCGTCGGGCAGGTTCGCGGCCAAACACATCAAAACCTGTTTTCAGAAAAAGGATTTTTCGGCGGCTTTTATGAAAAGCTATGATAAGCAGATCCATAAAAAATACTACTGGAATTATTTTTATAAAACAGCCTTCGCGAATTTGTATTACAGGTTTCCTTTTTTAATGGATTGGGCCATTGCGCTCTTCTTTCGCATCAGCCGGTTGAGGGGGCGGTAAGGCCCGAAGACACCAGTCGTGGGTAAAATTATCCCCGAATTGTATACTGTGCAGTTTTACTCAAGAGTTTGCATGCGTTCAACAGATGTCTTTAACACTCCGCAGTGGCTTCGATTGCGGCCACAAAAATTGGCATTGGCTTTAAGTTTGAGAGATATTTTGTAAATAAAAATATCAATGTCATGAAAATTAAAATTTTACTTCTATTCTTTATCATTTCAATAAACGCTTCAAAAGCGCAAAAGAACAGCATGTGGTTCTTTGTGAAGTCTAACGATACTTCCATTACTAAAAACTCCTTTAAATTGGTAAAGGGAAACAGTTCTAAACAGGTGTTCGTGAATCACGACCTGGCGGTGCATTATCAAACACGCGGTAGCCGCAACCAGGACAGTCTCCGTTCCCGTGTGAGGGGTCTTTATACCAATATTCAAAACGACAGCATGACCATCCGCTCTGAAGAAATTCGTGTTCACGATGCTTACAAATGGAATAACGACAGTTCTTACCGGTACCTCACCAATACAAAGACCAGCTTTGTAAGAGTACCAATGCAAAAGATCACCAAAATCTATTACGAAAGGTCTGAGCTGAAAAAAGTAAGTGCCGGTATGACCGTGCTTTCATTAGCTGCGGCATTTATCGTGGCACCACTCTTTGCACTTGAGGACGGAGAACTGGACCTCAAAAAGTTCAGGAAAGTAGCGTACCCGGCTTTAGGAGTCACCGTTGTATCAATCAGTGTGGGCCTTATCTTTTCTCAGCGGAAGTTCGTTATCAGAAAACCTAAAACAAAAGAACCCGTGTGGATGATAACACCGGGTAGTTAACGCCCCCGGCATTACGCCATCGTTATCAAATCGAACGGTATTATGTGTTTTTGAGGAATTAGCAACATTTTTTGATGTTTTACCACAAATGTCTATTTGTATTAAATTACTTTTTATCTTTGTTTTTCTTGTCGCGAAAAATGAAACGGGCTTGAAATGAATTTTAAAACGGTTTAACATCGAAAATTGCAGATAACATGAAACACATTACCCTTTTTATTGTAGGAATTTTATTTAGCACCGCCTCATACTCCCAAAAAAAGATAGAAAGTCTCAGGATTTCCTGGCCTGAAGAATATAACTGGAAAACCCTCGAGTCGCACGACGATAAAAAGACCGGACTGGTGGAGATGATCCCGGCAGCCGATAAGCCCGATAACTGGACTATTTTTGCTACCATGATGTCGTTTAAAGATATAAAAATTGTGTCCACCAACAAGGTAGTTCAAACCTACAAAGAATCGTCACGCAAAGAGTCACCCAGGACCAGTCTCACCGTTCTTGAAAACAATGATTCGGCCGCCCATAAATATGTGATTTTTAAAATCGAAACAGAGAGTTTCCCTGAAGACCCAAGGCCTGAGTCTCAAATGTATTATGCAGTGCAGGGCGAATCTACTTTGTATGTGAATTTTGTAGCGGTGCGCGAAAAAGAATTAAGCAGCGATTTCGTAAACAAATGGACCAGAATTTTTAAGGGAGCTGAATTTGTTTATAAAGATGCGCCGGTTGGCAAGTCTGCAGAAGCCCCTGCCAAGAAAGCCGCTCCTGAAAAAAAGGAAAAGAAAAAATAATTCCGCGAAGCGCTAAATAACCATTTACTTTTTATATCATACCTGGCTGCATCTTAATTTTTTAGGTGCAGACTGGGATCAATCGTTTGTTCGGCTACCCCGGGCTTTTTTACCGGCATTACCATTTAATTATTATATTTAAAGCCTAAACAAATCAGATCATGGCCCTGCCAAATATATTTAACAAAGAGGTCTCCGAAAACATTATTCAAAGGATCAGTCAGCTAAAACCAAACACGCCCGCCAGATGGGGTAAGATGAACGTTTCGCAGATGCTTGCCCATTGTAATGTTACCTACGAACTGGTTTATGAAGAGAAACATCCAAAGCCAAATTTTTTTATGAAGATGATGCTTAAATCTCTTGTGAAAAAATACGTTGTGGGCGAGGGAGCATACAAACCCAATTCTCAGACAGCCCCTGCTTTTTTAATTAAAGGTGAAAAGGATTTTGAATTCGAAAAAAACCGTTTAATAGGTCATATCCGTAAGACCCAGGAACTTGGTGAAAATAATTTTGATAACAAGGTGTCACATTCATTCGGCACGCTCAGTAAAAATGAATGGAACAATATGTTTTATAAACACCTCGACCATCACCTGGCGCAGTTTGGAGCCTAAAGTTCCGTGTTCTGAGTTTCGAGTTCAAGGTTTGATGTTCAGTGTTTCGGGTTAAACCGCAAACAATAAATCTTAAATCATAACTCTTAAATCTTAAATGGCCCATGGCACAGAATTGGCTTCATTCCTTGTATTAAAGTCATCTACATGAAAAGCCGCATTCTCCTCTTATTGTTTATTTTAACATGTAATTTTTTATTTTCACAAAAGCAGGAAAAGAAAGGCAATTCTACGCTCGATCCCTCTCAGGTACCGGCTGCGCCCACCCGCGCTTTTACCGAACAAAACCCCGGCATTAGCGCTACCTGGCGCGCCGACGGAGAGAATTTCAGGGCCAACTATATCGATCCCACCAGCAAATTAGGAAGAATTATTATTTATGATAAAGAGGGCAAAGTGGTGAGACGCGAGAACGAGGTCGACCAGGAAGGAAAGGTGAACCCTGAAAATAAACCCGAAAAGTCAAAAACGAAGAAATAACATCTTCCCATATATTCTACACTTTTGCAATTCTTGTTGGTACACGATTTGCGCTTGTATTTTAAAATACTCGCATTATGATTTACCAGATAATTGACCTTCCTCCCAACATGGTTGGATTTAAGGCTTCCTGGGAGGTAACACAAGAAGATTTTGAAGAGGTGGTCATTCCCTGTGTTCAAAAACATGTGGAAAAAACGGGACAACTCAATTATTTATTGGTATTGAATACATCCATCAAAAATTTTGCGATGGGTGCCTGGTTCAAGGATGTGATGATGGGTATTAAAAATATTTGCAATTGGAGGAGGGCCGCCATTGTAACCGATTCTAAAGCCATTAAGTATTTTACCGGCATTTTTAGTGTCTTTGTTCCCGGCGAATTTAAGGGGTTTTCTCACGAACAATTGAAAACCGCTATCGACTGGGTTTCTGAAACCACCCAATAAAAAACGAATTCTTACCGTGAATGATAAAAAAAAGACGGCTGTAAGGCCGTAAGTCCGTTTTATTGTCCGAAAATTAGTGATTTGACCCAAAAATAATGTACCCACCAACCAATTCTCTTGCATCAAATTTTGTATTTCAGGATGGTACCCCTCATCCCTAACAGATCGTTAATTGGTTGATAAAAAACATACAGCAAATTTTAGTTACAGGCGCGTGATCAGAGGTTTCTTAAAGATCCTTTTATGGCTGTTCACCATTCCCTTATGTCTGGCTATTATCCTGCTTGTGGTGCTGCAATTCCAATCTGTTCAAACATACCTTACAGGCAAAGCAACGGGGTACCTGTCAGAAAAGATAAAATCAAAAGTGACACTTCGTAAGATCACCGTGGCTTTTCCTAAAATGCTCGCGCTCGAAGAGTTGTATGTTGAAGGCAGACAGAAAGATACCTTACTTTACACCGGGTCTTTAAAAGTGGATATCGATCTATGGGCATTGCTTTCAAATAAAGTGCTCATCAATACGGTAGAACTCGACAAAGCCACAGCCCATATTTCGAGAACCGACACTTATTTTAATTTTGATTTTATCGTTCAGGCCTTTTCGCCGGCAAAAGAAAAGAAACCGGAAAAAAGCGGATCCAGGCCCTGGGAGATCTCCCTGGAATCTGTGAGCTTAAAAAACATATTCTTTACTTTTCATGACGCGCAGTCAGGTGTGGTTACTAACATCAGGTTGGGCGAATTTAAATCCAGAATAAAAAAGTTCGACCTCGATCAGGGAAATATCCGTTTTGGCAGTGCGACGCTTAAAAATACTTACGCATACATACAGATCGATCCGGTGGTTAAAAAACAAAACAACACAACCCCCGCTCAGCCTTTCACCATTCATGTGGCCGGGCTCACGCTCGATTCAGTGAAAACCATTTACAAAGACATGGCCAACAAACAAAACCTTGATGTGATGCTTGGCCACCTTTCGCTAACCGAAACCAGCGCAGATCTTGAAAATTTAAATTTCGAAACAGCTAAGCTGGTATTGTCGGGTACCAGTGTTATTTACACCGTTGATCGTCAGGCCACGGCAACAACAACTATAACAGCAGGATTGACCAGCGACACTCAACTTATTAATTGGCGTGTAAAAGCAAAAGACGTATTACTGAGTGATAATGCTTTCAGTTACCGGGATCAGAACAAAATAATTTTAAAACAGGGTTTTGATATGAATCACTTCTTTATCAAAGACCTCGCACTCCGGGCAAAAGATGTATTGGTAGATCCTTCTTCGATAGTAGTTGACCTAAAGAACCTGAGTCTTAAAGAACAAAGAGGTTTTGAACTTAAAAATTTAAGTGCTGGTATTTTATATGATTCTTCACAGGTAAAATTATCGCGCCTTTACCTTGAAACCATCGATAGCAAGATCATTGGCGGGCTTGCACTGAGGTACCCATCTATTCAGCAGCTGAAGAAAGATATTGGCGGACTGGTGGTGGATCTTCAATTCAGAAAAACTGTTATTGCGCTCTCAGAGGTTCAATTCTTTGTGCCCGATATTTTAAACGACAGTATTTTTAATCCGGGACAAAAAACCGTTGTGGGCCTAAACGGAACCATCAAAGGAAAGTTGGAGGATCTGCGCTTCAATAGCCTGGAGGTAAAGACCCAACAGAATACAGTACTTACTGTAAACGGATCGGTAAAAAATATCCCTGATCCAAAAAACCTGTATCTCGAACTGAACACTTTCCGTTTTACAAGTTCCGAAAAAGATGTATTCGCAATACTTTCAAAAAGTGTAATCCCCACCCAGGTGAAGATCCCGGCCAATTTCGAATTTGAAGGATCGATGCGTGGTTACCTGCAAAACTTTAATGCGGATCTTCGCGCCAAAACTTCCATCGGCCAGCTTTCGGCTAAAGTAAAAATGCGTCCTGAGGCGGGTAATGCCCGGCAACCATACGACATCAGATTATCGGCTGACAATTTTGACACAGGAAAATTGCTGAACCAAACAGAACTGCTGGGTGTGGTGACCTTAACCGCGGCTTTGACAGGAAGCGGATTTAACTTTGACACTTTAGCCGCTGATGTTAGTGTAAATGTACAAAGCGCGGTCTTCAAAAAATATGAATACAAAAATTTACTGGTAAACGGGCGCCTTCAGCAAAAGCAATTCACGGGTAAAATCAGTATCGACGATACCAACCTGGCGTTTAATTATGATGGCACCGTGAGCTTTGATCCAAAAACACCCAATTATGTTTTTACATTAGACCTGAAAGGAGCAGATCTCAAAGCGCTTAATTTAACCGAAGAAGAGTTACGCGTCAGCGCAATGATCCAGTCTGATATTCACGATCGCTCTGATAAGAACTTCACGGGAAAGGCGAGCATCAAAAACGCGTTGATTGTGAGAGACAATAAAAAATACCCGCTTGACTCTATAGTTTTTATTTCAGAGTTCAAAGAAGGCGCCTCGAAGATCACGCTCAGGTCTGAGATCATGACCGCCGATTTTAACGGAGATATTACATTGAACCAATTACCCGCGGCGCTAAAGCAGCACGCGAACAGCTATTTTAATATGGAGGGTACGAACACCTCTGAACACCTCAACGCGCAGAAATTTACGTTTGAAATGAAGGTGCTTGACGCTTCATTGTTGACCCAGAACCTGGTTCCAGACCTGAAAAGTTTGTCGCCATTTTCGGTAAAAGGCGCATTTGACTCCGAAGCTAGAAAACTGGAAGTGAAGGGAGATGTGCCGCAGGTGATTTATGATGGTATTACTGTTGACAGCCTGAGACTCAATATAAATTCTGACGCAGAGAAACTCAGCTACAAGTTGGGCCTTGCGGAGGTTTCTAATCCCACATTTAAATTTGAGAATGTAAACCTTGCCGGCGAATTAAAAAATAATCAGCTGAGTTTTCAACTGAACACCAACAAGGATGATAGTGCCAAGACTTTGGCCATTGGTGGCATAATAACAGAAAAAAACAAAATTTATACGCTAAAGCTAAACCAGGAATTGATATTGAACACCGAAAAATGGTTGGTTGACCCGGCAAACACCTTGCAGTTCGGAGGAGAATTCCCTGTGGCCGACCGGCTTGTAATTTCTAAAGGCAATAGCTCGGCGGGATTCAACAGCACTGAGAGAACCGCCGGGCCCCCGCTTGAGATCAAATTTTCTAATTTTGAATTGACCACTTTATCGCGCCTGATTGAAAACCGAAATGAACTTGCCGCCGGCGAGGTCAACGGCAATATAATTCTTGAAAAGCACGAGGGCGCCATGGGCTTCAGATCAGACCTGGTGATTAATAGTTTTGTATTTAAATCGGTGCCCATTGGTACTATAAAACTGAAGGCAGATAATTTGGAAAATCCTAAAAAGTATGCCATTGACCTGGGCATTGAAGGAAACGGCAATGATCTTGCGCTCAACGGTTCTTACACTGCCGTAGATAAAAACGACAACCTTAATTTTGACCTCAATGTAAGAAACCTGAATCTTGCAAGCATAGAACCTTTTACCTTTGGTGAGGTAACGCGCATGAGCGGGGCGCTGAACGGAAAACTCAATATCAGGGGTAACATTGCAGCACCCGACATTACAGGCGAGATCTACCTCAAAGAAACCGCTTTCCGGCCAAAGATCATTGATTCATATCTCACTGTTCATAACGGTAAAATCAGTTTTGCTTCGGGCAAAATGTCGGTGAACAACCTGGTGATCTACGATTCTTTAAACAACAAGGCCCTGCTGAATGGCTATGCAGGCATAAAGGATCTCAGGAATATCAGTTTCGATGCGCAGTTAAAAACGGCCAATTTTCTGGCGCTGAACACCAGCAGGAACAACAATCCCCTTTATTTCGGTCGTGTTTTTTTAGACAGTGATATCAAGATCAGGGGCGACGCGAAATCGCCAAAACTCGACATGAAAGCTAAACTCAACCGCGGATCCTTTATTACTTATGTAAAACCGGCGATAGAGATTGGGAAAAATGAAAGCAAGGGCATTGTTGAGTTTGCCGATACACTGTACCGTCCTGGTATCATGACACGCACCAACGACACTTTAAAAAGCAGTTCTGAGTTAAAGGGCATAGATCTGAATGCTTCTATTTCCTTTGAAAAGTCGGTTACCTTAAAAATGCTGGTTGACCAGGAAAGCGGCGATTCGCTTTACGTAACCGGCGCCGGCTCTTTGGATTTTTCGCTTGATAAAAATGGTAAAACTACTTTAACGGGTAAATACAGGATCAACGATGGCGGGTACCATTTGGGTGTGAGCGATCTTGTGAAAAGAAATTTCAGGATAGAAAAAGGCAGTTCAGTAACCTGGTCGGGTGATGTGTTGGACCCCTATATTGACCTGAAAGCCATTTATGTGATCAAAACTTCGCCGGTTGACCTGGTGCAGGATGAATTGTCGGGACTGAACGAGCTTGAAAGGAACAAGTACCGCAACCTGCTGACCTTTTATGTGTATTTAAAAATGCTTGGATTTATTTCTTCCCCCGATATCAGTTTTGATATACAACTTGCGCCACAGGACCGCGGTGCGGTGAATGGATCTATCAATAACAAACTGGCGCAATTGAGGGGCGACGAAACCGAAATGAACAAACAGGTTTTTGCCCTGCTCACTTTACGCAGGTTTATTGGCGACAATCCCCTCGATAATGGTAGTGACGGCGGGCTCACGTCAGCTTCACGTTCAAGTGCCAGCAAAGTGCTCACACAGCAGCTGAGCAGTATTTCCGATAAGTACGTCAATTTTGTGGACCTGGATCTTGGTGTAAATTCATTTGAGGATTATTCAAGCGGGGTGGAGCAAGGCCGCACGCAATTGCAGTTAGGCGTTTCGAAGCAACTGCTCAACGAGAAGGTAACGGTTCGCGTGGGTGGAAACGTGGAACTGGAAGGGGAAAGGGCCCGGCAGAACAATGCCAACGATGTGGCGGGTAACATCAGCATCGACTATAAATTAACCGAGGATGGCAGGTTCAAGTTAAAAGCATTCCGCGAGAACCAGTACGAGAACCCTATTGAAGGGGAACTCACTAAAACAGGCGCCGGTGTGGTCTATGTGAGAAACTTCAGGAAGTTCAAAGAGTTGCTTAAAAAGCCTGAACATCGAAAAAAAGTTGAAATAAATGATCCGGGCGACAAAGAACTCACGGATTCTAAGGAAAAAGAGGATAACAGCAAATAAATAAATGAATGGGAGCGTAGCGCCCGCATTATGAAACAACAGTACCTTGTCATATTTTATATCATCGCCATTATGCTGGCTTGTTCGTGCAACTGTACGCAATACCTTAAACCCGGCGAGGAACTTTACACTGGCGCAAAGATCCGTGTGTCGTCGCCTGAGGACGTGAAAAAAAAGGAAGTGAGGAAGGATCTTGAAAAAACTCTGCGTCCCAAACCTAACCAGACCATTTTAGGAATTCGGTTTAAGTTATGGTTTTATTACAAAGCTGGTGAAGATCCAAAAAAAGGATTTAAGAAAATGCTCAAAAATAAACTGGGAGAGAAACCGGTGCTCTTTAATCCTCAAACGCCCGAACAAGTTGCAGAGATCATGGTGAACCGCTTGAACAGCAACGGTTATTTCGACGCTTCTGTACGTTACAAAGTAATTACAAAACATCAAAAAGTAAGGGTAGAATATACCGCTACTGTTACAAAGCCATATATGATAAAGGAAGTGATCTTTCCGCAAGACACCAACCTGGTGAACAAAACGATCAAAGAATCTGAAAGAAGAACATTGCTAAAGGCCGGTGAGCAGTACAACCTCGACCAGGTGAAAGCCGAACGCGCGCGCATAGACGCTTACCTGAAAAACCGGGGTTTTTATTATTTTAACCAGGACTACCTTTTGTTTAAAGCCGATAGCACCACCGGCGAGAAAACAGTAAGGCTAAAACTGCAGTTAAAGGAAGATGTGCCTGAACGCGCGAAGATGAGGTACTACATTAACAACGTTTATTTGTTCCCCGGGTACAGCGCCGGGAAGGATAGCAGCCAGCCAAAGCCCGACACGCTGAAGGTGGAAGGTTACCATTACATTACCAATGACAGCACTTTTAAACCAAAGGCCATCATCCGGTCAGTCTTCATCAAAAAAGGAGAGCCTTACAGCAGGAAAAAATACAGTCTAACCATCAAACGTTTAATGGGAATGGGCGTGTTCAGGTATGTGAGTGTCACTTTTAAAGATTCCCTGCAGCAAAGCCGCGGTTTGCTTGACGTGTTTGTGAACATGACACCCACTGCCAGGCGTTCAATACAAGTGGAGCTGGAGGCGGTGACCAAGTCCAATAACTATAGCGGTCCGGCCCTGACCGTGAGTTTAAAGGACCGCAACCTGTTTCGTGGCGCAGAATTATTTTTGTTTAGTGTGAACAGTAGTTTTGAAACGCAGTTCACCGGAATTCAAAAAGGATTTAATTCTTACGAGTTCGGCGCCAACACACAACTGTACCTGCCGCAGTTTCTCGCGCCTGTAAAGATCAGGAACGCGTCAAGCCAGTTTGTGCCCCGCACTAAATTTGACCTGGGATTCAGAACATTGAACCGAGTGCTGTATTTCAGCATGAACGCTGTTAATTTTTCCTATGGTTATACCTGGAAAGAAACCAAGCAGAAGGAGCACACCTTTAATCCCATAGCCATTAACTTTGCCCGTTTGATGAAAACCACCAAAGCCTTTGATGATCTTTTATCGGCTAATCCCTATCTAAAAAAGAGTTTCGAAGAGCAGTTCACTATTGGCGGCAATTATTCCTTTACCTACAATTCGTTGGTTGGCACGCACAGGCGGCATCAGTATTATTTTAACGGACTGGTAGATGTTTCGGGTAACCTCTTGAATATGGCGCAGAACCTGATCACAGGTCGCAAGGCTACCAACGACAATCCCCACCTGCTGTTTTCGTACAGGTACTCACAGTATACGAAGCTGTCGACCGATGCGCGTTATTATTTTGTAATCAATAAAAACAGCAAGATCGCCACCCGTATTCTTGCCGGCGCGGGCTTTCCCTACGGTAATTCAACCACCATGCCCTATATCAAACAGTTTTTCAGCGGTGGCTCCAACAGCATCAGGGCCTTTTTACCACGCACGGTAGGGCCAGGCACTTACCGCACACCTGACAGCCTTTTTTCAAAAACATTTTTGGATAAGGCTGGCGATTTTAAGCTGGAGGGAAATATAGAATACAGGTTCACCATCATCAGTGCCTTAAAAGGAGGCATATTTGTAGACGCAGGTAATGTATGGCTCTCACGTAAAAACGATCAGTATCCCGGGGGTGAATTCGACATACAAAGTTTTTACAGGCAGCTGGCGGTAGGCACAGGCTTTGGATTCAGAATTGATGTGACTTTTTTTGTTTTGCGTTTCGATTTGGGTATGCCCATCCGCAAACCATTCCTGCCTGAGGGACAACGCTGGGTATTCAATAAAATCGATCTTCGTGACGGGGCCTGGAGGCAACAAAACCTCGTGCTTAACATCGCGATAGGATACCCGTTTTAGCCGCGAGCCCGTCATTGCGATACTACGGTAATAAACCTGGTCGAAACACGCTCTCACCAGTAACAATTGGGTTGAACATTATATCAGTCCTTGTCCTTTTTCTTCAGGTACACCTGGTAAGATAGAAGTCCCGCTGAGCCTATCGGCACTGTATTAAAACTGATGGCTTCCCAGCCTTTATCTTCATATGCCCTCACTTTCTTAAACAGGGGGTTCACATTAAAACTCTCCTTCTCTCTCGGCGAGTAGTCGGCTTTTTCTTCCAGGTACTCCTTTCCGTCAATAGAGATCTGGATTTCATTTTTGAGATGTGGTATAAATTGTATGAGCATATAGCTGCTTTTTTCCTGTGCGCGAAACATTAAAACGGAGGAAAAGAAAAGCACTGTTAAAAGTACTTGTTTTGTTTTCATGGTGAGCTGATTTAAATGGAAGATGTAAATTTAATGATAGCGGTGCTGACTGGCAAGCATTGGATGACCTACAAAAATCGAAGCCTCAGTCCTTTACCTTGCTTCACTATGCCCGGGCTGTAAGTCAGGTAAATGATTTTGCCGCTTAATTCCTTGCAGGGAATAGCAGAGGAATTATTTAAAAATGTCATTTGGTTGACGCTCCTGATACCTGTCCATTCGCTCTTGCTGATCACCTTTACACTGTCAAACCTGATGAACTCAGCTTCGGCTTTGGCAAAAAGACAATGATAGCCCCGTGTTTCATTATCGCATACCATAATTTCCCTGTCAGAGTTTTTAGATGGCTCCGAAAAGGTCTGGTCAGATTTAAAGCAGGCAAGTTGATCCCATTTAGTTTTTACGGCTTTTAAATAGGCACTGGAATCGGTGCTCGCGTGTAAAAAGACTTCCCCGGTGTTTTTTGTCTGAAAACACAATTTAAAAGGTTTGGCTTTAAGGTTAATTGTGCTGCCTGATGTTTCTACCGGGTATTCGGTATTGTCCTGCACAATATAAAGGCGTGTGGCAGGATCCTTACCGGAAGCAGTATTTGTTTTTTTTGCGCTACAGGCGCAAAGAAAGATCATCAGCAGTGGCAGGAGGTATTTTGTGTTTGCCATATTTCAGGGATTTAATTCCATATTTCGTTCTTCCCGGTCAGCACAAGCGGTTCACCGTCGGTAACAACAATGGTGTGTTCGTGTTGGGCCATAAAGCCGCCCTTGTTGCCAACCATGGTCCAGCCGTCGTGCAGTGTTTGTGCGTAAGTGGAGGTGGTAGAGATAAATGTTTCTATGGCAACAACCGAGTTTTTCTTAAACCTTGTGAGGTTAAAGCGGTCTTTGTAGTTCGCAATTTCGCCGGGTTCTTCGTGTAGGCTTTTGCCAATGCCATGCCCCGTAAGGTTTTTAATAACCTTAAAACCTCTTTTTTTAGCTTCAGTTTCAATTAAAAAGCCAATGTCAGAAATGCGAACGCCCCCTTTAATATTGTAAATAGCTTTGCGAAGAATTTCTTTTGAAGCGTCGATGAGTTTCTGGTGTTGGTTAAGATCCGCGCCAACTACAAACGATCCGCCATTGTCAGAATAAAATCCATCAAGCTCTGCCGACACATCAATATTAATAAGATCACCTTCATTAATTATTTTTTTTGCGGAAGGAATACCATGACAAAATTCATTATTCACGCTGATACAGGTCCAGCCCGGAAAACCGTAAGTGACGTAGGGCGCCGATCGGGCTCCCAGGTCATTGAGGATCTGGCCGCCGTAGTTATCAAGGTCCTTGGTCGAAATGCCAGGCCGCGCGTGGTTTCTCATTTCTTTGAGGGTATAGGCAACAGCGTCGCTGGCTTTTTTCATGCCCGCCAGATCTGATTCTTTGTTTATTGACATGTTTTTTGGTGTTCAGGCTTATTGAATCGAACAGGTTTTTCCATTATTTCCATTACTGCTCATGGCATTGCAATCGGCAGTGGCGTTAGACTTTGTTGCACGAATTTCAGTTGTGGAAACCACTGTGCCACTTGTGGTGCAAACACAATTGTATTTTTTTCTGCAGGAAGATAAAGATGCAACTACAATTAATGATAATAAAATGCTTGTTTTCATGTTTGTTGTTTTAAGAAATATAAGCCAAAGATAGAAAATTCTTAAAAATGGCATAATGAGGCGCATTTGTGCCGCGCTCAGGTTGACGCTGAAATTTCTGACCAACCAAAAAACAAAACAAGTGAAACGGTAAATCAATCAATTTAGTCGCGTCCTGAAAAATGGGTCTTGCCTGTATGAAAGGGATGATCCGGCCCTCCTCTTATTTTATTTGTTTTATGATCTCTTTCATTTTTTCTATCTCCTGTTTGCTGAGCTTGTCTTCGTTTACCATAAAAGACAAAAGAGAAGCGGGGGAGCCGCCAAAATAACCGGAGAGCATTTTTTTTACTTTTATTTTTCGATAATCTGCTTGTGAAATCGCCGGATAGTATTCGTATGTTTTTCCGTAGCTGTTATATTTTAAATATCCTTTACCTGCTAGAATTCTCGCAACAGATGAAATGGTATTGTAGGGTGGTTTTGGTTTGTCGTGAATCTCTGCCAGCACGTCTTTTACAAACGCTTTTTTTAGCTTCCAGAATATTAGCATAATACGTTCTTCTGCTTTTGTTAACTCATCCATGATTGATCGTTTTTATTCTTCTTATTTGCCGGTTTTTTGTTTCGAATATTTACCTTCTAAAATCAAATAATTGCTATTGCCTCTTGTTTCAAACTTTAGAAAAGCACAACCTCTAACCTCTTTTTTATTATCCAGATCGAATGCAATAGTTCTGGCACTATTGTCAGCATAAGAGAATAGGCTATCTGCTTCAAAATGTAATTCAACCATTCTATTCGCTGATTCAGGCTCTGTTTGTATCAATCTGAATAGCTTATTGTCCCTGAGTATTATTTCTATTGGTTTTAGATAGCTCGCATAATTTTTTGATGGAAAATAGATGCCGCAGTATTTTTTTAATTCAGGCCGACTACCAATAGCTTCATTTTGTTCCCGATAGCTATCGGAATTGGAATTCGTCTTAGGGTTTTTAAAATAAGAGAATGATAATAACAAAAATGCAGTGAGTGGAACAAGAATAATAAACAAAAACTTGTGTTTTCGCGAAGTTCTTGGTTTTGCAATCATTTCAAGTCTGCGTTTAATATGTTCGCCGGTAAAACTTGCGGCCAGGTCAAATGCTTTAGTGTCAGATGCCAGGCTTAACAATAACTGCGCGTATGCCTTTTTATTTTCCCCATTTCCCGCGATCCTTTCATCAACGATATATTCGTGCACTTCTTTAAGGGATTTCTTTAAATAGTTTATTATTGGGTTGAACCAAAATATGATTCCAATAAGTTCAGCAAATAAAATATCAAGTGTATGGTATTGTTTTACGTGAACCATTTCATGTTGTTTTATAACATGTAGTTCACCGGAAGAAAGATCTTTATAGTTGTTATTGATAAAAATATAATTAAAAAAAGAGAAAGCAGGTATTTCTCCTTTAAGGCAAACGAGCCAATAATTTTCTTCTTTTACTTTAGAGCTTTTTTTAATCAAACCATTTATTTTTATCAAATTCCTCACAAAGAGGTAGGATTTATAAATAATTCCAATCATGTATGCTGTAAATGCAATGAATAAAATCATTTGGAGTATAGAAATCCCTGAATGAGCTGGAATTATATCAGGATTGTTATTTACAACGGCGCCCGCTGTCTGTTTGGCCTGTATTAAAAACGTATTTGCCATTGAAGTTGTTGGAAGTAACCTGGCTGACCATTCAATCGGAATGATAATGAATGGCAAGAGTAAACTAAGAGCCATGCTCACTAAAAGATAAAATCTCATCCATGAGAAATTTGTTGTGTTGGCAACAAGGATCCTGTACGTTACCGTAAAAAGAATCAGACATATAGAACTCTCAAGGAGATAATTAAAAATTAAATTAACCATAATTGTAGTTTTTAGATGATGCGGCAAATCTATAACTTATATTTCAGTTATACAACTTATTTGTCAGTTTTAGGTCTTCAGGTCTGAAAAATAAATCAATTCGTGTTTTTGTCTGGAGGAATGTCTGGACATCACAGATGGTGAACTGGCGCGATTGCTAGATATTGCCTGTACTCCCGATACCTATCGGGTTGAAGTTAAAACACCTTAAGCAAAAGCAAAGGAAAATTCCTGGCTGCAGCCTCTCCCGAACTTGTTTCGAATAGGCATCAAGGTAAATTGATTGATTTTAGGCGTTCAGCTACGTCTCGGATAGTGCGGTGGCAGACGGCGCTTTGGTGCGAACCCTCATTTTTCGTTGAAGGAGTAGTGGGTTTAGCACACATTGCGAAAAATGAAGGTTGGCAAAGCGCCTTGATTTTTTGTTTACTTTTTCATCTAAGGAAAAAGTAATAAGAAATGCGCGGAGATCCCGTTATTATTGATCTGCAAAGGTTTAAACTATAACTTTAATTTGATTCCTTTTCGAACTTGTTTCGGGATAGAAGGTCATTTAGAAAATTGCTTTACATGTTCAATGTACCGACTGGTTTTTAAGTCTTTTGTTATAACGGCTCTTCTTTATGCTTTGCCTTTCTTTACTTTTCCTGTAATTTAAATCTAAAATCACATTTCCCGGCACCGTTGGCAATTGTGCCTGTTCTGATCAGTTGAAGGCCGGCAAGTCCCGAAGTAATTTTATCAACTTCACAGAGTATTGTAGCGTATTTTGAATAGTTATGTTTCCTGAACAATTTACATATGCCACATTCAATGATGTCTATGCCGTAGCCAAGTCCAAATGTTTCTTTTTTGTCTGTTATGATGTTAGCAATAAAGCCGTCGGGGTTTGCATTTACGCTGACTCGTTTATGAAAGGCTTTTATTAAGATCCGTCCCACCCGGGTGTTTGTCATTTTTGGCAAAAGTCGTTTGAAAATCCCTTGAATTTTGTTTTTCGGTTGAACGTATTCAGTGGTGATCTGAAGGCAAATATGTCGTATGTTTTCAAATGTTTCAGATCTTTCGTCGAGTGCCTTAATGAGTGCTAAAAAATAGGAGCTAAAATCAAGCCGTCTGTCAATTGGATTTTTTGAAGTTTTTGCAAATGCAGTATCCGCCGAAATAATGTTGTAGTGTCTGTCGGTGTCGGCAATAATGTTGTCGAAGTCCTTCGGATATTTTTCCTTTATAAATTGTCTGAAATATTTCCTGTAATCGTCCATTTCGATTCCAGGATCATTTTTTTATTGCCCAGCGCAGTTTGGCTGAGCGGGCGCGTGGATTGGTGAAACATTCTTCCGCTGAAGCTCTTACAGGATCGGGGGCAATTTCACTGTAAATGCCTTCGCGAAAAAAACTTTGAAAAGACTTTTTGACCCTGCGGTCTTCGCCCGAATGAAATGAAAGAATAGCGACACGTCCGCCCGGAGCAAGAGCCAAGGGCAATTTTTCAAGGAATTTTTCCAGCACCTCAAACTCATCGTTCACCTCAATTCTCAATGCCTGGAAACAGCGCTGACATGATTTTTTGACCTCTTCCTTCCGGGTCGTTTGAGAAATAAAACTGAGGGCATTCTGAATAATTTGTTGTAGTTGGGTGGTAGTGGTAATCGCCTTGCCTTTGTGCCGGGCCGAGATAATGGCTTCCGCGATTTGTTCTGAAAACGGCTCGTCTGAATTGAGTGTAAAGATGTGTTCCAGGTGATCCTGGGAAACGGTTTTTAAAAAATCGGCTGCGGACTTACCGCTTTTTGGGTTCAGTCGCAGGTCAAGCGGTCCTTCCACTTTAAATGAAAAGCCGCGTTCAGGATTATCAATTTGCATGGAAGAAACACCCAGATCTGCCAGTACAAAATTTAACGGTCCCGCTTCAGCAGCGATCAGATCGATGCCGGCAAAATTCATTTTTTTAATGGTTAAAATTTCGGGTCCAAAGCCCATTGCTGCCAGGCGCTCTCTCGTGAGGGGTAACTCGTATGGGTCAACATCAGTCGCGTATAAATGTCCTCCTGGTGCCAGTTGTTTAAGAATTTCAGCGCTATGTCCGCCATAACCCAGCGTGGCGTCGAGTCCTGTCTCACCCGGAACGATGTTGAGAACGTTCATGATCTCAGCGACACAAATAGAACGGTGCATGCCGGCAGGGGTGCGTCCCTGTTGCATTACTTTTGCCACATCTTCTGTGTACTGTTCCGGCTTCAGCTCTTTGTATTTTTCTTTAAAAGACTTTGGGTGTGTTCCCTTGTATCTTACCCGCCGTTCGGGTTTTGGCTCCTGCTCATCCATGATGTTAAGTTAACATTTATTGAGCAGAAATACAGGTCTCGGTACGTGTCTGCAAAAAAAAATTATGGAAAAAGGCGAAAAAGTAGAAGTAGAATTGCGATTACCGAAATTATACCGAGAGGAAGTCCAAGTGCAAGGGACAAATAGAGGCTTTCTGATTGGTCGTTTCTTCTTAAGAAGCGTTTATATAAAAAGAAGCATGCAAAAAATGTCGGAATAGAATAAGTCAATAAAGCAGTTATATTATGTAAAATGTCTGAAAAGTTGTTTACTTCCTTGTCTGCGAAAAATAGCAGCACACAAGCGGCAAGAACGCTAACGCTAATTATAAGATAATTTTTTGCGTGGCTAATTGTCTTTATTGCTTCCATGTCGTATTGTATTGTAATTGTCAGTAGGTGCTGTTAGTGGTTGGCTAGCGTAAATAGAAATCAATTTCGGACAATGGATTTTGCCTCAAATATTTTTTTTCTTCATGGATTTCAAAAGCGAACTTGAAAATTTTATTTGCTCTTTCAAGGTCTGCAGCATTGGGCTTGACCGAGTGTCTTGTTGCTTCTGCTTTCCATTTTTTTACATAGCCTACACTTAGGTTCCTGATATTCTCGTTTTCATCAATGGTACCTAACATAATGTCTGCAATAGTCGCCCATCGTCCAATTTTACTGAATAATTTCAACATGGATTTTTTCAATTCATATTGCCCATTTGAATAAATTTGCCTTGATTTTTCTAAAACCTCTTGTCGTGGTATATGCGAAAGAAATTCAACTAAGTGATTTCTTAGCCCGATAAATTCAGTGTCTAGATTGCCATATGCAAAGTCATACGCCCTTTCAGTATCTAATTTTTCTATCGCCGTAAATGCAGCCTTACGAATTTTTACTCTTTTATGACCCAGGAAAGTCGTTATATTGTCAATATGTTCTTTCCCGTTTGTTTCCCCGAGGCCTAACAACGAACCTAGAACATTTTTATTTAGAGTCAAGTTTTCATTGTACAATTGAGAAAAATCGGAAATTTGATTTTTGAGACTGTAACGCGCATACTCCCTTACAGAAGCTGAATTGTCTGCAGTGAAAGGATAGATTATGTCGTGAAAATTAGCATTGTCTTTTAGTCGATGTAGAGTTTGAAGCCTAATGCTGGCGGATTTGTCAGAAAGCAGCTTAGAGATCTCTGTTTCTGAGAATTTGTCGAAATGTAATAGAGCGAGACCGCGGACCAAAAAATGCTTGTCTGCCAACAAAAGAGCCAAGTCGCTTAAGTCTAATTTTTCAGATTTGGTAATTTGTTGCGCAACAATTAGTCTAGTCTTCTCATCGAATTTTTTGAAGTTTAGTGTAACATAATTTTTATTTTCAACAACGACAAAATTCATAATGTCTGAGTGAACATCACTTAGATCTACTCTTTCAACTTTCTGAAGCCACTCGAAAATTGGCAAATTAGTTACAAGCGAATCAATAAATTCTGCTTTTTTGAAATTCTCGATTGCCGCTAAAGCAGCTTTTCGAACAGCGAGTACCCAGTCGGCCAAACGATAAACAATAAAAGGAATCGCTATGTCCGAATTCACTGAAGAAAGCTTTTTAATTGCTTTTTCCCTAACATAACCGCTTCCGTTTAGAGAAGCTATAGCTAATAGAATAGTAAATTGATCTTTGGAAAAATTAGATTCATACGTTTCTATATCAGATTTTGAAATGTCACAATGTTTAAGCGTGTCATAATAACCTTTCTTTGAGTCGATTTTTTTGAATAAGTGAATTGTAGCATTACAAGTCGCTTGTTGAATTGCTTTATCGTCGTCCTTTAGAAAAGGGATTAAGTTTTGAATTGCACTTGGATACCCAAATTCTACTATTTTACTTAAGGCAATAAGTCGTTCTTCGGTGTTGTCTTTTTTAAAGATAAAACCTTGTTTTTTTGTTCTAAGGACTTCTATGTAACTCCAAATTTCCATTCTTGTGTCTGGTGGTCATAACTTGCCACTAACGTTCTCCAAGCAGGCGTCCGCTTTTTGCTTTGTCAAGTTACACATTTGAGCGCTAACCCGCAAAAAGTGGTCGCTTGCTTGGTGTTAGTGGTATGGTGGCGGCACATAGGTACGTTCCGCTCACGTGTCCCCATACTTTAATGATGTTTCTTTTCAATTTTAATTCTGATGTCTGCAAGGTCAATTTTGGGAAGGAAAAGACTTGTAATAGGAAGTATGGATCTTTTTACCTCTAAGGTCTGGAAGTTATGAAACGAGATATCATAGCTTCCGGTTTTTAAAATGTCAAAATAAAAACACCGAACACCATTAAAGTCTCTGAGTTTTAAATTATGCTCGAAAACCTGAACTGTCTCGCCAGTTGATTTATTTTTAAGGTCTACACAAAAGGAATTTAGTTTAACGCCACGTCCACCATAAATATAAATATTATAACGGTCTGCGAACAGGTCGATAGTCGCGGGGCTGTTGTCAAGTTTTAATGTCGTCATTTAATGTCAACTGTTTTTGTCTAACGGAATTGTCCCGCCACTTACCACTAACTACCTTATACCCGCCACAAACCTTCGCCTATCTCTCCCCCGGTTGTCGGATAAGCGAACCTTATGTTCGGATTATTAAATGTATGCTTTTTTTTGTGATGCTCAAATAGATTCTCTTTTAGGGCAGCCAGCTTGTTTAGTTTGAACACAGGATGATGCAGTATCCATAATACTACAATTCATAGCAAGCAATTGCTATATTCCATAACTAACTTTATAGCTATGGAAATCATGGAAAATACAGTTACGGATTACTTTAAGGGACGCGGCGCCCAGCTGAACACCCACAACCGTTACCTGCAAAATCAATATGTACAGGATCATGTGGAAGGTCTGGATGAAGCTTTCCTGCAAAAGGAAAAAACCGAGATCATTTATACCTTTCCAAAAACCATTATCAATAAAGTAGAAAGCACCGACATTGGCCTGGGTTATTCCATGAATCCCTACCAGGGCTGCGAACACGGCTGCGTTTATTGTTATGCCCGAAATACCCACGAGTACTGGGGCTACAGCGCCGGCCTCGATTTCGAACGCAAGATCATCGTTAAAAAAAATACCATAGAGGTGCTCGAGAAACATTTCAGCAGTAAAAAGTGGAAAGCCAAACCCATTATGCTTTCGGGCAATACAGATTGTTACCAGCCCGTGGAGCGCGACCTGCAAATCACCAGGAATATCCTGCAAACCTGCTTAAAATACAAACACCCGGTGTCTATCATTACCAAGAACGCCCTCATCAAAAGGGATCTTGATCTGTTAACGCAACTGGCGGAGCACAAGCTGGTGCATGTGATGATTTCCATTACCGGCACCGATGAAAAAATGAGGATGCAGCTGGAGCCGCGCACAGCGAGTTACAGCAGCAGGATAGGGGTGATAGAAACCCTGGCTAAATACAAGATCCCATGCGGGGTGATGGTGGCGCCAATTATTCCCGGTATTAATAACCATGAAATTCCCAAAGTACTAGAGCTGGCCGGTAACGCGGGGGCTAGCAGCGCGGGCATGACCATTGTGCGCCTGAACGGGGCGGTGGAGCCCATCTTTAAAGACTGGCTGGTTAAAAATTTTCCCGACAGGGCAGATAAGGTCTGGAGCCAGATCAGCGAATGTCATGGCGGCAAGGTGAACGACAGCAGGTTTGGCGTGCGCATGCGTGGCGAAGGCAAGATCTCTGAATCCATCGCCCAGTTATTCGCCATTTCGAAAAGTAAATACATTAAAAGCGATGAACGTTTTGAGTTCAATTGTCATGATTTTAATTACAAGGCCAATGATATACAGCTGAGTTTGTTTTGATCTGATTGTCATGCGTAGTCGTGTCAGGTCGAGCGCAGTCGTGTCAGGTCGAGCGCAGTCGAGACCGGGTTCATGCGATTTGCACAGTCCTTCTCGACTGCGCTCGAAGTGACACTGATGTCAGGTCGAGCGCAGTCGTGTCAGGTCGAGCGCAGTCGAGACCAGCTAACCTAAAAAAGAACCAAAGCATAATAATCCTTATGAAATACCTTTACGTCTATATTCTTAAATGTTCAGACGGAAGTTATTATACTGGCGTCACTAATAATCCAGAACGGCGGCTTGAAGAACATAATTTTGGCATCAATAAAGACGCTTATACTTATTCCCGGCGAGCTCTGGAACTGGTTTATCGCGAAAGATTCGATGATTTTAACCTGGCAATAAGCTGGGAAAAACGAATAAAGAAGTGGAGCAGGAAAAAAAAGAAGCGTTGATAGCAGATGACTGGAAGAAATTAAAAGAATATTCAGTGTGTAAAAATGCAAGTTCTCATAAGAATACATTAAAAGAAAGTCAAATTTAATGTCAGGTCGAGCGTAGTCAGTCAGGTCGAGCGTAGTCGAAACCGGGTTCATGTGATTTGATAAGTCCTTCTCGACTACGCTCGAAGTGACATGGATGTCAGGTCGAGCGTAGTCGAGACCGGTGATAAATCGAATAGCCCGTATTGCAATCTCAGGTTTGTGCAAGTCCTTCTCGACTGCGCTCGAAGTGACAGCGTT
>JAZKFC010000023.1:30297-45068 GCA_040386615.1 Bacteroidota bacterium
ACTGCGCTCGAAGTGACAGCGTTCCAATCGGAGTCGAGTCAGGTCGAGCGTAGTCTTGTCAGGTCGAGCGTAGTCGAGACCGGTATCAAGATCGAAGAGCAGGTGTTACAATCTCAGGTTTGTGCAAGTCCTTCTCGACTGCGCTCGAAGTGACATTCGCTCGAAGTGACATCCGCTCGAAGTGACATCCGCTCGAAGTAACACCTCCGCGCCATTTCCTATTTATGCTTCATAATCAAAATGTGACATAAAAATTGTACTTTTAGGTTTACTTCCCAGCGCACAACATAATTATTACCCCGGTCCTTTTTAAACGAATGTTTTAAACTTCATCATGAAAAGAGGAACTTACAAATTATCATCCCGTGTAAAGCAAACTTTTTTTGCACTTGCACTGACCGTATTTATGGCTACGGCCTACTCTCAACAAACATACATTTTCAATTACCAGGGAAGTGTACAAACCATAAACCTTCTGCCAGGTTGTTATAAAATAGACTGCTGGGGAGCTGATGGCGCTGACGGTTCATATTATAGCGCAATGTCGCCAAATAGCCTGATTAATGGCGGAAAGGGAGGATACTCTACCGGAAGTATTACTATCAACGCTGCTACCAGTTTGTTTATTTATGTTGGCGGCAAAGGCTCAAATCTGCTTGCAGGAAACAATCCCGGTGGTTATAATGGTGGCGGAAATAGTTCTTCTACCCAATACGTAGCTGGTTCAGGGGGAGGAGCAAGCCACGTTGCCACTGCATCAGGACTTTTAAATACTTTATCGGCGAACCAACCGGCTGTATGGATTGTAGCTGGCGGCGGCGGTGGTGGAGGAAATCAGTCAATTGGTGGAAACGGCGGCGGCTTGAATGGCATTCAACCTCCAAATAGCACACAGTATTCGAATAGAACCGCCGGCGGTGGCGGATCACAAACTACAGGTGGCGCGTGTTATTTCGGAGGAAGTGGCGCTGGTTTTGGACAGGGCGGGACGACAATACAAAACTTAGCAGGCGGCGGTGGCGGCGGCTGGTACGGTGGCTGTAGCGGCGATAACAGTACGGGTGGTGGCGGCGGTTCCGGCTATTTTAGCAGTATAATGAATGGGTTAACAGTTCAATCAGGGCAGTCAGGTTTTGTTTCCAACCCCGATATTATAAAAAACGGTCATGTAATTATTACTCATATAGGAACTATCAGCACCATAGCGGCTAAAAATCCCATTTGTGCCGGTGAGTCTACAACGTTGACCACAAGTGCAATTGGCAATTATGTATGGAGTAATGGCGCTAACTCTTCTTCCATCGTGGTTTCTCCAACTGTTACAACAAGTTACACGTTAACAGCAACCAGCTCGTCCAGCTGTACGGCCAGCGCGGTGATCACCGTCAGTGTTGATAGTACACCCACGGTAACAGCGTTAATCTCGCCTTCAGTGGTGTGTGTGAACAAACCCGTTACTATCACGGCGTCTGGCGCCGGTTCTTATACCTGGACCGGTGGTATTACCAATGGCGTGGCCTACACACCAACAGCGAGTGGCACTTACACGTATGCAGTCAATGGAGCAAATGCCTGTGGAACTTCTACGGCAGCGGTTTCTTTAACTGTCAATCCTTTGCCAATCATAACGGCCAGTATCAACAACCCCATTGTTTGTAGTGGCAGCAGTATCATTCTCAACGGTGGCGGCAGCGTTTCAGGTTATACTTGGAGCGCAGGCGCACCCAACAATGCCGCCTTTGTTCCGGCCACAACAACAAGTTATGTCGTGACAGGGACGGGTTCCAATGGTTGCGCAAATACGGCAGCCGTTGGTGTTACAGTGCTTATTACACCTACCATCACACCTGTTGTGACACCAACCGCGATTTGTTTTGGAAGCAACGCAACATTAACAGCCATAGGTGCAACCGGTTTTACCTGGACGCCCGGATCTTTTCCCAACACTTACACGATTGTTGTTTCTCCGCCGGTACCCACAACTTACACGGTTGTGAGAACCAATGGTCCCTGTTCAAGTAGCAGCACCGTGCACCTGGTTGTATTTCCGATTCCGCTTATGAACGCCAGTGCCACACCCAGCCAGATTTGTGCGGGTACCGGGGCTAACCTGGTAGTAGCCGGCCCGGTCACAAATACCTGGTTACCCGGCGGTTTTACGACGGCTAATTTTACTGTATACCCTAACGTATCAACCAACTATACAGTAACTGGTTCTAACGGTAACTGTACTGCCACGGCTGTAGTTCCTATCGTTGTGAATCCAAGCCCCACTATTACCATATCCTCTTCAACCAATATAATTTGCCAGGGAAACAATATTACCTTAACAGGTAACGGTGGCCTCTCCTATACCTGGCAGCCTATGAATACCAATAACACAACCGAAATTGTGAGTCCATCCACCACAACAATAATTACACTTTCGGGATCCAATTCCTTTGGTTGTACTTCCGCAGTTAACCAATTGATCCAGGTGTTTCCCTTGCCAAATACGAATCTCACGGGCAGCTCTTCTTATATATGTGTGGGGCAGACGGCCACAATTTCACTTACAAATCCAGTCAATAATGTTGTATATAACTGGAGTACCGGAGCCTATGGCACTTCCATTTCAGCCAATCCAGGGGTGACCACCACTTATTTTGTGACAGGAACCAATACCATTACGGGTTGTGTGAATACCAACACGTTCGCTTTGTCAGTTTACATTGCAACTTTTGTTGTGACAAGTCCAACAGCGATCTGCAATGGACAAACTACAACTTTAACCGCTACGGGACCTGCAAGCAGTTATGTATGGACAGCTAACGGAGGAACCCCGATAGCTATCGGGGCTCAGTCTGTTGCGGTATCACCTGTGACTACAACCAATTACTCCGTAACGGGTACCACTGGCAATTGTTCGAGTCAACAGGCCTTTTCTTTGATTGTGCACCCGCTACCGAATGTAACTGCGCAAACCGCCAAAAAACAGATTTGCAGACTGGAAGTTTCAACGATTACCGGAAACGGTGCTACAAGCTACAGCTGGAATACAGGGGCAACTACAGCCACGATCAATGTTACCCCGAATGTAACAACAACATACACGCTCACCGGTACCGACCTGAATGGCTGCAGCATGACCACAACCGTTACGCAGTTTGTAGCGACCTGTATTGGTGTGGAGGATTTTGAAATGAAGGGCACCGGTGGATTAATGGTTTACCCGAATCCAAACAATGGCAATTTCACGATCAGGTCGGTCGAAAAAATCAGCATCAGTATTATTAACACGCTCGGACAGGTTATCAGTACATTGAGCCTGGGCGACAATAACGGGAATGAGGTAACGGTTAACAGCCTGCCGACTGGTGTTTATTTTATAACCGCGCAAAAAAACGGCCTAACGCTCACTGCGAAGATTATTGTTGAGCGGTAAAAAGGAGACCTTTTTAAACTGAAGCATTCAACAAGGTAGGGTATGCCTGGCCTTTTTTACCTTAAGGTTTTTAAACCCTCATTAATTTTCAGCGTCAAATCATAAAACAACACAGATGGAAAAACTTATACTGTTCATTCTACTCTTTCAGTTTTCAACGCTCATTGCACAACCAAATGGCGTTGATATTGCTTATGGAAGCCATACTTCGCATCGACTGGATTATTCAACGGCCACAAATCCGAACTCACCTGTTTTAATGGTGGTGCACGGAGGCGGATGGGCAGCTGGCGATAAAGCAGGCTTTGCGAATGTGGCCCAATTCTTTAAAAACGCGGGTTATGCGGTTGTAAATATCAATTATCGTCTTTCATCTGAGGTGGGTTATCCGGGCCATCCAGCAATTCCACAGGACGTTGCCTGCGCAATTGCATGGACAAAAGTCAATGCCGGTTTAATAAATGGGGATTCATCCAGGATCATAATGTATGGTCATTCGGCTGGCGCTCACTTGTGTACGCTCCACGGACTTACTCACCCTCAGAGTTTATTAAACGCTTGTGGTTATAACGCGGGATTAAAGATCTCGGGCGTTATTGCCGCCAATGCCGCGTTAAATTTTGAATACATCAACCCTTTACGGTATGCAGATATAAAACCGATGGTACTCGACAGTGCCAACTATTGGGATGACGCTGCACCGGCGCACAATCTCTCCAATGGCAATAAAACAAAATTCATGATCATCGCAGGACAAAGCGATGGTTTTTTAGGAACCCAACAATCTATTGTTTTTAATGATTCTATGTCAACCTACGATTATTGCAAACGTTTTTACTTTGTGCCAGGCACTCATACCTCGTTCCTGGATGTGAGCGATCCTATATTCAATTCCATGCTTGATTTTGCGGATTCGCTTTGGGCGGGTCAGTTATGTCCTTCTCCCACCGGTTTTACTGAAAACAAGAAAAACAAGAAGAACATTGAACTATATCCTAACCCGGTGCAGGACAAAATTTTTATTAAAGGTGTTGATCTGAGCGGCCATTTTGATGCGTATGTATATGATGTTTTCGGAAAGATGCAATTTCAGAGTTCCGCTGAAACCGAATTTAATTTAGCAGGTTTACCAGCTGGTTTATATATTTTACGCGTGAAACAAAACGACTCTGATACTTGCAGTAAATTTATTAAGGAGTAGCTCGCGATGACGCGGCTTTCAAAAAGACTTCATCGTTGCGATCCCGCTTTTCGCGGGAGAAGCAATCTCTCACAATTCTCAGCTTTCCTGTATGTTTGAATACCAGCACGAAACCTTTTATTGTTACCTTGTGTTCTTGTTTTAAATTCCATTATTTTGCCGTAGTTTAGATTTCCCGTTTGGGTTTATGCGCATTACTCACTCAGTTAAACTTAACAGTCACTTAAAGCATGATATGAAAAACATTTTGACGATCCTCACCCTAGTGGGTTTGTATGGATGTGATCACACACCTAAAAAGGACGTTCCTGGGGTACCCTATAAAACAGAAGACTACATTCAAACACAAACAATTACTGTCGCGGAACCTCCTGTTGATACAACCACTGTGTTGATGACGGCACAGGACGATAAAAAAACCTGGTTATGTGAGTTTTATGTGAACCGCCTGGTGTTAGTGACTCGTAATAATCCAGACACCCTGGTTGTTCCCAACGATTATTCTTATGCGTTAAAATTCAACATATTGCTGCATCCGGGTAAAATCGAGACCGCCGACAAATCCTCTTATGTGGAAATTCTGGAGGAGACCTGTAGCGGCAGGCATGAAGAATTTTATACGAATACCCCAAAGAAAATAAATATCAGTCATCACAAAAAAAAATTACAAGGTTGTGTTTCTTTAGCCCGATAGGTATCGGGACTTAAATCATAAATCATAAATCTTAAATCATAAATCATCATGTCCCTCAGCATCTACGGCAAACTCCCATCTGGCGAACGCTTAAAAAAGATCCAGGCCTCCACCAACTATAAAGACGGTTCTTTTCAAAACCTTTCCAAAACAAACGCCATGGCAGAAGACGCTTCCTTCTTTAAGACCATGCGTGAGTTTTTTAACAAGCCTAAGGATGTCTCACCTTCGGTGGACCTGCCTTCCGTAAAAACCAACCTCAAGTCTATAAAAGATGATAAGCCCGTGATCGTTTGGTTCGGACATTCGTCTTACCTTATAAAAATAAACGGGCAGGTGATATTGGTTGACCCGGTATTCAGCGGTAACGCGGCGCCAGTGTCATGCATGATCAGGGCTTTTAAAGGGGCCGATGCCTACACGGTTGATGATTTCCCTACGATAGATATTTTACTGCTCACCCACGATCACTACGACCACCTGGACTACAAGACCGTTAAAAAACTGAATGGCAGGGTAAAAAAAGTTGTTTGTTCTTTAGGTGTGGGTTCCCACCTCGAACACTGGGGTTATGATCATAAAATAATCAACGAACTGGATTGGTGGGAGACCTTCACCAACAAAGAACTCAGCCTCACCGCTGCGCCCGGCAGGCACTTTTCAGGCCGGGGCCTTAAACGCGGGCAATCCCTATGGTCTGCTTTTATTTTAAAGACCACAACTCATAATTTATTTTTGGGAGGAGATTCGGGTTATGATTCACATTTTAAAAAAATTGGTGAAACATATGGTCCTTTTGATCTGGCTATCCTTGAATCAGGACAATATAATAAATCATGGCCCAACATACACATGATGCCCGAGGAAACGGTGCAGGCGAGCCTTGATCTCAAAGCAAAAGTGTTGCTGCCGGTGCATTGGGCCAAATTCGGGCTAGCCATGCATGCATGGACGGAGCCAATTCAACGGGTGGTGAAGGAGGCCAAAAGGATCGGGGTAAAAGTAAGCACGCCAATGATCGGGGAAACAGTGGTTGTTGGCGAAAAGTATCCCGACGAGGAGTGGTGGGCGTAGTAGTTTGTTGCAACACTTATTGTTGTGGCCGTTTTAAAAATTATTCAACCCTGCCGTAGCGGTTAAAATTCATTGACCATGCCAACACACATGTAAATAATTTTATATATTTAGTAAGATTTTCTGATTGTATGAATCCAAAATTCACAAAGTGTTTGTTATTTGTAACGGCACTGTGCTTTTTCATAAATAAGGCCTCCGGGCAAGACAGCACTGCCCGTAAACCGCGGGTTTACCTGGGGGCATCTGTTTCAACCGGATATCTTAAACAGTTTTACCCGGAGATGAGTGGAGCATATTTAGCTATACGTTTTGTGCCAACGGTGCCGGTTCGCACAGGCATTGACGTAAAGGTCAGGTTGACAAACAAGCTTTACCTGAGTACAGGAGTTCAATATGACTTTGTTGTTCAAAAAATTGAAGAGTCCCATATTTGGGTAGCCCCTGGAGGAGGATTATCAAAGTTTAAATACAAGACTACGATGGGTTATTTTGAAGTCCCGTTGCGAATTGACCTGCGCTTCAGCAAAACAAGATTTTCTACATTCTTAACTGCGGGAGGCTACGCGGGTGTATTTTTCAGGGGAAAATCAACTTACGAAAATACCAACATAAACGGCATACCATATCAATATTCAACCGATTTTCGTTACAACAGTAATGCTTCGCTGAGAAGTCAAATGTACTCAAATTTGCAACTGGGTTATGGCTTGGATGTCAATCTCAACCAGTTAAAGTTCCAGTTTTTTCCATTTTACGAGGCCGGCTGGCTAGAGATAGGCGGCGAATATTTTTACCGTCACCGCCTCGGCGCCGCCTTGTCGGTGTTATACGGCTTTTAATTTTTATAAATCAAACTTCCACAACAGACTAAAACAAATGATCCCCGACAAGTTCCTTGATAACAGATTAAAATTATTGCTGGCCCTGCTTTTACCCGCTATTTTGATCTATTACAAAAGTATTAAATACGATTTTACAACCCTCGATGAACAATGGCTGATCGTGAATAACGCCGACCTGCTGAGTGGCTGGAAGGCTGTGAGAGAAGGGTTCACCAAGTCGATCACCGGCCTTTATTACAGGCCCCTGCTCATCACCTCCGTTTTTATTGATTATAAAATCGGAAAGCTGTCCCCAACAATTTACCATTTCAGCAACCTGTTGATGCACCTGGGCTGCGTGCTTTTGCTTTTTAAATTTTTACGCCTCAACAAGATCTCAAGAACCTCCGCCTGGGTTTTATCACTGATATTTTCGGTACATCCCATTATGTTGCACGCTGTGGCATGGGTGCCAGGACGAAACGACCTGTTGTTGTGTCTCTTCACCCTGTCATCTCTCATTTTTTTATTGAGGTTCTTTGAAGAGCCGAAAAAAATATTTTTCATTTTGCATGTGGTATTTTTTGTGGGCGCGCTTTTTACCAAAGAAACCGCCATTGCCCTGCCTGTAATTTACCTGGCCTGTTATCTGGTATATAAAAAAGAAAAACGTTCGCCGCTTTGGTTATTAATGGCCGTTTGGGCTATATTAGCAGGCGCCTGGCTGTTTTTAAGAAATAACATTGTCGAAGTGCCTGCGCCCGATCAATTGAGTTTATTGGAAGTGATCAAAAATCTCATCCCGGCCATGATTCTTTATACCGGTAAAGCTATATTGCCAATTCAGCAATCTATTCTGCCCCTGATGAGGAATTCTTCGATTATTCCAGGTCTTTTGGTAATAGCTCTTTTGCTGTTCCTCGTTTTTAAACCAGGCCTCAGGGATAAAAGAGTTGCCGGGCTTGGTATGCTGTTTTTCTTTTTAATACTGGCCTTGCCCGTGTGGTTCAGTGCCTCTAAGAACGGGGCAGAGCATTACGAACACCGGATCTATACCGCGATGCCGGGCATGCTGTTGTTTTTATCACAGGTGAACTTTAATTATAATTCCCGCATTTTTAAATACTCGGTCCTGGTGTTGATTGTTCTATTTAGTCTTAAGACCTATTTGAGAATGCCGGTATACAAGAACAAGGCCAACTTTGTTGACGCGGGAGTGAGGGAATGTCCCGGGAACTACCTTTTTCTTTATCAAAAATCGGAGATCCTTTTTAATGAAAAGAACTTCGCCTCCGCACTCGATTATTGCAACCAGGCCATTGCGGTTAGGCCCGACAAAAGCCAGCTCTACAGTAACCGTGGCACCATATATTACACACTGGGTTTTTATAAAAGCGCGGTATCAGACTTTACAAAAGCCATCAGCCTGAGTATAAAACCCGATTTTAAATATCATTTGAGCAGGGCCATCGCATATGAAAAAGCCGGTGACATCAAAAATTCAGTGAAGGATCTGATTTTCGTAAAAAGAACTTTTCCCAATCCGGTACCAGAAGAGATCAACACTGTGATTGTTGAAAAATGGAGCCGCCAGGTGGACGCGCTGAGCAAACAAATTGAAGCCGCACCTGACGATGCGCATTTGTATTTTGAACGGGCCCAGCTTTATTTTGCCGTAGAACAGGAAAAAGAAGGCCTTGCTGACCTGAGTAAAGCCTGCGCTCTGGCACCCGAAAATAAAGAATACCTGAAACAGTATATGGAGCATTACGAGAAGCAACCGAAGAGATAACCATTGCCACTAAAAACTAACCACTCAGGCACTAAGAACACAACGAACCACTAAGTAATTGAAAATAACTTACTCCTAAGATCATTGTGAAACCTTTGCGTACCTTTGCGCCCTTTACGCTTACGCCGAAGCTTCAGCGTAGGAGCAGTGGTTCAGTCCCGAGACGTGATCTCCACACACTAAAACTCCACCTTATAACTCAATATTGGGATCAATGAAGCCTGGTACCAGTATTTTACATCGCCTGTATTCGGATCGAAATACTGTCCCCCAATGTTCTTATGATTGGTCGTATTTTGAATGTCGAGGGCCAAAGTACTGGTGAGTTTTTTGTAGTTGCGCTTGCAGCTGATCCTCACATCCAGTCTGTAATAAGAGGGGTTCTGTTTTTCGAAAACATCTTTGTCTGAATATTTTTCAGTCCCCGCAGCCAGTGAAGCAGCAAGGTCTATAGGGGTATAACGCACACCGCCAACAAAGAGCGATTTAAGATTGACGCCAATCACCCTGTTCTTTCTTTTGTCAGACAAGGTCCATTCTTTACCGATGGTGAAGCTGCTTGCAAAATTAGTATTGAAGCGGGTGTTGTACCAGTTGCCATTAGAGGCCTGGTATTTGGAGTCATACAACGATGCCGACAACAGGTAATAAAGGTTCTTGTGCAGGAATCTTTCATAGGTAAGTTCAAGACCATAGTTCCTGCCGAGGCCTTTGTTGGTGAGTTTGTCGGTATTATAACCGTCAGTGGCGTTTAAAATAGAGTAGGTGTTGGTTTTGTCTGCACTCACCGGTATATTAAATAAATGCTGGTAATACACTTCAGTTTTAATGTGAGAGAATGAATTAATGTTCCAGTCATAACCCAGTACAAAATGGTGCGCTTTACTTAAACCCAGGTTTTTGTTGGGTTGCGTGTAAGTGCCATCGCTTTGATTGTCGCGGGCAAAATAAACACCAATTGGCTGAAGCTGGCTGTGCATACCATAACCCACACTCAGGTTATGATTCTGCGAAAGTTCGTATTTTAATGAAGCGCGCGGTTCAAGCGAATTAGAATTGTTCAGGAGCAGCTGATAATAGTGAAGGCCAACATTGCTGGTCACTTTTGGACTTAATTTATAGTTCCACTGGAAAAATCCCTGGGCGGTCTGCGTGCTGCCTTTCACATCAATTTTATCAACAAGTGCGATTGTGTCTGAGATGTCTTTTAAGTTGAGACTGTAAGCCAGCAAATTAAAAATATAACCTGTACGAATGCTGCTCCTTGAATTTAATTTTTGAGTGTAGGTTGACGACAAGGTAATTTTGTTCTGATTAAATGTTTGCTGGTATTGTTTGATGTTGTTGTAATCTGAATTTAATTTTCCTACAACAAAGCCGTTCTGGGTGCCCGACAGTACCAGCGCGGTCTTTAGGTACGACTGGTTTTTAAAGAGCAGGGTATGGGTTAACCCCATCGCGCCGGTATTGCTTATAAATTTCTGGTTCAATTGTTTCTGCCCGTCGTCTTTCCATGTAGTTGAATCTTTTTTAGCGGCCACCGATTGTGAACTCAAACCGCCGAAACCAAAGAGCCCGAAGGTGCCTGCTTTTTTTGTGGGTAATGCTATATTAAAGGTAAGGTCCTGGTAAGTGGTTGAAGCATCACCAAAAATTGGCACTCCGATCTTGCTTAATATGTCAAGGGTTGAGTACCTGTAGTTCACCACATAGGAACCGTCTTTGCCTTTTTTGAACGGTCCCTCGGTACTTACATCCAGCCCAAGGATGCCTGCCTGCATGGTATATTCTCTTTTTTCATTGTTCCCCTTCCTGAGTTTAAGATCAAAAACGCCAGACAGAGCGTTTCCATATTCCGCTGCAAAGGCCCCGGTCGAAAAATCGGAGTTGTTAAGTAATTGCGCGCTGAGAATTGAGATCCCCCCGCCTGATGTACCTACATTGGAGAAATGATTGGGGTTCGGAATTTCTACGCCTTCCATTCGCCACAATAAACCATTGGGTGAATTTCCTCTTATCGAGATGTTGTTATTGCCGTCACCGGTTTGCACAACTCCCGCAAAGGAAGTAGCCATGCGTGCGGGATCATTTACCGCCGCTGCAAATTTCTGTGTTTCTTCAACCGAAAAGGCTCTGGTACTTACTGCAGACATGTCGTTGAGAGGTTTGTTCTTTTCGAACTTTGCCAGCACAACCACCTCTTCGCCCTGTATGATGTTCTCCTCCATGCCGATGCTGAGCACCACCTCCTTGCCCGAATTAACTACTATATTGGATTGAGTAATCTCTTTATAACCTATAAAATTTATTTTAAGACTTTGTTTGCCGATAGGCACGTTGTTTAATTTGAACACGCCATTTTCGTTAGTGGTAACAGCGTTTGCAGGAACAGCGTTGATGAGTTGCACAACGGCTCCCGGGATGGGAGTTTGTGAGATTTTGTCAACCACGGTTCCCCTGACGGTTTGGAAAAGCGTTTGAGAATTGACTTGCTGAGTGAAAAACAAGACGATAACCAGGATCGCGGATTTTAATGTTGTGCTCATAGTTTTTTTTTTGTTTATGGCCATAGTTATCCCAGGCCTGTTTTAAGGTAATTTTTTTAAGATTTTTTTAAATTGTGCAGCGACCGCCTTCGGGCGCCTAATCCAGGTGGATGACTTTGCCTGAACCGCTGATGTCGGAATTAACTACGGGGTTGCCCCTGTATTTTACACTACCGCTGCCTGAAATAGTAACGTTCAACGTTCCTGATGCGCTCAGGGTAATATTTCCTGATCCGCTGATTTTAGCGACAGCGTTGGTACTGTTTAAAAATTCGCAATTGATATTTCCGTCGCCACTGATGTTGCAATATTGACTTATGCAGGTGCCATTATTAATGGCTACATTTCCTGAGCCGCTTAACTTAACATCCATGCTCTGCAGGCTTACAGTAGGTATTGTAATATTTCCTGAACCGCTAACCATAAGGTCGAGATGGCTGCTTTTGATTTTGTTGGCCACCTCTATACTGCCCGAGCCGCTGATGCTGAGCCTGTTCATTTCCGGCGTGTGTATTTCAAGGTACAGGTGGTTGTGTTTCCACACATTTCTTTTAAAATCCAGTTTAAAAACACCACCTTCCACCTTGGTTTCAAGTATGCTAAGGATGTTCTTCTGACCGCTTATTTGCAGTGAGTAAACCGAATCCTGTACATACCTGATGTCGGCATCGATAGAAAGATCTATGCCATTTACGCCGTTGATGGTTCTGTTTTCGGTGATATTTTCGCCTTCACCTTTTATTCCCCACATGCTTCCTTTGTGGCAGGATTGAAAAATAAGTCCTGCCGCGATCACTGATAATATTGTTTTGTTGGTTTTCATGCTTTTTTATTTTGTTTTGGATCCTCATTTCTTCCGGTACGGCCGGAATGTATTGTGGCCCTCTTTCTTTATTATGACAACAGGTTTTACATTTACCCCTAGTCAACAGTTTAATAATTATATGTAACTCAGTTTGAGTTTAAATGTTTTAGACAACCTGAAGGTGAGTTGCAGGTTCGAACAGACCAGCCTTCTGAGAACGTTGTCATTAACTCTTTTGTTACTATTAATAAATGCCCTTTTATTATAAGCGGTTTTTACTGATACAAATGGTTGAAGAAGAATGCGTTTGTAATAACTACGGGCCGATTCGCCAGCGATCAGATTGCTGTTGGCTGTGCCCATTTGCACGCCTGAATTTTGTGCCGGGATGCAGATCCTTTCCCTTGTTTGTGCCGGGGCTGTAATACCTGTCATTGTCACCAGTAAAAGTACGAATATGGTAATGAATAATTTCATATCGCTGTTCACTCTTTATAAAGTTCGTTTAACGCGTACCGTGAGGCTGCAAATACCACTACCGCCGCGATGATTAAAATAAGTAGTTTCATTTTTTGACTCTTACAGGAAGCGGATCGCTACTTTGGCGCCTATCCAGCCCTTGAAATTAAAACCTTCTGAATTGGTCTCGTTGAGTAAGGAATATGGCGCTACTTTACTATAGGTTTTTGCGTAGGCGGGGAGAAGCGCGTCGCCGAAATACATATTAAATGTTGGCCCGGCCGCGAGGTAACATTTACTACGGAGTTTGTATTCCATGCCTATGTACACTTTATACAGTTCGCTGGTGGCGTGATAAAAAAGTCCGCTACTCACATGCTGTGCCGACACAGCGATATCACTGCGCAGATTTTCGTTCACCTTCAGTGATGTACCGATCCCGTAACCTATGTGCCATAACAAAGCACCTGACCTGGGTGAAACGCCGGCGCTGAAGATATTGTAAAACCTGTGTACACCGGTGCGCACAGATACATTCGTATAAAATAATTCGTCGGCTGAAATCTCAACCTGGTGCAGACCTTTTTTTACAATATTCAAAAATCCTATCGACGCGCCCTCGACTGAGTCGGCAATATTGATGAATGCAAGTTGAAAGCCCTTCACTTTTTTAGCGTAATTAAAAAAACCGGATACCTGGGCGCCCTCGACATCACCGGCGTTGATATTTCCAAAACCCGCCAGTTGGGCACCCTTTAAGTTCCTGTGATTATAATTAAAATAACCTGAAAATTGTCCGCCCCGCAAATTCCCAAAATTGGTATTACAAAATCCGGCAAACTGCGCGCCAACCAGGCTGTCCTTGTTCAGGTTGAAAAATCCGGTGAACTGGGCTCCTCTCAGGTTTTTTAAATTGATATTGGATAAGCCTGAGAAAGCGGCTCCGGTAAAATTACCGCCTGAATAGTTTAAGTAACCGGCAAATTGCGCGCCTTTTACATCCCTGAGCACCACGTTGGTAAAACCTGCCATCTGTAAGCCCTTTACATTTTTGATGTCTACGTTAGCAAAGCCTCCCAACTCAAGTCCGTTTACACCGCCTGCAACCCCACCAAAAATGTTGAGGGAGACTTTGTTTACCGTTTTGTGTGACTCAATGCCATTGGTGCCAAGGGGTGTGATCAAAGTGAGCTGGAAGGGTCGTTCTTTGGGTTCTTCTTTGGTTTCAGTCTGTGCATTTAAAATGCCTGTGTTTAGTATAACTGCTAGAAAAAATAATTTGGTGCTGGTCATTGTTTGTTGTTTTATCCTTTGTTTACAAGACAACACAAAAAGTCAATACCCCTATTGTAAATTATTTTTTAATCATCACCCTAGAAAAAACGCAGGCAAACGCGCAAACCATACCAGCCCTTAAGATTAAAGTCGTTGCGCAGCTCCTTGTTAAAGGTATAATAGGGCGCTATGTGGTAATAAGTGCTTTTGTAATCCGGCAACAAAGCGTCGCTCCAGTAAAGATTAAAGGTGGGGCCGCCTGAAATGCATATTTTTTTACCGAGGTTGTATTCAAGGCCTAAATAGAACTTATAAAGCTCGCTTGTGGCGAAATAAAATTTGCCGCTGCTCACATGGTGCATGGTTGCAGTGAATTCAGCATTCAGTTTTTCTTTGATCTTTACCTGGGTGCCTGCGCCATAACCAACATTCCAAAGAACATCGCCCGCACCCGGCCTGACCCCGGCGGATAAAATGTTGTAAAATGAACGAACGCCTGTTCTCACCCCGGCATTGGCGAAAAAAATCTCGTCTGACGAAAGTTCAAACTGGTGTACACCGTTTTTTACAAAACTTAAAAGTCCCAGTGGTAGTCCTGAAGCTGAGTCGGCGTAATTAAACAATCCGATCTGAACACCGGAAACATTGTGCGCCCTGTTGAGCAAGGTCGAAATCTG